>CAJTUF010000083.1 GCA_910579675.1 uncultured Muribaculaceae bacterium | reverse complement strand
ATTTTTACGACTTACTTAATAGTGCATTTGGTTTGAATCGACATTTTACAGCATGGAATTTATGTGATATACAGAAAGCGATAAATGATTTTGGGATCAATAAACCTAAAAAACGGAAGATAATGCTCAAAATGTTTAGCATTGTAATTGAGTTTCAAGGTCTTATTGATGGAGGTAAAATAGTAGAGAAGTATTAGTTGAACATTGTCACACTCTTAAAATCTATCAGATGTTTTGCTATAACTGCAACAGTATAGAACCAATTTATGAATTCCAACTGCATAACATAACAAAATGTATTTGTAATGTAAGTAATTGGAAAAACTGTTTTACAGCATTACGTTACATAATGAACTCTTATAATTGGCCCGATTTCAAGAAACTAAATAAGTCATGAGAATTTGAATTATAATATGGTGTGAAATTCAGGTTATACCTCCGCCGCCTCCAAAGGCGGCCGAAATTTTTGGGATTTTGAGCGTAAATCAGCGGAGCAACTCTTCACAGGGTTGCTCCGCTTGG
>CAJTUF010000082.1 GCA_910579675.1 uncultured Muribaculaceae bacterium | reverse complement strand
CTGAGATGACAAAGAAAGAAACCGACCTCATGGCTGAGATCGGCTGGAATATTACGTAACTTCGATGAAAGTTATAGCTTAAGAAATGGCTCAAATGTGGCTATATCTTCAAGAAAAAGATGTTCCCGACCGAGGAGGGTACTCCGCAAGGAGGAATAATCTCCCCGACACTTGCCAATATGACGCTTGACGGATTGCAAAAAGTCCTTGCAGAGAAATACAAGAGGAGAACCATTAAAGGGCAACACTACTCTCCAATGGTGAACCTTGTTCGTTACGCTGATGACTTCATCATCACCTGCGAGAACAGAGAGACCCTTGAAAAAGAAATCAAGCCACTTGTTTCCGATTTTATGGCAGAGAGAGGTCTGACCCTCTCAGAAGAAAAGACGGTAATCACTAATGTGAACGATGGTTTTGATTTTCTTGGTTTCAATATACGCAAATACGGCAACGAAGTTTTGACAAAGCCGACTAAAGAAGCCGAGAAACGTTTTATGGAGAATATCCGTAAGATAATCAAAGG
>CAJTUF010000081.1 GCA_910579675.1 uncultured Muribaculaceae bacterium | reverse complement strand
GTAGCGGGCCTCGTTCTTCAGGAACTCCTGATAGCCGCCTGCGGGCGCCTTGGAATCCAGAGTGAACGGGTTCTTGCCCTCGGCACGCAGGGCGGGGTTATAACGGAACAGGTTCCAGTAGCCGCAGTCCACGGCCTTCTTCATTTCCTTCTGGCAGTTCATCATGCCGCCCTTGATGGAGTGCATCTCGCAGGGGGCGTAGCCGATGATGAGGGACGGGCCATGATAGGCCTCGGCCTCGGGAATGGCCTTCAGGGTCTGGGCGGGGTTGGCGCCCATGGCCACCTGGGCCACGTACACGTAGCCGTACTGCATGGCGATCTCGCTGAGGCTCTTCTTCTTCATCTCCTTACCGGCAGCGGCGAACTGCGCCACCTGGCCGATGTTGGAGGCCTTGGAGGCCTGACCGCCGGTGTTGGAGTACACCTCGGTATCGAAGACGAAGATGTTGACATCCTCGCCGGAGGCCAGGACGTGGTCCACGCCGCCGAAGCCGATGTCGTAGGCCCAGCCATCGCCGCCGAAGATCCAGATG
>CAJTUF010000080.1 GCA_910579675.1 uncultured Muribaculaceae bacterium | reverse complement strand
GTTCGGAGCCTGTATCTTCCTGATTGTAGCCGCCACAATCCTCCGCTCATTCTTCCTCTAATGTCCGAATACTCAATCAACAAGGGCATCGGACGGTCGGTTGAGTACAAAGGCTTGAAAGCGCAATACCTGTTCATCTTCGCAGGTGGATTGCTTGCCATGTTCGTGGTGTTCGTCATCATGTATATCGTCGGAATCTCCCAATGGGTCTGCATAGGCTTCGGTGCGACAGGTGCGTCCTTTCTTGTCTGGCTCACATTCCATCTCAATGCCAAATACGGCCAGTACGGTCTGATGAAACTGACCTCGGTCAAATATCGACCACGATATATCATCAACCGTCTGCGCATAACACGATTGATAAAGCATAAAACATGAGGAATATACTGAAAGCTACAACACTGGAGTCGAAGCTGCCGCTGTTGGCGGTCGAGCATGGCTGCATCATCTCAAAGGACGCGGATGTTACCGTGGCCTTTGAGGTGAGCCTCCCGGAACTTTTCACTGTCACCTCCGCTGAATATGAAGCGATGCACTCC
>CAJTUF010000079.1 GCA_910579675.1 uncultured Muribaculaceae bacterium | reverse complement strand
GGAGAAGAAAGACTCTATCAAGACGCTGCTGCTGACACTCTGGAAATCCGAGGATGACAGGGTGACGAAAACAGAATCCGGTGAGTTAGGCTCGGCATTGTCAATGTTCCTTGACAAGATGGCGAAGGACAAGGAAATAGTCCCCTGCTTCAACTCATTCTATGAGTTCATGCGCGACGAATATAAGGTTGAAATGGCAAACCGTCCGATACCCATCTACAGACAGGACTTCGACATTGACAACTTCCTGACGACCCTGCGGCAATACTATCATGGCGGACGCTTCGACTTCCTGCTCAATTCAAAGGAGAACATCGACCTGCTCAACAAGCGGTTTGTGGTCTTTGAAATTGACGCCGTGAAAGACAACAAGGAACTTTTCCCGGTGGTGACAATCATCATCATGGAGGCTTTCATCAACAAGATGCGAAGGCTCAAAGGTATCCGCAAAGTCCTTATCTGTGAGGAGGCGTGGAAAGCGTTGTCAACCAGCACTATGAGCGAGTATCTGAAGTATATGTTCAAGACCGTCCGTAAGTATTTCGGTGAGGC
>CAJTUF010000078.1:290-556 GCA_910579675.1 uncultured Muribaculaceae bacterium | reverse complement strand
CTCCGGCAAAGGAGACTTCGACCGCAATCAAGATGGCGCCGGTTGACCCCAACAAAGTTGACTGGGACACCATCGAAAAACAATGGGGCATCAAGAGAGATGACCTCGAAAAATCCGGAGCAATGCAGCAGATGGTCTATAACCACAAGTCTCCGCAGCTTTTCACCCTGAGACCGGAAATCGGCGGCGAGAAATTCGAGGCACAGGCCCGGCTCTCGTTCAAGTCCAATCCTGACGGCAGTTTTACCCTCACGCCTCATTTCGTG
>CAJTUF010000078.1:0-280 GCA_910579675.1 uncultured Muribaculaceae bacterium | reverse complement strand
CGACCCGAAAACCGGGGAGGTCAAGAAGTCGCTCGTCAGCATCGACCGTCTCACCAATGAGATTGAAAGTATCCCCGTGGATAAAATCTACATCAAGAACAAGGTTGCTAACATCGAACTTGACATGAAGCAGATCGGCATCCTCAAAGACGGAGGCATAATCAGAGAGCAGCATATCGAGCTGCCCAACGGACGGAAGTTTACCGCCGACCTCCAGTACAATGCCGACAAGCGCGATGTGGTTTTCGTCAACTCGGAACAATACCGCCAGAAGCGGGAG
>CAJTUF010000077.1 GCA_910579675.1 uncultured Muribaculaceae bacterium | reverse complement strand
CATATCTTTTACTCGGAGGGCGATTTGCCATTAGATGGCCATGCTCGATTATTGAGTTCAGCATACCGATGCAACGATAATGCTTTTCCCATTGAGTATTTCTGGTAAGACACTCAAGGAAAGAATCCCCGATGTCGGGATGATAGAACTCTTCTCCTCGCTCAGACATATATGCGAGGATGCCTCGATCAAGATTGGACAGATGCGTGGCGATAGTGCTCTCGCTATAACCATCGCTAACCATCTTCTCCTTACAGGTCGCGATTAATGATGTAATTTTTGTTTGTGCCATATTGAAAATTTTATTGGTACATTTTCAATATAACGCATCAGAATTATCCACCAAGTATTATCACGAGTAAATCTGAATTTCAGAATATTGCGCCTAAATGCTACAGAATACTTGGGATAATCTTGGAGTGGGGATAATAATGTTTATCACGACTCGTGATAAACACTACTTTGACGAGAACGAGATTGAGGAAGGCGGAAAGGTCAACTGCAACATCGTGGTAGGTAAGCCGGAACTCTCCGAGGAAGACAAAGCCAATCTCAAGG
>CAJTUF010000076.1 GCA_910579675.1 uncultured Muribaculaceae bacterium | reverse complement strand
GGTCAAGGCCCGGGAGAGCACGTGATGCTATTAGGTCATGTTGTCAATCCCTTCAGCCACACAATTGATGTTCTTGGCATATCCAATATGTATTCCTACGACCCAGAATTTACCCACAGTGTGCGCGTGAGCGATCTGCCAACCATTGTAGGTACTGCCGACAAATGGCTATTTGATTCAGGAATCGCATTATCTGCAACTAAATATCTGCTCCACTCAAGCATAGTCACCAACCCATATCAGGTGACGCTCTATGATGCCGAGCAAGGTAAGGCCCTCAACAACTGGAGTTATGCCGACGATATAATCTCATATTTCTCGGGCACACGCAAAAAATTCTTCAGGATGCCCGATGGGGAGATTCTGATAACGGCCGAGGGTTATTCGCCGTATATCTATGGTGTTGACAGTGAGGGCCGGGATATGTATAAAGCGATAGAGCTGAAGTATGGCGACAAGATCATAACAGACCATGTGACACTCGACGACTTCCGTAAGAATCATGATATCGCGAAAGAGTATTATGAGAATCCGGATATTGAAATACCGATCCAACAGATTGTTAATT
>CAJTUF010000075.1:243-572 GCA_910579675.1 uncultured Muribaculaceae bacterium | reverse complement strand
AAACGCTGACGCTCTGCCTTACGGAGATTATATTTCTCCTCAATTTCGGTAGTTGCCTTTTTACTTCGCCGATGGATAAAATCCATGTTGAGCCGCTTTCCCTGCTCATCGACATTGACCGTCACTATATGGATATGGTGTCGTTCAATATCAGTGTGCTTATAGATTATGTAGGGTTGCTCACCGAATCCGAGTTTGTCAAGATACTCACGGGCAATGTTGGCAAGATCGGAATCCGACAGTACATCATCTGGATGTGGATTGAGGGAGATATGGAGAACCGGCTTCTTGGTGCGTCCGGTCTTCGGCATGTAGTTTTTGAAATCCTC
>CAJTUF010000075.1:0-233 GCA_910579675.1 uncultured Muribaculaceae bacterium | reverse complement strand
CCATTTCCGGAATGCCGATTTTTCCGTCAGGTGGCACATAAATTTTATTGGTACAAAGAACGCGACCCTCCTCCTTGTTGATTTTCTCTCCGTTGTATGAGAGTGCGCCGTAGAGACTGCTACCTAATGAGATTTTTGCGACCATTGGTTGCGCATATCCTCAGTAAGTGCAAGGACTTTGGCGGTGACAGCCGCCAGTTCCTTCGTTTCCTTTTCAAGACGGTAGAGCAATG
>CAJTUF010000074.1 GCA_910579675.1 uncultured Muribaculaceae bacterium | reverse complement strand
TTGGTCAATGGGCGCAGGCCTGAACCAGCCAAGTAGCGTGAAGGATGACTGCCCTATGGGTTGTAAACTTCTTTTATATGGGAATAAAGTTTTCCACGTGTGGAATTTTGTATGTACCATATGAATAAGGATCGGCTAACTCCGTGCCAGCAGCCGCGGTAATACGGAGGATCCGAGCGTTATCCGGATTTATTGGGTTTAAAGGGAGCGTAGGTGGACAGTTAAGTCAGTTGTGAAAGTTTGCGGCTCAACCGTAAAATTGCAGTTGATACTGGCTGTCTTGAGTACAGTAGAGGTGGGCGGAATTCGTGGTGTAGCGGTGAAATGCTTAGATATCACGAAGAACTCCGATTGCGAAGGCAGCTCACTGGACTGCAACTGACACTGATGCTCGAAAGTGTGGGTATCAAACAGGATTAGATACCCTGGTAGTCCACACAGTAAACGATGAATACTCGCTGTTTGCGATATACAGTAAGCGGCCAAGCGAAAGCATTAAGTATTCCACCTGGGGAGTACGCCGGCAACGGTGAAACTCAAAGGAATTGACGGGGGCCCGCACAAGCGGAGGA
>CAJTUF010000073.1 GCA_910579675.1 uncultured Muribaculaceae bacterium | reverse complement strand
GCCTACACATAGAATTTTCGGATGTTCCGGATTGTTGATGTCAAGAGTGAAGTCATTGCCGGTCATAACCCAATAGAGCTGAGGTGAAATCATACGGGACAACGGGATTTTTGCCGAAGCAATCTGCCCCTGTAACTGGTCTTGGGCTCCGCCTTTCCAAGCGTCCATAAATGGAGAAAGGTAGTTCTCAAGTTCGCGATACGATGTCAGAATCTGGAAAATATCCTCATAACTGCGGTTCAGGAATTCGATGGCATGGGGGAAGGTACAATATTTGCCATTCTCGTAGATTTTCAAAAACCACACGATAGCCGCCAGAAGGATAATAGGAGACTCCACGAAGAAGTCACCCTGCTTCTGGATCCACGTTTTGTTGAGATTCAAGAGGATTGTATAGGCTGATTCGTATGCGTCGGCAATGTCGGTCATGAAGTCCGGGTGGATGGGATTGCAACGGTGGCTGTGCATAGGGTCATCAAAGTTTATCACATAGAACTTCGGCTTTACCTTGTACTTATCCTTGTGCTTTTCCAAGTGGTTGTAAACTATGGTACTCAGGTCGGGATACTTGAA
>CAJTUF010000072.1 GCA_910579675.1 uncultured Muribaculaceae bacterium | reverse complement strand
CAGAACCAGCCGAAGGCAACCGCACCCAAGCACACCGCCACCGCACCGAAAGCGGGTGAAGAAATCAATGTTCAACCCAATCTCTTTGGAGATGATTTTTAATAGGAGGATAAAAAGATGAGACCGAAGACACGTAAACAGATAGAAGTTGTGAAGTTGAGTGGAGCCATGCGCTCCCTCACTTCTACTCAACTCAGTTGGGCTTTCAGAGATACACACGAGCATTTCGCATACCGCTTGAAATCCGGTGTTGCCACTTGTATGGATTGTGGTCACGTATGGAAGGAAATCGCAGAAAACGAAACAATGTGCCGTTGCCCCAAGTGTGGCGCACGTCTGCAAGTGAAGGACACCAAGGAAAGGGTTGTGAAGCAGAAATCCTACTTCAACATCATTACCACCAAGGCTGACTATCAAGTTATCCGCTCATTCCAACTCATAAGCGAAATGCGCAAGGGGTATCAAGCCAAATATTCAGCAATGGCTATATGCGAGTATTGGATAGACCCGAAGGGAGGAAAGACCGTAATGGGACTTTGCAGAGCGATGAACTCATATTTCTATGACGTATTCA
>CAJTUF010000071.1 GCA_910579675.1 uncultured Muribaculaceae bacterium | reverse complement strand
GCCATTACAACGTCTTTGCCATGCTTGTTGATGGTTCTGCCGTGAACGAGTTTTGCCAACTCAAACGGGTCGGTAATTCCGCTGATTATGGCGGAAATGCAGCTTTGATAGCTTTTGCCCTTTACATGAGTCACATAGTTGCTCAGCCGAAAACCGCATCGCTGCAACGCAGCATCAAGTTTATTGGTGTTATAGACCATGTCATCGTTAAGGTCGAAGATACGGCGGTTGTACTTGCGCATATCCTGCACCACGGAATCCGGCACAAAACTGCCCTTGATAAGATTTTTCAGCAGGCACTCAGCTATCCATTGTGCATCCTTCACGTCGCTCTTGCGACCCGGAAGTTGCTTGATGAAAAAAGGATTTACCAGTTTGAGCGACATGCTGTCACACAGCGCGTTCCACACCGGCACCCAATAGGTAGCCGTGCTCTCCATTGCCGCCTCGGTCACACCATGGGAAACCATATCGGCGCACATCTGACGCAGGTCTGTAGTAAGGGTTCCATACGTTTTTTGGAAAATAATGGCCTCGTCATGTCCCATAACACAAAGATAAATGCTATCTTTGT
>CAJTUF010000070.1 GCA_910579675.1 uncultured Muribaculaceae bacterium | reverse complement strand
TAACACTCTCGTCCTGCTCTGACGACCTCGATGTGCAACAGTCCTATCCGTTCACGGTGGAGATAATGCCCTTCGCTGAAAAGATAACCAAAGGCCAGACCGTAGAGCTGCGCTTTGAAATCAAACCGGAAGGTAACTATACAAACACCCTCTATACAATCCGCTACTTTCAGTATGACGGCGAGGGCACGCTCAAACTTGTTGACGGCCCCGTGCTGGTAAACAACGACCGTGTTTTACTCGAAAGCAAGACATTCCGCCTGAACTACACCGCCCAGTCTTCAGATGCTCACAAATTCCTTGTAGTGGTTGAAGATAACTTCGGCTCAACTCCGTGGGAACAGACATTCGAGTTCAACACCAAAGATGAAGATGACAGTGGTAGCACAGGCAGTCTGGTCGTGACTCCCATCAATCCCGGAACATTAACCCCGATCAGCCGATGAAAAAACTGCTGTTCTTCTTCGTGGCGTTGCTGACCCTTGCGGCAGCAACGCCCGCCCACGCCGCAAAGCGCAACATTATGGAGTTGCCGTTATTTGAGCGGGCAGTATTGATAATCAAGAAATTTGAAACAATGCACCACC
>CAJTUF010000069.1 GCA_910579675.1 uncultured Muribaculaceae bacterium | reverse complement strand
CTTGTCAAGCTCATTATGAAGAGTATCTACAAACAGAACAAGCGTGAAATCAAGCATATCGGCAGCAAGTGTTTCGGAGTGCAGTTTCTTCTGAAAAGTATTTACGTCAACAACGGACTTCTCTATTTTCACACGGAATTGAAGAACACCTCCAATATTGCCTTTGATATTGACTATGTGATGTTCAAGATTGTGGATAAGAAGGTTGTCAAGCGGACTGCCATGCAGGAGCAGGTTGTAGAACCTCTCCGCGCTCAGAATTATGTAACAGTTGTGCATGGTAAATCTACGGAACACACCGTGTTTGCTCTGGAGAAATTCACAATCCCAGACGATAAGCAGCTCATTATCGAGATTGCTGAGAAAGAAGGTGGTCGCCATCAGTCCTTTGTGGTCGATAACGAGGACATCGTGAGAGCTAACGTAATTGATGAAATCGTGTGCCAATGAGTGCAAAGACAAACTCGTTTGGCTTTGCCGAGTGCAGCCACGATTGGCGTTTAACGCAACTTTCAATCCAGTAAATACTATGAATAAATTTCTTATCGCAATAATTGCCATGCTCAGCCTCTTTGGAGGCCGGGCAATGG
>CAJTUF010000068.1 GCA_910579675.1 uncultured Muribaculaceae bacterium | reverse complement strand
TAGACGCGTAGAGCCTCAACGTTGTCGTTCGGCTGGCAGTCGGTTGTGGCCGATGACGCTGCGTGGATCACACCTGCTGCGCCGCCTACGGCACCGGTGATGATAGCTCTGTAGGCGTTCTCCTGACCTTTTATGCGCAGATCGGGGTCGAGAGTAGCCGTGCATAGCCAGAAGTTGGAGTCATATTCCGGCGCAGGATTGCAGTGCATGGTGATGCCCTTGACATTCTTCAACAGCTCGCAATACAGCTTCTGCACATGGCGGTGATGTTCAAGATGTTCATCGAGTACTGTGAGTTGCGCTCGACCAATACAAGCTGAGATATTTGAAAGACGGTAATTGTAACCAACTACCTCGTGCTGATAATATGGGTAGCCTTCGCGGGCTTGGGTTGCATACCATTTTGCTTTGTCTGCCGTAGCCTTGTCGGGGCAAATCAACGCCCCGCCACCAGAGGTTGTTATCATCTTGTTGCCGTTGAAACTCAGAATACCAAACCGCCCAAAAGTTCCGAGAACTTTGCCGTTATAGCGTGAGCAAAAGCCTTCGGCGGCATCCTCTATTACCGGAATGTCGAAACGGTTGGCTATTT
>CAJTUF010000067.1 GCA_910579675.1 uncultured Muribaculaceae bacterium | reverse complement strand
CATCTAATGGATATGAAAAACTGGAGTATGGTACTCATACTCATGGGCGTTCTGTGTTGCCTCGCACTTGACTTCGATATGTCCATTTTATAAAACAGACAAGAAACTGTCAGATTTCTATATGCCAAGGGCAAAGCGTTGGAAACGCCTTTAATATGTCATGGCTAAGGCTCCCCACCAAAAAGGTAAGTAGCACTAAGCCAATGGCAAAATTACTAATTTTTTTCGAGATGGGAAAGAGATAATTCAGTTAAATCATGGAGGAATCCGAAGTTGGACTAAAATGGACAATTTAATCGTATTAAAACAGTGAAAGCATCCCGCTATAGAACGGAATGCTTTCAATAAACTACGGAGTGTATAAAGTAAGTATTTCTGTAAGGCGACGAGTGTATAATCCTTTGTGCCACTTTCCTTTGTAGCGACAGTGGGAGGTGTAGGACTTGAAGATGTTGCGGTCGCCACGTTTCAACTTTTTCAGGACGGTGGACTTGTTGACTACACCGGGTCCGCAGTTGTAGGCGAGTGCGCCGAGGAGAACTGAGTCCTTGCCGTATTGGGAGTAGAGGGCGCAGAACTTACGGAGGTCTTTTCGGAG
>CAJTUF010000066.1 GCA_910579675.1 uncultured Muribaculaceae bacterium | reverse complement strand
AGGCAGATAAGTTGCGGAGGCCTTGACCTTTTTATTCTGCCGGTGTAAAAATCCCAGGATTTTTATGTACTTTTGCAGGATGAAACCAGAACAGTTATTAAGAGCTATACTGCCATCCGTAATCGTAGACAATTTTGACATAGACCGCTTTGAGAAGACGGATACCCGGTTTGATATCTGGCTCGATGAGAAAAAGGTCCAGATGCGCGAGGACAAGAATAATTCCAATGTAATCTCATATGGCTTTGGCGAGTATCACAATATCCAGGACTATCCGATACGCGGACGGGCGACATGGTTGCATGTACGCAAGCGCAAATGGCTTGACAAGACAACAGGCGAGATATTCAGTTACAACTGGGACCTTTCGGAATACGACAGCACGCAGCTCAATGAGGAGTTCGCTTTTTTTTTAAAAGAGGGAGATTGACAACACCCCCGTAAGCATCAAGGTGTTGGGAGAGCGCAACGGGGTGAACGGACAGACCTTGCGCAAGCAGTATAAGGAGAAGTTGAGCGACTACCGCAGTTGGGACCAACTGGAGCATGCCGAAGAGTATGTCCTCTTCCCCGACAACATCGGTCGGGACATGAGTCTTGACG
>CAJTUF010000065.1 GCA_910579675.1 uncultured Muribaculaceae bacterium | reverse complement strand
GGTTGTTATCTTCCCTGACAAAACCAATCTTGCCGCTGTTGCGAAGTGTCTGAAGCGTGGTTGTGCCTATATTGAGGAAATCGCAGACTTCGGCGGCAGACATCAGTTCATCAGGCTTCTTCTTCCGAAGATGTGTCGCAAGATTGACGACCATGTTGCATAGAAGCTCATGCTCGTCGAGGATACAGTCAAGTGTTTCCTTCTCAATCAGTAATACTTCCATAAATTATTGTGGATTTGTGGTGGTTGGATATGAAAGTTAAAAAGGCAGCGGGTATCCCTCCCGCTGCCTCACCACTAAATCCACAATCAAATAAATTATGACTGCGATTCAGTGGCAAAGTTAACGATTTCTATTCGATTTTCAGCTATGTAGAGCCGATTATTTTTGGATAGAACCGCCGTTTGAGGGCTTTCAGTTTTCCGTATCGGGGTCAATCATCTCAATCATGCAGAGTAATGAGTTGCTGAACCCGTCGATTACGGAGCGGCCTGTCTGGTCGCCTTCGTAGAGGTCGTTTGCCTCGAACTGCCATGTCAGCAACACCTCGCTGAACTCGCTACCGGAAAACTCGTCGTAGATTTCCTGACCCTCGATGGTGAGG
>CAJTUF010000064.1 GCA_910579675.1 uncultured Muribaculaceae bacterium | reverse complement strand
ACCCAACTTCATCTACAAAGGATGAATAGTAAATTGGTTGAAATATAATATCCGGATTGACAGATTTTATAAATTCATCTAATTGTGGCGTTTTCCATTTTCCTGTAGCCCAAACAGCATCTCTTGCCCAAAACATAATCTGCCAACGCATAATGGATGCTTTTTTGAATATTGCTTCTCCGCGTTCAGAAAAATTCTCAGTTTCTTGTTCATCTATGATTTCCTTGCCCGGCTTGAATTTGGGATTCTTCAATGAACGGACCATTTCACCAAACGAAATCTGATATTTTCTTTTTACCAACGGGCTTGTGGAATTACCCTCTGACAGGTAAATGTTGTAAATTTCGTAATTATCGTTCCCTCCGAAAATGTTTGAAAATGAATTTCCAAAACTGTTATTATCATCCCACGGGGTACTGGATATAAATAATAATTTGATTTTCATAAATCGTTTATAAGGCCTCTTCAATCTTTAATCCTAAGATCTGATCATCAGAATTTGCGCCAGACCATTTTGTTGACTACGCCGGTGTAGCTCTGAATGAGCTTGACGATCTTGGTGGATACGCATTCGTCGACGTAGTTGGGCACGGGTAAGCCGAGGTGGCCGTTGCGGTTCATCTCGACGGCAACGTCG
>CAJTUF010000063.1 GCA_910579675.1 uncultured Muribaculaceae bacterium | reverse complement strand
AAGCAGATATAGTAAACGAGATAGCGAAGACCACAGGTATTGACAAGGCAAGTGTTCTCGCGGTGGTTGAGCAATTTATGGTTGTAGTAAAAGACAGCCTCGCACATGGCGAGAACGTATATCTCCGTGGCTTCGGCACATTCCAAGTTAAGGAACGTGCTAAAAAAACCGCACGCAACATTTCAAAGAATACCACGATAGTAATCCCGGCACATAATATCCCGTTCTTCAAACCGGCTGCCGAGTTCAAGAAGGAGGTGGCGAAATAAACAGATTGTTTATGAGACCGATGCGAAAGACACAGAGGGAAAAGAGTGTCGAGTGGGCTTTTGAGGTGTTCGACAAGGCTCCGTATGTCACGGTCAGCATGACGCGACCAGACGGAACACCTTACGGACTCCCTCTGAACTTGGTGCGCAAAGATGAAATCACCTTCTATTTCCATTGCGCAGCGGAGGGTGAGAAAATCGACTGCATCATGCACAATCCTGTGGTCAGTTTATCAGCGGTGAGCAAATGCACGCCTAAGTACGAAGAGGATAGGAATAATTTTACGGAATACTATCACTCTGCGGTTGCAATAGGAAGAACGGGATTGGTTACTGATAACACCGAGAAGATAGAGGCATTGAAGTTGTTATGCGAGAGATTTCTGCC
>CAJTUF010000062.1 GCA_910579675.1 uncultured Muribaculaceae bacterium | reverse complement strand
GGAGCCTGCATCTTCCTCATCGTCGCCGCCACCATTCTCCGCTCATTCTTCCTCTAAATGGCTGAGTTCGCTATCAATAAGGGTATTGGTAGAACGGTAGAATACAAAGGATTGAGGGCGCAATACCTGTTTATCTTCGCCGGAGGTTTGATTGTGGATTTCATTGTGTTCGTCATCATGTATATGTGTGGCGTTGCCCAGTGGTTCTGCATCTCCTTCGGCGCGATAAGTGCCTCAATCCTTGTGTGGCTAACATTCCACCTCAATACCAAATACGGCCGGTACGGTCTGATGAAGCTGACGGCGGTCAAGTATCACCCACGCTACATCATCAACCGTCTGCGCCTTAAAAGATTGATAAATAAAAAATGAGAAATATACTTAAAGCCACAACGCTGGAATCCAAATTGCCTTTGCTGGCGGTGGAGCATGGCTGCATCATATCGAAGGATGCCGACATAACTGTCGCTTTCGAGGTTGCCCTGCCGGAACTTTTCACCGTTACCTCTCAGGAGTATGAAGCCATGCATGGAGCATGGTGCAAGGCAATCAAGGTGCTTCCGCACTACTCGGTGGTACATAAACAGGACTGGTTCTGTTCGGAGAAATATCAGCCTGAGTTGCAGAAGGATGATTTATCCTTTTTGGACAGAAGCTTTGAGCGTCACTTCAACGAGCGTCC
>CAJTUF010000061.1 GCA_910579675.1 uncultured Muribaculaceae bacterium | reverse complement strand
GATCGGGAAGCCGTAAACCTCGCCGATACGCTGATACTGACCGTGGGTGTCGGTGCGCTGTGCCAGTCCTTGCAGGAGGATACCCATGTTTTTCTCATCGAAAAGATTGCAGGTGTCAATCGTGAGATTGTTGACAGGGTTGCCCTCCTTGTCACGTTGCACAACCTTGTCATAACGCTCCCAATCCGCTTTCATGCGCTCGATCGCCGCCTCGTTGTTGGCGATGTCATGGGTAATGGTTTGGAGTTTGAACTCGCTGTCGCCACGTCCTTTGTTGAACGACTTTCGTTCACTCTCCAACGCCGCTATCCGCTTTTCAAGTTTTGCCTTTTCGAGCAGGTCGGTGTTACCGGAAAGGATAGCCATGTACTCTGAGAAATTCATACCGTTCTTCTCGTCCATCGAACCCTCGTCGATTGTTCGCGCACCCAATGCACCGCTTTTGAGCTGGGCGATGAAAGTAGCCTTGCAGTGAAGAAGGTTAAACTTGTATGAGTCCAGCGATTTTTCCACCGCATAGATAATAACATCAACCTTATTGTCAGCGTATAACTTGGCTATCTCATTACCTGCTCGAATGGCTCTGCCATCGCGTTGTGTGAGGTCTGACGGTCGATCGGGTAGGTCAAGGGCATTGCTGCCCTCTTCCCTCCTAAGAACCGTACGTGAGAGTTTCCCCTCATACG
>CAJTUF010000060.1 GCA_910579675.1 uncultured Muribaculaceae bacterium | reverse complement strand
CGGCAGTGGTACTCTTCGGAGTGGCCACCACTGCCGCAACAAAGAATTTTGTGATTGTTTTCATTCGTTGCTGTTGGGGTTGGTTGATGATTACTGCTCGTTCTGACGAAGCATGATTTTGTAGCCGGATTTGAGGTGGACTTTCACAGTGCGCAGTTTCTTGTTGAGATACTGGCTCACACCGTTGATAAGCCCTTTACCGACATCGGAGGCAAGTTGCGCCCCGGCGTTGGTGGTAAGGTTGATTGAACTTCCCATTGTACTGCCCATATTGGCCCCGATTTCGTGCAGGGCATCACTCTCCATCGAGTTTGGTATGTTGATACCCTCCTGACCGTCGGAGTCATAGACCGAGAGGTCAACCTCCATGATGCAGCCGAGAGCCTCGATAGATTCTATCTTGATTTCAAGACGCTCACCCTGTAACCGCGCCGCTCCCACCACAGTGGTGTTTTTCGGCAACAGCGAGTTGCCTATCCACATCGGTTCGAGTGTCCGTAGCCTGACGCTCTGCCCGTCGGTTACCGACTGGTCTGTAGCGACACAGGCTGAAATGGTGTTCTTGAAATTCGTGCGCTTTGTTCCTACCGCAGTGGAGAAAGAGCGGGTGTTATCGACAGAGGCACTGAGAGAGGACACCACATTGCGATTTACCTGATTGACAGGCATGACCTTACGGTCTTTCTCCGGT
>CAJTUF010000059.1:329-803 GCA_910579675.1 uncultured Muribaculaceae bacterium | reverse complement strand
CCCACGTACTTGTAGGGCTTGAGATTGTGACGGGTCAAAAAAGTTTCCCGGTAGGAGCGTTTTACCTCGTCAGGGTAGCTGGTGCCGTCAACTTTGATTTCGGCTCCGGGATTCGCATTGTTTTTTGCGGTCATTTGAATCTGTCAAGACTTTTGTGTTTGCGTTGGTCTATGAGACCTGCTATGTCTTTCTGATAGGTGGAAAAATGATGTTCCAGAATATTCCACACATAGTTCCCAATCGTCATATTTTTGCCCGTTTTCGATCTGATAGCCTGTACTATCTCTCTAAGGCAAATAAGATGGTCGAGTGTAAGATATACCTTCTCGTTCTTTTTTTCATCCGTCCCACCTTTTAGAAAGGTATCGACAAATGAATCCGAAAATGGTCGTATCTTAGGAGCAGATGGTTCTGAAGGCTCTTCTGAGAAATCATCCTCAACTCCTTTGGGCCCTGGCACGGGTTCCGGTGCCA
>CAJTUF010000059.1:0-319 GCA_910579675.1 uncultured Muribaculaceae bacterium | reverse complement strand
GGCGGAAAAACTGTGCTTCGGAAAATCTGATGCTTCGGAGTGCATGAAAGTTCTTTCTTGAAACGGACGCTTGCAGGTATTGTGGTCTTCATCGCTTCAAGTCCGATTGATTCCATGAACTCATCGTAAGCGTTATAGAGGTCGGTGCGCTCTCTTGCGTCAACTTTGTTCCACAGAATCTTCACTCCTTTAAGGTTGCCATATCCCATCGTCATAAGACGGTCATGGATAAACTGGCAATATCCAAGAGTGCTTTCTATATCGTACTTGCAGGCTGCCATCGGACAGAATACATAATCGCAGTTTGATATTATCTGTA
>CAJTUF010000058.1 GCA_910579675.1 uncultured Muribaculaceae bacterium | reverse complement strand
CGATGAAGGACATTTATCCCATTTAAAATGTCCTTAGATCCTACTCGGACGGGTATGATTGGTTTAACAAAAAAAGCGCAGGATCCGTATCGTTACTCGTCCTGCTGTTTCAAGGCATCTGGCATAGCCGTCACTTCGTAGAACGAGTAACGTAGAGCCTACGCCGTATGATATATGATACGCCAAAGGGGACGTACCGACTGGGTACAATCCTCCTAAGGGCATGCACGTCATACCCGAGACATCTATCGTTACCTCATTCTTGACGAAGTTTTTGAAACTGCCAGATTTCTGAAACAGCCAAGAATCAAGCGTGATAAACGCTTTCATTATGTAATGACCTCCCACGTTCCGGCTTCTTACGAAGTCTCACGGCGTAAGGTCACTGCAAAATTACTAAAAAATTCGCAGATTGCAATGCCTATATGCTGCATAACATATCATTATTGGCGATATTTAGCGCAAAAAAAGCCGCCGAGGGATTGGGTTCTCTCGGCGGCTTGGGGTTAGTGGTGCATTTTGGGGCCTTGGCACTGCTGGGCTTTGAGTTTTTGCTGTTCCTTGAATTTGCGCTTGGCTTCTTCGATGCTGAGGCCGGGGTGCATTTTGAGAAAGTGAGCGAAGTCGTCGGACAGACCTCCTCCAAGTACCATGTTGGTGTCGTCTGCCGATTGGCTTCCGAGTGATGGTGTTGACAGGGTAATTGCCGGGGCTTGGGGCTGAGGCGCAGCTGCGGGTGTCAGAGCCGTCGGGGCGGCCTTGGCGGGCGGAGCCATTTTGCTTTTGAGGCAAACCTCAAAAGCA
>CAJTUF010000057.1:435-808 GCA_910579675.1 uncultured Muribaculaceae bacterium | reverse complement strand
GACTGACAGGCTATGAGATACACTGAGAAAGATATTCCGAAGATGCCGATTACGGCATTCTTGGATGTCCTCGGCGAGAAGCCTGTCAAGACTTTTGAGGATATGAAGCTATACTATGCACCTCACAGGGATGATCCTGAACCGATGTTTGTTGTCAATGAAAAAGCTAATCGTTGGTATGATCATGTCACAGACGAGTCGGGCAATCTGAAAGATTTGGCAAAGTTGACTGCAAGTAAGTTTCACAGTAACGACATCCCCGGCTATATCGTCAAGGTGATGAATGATAACGAGATTGCCAAGGAAATGCTTCGCAAGAGAGCCATCGAGCCTCAGGTTATCCAGCTCGACATCGCCAAGATACCCCTCACCG
>CAJTUF010000057.1:0-425 GCA_910579675.1 uncultured Muribaculaceae bacterium | reverse complement strand
ATCTACAATTCTCCATTCGATTCATCTGCAAAAGGTACGATGGTTATCAATATCCGCACGAACTTATGGCGCGATACCAAATCCGATGCTCACGGTGGCATCTATGTTCTTGCGCATGAGTTAACAGGCTGCTCCAACGTGACGGAGCTCAACCGCTACATCATTGGAGAGATGAGTGCTTATAAGCGGCGTGAGGAGAAGAAACAGGAAATCAAGCCGGAGCCGCCAACGGTTGAAACGAATCAGCCTAAACGTAAGATGCGCCGTTAGCCTATGGATATTTCAGCACTCAAATCTATACCGATTGCCGATTTCCTTAGGCGATTGGGGTACGCACCTGTGGAGCATAAAGGTCGGGAGTTGACTTACTTCGCGCCTTATCGGAAAGAACATAAGCCATCATTTCGAGTTAATGTCGAGAAGAA
>CAJTUF010000056.1:498-810 GCA_910579675.1 uncultured Muribaculaceae bacterium | reverse complement strand
TATAATGCCAAATTTCAACGCCGAAATGTCATCACGCTTTTGAGCGCGGCTTACATGGGCAGGATGCACAGAACCTTTGCCAGCTACAAAACTGACAGAAGTCTCATCCTTGAACGAGTATATGTTTTCAAATGTTGCTCGCAGTATCATTGTCGTATGATTTCAATTATAACGCAAAGATACGACAAATATTTTGCATTACCAAGAAATTTTCTAAATGCAAAGAGATGAAAATTGCCGTTATATGACATTGCTTAGTGCATTCTTAATCATCGGTGAGAGGCGGAGCGGTCTTCCGTGTTAGCGGCGCGA
>CAJTUF010000056.1:0-488 GCA_910579675.1 uncultured Muribaculaceae bacterium | reverse complement strand
GGCGCGATGCCGTCAAACAGCACAGGGCGATGCCTTATGCCATTTGACCGCATCTCTCCTATGGGTTGTGGCTGAACACCAATAACCGGCAATGCCTCAAGGTGAGCATCGGGGACGCTGCTTTTCACCTCCGAGACTTATTGCCGTTTATCCGTGTTCCAAGACGCCACAACCAGTAAGGAGTTTTACGACCGTTCCGTCACTCACCGATGAAACAGCATTCCACGGGTCGAGACACTGCCGATTCCGCTTCTCTACATCGTCAGAGACTCACCTTCCGGGAATGACACCGACTATTATTCAGTGATTAGGAATTCCCCAAATCAGAAGTAAACATTGCCAATATGTCGTGGTTCGTTTTCACCGGGGACGTAAACTTAGCTCCAGTTTTCATGCAGTCAGTGCGACTTGGGAAGCTCTGCTTGCTCGGAGTTGAGAACGTGCGGAGAAGGGATATTCTATATCCTTTCAGCGAAAAAATCTCCAGA
>CAJTUF010000055.1 GCA_910579675.1 uncultured Muribaculaceae bacterium | reverse complement strand
ACAAGACAAAGGGAGAGCGACCGGAGGTTGTGCGTGTGCCACTGAACAGTCGTGCAAAGGCTCTTGTCAGGAAATACAAAGGAGTGGATGAGAAGGGTCGATTGTTCCCATTCATCAGCACACAGAAATACAATCAGGCAATCAAGGATATTTTTACACTTTGCGGTATCACACGTGTTGTCACTGTCCTCAATCCCAAGACCGGCGAAGAGGAGCGTAAACCGCTGAATGAGATTGCGAGCAGCCACATGGCACGGCGCACATTCGTCGGCAACCTCTATAAGAAGGTTAAAGACCCAAGCCTTGTCGGAGCATTGTCCGGTCACAAGGAAGGTAGCAAGGCCTTCGCCCGCTACCGAGACATCGACGAAGACATCAAGAAAGAATTGGTCAATCTCCTTGATTGACAGAGATTAATTTCTGAGAATCAGAATAATTTGCTAATTTTGCATATGGATAAGACTAAAGACACCCCATATATCGTAAGAGTTAAGGATTTCAGAATTGACTCTGATTACTCATCATGGCTTTCTGATATAATAAAGCGATATAGGGAGGCTCAGATAAAAGCGGCTCTAAAGGTTAATTATGAAAAATTGCAATTCAACTGGAGCATTGGACGTGACCTTGTAATACGGAAAGCAGAGGAACGTTGGGGCTCAGGAGTTGTTGAGCAACTTAGCTTTGACTTGCAAGATGCTTTCCCTAATGAAAAAGGATTCAGTAGCCGCAATATGTGGAGGATGAAACAATGGTATTTGTTTTTCTCCACATCTGAAGCATCCGAAAAACTGCCCCAACTTGGGGCAGAATTGCAAAATGCTGAAATCCAATCATTAATA
>CAJTUF010000054.1 GCA_910579675.1 uncultured Muribaculaceae bacterium | reverse complement strand
CTTGCCGCCCTCGACCGCAAAATCGCCGCCGAGTTAGCACCTAAACATGACGAAAAGGACGGCGAGGAAGTCAAGCCCGACACCCAACAGCAATCCGTCAAAGTTGTTGAACCTCCCGGTCAAGCAACCGACAATAAAAAGTCAATGGTGGCAGAGCCAATAGAGATTTATCGTCCGCCAATTACACCAAACAGGCCGTCATTCCGACCTTTCGGAACATAACCAAGTCAGGCACCGAGTATCACTACTTGATGCCTGACTTGATTTTAATATCTGCTTTGTATTATGACAATAATATATAAATCGGACAAACAACTTATTAAAATGGACAAAGTCCAACAAACTTCCAATTTCTAATATTATTCGTCCAGTTATTCAATCCATTAAACAAACATTGATATTACTTTTGCGATGTATTTATAAACCTAAATTTTTAACCAATGAAGACAGAATGTTTGAAGAAAATCCTCTTCGTGATTTTCGCTACAGTGCTTTCAGTTGGATTCATTGCGTGCCAAAATCAGATTGAGGATGTGCAGCCGATAGAATCCAACCAACCAGAAGTCGGGCTATTTAGCCGTTCTACATCGGAACTCCCCTTCCTTCAAGGAGCAGACCTTTCGTATATCAATGAACTTCAAGATGGAGGAGTCAAGTATTACGATAATGGCAACGAAGTTGACCCTTATCGCATGCTCAAAGAATATGGAGGCAACCTTGTTCGTCTCCGTCTTTGGCATAATCCCACAACATGGACTCAGTATTCCACTTTATCCGATGTGAAACGGAGTATTGGAAGAGCAAAGGCCGCTGGGTTAAACGTCCTTTTGGACTTTCATTATTCAGATTCATG
>CAJTUF010000053.1:584-866 GCA_910579675.1 uncultured Muribaculaceae bacterium | reverse complement strand
AAAGCGCAGTACTGCTTGACCATAAGAACAAAAAAACTTCCGATAAAGTTTGGAAGATAAAGCTAAAAGTTCTTATCTTTGCAGTCCGATTCGCAAAGAAAAGGCGTTTTGTTTTTCTTCTTTACCTTCTTTCCCTTTCGCTAAGAGAGTCTGAGAAACGATAGAAAAAGAAAAGTGAAAAAAACTTCCGAAAACATTTGGTGGTTAAAATAAAACCTCTTACCTTTGCACCCGCTTTTAAAACGAAAGCAGCAAGTTCTTTGAAATATTGATAAACAATAC
>CAJTUF010000053.1:0-574 GCA_910579675.1 uncultured Muribaculaceae bacterium | reverse complement strand
AACAATACAAGTAGTACAAGAAAAAATAGAACCGTCAATACTTGTCTTATATATATAGTAATATGCATGAGACGTAAGGTATTAATGAAGTCAATAAATTGTACGGCATCCTGAACAGAGCAAAAATCAGCTTTATGCTGACTAACAATACTTTTACAATGAAGAGTTTGATCCTGGCTCAGGATGAACGCTAGCTACAGGCTTAACACATGCAAGTCGAGGGGCAGCATTTCAGTTTGCTTGCAAACTGGAGATGGCGACCGGCGCACGGGTGAGTAACACGTATCCAACCTGCCGATAACTCGGGGATAGCCTTTCGAAAGAAAGATTAATACCCGATGGTATAATTAGACCGCATGGTCTTGTTATTAAAGAATTTCGGTTATCGATGGGGATGCGTTCCATTAGGCAGTTGGTGAGGTAACGGCTCACCAAACCTTCGATGGATAGGGGTTCTGAGAGGAAGGTCCCCCACATTGGAACTGAGACACGGTCCATTCTTTGGGCAGCGCATCCACGAAAGCGCGTCGCAGGTGGGTGTAGCACAGGCATCTCGTAACCCCTTTCACCCCAT
>CAJTUF010000052.1 GCA_910579675.1 uncultured Muribaculaceae bacterium | reverse complement strand
GTTGCGGTCGCCACGCTTCAGTTTTTTGTAGAATGTGGATCTGTTGACTGCACCGGGACCGATGTTGTAGGCAAGGGCTGCGGCCAATACCGAATCTTTCCCGAGATGGGAGTACATGGCGCAAAGTTTAGCGAAATCTTTTCGCAGTAGCTCGTCTGCTTCTCGCTCTGTCAAGGCTCTGTGTCGGGGTAGATTCTCGCCCGGCCAGATTCTATGACCATATCCACAGTACGGAAGATTTTTCAAGGTGTGTAAAGTCTCAAATCGCTTGATTATGAGGATTGCCCGTTCTATGATTGGCAGCTCCATTATGCTTCGTTTTGTTTTCTGCGCCCGTACTGTGGCAGTTCGCTGAGAGACGGCGTTGCCGGGCATAGTTCCCACAATGGAGAACAATGCCACAAAGAATATCAGGAGTTTCTTCATTTGCTAATGGGTGCTACCTCCGGACTTTCTGTGCCGCCGTTGTCGTCGCTGTCGTTGTTGTTAAACTCGAAGGTCTGTTCCCAGCGGGTTCCATAATTATCCTCTACTGTGACCAAAAGTTCATGTGAGCCGGTGCTTCGTGCTGTGTAGTTGAGTCGGAATTGCTTGGATTCGAGTAGGACACGGTCGTTGTTGACGAGAGTCGGACCATCAACAAGTTTCAGCGAGCCTTTCCCCTCATACTGGAAGTAGCGGATTGTGTAGAGGGTATTGGTGTAGTTCCCTTCGGGGACAATGGTCATACGCAGTTCGACTGTATCGCCATTGGCGATTTTGTCGGCGTATGGCATGACCTCCACGGTGAAGGGGTATGACTGCTGAACATCGAGGTCGTCATCGCAGGAAGAGAGAGTGAACACGAGGGCAAAGAGGATAGCCCAGAACCCAAAGAACTGGGCCGGAG
>CAJTUF010000051.1:549-904 GCA_910579675.1 uncultured Muribaculaceae bacterium | reverse complement strand
CGGGAACTGTTCAGCACAATATCACGCGCTTGTTATGAGTTTCGTGGTGAAACATTAGGGAAAGATGATATAGTCCTGAATGAGATTCCCAAGAACAGAGAATCCCATACCCGTCATTATCGTGTGCAGCGGGCATTGAGGCAGACTAAAGGCAACAAGGCTCAGGCCGCAATGTTGCTCGGCATAAACCGCTCGACTCTCTATGCTTGGATTAAGGCAGAGGGTATTCCAAAGGATTATAGATAAGGATTTGAATGGCGACGCTCTACATATCAAGAGTGTCGCCATTCAATTTATCTACAATTTGGGACCGGCAGCTCGGAAACCTCCGGGGGGAGTTACGCCACAACCACCG
>CAJTUF010000051.1:0-539 GCA_910579675.1 uncultured Muribaculaceae bacterium | reverse complement strand
GGAACTTAACGGTTCCTGTTCCTTGTATGTGGTGGTTGGCTCCGCGACCATTGACTTTTTATTGTCTGTGTCCGGTGTCGGCGCATCAATTGTCTGGACAGTGTGAGGAGAATCCTCTCGCTTTACCTCCTCGCCGTCCTCCTTGTTCTCATGCTTAGGTGCTAATTCAGCGGCGATTTTGCGGTCGAGAGCAGCAAGTTCGGATTTGAGCTGTTTTAACTCATCCTCTTTGCCCCACGTCTTAGCCATAATGCCTTCAAGTATGGGAACATCGGCTTTGAGTTTGGCGGTGCGTTCCTCATACTGGGCGATTATGCCGGGGATTTTCTCCAAAGCATTGACAAAGTTCATACAGGCGGCGTGGGTGTCAGCCATTGCCAACTGACCGTTGTTATACTTGTATTTGTAGTTGCCCTCGACAACAAAGCGGTTCTGCACTTTCTCAACACCGTCAGCCAATACTCTTTCAGAGATAATGCTGATTGGGAAGCCATAGACCTCGCCCACACGCTGATATTGTCCGTGAGTGTCAGTTCGTT
>CAJTUF010000050.1 GCA_910579675.1 uncultured Muribaculaceae bacterium | reverse complement strand
GGCTTTAGTCTTGTATTGTGTGCTTCATAGCTGATGGAGCGCGTGCTCCGGCCATTTCAGCGCGGCTTCCTCACCGCAGATAAGCCCGCTTATTATATGTATGCGGGCGGTAAACGGCGACCGCGTACCCGAGTCATCCTCTCGGCCTGAACACGGGGGCTTGTCGTTCATTTACGATGCAAAGTTAAGGGCATTTCATTATACGTTCCAAATTATTTCGGGCATGTTCCGTGATATTCCGTTTTGGTTCCGTTCTTTTCCGTGACGAGGGCGCGGCAGACCACCGAAATGGCAGTAACTTTGCAATGTGCAACAGAGATAAAATCCATGCTCCCGCACACACCTTATATTATACGCCTGATGAAGACCGGCACCAAGGCGAAAACACACAGGCATTTTAGCCCATCATTATAAGGTAGCTTCTTCTCTCAGTTACGACGTGTTCAACGGAACACAGCAAGGTGTCTTTTCAGGGACCTGAAAAGGTTTCGAGGGCCCAAGCCCTACCGAAACAACCTTGCCCGTGTGGGACAAGGAAATTCTCCAAAGTCGAATTTCCCAAAGGATGCCTGCGGCGCATGGTATAGAAAAATCGCGTTGCGATAACAAACAAAAATCCCAGACAACATGGAAAAATCATTCAAGGGCGGACGACCTCCGCTCCCGGACAGGTGTGACCATCTTGTTAAGGTTCGCTTCAACACATCCGAGCTTGACATGCTGGTTCACATGATGGATAAGGCGAATGAGACGGTAAAGTCCACCTTTATCAAACAAGTATTGTTCGGCAAGCCTTTCAAAGTGCTTGTTACAGACAAATCGCTGGCGACATACTGCGCCAAACTCTCGGAGTTCTTCGCCCAGTTCCGCACTGTGGGTGTGAACTACAACCTTATCGTAAAGGAGTTG
>CAJTUF010000049.1:668-913 GCA_910579675.1 uncultured Muribaculaceae bacterium | reverse complement strand
CCTTCGCTGACAATTTGCTGACAAAAATTGTTGTATATGTACGAGGGTATGATTACCTTTGTATCAAGCAAGTACAACTAAGTTGAACTCTAATAAACTCTCCTATGGCGACAATTAAGCGGTCTTTATCAGCGAAGACAAATCCGTCGGGCAGGGCTGAATTCATGCTCAGAGTGTCCGTTTCACATAGTGTTTCTCACCGAATCAAGAGCGGTGTGTTCATCAAGAAGGAGCTATTCAAGGAT
>CAJTUF010000049.1:0-658 GCA_910579675.1 uncultured Muribaculaceae bacterium | reverse complement strand
TGTGAGGATACTCCGCTCAATAAGGTAACGAAAGATTTTCTTCTCACCCAACTTGATCTATTCCTCAATCCTCCGGTTGAAGAGGCTCCGGTGGCTCCAGAAGTTACCTTCTTCGACATATTCGAGGACTACATTACAAAGAAGAATATCTCGGAGTGGAGAATCAGGCACCTCCGTGTCCTCAAACGTGCCTTGATGCGCTATGAACTCTACATCCAAGCCAACGGCAATAAGAGGTATAAAATCAAACTCGATGAGTTTACGGTCGATGATGTGAACGACTTTGAGAAGTTCCTGCGCAACGAACATAAGTTCTACAAGAAATATCCGAAGATTTACGAGGCTGTGCCTGCCGATACCCATTCACAGCGCAAAAAGCCAAAACCGCATCCCAAGGGCGATAATACCATCGTCGGACTTTTCGGGTTGATGAGGGCATTCTATCGCTGGTGTCGTGACCAAGAGCTTACGACCAACGATCCGTTTGCCAAGTATAACGGGACCACCACCGAGGTATATGGCACACCCTATTATATCTCTCTTGAAGAGCGTGACCAGATTGCAGACTATGACCTCTCCGCAAATCCGTCACTGGAAGCGCAACGAGACATTTTCATCTTTCAATGTCTTATCGGTTGTCGTGTGTCCGACCTTATGG
>CAJTUF010000048.1 GCA_910579675.1 uncultured Muribaculaceae bacterium | reverse complement strand
CACATAATAATATTTTGCCTTAATCGAATCCTGCGTCAACCCTGTTGGATCAACCGCCGCTAAAAGAGACAATGCACTGTCAGGATGCTCATCGGCTATCCTTTCGGCATCAGAAATAATTTGGGTATATTTCTGAGAATGGGAACACGACACATCGATATACGTCACGAAAAACGCGACAAGCATAAGCAGTATCGGGCATCTATTTAAAAATCTACTTGTAACCATGTTCGACGTCAGGGCATTATAAGCCCTTTCAAACTGCAAATATAGATAAAAATCGCTAGATTTTTACACCGGCAGAATAAAAAATCAAGGCTGGCACCTTGATTCCTGTCCCCTCCTACGTGCTCTTAGTCACAATTTTATTAATTTGGAGGATAATTTCTAAATACATAAATATGAACAGGAATCGAACTGTAGCCGGCCTTGATGTCCACAAAGATAGCATTTATCTTTGTATTATGGGTCATGACGAGGCCATTATTTTTGAAAAGACCTACGGAGTGCTGACCCCTGAGCTCCGCCAGATGTGCAACGATATGGTTGACAGAGGAGTCACTGAAGCTGCGATGGAAAGCACCGCAGTCTACTGGGTTCCGGTATGGAACGAGCTTTGCGAGTCAATGGAGCTAAAATTGGTGAATCCGTACTTCATCAGGCAACTTCCCGGACGCAAGAGCGATGTCAGGGATGCACAGTGGATAGCGGAGTGTCTGCTTAAGAATCTCATTAAAGGGAGCTTTGTACCGGAGCCAATAGTCCAGGACATGCGTAAGCTCAACCGCCGCATCTTTGACCTTCAGGAGGATCTCACTTACTATTCCAATAAACTTGATGCAGCCCTGCAACGTTGTGGTTTCCGCCTGAGCAACTATGTCGCCAAGATTACAGGAAAGAGTTACCGAAAGGCAGTGGAGTCCATCG
>CAJTUF010000047.1 GCA_910579675.1 uncultured Muribaculaceae bacterium | reverse complement strand
TTTACATTGGCTGCAATTCCAAAGTTGCTGAATGCATACGACTTTTATTACAGTATTTGAAATGGCTAGTCTGCCAATGATTATATAAGAGGTATCAGACTTAGTAATTCCGGACTTTGGTCCAAAGGCGACAAAAGCATCTCAGAAACTGATCTTGTTCTTGAACTATTGAAAGAGGTAAAGCGGGACAACAGAACACTTGACAGTAAATACTCAATGTTTGCATTGGGAGTTCTTGGCGATTGGGTTAAGGAGTTGATTAGTTACGGAGAATTCCGACACATCCCGAAGGCGGAAGCCTACGCGCGGCTCAACTACATAATAGACGATGACTTATTCGCCTACCTCAGCAATAAAGAAGAGTTATCTGCAAAAGCCCGGTGGATAAGCACCTACACCCTCTCCGAGACTGAGCTCGATACCCTCGATGCCGATACCCTTTGGGCCTACATTGGCTTCGCCCAATCAGCCCTATTTTTCAACCGCAAATTCGACGAATTTGAAGAATCTCTCATGTCGCTATTTTCCAAACTGATGGCTAGAGATGATATACCTCTCTTTGTAAGAAAAGCTATCGAGATACATCTTAGTAAATCTCAGATAGCGTAATCTCGAAACCACCAGCTAAAGTTAATTCGTTAGAGGATTTTAATTTCAAAAGATCCACTTCAATCAAAGTTCATGGATTCAGAATTCTATCTGTTAGGGCAAAGATCTAATATCAACCATTATACAATAGAGCCAGATTATGGTGGCAAAAAAGACGTACTAGTGTATGATGATCACCGAACACTCTTGAACATTCTCTTTGAGATTCAAAAGAACAAATGGATTGATGGAGTTCCCAATCTTATTTACTTTGACCAACATGATGACTCAGTTGTGCCACGGAATATCTCAATCGCTGAACGTATGGCTAAATTTGGCAATAG
>CAJTUF010000046.1:474-961 GCA_910579675.1 uncultured Muribaculaceae bacterium | reverse complement strand
GGTCGTGCGACATAATCACGCAGTCATAGTCATTGTTCTTTATTTGGTTGAAGAAATTGACGCGGTTTTTCGCCTCAAAACTCTTGGCATCGGCGAACAGGATACGGGCGTTGGGATATGCCGCCTGATAGGTCATGGCAATATCGGCAACATTGGCTTTCAGTCCGATAATCATAGGCTTGTGTGCCAATCCCAATCGCTTCATCTCATGCGCTGCCATGCACATTATCAGCGTCTTACCGGTTCCCACCTCGTGGTCGCATATTCCGCCGCCGTTCTGCTTGAGCATCCAAACGCAGTCCTTCTGCGACTGGTATATTGACTTGACATTGCAACGTTCGCCCAACAGCTTCATATTGATGTCGGGGAATGTCTGGTGTGACCCGTCATAATGCGGACGCACGAAACAGTTGAACTTTCGGTTATACATATCCACAAGCTGCTCCTTGAACTCCGGCGACTGAGCCTCCAGCCATTCGGTAAATCC
>CAJTUF010000046.1:0-464 GCA_910579675.1 uncultured Muribaculaceae bacterium | reverse complement strand
AAAACGGGCACGACATAAAAGTGCCCGTTTTCATCCTGACCGATACACTTCTTGATTTCCGGCACAGTGTTGTGCAGGGCGTGTTTCAACAAGTTCATGCCGTCATAGGTACGATAGTGTCCACGGACGCAATACTCCTCCCATATCTTCATGTTCTTGTGTTGGGCATCAACTGAATACTCGTCCATAGACGGAGCATATACGATTTTCACCTCAGTACCGTAGAGGTTGCTCATGTATGCGGAGTATATGCCTGTAGGTATCCATCTCTCGCCGAAATTAAAATCCAGTTCGTCAAAGGTAATGCGGCGCGGTGTTGCTTCCTCCAACGCTTTCAAAGACTCCTTCGACAAGGCGATGAACGGCTCAACACCGTCATAGCCGGGAAAGTCCTTGATGCGTTCTTCCTCGCGGTTAACCCACTCCTTGACCTTCTCGGCTTTCTGCACCACGTTTCCGGCGAT
>CAJTUF010000045.1 GCA_910579675.1 uncultured Muribaculaceae bacterium | reverse complement strand
AGAAAACGGTCAATGGCGATAGTTGTCTTTCCGCGATAGCTGAACACAAGCTGCTCATTAAACCAGCGGTACACCTCTTTTGCTTTCTCTCGATCCATCTGACTTGCGCGGGATATGAAAAGTGTCTTGCGTGAGGTGTTGTTAGCAACATCGAGCGGACGACGGATAACGGTTGTAAATTCATACTTGTCTTTTTTACCTCCTTCCTTACGCTCGTCGCGTGAGAAAATCAAAGCCTTGCGCCCTTTGGGATAATGATAAAGGCTCTCAGTAATGACTTCATTTCGGGTGCAGGAAAACGAATACTCGTGCTCAATTCCATCCAATAGAAAACGAATATAGAACTCACTCGGTGCATCAGCTGAGCCGAACTTGAAAGGTTTGAACCCGAATGAATCACCTTCGTTGAAATTATGCGACTGCAAAATCATATCCACCGAAGCCTTGATAGCTTTGATAATATTGCTTTTGCCGGAGGCGTTGGCCCCGTAAATGGCAACTGTTTTCAACAGACGTTCATTGCCGACAGTGAAAGTGTTGTCGGCAAGTGCACGGGCCTCCTTTGTCTGGATATTTGCAGCCTGCAAATCCAGTGTTACCTTCTCATTCAGCGAGAGGAAATTGGTAAGAGTGGTTTCCAATATCATTTTTAACGTCGTATTTGGAATTATTTTGCAAATATGGCTGTTTATTTTGGATTACACCTAATTCACTACTCTCTTTCTTGATGAAAAAAATATCTTTTTGGATACAAAAAACTGAGTTTAGAGCCTGATTATTTACTGCGAAACGAAGCGTGGACGCAACGGATCGGTTGTTTTCGTCGGTTGTGCAGTCAGAAGGTGACGGGCTGCGCCTGACACCTTTTGACCGCACCCCGACTATGGGAGCGGGCTAAACACCGGTTGCCTCAACGCCGCGCGAGGACGCGCCGGGGACGTCGCCAGTCCTCGCACGACTCAAATCGGCAACCCGTGT
>CAJTUF010000044.1 GCA_910579675.1 uncultured Muribaculaceae bacterium | reverse complement strand
CCGACACCTGCGCCCAAACCCAAAGTCACAAAAGTCGCTGAAACTCCGCTAATGGCGCAATACAGGGATATGAAAAAGAAACACCCGGACGCGATATTGATATTCCGTGTGGGCGACTTCTATGAGATGATGGGCGAAGATGCCGTGAAAGCGTCGGAGATACTGAAAATAACACTGACCCGACGACGCAACGGCAAAGCCGTCAGCATCGAACTTGCAGGTTTTCCGCATCATGCCCTCGACACCTATCTCCCCAAGCTCGTAAGAGCCGGGCAGCGTGTGGCTATCTGCGAACAGCTTGAAGATCCGAAGCAGAAACAAAAGGAGGAATACAAGCCTACGGAGATAATAACGCCACCGCCGACGGTTGAGCCAAAGCCCTCTCTCGCGCCTGTGGAGCCAGTAAAGGAGATTGAAACCGAAGGTGGGCCCGATTATACCGATAATCCCGACCCGCGTCTGTTCGCCTACAATCTTTTCGGAGAATTGGAGCCGTTGGAGAAACCGAAGCGTCAGCCACGACAACCCAAGGCCGAGGAAGATAAGCCGAGGCCTACTGCCAAAATTCAGATTTCAGATGAACAGGTAAAGAAATTCCGCCCGCTATCTGAAAAGGAGCTGGAATTTTACGGCTCTCTAAACTGGGAGGACAATCCGCCAATCAACGGCTTCTATGAAACGATGATGAGCATCGCCCACCGCCAGATGGCGGAAATGGAAGCTGAACGACAGGCGGCGGAGGCGACCAAGAAAGAGATAATCACGGAAAACGGCACAATCATAGAAAAAACAGAGGGCTATTTTGTTCCACAGCCAAGAGAGGCTAAGGCTGCGACAACTGCCCCCGTCGAGCGTGATATGTCGCCCCGCAAGTTTTCCGAGGATATTCAGTATTTCCACCAGAACGGCTCAATGGTCGTGGATAACGGTCAGGTCGGCTTTCTTTCGGAGGTTCGCAAGAATGGTGCGATATTCACTCCACTCCCAATCAAACCGGAGC
>CAJTUF010000043.1:290-1004 GCA_910579675.1 uncultured Muribaculaceae bacterium | reverse complement strand
GCAAGATAACCTTTACCCACAAAGAGTTCCACGACGTGACATTCGACCTCGATGTTACCGCCAAGCTCCATCCTTTTAATTATATTGAACAGAACCTTGGAACGGTGTATGTAGGCAGTTCAAAGGATATAACCATCCCCGACGAATACCTCCCGCTCGATGATTTTCTTGATATAAAAAAGGCCGATCGGCCTTTAGATGAAGGCTCCACAGCCGACTTTGAATTCAGTCACTCCGGCAATAATCTGACTATCAGAGGCATTAGCGAAGGACGACGTTTGTTGGAATTCCACCACAAGTTTGGCACCAATCTTGCCGCCACCATTACCATCGCGAAGAAGCCGAGCAAGGAGGATATCCATGTTCACGAGGAGAGCATCACTGTTCCCACCGGCTCAGATATTCGTCTAAGCACGCTTATTGAAAGCGGAGTTGTAAGCGGTGTGAATATCTCTGACAGCGATTGGCTTATCTCATCTACCAATCCCGATTTCTACATCGACAACGATTACAACTACGCCATCACATCTTATCCCGGTACATCCACAATCACCTATACTAATAAGGACTTCAAAGAGGTTTCCTTCTCTATCGAGGTGGCAGCACATATGCACATCGCCAAATATTTAGATCAACATCTCGGAACAGTATATATCAACGAGAGTAAGAGCATCACCATTCCTGATGACATCATTCCTCTCGACGCATATACTG
>CAJTUF010000043.1:0-280 GCA_910579675.1 uncultured Muribaculaceae bacterium | reverse complement strand
ACTGAAATCGTAAAGGCTGATTATACATGGCCTGATTACCCCGATGCTGACTTTGAAGTTAAACGAGACGGCAACAAGCTGACCATTACTGGCCTCGGCGAGGGCGTGCGTGAGCTACGTTTCAATCACAAGGTTGCCGGTTGGTCGAGTTTGAGAATCACCATTGCGAAGAAGCCGAGCGCTGATAATATCAAGACTCCCGGCAGTGGGGTTGTAATTCCGACCCGCACTGTCCTCAATCTGCAAAACATGATCACAGATGGCTGGGTGACCGGCATCA
>CAJTUF010000042.1 GCA_910579675.1 uncultured Muribaculaceae bacterium | reverse complement strand
CCATCTGTTATTGTGATGCTATGATTGAAAACGGTATCCCCGATATGACAGCCCGAAACAACATATGGGCCCGGCAATCGTCAGTGTTGCCGATGGTTCTGAACCCTCTGAAAAAGAATGATTGTAAAACTAATGGTACAGTCCAATCCCGGTCAGGCATAGTCTATGATTTCACATCATTGTCTATGCCCGTGGATTGCAACAACAAGCGGAGAGTGGTGTAGCGGTCAAAAGTCCATACCAAGCGGAGGCGTCAAGAACACGGGGTATAGCCTGAAAGTCTTGTGTTGGAAAGCAGCGTCCCCGATGCTTCACCACAAGGCGCAGGAGATACCCGGTGTTTAGTCGGAGCCATAGGCGTGGTGCGGTCAAATGGCATAAGGCATCGCCCTATGCTTTTTGACGGCATAACGCCACCAACCCCTGACCGCCACACCTATCTCCGCTTTCAAACGGTATGAAACAATTAAAGGAGATGATACCCCGTGTGGGAAATATCATCTCCTTTATCTTTTAATGCGAACTGCTCAGATCGCTTCCTTGTCTGATTCTTCCTTGACCTCCTGCTTTTTCGGTTTGCCGAGGTTCATCGTGTCCCTGATGTTGTTCATATCACGCAGGATTGAGGAGTCAAGCACTCTGGCATAACGCTCGGTCATTTTAACGCTGGCGTGTCCGAGCATCTTCGACACGTTTTTCAAACTCACGCCTTGCGAAAGGCAGACGGTGGCGTATGTGTGCCGGGCCACATGGGTGGTGAGATACTTGTCAATCTTGCAGATTGTGGCAATCTCTTTCAGATAGCGGTTCATCACCTGATTGCTCGGAATGGGGAGCAACACACCTTTTTTCGCCGCCTTCTTGTCGCCGCGATATTTCTCTATTATTTCAAGAGGAATATCCAGCAGGGGAATATTGCTCATCTGACGTGTTTTCTGACGCGGCTTTCGTATCCACTTATTCCCCTCGTTGTCGGTCACGATATGTTCCTCGGTAAGCTGGGAAACATCAGTGAAGGCAAGGCCAGTGAACGCCGACATCAGAAACATATCACGCACCACCTCCAATC
>CAJTUF010000041.1 GCA_910579675.1 uncultured Muribaculaceae bacterium | reverse complement strand
TGGGGTCGTCGAAGTTTATCACATAGAATCTGGCGGCTTCCGTGTACTTCTCCCTGTTTTTCAGAAAGTGATTATAGACAATTGTGCTGAGGTCGGCAAACTTGAAATCGTAGCAATAAACCGCGAATCCTTTCTCTATCTGCTGTTTAAGGAGGTTGTTGATCACGGCATACGACTTTCCTGAACCGGGAGTACCGAGCACGATAGTCGCTCTGAACGGGTTGACTACATTTATCCAGCCGTCATTCCACTTCTTTCTGTAATAGAATCTTGTGGGCAGATTTATCGAGTATTCATTGTCGATTTTGCGCGTTTCTTGCTGAAAGGATTCGTTTTCATTGTTGAATACATCGGTCATAAGATTGTTGCGGAGTATTCGGCTTATCCAGTTGCCCGCCATGAGCAGGCAGATGAAGCCCGCCGCAGTACACATTATATATAAGGTGTAATGCAGCTTGGGCATGAGATACAGCACAAGTCCAGCTCCGAGAAAGAGCCAGATGGTGCGCCATGTAATATCCTCGTTCTTAACACCCCTCGTGCCGAAACACGAGAGGGCGAGAAGAAGCAGAGCAAACCACTTGGCGGTGTATTGGCTGTGGAACATGTGGCATGAGCGGTCGAAACCGTTCAGCACCTTATTGACGATCCGAAAGAAATTGTCGGGCTGTGTGGGGTGAAGCTCCGGGCAGAACCAATAGATATTGATTACGACCAGAACTATACTGATAGCACGGAGAAAATCCATGATTTTCGCCAGTGCCCTGAGGTCATCTTCTTGTTGAGACATTGTTTTTCGTCGGGTTTTGAGGTTGAATGAGTTATGCTCCAAAAGAGCGGCTGTATTATCGCCTGTATAACAAGATGTTAACACATTATTTTCTTTACAAGGAAAAGAAAATGAGATATTTCTTTCTTTACAAAGAAAATTATTTGTAACTTTGTGAAAATTATAATGGTATGGAACGAATCTATGAAATCTCAGCGCGACTGATAGAGTCACTTGATGCTCCGCTTCACCGTTACCTATACGATGCTATCGTATGGAGCGACCGACTCATAATGATTAAGGGAGCGCGAGGTGTGGGCAAGACCACTATGATGAAGCAGCGATGCAAAGAGAATGGAGAGAAGGGTGTATATGCCTCTCTCGACCAGTTGTTCTTTAACGACCATACTATTGTGGAGCTCGCCGACTACCACTATAAGCATGGAGGGAC
>CAJTUF010000040.1 GCA_910579675.1 uncultured Muribaculaceae bacterium | reverse complement strand
TTTTTGAGTATGCCGATGGCCCTCATGTCGAGGTCGATGTTGGCGACCTTCTGCTTGATATAAATCTTATCAACCGGCAGTGCCTCAATTTCGTTTGTGAGTTTGTCGATGCTCACAAGGCATTTTACCTTCTCCCCGGTCTTGGGGTCGGTAAGCTCGACAGGCTTACCGAGGTTGCCGGTCTTGTGGAGTTCCGCTTTGTCCTCCTTAGTGAATGAATACCCTTTGAACTCTTGGTCGAGTTGCGGCTCGGTGCGGACGAAGTGAGGCACGAGTGAATATGAGCCGTCGGGGTTGGTACGGAACGAGAGTTTCGCTTCAAGTGAATACTTCTCGTCGCCGAACTGGGGCGTAACTGTGAATAGCTGCGGCGACTTGTGGTTATATACCATCTGACTGAGTGCTCCTGATTTTTCGAGGTCGTCGCGCTTGATGCCCCACTGCTTCTCTATTTTATCCCAGTCGATGAGGTCGGGATTTATGGGAGCCAGCTTGATGCCCGTCGGCTTCTGCTGCTCCTGCTTGGGTGCTTCTTCCTGTTTCTGCTCAACCGTCTGCGCGAGAGCTTCAATCTCAACCTTGTTCGGTTTGAGTATCGCGGCATTTTCGTCGGCTTTCTGAATAAGGTCAGCCATTGCCGGGGCGATTATATCATATTTGTCGTCGGCAGGGAATTTGAAGAAGCTGAACAGCGTGGGGTTCTTTGCCTGCCGCATGAAGTTTGACAAGAACGCTTCGAGGGGGTTCTGCCCTTTGTTGAACTTTACGAGTTCGCTGAGTGGCGTTGACTTTGCGTCAGCCATCTGGGGAGTGCCGTCAGGATTCTGTCCTACGACTGCTCCCACCTGCCCGCTTTCGTTGTTGCGGGCTATCAGCACTTCCTGCTGATCCGTGGTCTGGTCCATAATTTAATTTGGTTTGGGGATTTCTTTGCTTTGGCAAAGCGCCGAGGCGATTAGTGGTGTTGTTGGCGGTTGAGCCGCCGGCTTTGGGTTTACGCTTCAAGGTTCTGTATTCTGGATGGGAAGAACTTATGAAGGTCTGTTCAAGGAAACTGTCGAGGTCGCGTTGAAGAACAAACTTGATGTTGCCTTCGATGCTTTCGTAAACCTCAATCCTTCCTGCGTCACGGTATCTTCGGATTGTCCTTTCGCTGACATTGAGCCCGGATATTATGTCGTCAAGAAGGATTATCGGTTCGCCGTGAAAGAAAAGTCTGGGTTTATTTCCTGTCGGATATTGGCAGGGGCTACGGGCCCGTTCTTCGATGAGAGAAACGTAAGCCTGTGCTGCG
>CAJTUF010000039.1:279-1385 GCA_910579675.1 uncultured Muribaculaceae bacterium | reverse complement strand
AATCCAACATAGCCGATAAACTCACCTGTTTCCTTAATTTCAACGGCATACAATCCGAATCCTGTTTCCTCAAATTCAGAATTAATCCTATCAACAAAGCCATTTGATTCTTCAACAGATAATGGTGCCGGAAAGTATCTCATGACATTATCATTGCTGTTCAATTCAGCAAATACATCCCTGTCGGTCATTCTCCATGAACGCAAAATCAGTCTTTCAGTTTCGATATATGTTGTATCCATGTTGCAAAATTAGCCATTTTCAGTGAGTTTTCAGTGCCAATATGTCGTCATTCGTTTTCACCGGCGCGTAAACTTAACTCCAGTTATTATGCAGTCATATCAACTCAGGAAGTAGTGCTTGCTCGGATTTCTAAACGTGCGGAGCAGGGCTATTCTTTTGCCTTTTGGCTGAAAAATCTCCAGACACAAAATGGTATTTGCCTCCGCAAGCTCCGGCGAATACTTCATTTTGCACTCGTATTTTTCCACCAAAGGGTGAACAGCCCTTCTTTGCCTCCGCACGCTGCCGTGTCAACGAGCAAGCAAAACTTCGATAGTTGATAGACGCATAAAAAAAATGTCGCACGATGAAAACGAACAACAACATATCAAACAGACGAGGCAGAGCATCCATCTCCAGTCTCAACCGCATAAAAAGGGTTATCCTTTGGTTGGTGGGGATAATTGGTGCAATACTCGGATTGGTGTTGTGGGTGTTTCTCCGACCGATATTCCGAGGTGTGGGCTGGGTTATTAGCCTTGCAACTGCCCTAATGATAATCTTTTGGCTACTCACTTTATAAAACTCAACTGATATGGCTACTATGAAATCAAACAACGCTGCAATCGCAGCTATGCAGCAGATGCTCCAAGAGCGTATTATCGCTGAACCCGCATTGGCTATAAAACTTGCCAATCCGAAGAAATCACTTGAAAGTGCTATCAACTATCTCTGCCACGAGATACAGAAAAGCGGTATGTGTGTCGTAGATGAACAGACCGTACTCTCAATCCTCCTGCATTTCTATGATGAGGACAGCATCGAGGACGGCGGAACTCCAATCAACTGCAACATCGTGGTATCCAAGCCGGAACTCTCCGATG
>CAJTUF010000039.1:0-269 GCA_910579675.1 uncultured Muribaculaceae bacterium | reverse complement strand
GGCGGAACTCAAAGAGCAGGCGATGGAGCAATACAAGGAGGAGCAACTCCGAGAAATCAGACGGCAGTCAGCTCCGAAGGCTCAACCCAAGCCGACCGCCACCGCTCCCAAAGCCGGAGCAGAAATCAATGTTCAACCCAATCTTTTCGATTTCTAAAACTCCAAGGATATGAAACCTCGCAATAAGAAACAACAGCATATAGTGGAACTGAGTGGGCGACTTCGCCCGCTCACCACTCCCCAAATGAATTGGGCACTCAACTCAACTG
>CAJTUF010000038.1:2058-3541 GCA_910579675.1 uncultured Muribaculaceae bacterium | reverse complement strand
TTCCGGCGACGCGGTGGCGCGTTAGCGCAAAATGCCCCCTTGGGGGCGGACCTTGAGGGTAGCCCGCGGCAAAGGCGTGCGTAGCCGCCGCAGCCGCGGGTTAGGCGCACGTCCCCCGCGCCCTCGCTCAGCGTCAGCCGAGCTCCTTGGGCGTGGTGGGCGTCGCGGTGTGGGGCTCGGCTGACGCTGAGCGGTTTTCTTCGGCTTCGCTTGACCCCACTCTGCGGCGGCTACACGCGCCTTTGAGTGGGGCCACCAAGCAGGGACGCCCCTATGGGGCTTTGGGCGCTACGCGCCGGGTGGGCGACGCGGTTGCCATTGTCGCCGGTTTCGGCCTGTTGGCCGCTGGGGGCGTCGCGGTTCGGCTGCTCCAGGGAAGCAGCCCTACAAGGGAGGTAATGGGCTGGTAACTCGTTGTTTGGGTGGCTTGTAGGGATGCACCACGGTGCATCCGCCCGGCGACGATGGTTGCGGCGACGAGGTGGCGCGTTAGCGCAAATAGCCCCCTTGGCGGCGCACCTTGAGGGTGGCCCCGGGCAAGAGCGTGCTTAGCCGCCGCAGCCGCGGGGATAAGAGCGCCCATCCCGCGGAAGGCTCAGCGTCAGCCGAGCCCCTAAGCGCGGCGCCCGTGCCGCAAAAAAAGTCGCCCCGGAGCGCGGATGGCCCCGGGGCGACTGCTATTGACTCAGCACTTGATTTATTTGCTAATGTAGATCTTGCGTCCGGACTGAATGTAGATGCCGGCGCGGAGAGCCGCCATCTGCTCGGGCGTGCGGGCCACGAGGCGTCCGGTCAGATCGTAGACTGGGGCAAAGGCGGCCTCGGTGTCGGCCTCAACGCCATTGATGCCGCTTGCAGCCTCAACCACCACCTCGCAGGTGGCCTTGACGCCGTTGGGGGCGGTGGCGGTGATGATGGCCCGTCCGGCGCCCACGAGGGTCACGATGCCATTCTGATCGACAACGGCAACGCTCTCATCCGAGCTGCTCCAAGTCAGATCGTCGACATCGGCCTGCAGATGATAGGTAGAGCCCTCGACGCCGCTGATTTTCTCAGTGTCGAGATTGATCTCGGTCACCTCCGGAGCCTCAGGTTCGCTGACAGTCACCTCGCAAGTGGCGGAGAGCTTGCCGCAAGTTGCTGTGATGGTGGCTTTGCCGGCCTTGACAGCCGTGATGGTGCCAGCCTTATCGACAGTAGCTACCTCGATGTCGGAGCTGCTCCATTCCACGCTGAACTCCTGCTCGGAATCATTGCCCTCTGCATCCTTGAGCGATGCCGTAATCGCGATGCTGCCCCCCTCGGTGAGAGTGATTGAGTGTTCGGAGAGCACAAGAGTGGTCTCGGCTGCGGGATTTACCTGCACGATGATCTCTTTAAGAGGCTCGGAAGCGTTGCCATTGCGGGCGCTTATGCTGCGGCTGCGCGATGCTACCGGGGGAGTCTCCACAAAGATGATGATAATGCGGGCGGTGCCTATTGT
>CAJTUF010000038.1:0-1841 GCA_910579675.1 uncultured Muribaculaceae bacterium | reverse complement strand
GCAGGAGTGAAGGTGATCTCGGGAGCGGGCTTGTCGGGATCGGCCGGAGCGTCGGGCTCATTCGGGTCGATGATGGCAATCACGCCGCTCTCGATCAGCTCTTGCGTCTTCTCGTCATCGGCAGCGATCTCAACCTTTTCTACCGCGGGCTTTTCTTTCACGGTAGTGAGATACATATCAGCCTGCCATAAGATATAGGCCAAAGAATCATTTCCGAGCAAAAGGTCTACCCTATACCTTAGAGAGTCAAGACTTGTCTCAGGCAATGGCAGCTTTATCTCTGTGCCTCTCTCTGTCGTAGCGATAGTTGCAAGGCCGTTTATTGTGGGCATTCCCTGAGGATTAACTACCCTTACGCTTGATTTATAATCAGGGCAGTTGGGCATATCAGGCACTATTATTGTCATGCTGCTGCCCTTAGCGGGATAGCTGCCGATGATTGTGTTCTTATCCTCATTGATAGAGATGCTTGTCAGGGTGTCGGCACTCTCCACTGTTGGGTTGACGCCAACCTTCACAGCATCATTGCTCAGTCGGAAATAGAAGCGCCAAGGATTATCCTCCTCACCATCAGGCGATGTCGCAAGGAGTCTGACGAATTTGTTATAATGTTGGACTGTATATGCAGCATCATATTTATTTTTGACCGTAAACTCTATGGCATTGTTGTTGTCAATGAGTTTTGCTGTCACTGGCCATAAAACCGCAGCGCCGTAGATGTCGTCTATCGACAAGGTGTATCCATTGAGATTACACTTCAGAGGCACAACAAAAGTAGTGGTCTCCTCCGGAGCCTCACCGGTAAACGTCACAGCATCATTCCACTGATTGATCTCATAAGAATAGCCATTGATTTCGTCAGAGCCCGATTCCGGCAGGTAGATCTCAACCGGAGCTGCCGGTTTCTCGGCGATGGTGATTCGGGCACCGATAGGTCTACCCGGACAATACTTGTGATAGAATAACAACGATCGTTTTCCCTCGCCAATGCCTGTAAAAAACAGAGTATTTCCCTCACGTTCAACTTTAAAGTCGGCTATGGTGTCTCCGTCTTCAATCCAATCAGCTCTTTCTATGGTAGTAAAGTCACTAAGCGGAATATATTCATCGGGTATGGTTATCTTCTTTGATTCGTTGATATATACGAAGCCGAGGTTATCTACAATATAATCAGCAGGATGTAGCTTAGATGTCACCTCTATTGAGAAGGAAACATCTTTGAAATCCTTATGAGTATAGGTGATTGTAGTTCTGCCGATAGTATTTGCACGAAAGTAGTTGTTTGTGTTATTAGCGTAGAAGCAGTCAGAGTCGGATGAGGTGATAAGCCAGTCGCTGTTTGAACCATCAAGACCGCTCACGACCCCCATTTTCATAAGATCGATAAGGTAAATTTCCACAGCAGGAGGAACAACGATACTATCCTCGTGGACTACGGGGGTGGATTGGGCGGCGGCGGGGAGGGCCGAGAGGATTGTGATGATGAGGGCCAGGAAGAGGTGTCCCGGACGGGCGAGGAGCGTTGGCCAAGACGCTCCCGCGATGGGTGGGTTGTGTAATGATCTACCCATAGTGTAATGATTTTGAGCCGGTGCCGGGCCCCTGAGCTATCGGCTGATGTGACTTTGATTGATAAATAAAAAGCGTGGGGTCCGTACTTGATGCTCGTCCCACCTGCTGAGGCTCTGGTAATGCCCTTCTTCGCAGAACGAGCAACGCAGAGGCCTCACGCCGATATGAAAATAAATCACCGATGGGGCGGCGTCGGGCCTGGTGGCCGACATCGCTCTCATGGTGGAATAGTCATATCCACATAGGCATCTACCGTTGCTATGTCCTTG
>CAJTUF010000037.1 GCA_910579675.1 uncultured Muribaculaceae bacterium | reverse complement strand
GATCCACACTGCACCGTTTTCGCTTTCGGGAGTGCTGGTGAGGCGCTTGATGTCGCTGCCGTCGGGGTTCATGACGTAGAGGTCGGCGTTTGAGCGGTTCTGCTCCACGCTTTCGTAGGCCACGGAGTAGAGGATCTTTGAGCCGTCGGGCGAAAGCACGGGATTGCCCACCCGGCCAAATGCCTCAAGGGCTTCGGTGGTGTACTGTCGGTCGGTGGGATGATAGTCGGGACGATCTATCATGGCCAAGGGCTCGGAGCTACCGGTGGAGGTGCCTCCGCAGGCCGAAAGCCCTATGGTAGCTGCTGTTGCCATGGCGATAGCTGATAAATAGATTGATTGTTGCATATAGCGATGATGAAATTTGAAGATAATCTGATTATTAGCGGCGTTTAGGGTTGTCAATGCCCTTTCGGGAGCCTGATTGCTTTGTTTTCCCGCTCTTGTCGCGGCGAGTCGATGCCGGGTGCTCCCTCACAAACCGGTTGGGTCCCTTTGGGGCGCCGCCCGGAAATAGATGCGGGATGAGGTCGGGGCGCCCTATGCGGTGGAGCGATTTCAGGATCGGGTCGCGGTAGGTGCGGTCGTACCAGAAGAAATATTGCCGTTGGGCCAGCTTTTCGGCGGGTGATACGGCGGTAAATATCGGCTGGAGCGTATAGGGATGAACGCCTGAATAGTATATCTCGGTGGCTACGGTCATTGGTGTAGGGGTGAAGTCCTGCACCTGCTCAAGGTGCATATCGAGCCCTTTGGTGGCCACTGCGAGCTCAGCCATATCCTCTTCTGTGCAACCGGGATGGGATGAGATGAAGTAGGGTATGAGCTGCTGCCGGAGGCCGGCCTTGTGATTGACCTGATCAAATATTGATTTGAACTTGTGGAAAAGATCAAACGAGGGCTTGCGCATGACCGAGAGCACATGGGGGGATGTGTGTTCGGGAGCCACTTTGAGTCGTCCGCTCACGTGGCGTGTGATAAGCTCTTCGTTGTAGCGTCGGTTGATGCTGTCGGTGGCGGGCGAACCGGTAGGATGCATGGACAGGTCGTATCTCACACCGCTGCCTACAAAAGATTTCTTCACCTGAGGGAGGGCGTCGACCGAACGGTAAATGTCGAGCAGCCGCGAGTGGTCGGTGTCGAGATTGGGGCATGGTGCCGGGTGGAGGCATGAGGGGCGCAGACATCTGGCGCAGATGCTCTTGTCTTTGCCTCCGAGGGAGTACATATTTGCCGACGGTCCTCCGAGGTCGGATATGTAGCCTTTGAAGTCGGGCATTCGGGTGACGGCCTTTACCTCGCGCATTATGCTCTCCTTGCTTCGTGAAGCGATAAACTTGCCCTGATGGGCCGAGATGGTGCAAAAGGCGCATCCGCCGAAGCATCCGCGGTGGAGACACACTGAGTGGCGTATCATCTCATAGGCCGGAATCGTCTTGCCGAAATAGCGCGGATGGGGGAGGCGTGTGTAGGGCAGGTCAAAGGTGGCATCCACCTCGGCGGTGGTCATCGGTGGATACATCGGATTGACCTTGACGGCCCTCCCGTCGCCGAGGTCCTGCCATAGAGCGACTCCGCCATCCATGCGGTTGCTCTGCTGCTCAATATGCTTGAAATTGGCAGCCTGACGGCGCTTGTCGGCTATACAATCGGGATATGAGTTGAGAATGATGTCGGAATCCGATCCTGCAGCAGGTACTTCTGATGATGGGCGTATCACAGCCGTCTGCCGCAGGTCAGTCATAGTGTCGATGCTCTCGCCTGCATCGAGTCGGCGGGCTATCTCCACCACCGTTTTCTCTCCCATGCCATAGACGAGGATGTGGGCTTTGGAGTCGGCGAGGATCGAAGGACGCAGTCGGTCCTGCCAGTAGTCATAGTGGCTCAGTCGGCGGAGCGATGCCTCGATGCCGCCTATTATTAACGGAGTGTCGGGAAAAAGCTCCGAAAGTATCTCGGAGTAGACAATAGTGGGATAGTCTGGCCGGGCGCCGTGGCGTCCGCCCGGAGTATATGCATCGTCCGACCGGCGGCGGCGTGCGGCGGTGTAGTGGTTGACCATCGAGTCCATCGCGCCCGGTGATATGCCGAAGAAGAGGCGTGGGGCGCCAAATTTCCTGAAGTCGCGCAGATCGTCTTTCCAATTTGGCTGCGGCACGATGGCCACTTTGTAGCCTGCGGCCTGGAGAGTGCGTCCTATCACAGCCGCTCCAAACGATGGATGATCGACATATGCGTCGCCCGAAAAGAGAATGATGTCGGGGCGCTCCCAGCCGAGGAGTTTCATCTCCTTTACCGATGTGGGTAGATACAGAGTTGTGTCGCGTTGTGGATCCATAGATATATCGGTCAGGATGCGTTGGCTTCCGACTGTTTCTGCCTGAGCAGATCTTCGAGTTTCACAATTTCGTCGCGCAGGCGTGCGGCCTCCATAAACTCCATCTGCTTGGCGGCGGCCACCATGTCTTGACGCATGCGGGTGATGGAGCGTTCGAGGTCGGCTGCTGTCATGTAGGGTATCACGGGGTCGGCTGCCAAGTCGACCGAGGTGGAAAATTCGCTGTCGTAGTCGGGGTAGCCCTTGGTCTCCTTCCGAGCCTTGGCTATGGTGCGCTCGGCGGCCTTTACGGCTGGCGATTCCCTATGGGCCCGATCCTTGCGGTTGGGGCTCATGCCGCTACGCTCGGCGGCCGATTCCTCGTCCATGCCTATGATGCGCTGGCGTGCCTTGACTATGGCTTGCGGAGTGATTCCGTGGGCCTCGTTGTAGGCAAGCTGTATCGAGCGGCGGCGCTCGGTCTCGTCGATGGTGAGCCTCATTGAGTCGGTGATCTTATCGGCATACATTATGACCATGCCATTGAGATTGCGCGCTGCGCGGCCCACGGTCTGGGTGAGCGACCGGTGGGAGCGCAGGAATCCCTCCTTGTCGGCGTCGAGTATCGCCACAAGGCTCACCTCAGGCAGGTCGAGGCCTTCACGGAGCAGGTTGACACCAATGAGCACATCGTAGACACCGGCACGCAGATCGTCGAGGATGCGTATGCGGTCGATGGTGTCGACATCCGAGTGTATATATGCGGCCTTGACCTGAAGACGCTGCAGATAATCGTTGAGCTCTTCGGCCATGCGCTTGGTGAGGGTGGTGACGAGGGTGCGCTCGCCTCGCTCGCGGCGTGTCTCGATCTCTTCGAGCAGATTGTCGATCTGATTGAGCGACGGGCGCACCTCGATCAGGGGGTCGAGCAGACCGGTGGGGCGGATGATCTGCTCCACCACCACTCCCTCGCTCTCCTGCAGCTCATAGTCGGCTGGAGTGGCGCTGACAAACACTGTCTGACCCTTGAGCTGGTTGAACTCCTCAAATTTCAGCGGGCGGTTGTCGAGGGCGGCGTCGAGCCTGAATCCGTAGTCGACCAGATTGTTTTTGCGCGAGAGGTCGCCTCCATACATAGCTCTGATCTGAGGAATGGTGACGTGGCTCTCATCGATGATGGTGAGGAAGTCGCGGGGGAAATAGTCGAGCAGGCAGAACGGGCGTGCTCCCTTCTCGCGACCGTCGAAATAGCGCGAATAGTTTTCGATGCCCGGGCAATGGCCCACCTCGCGCATCATCTCCATATCGTAGGTTACCCGCTCGCGCAGTCGCTGTGCTTCCAGCAACTTGCCCTGAAGCTCGAAGTTCACGGCCTGAGTGCCGAGGTCGATCGAAATCTGATTGAGACCGGCGGCCATGCGCTGGGGCGATGTGACAAACAGGTTGGCCGGATAGATGTTAAACGATTCGTGGGTGCCGAGCGGGGTGTTGTCGTGTGGGCGGAAGGTGGAGATCGACTCAATCTCATCGCCCCAAAACATGATGCGCAGGGCTATCTCCTCGTAGGCCAGGTACACATCGACCGTGTCGCCTTTCACTCTGAAAGTGCCTCGGCCAAGCTCCACCTCGTTGCGGCTGTAGAGTGCATTGACAAGCTCGCGGAGCAGTTCGTTGCGCTTGATGCGTTGCCCTACCTTCAGCGAAATCACATTGGCGTTGAAGTCGTCGGGATTGCCCATGCCGTAGAGGCAGCTCACAGAGCTCACCACCACCACATCGGGGCGTCCGGATAGGAGAGCCGATATGGTGGCGAGGCGTAGCCGCTCTATCTCATCATTGATCATAAGATCTTTCTCGATATATTTGTCGACCGACGGGATATAGGCTTCGGGCTGATAATAGTCGTAATACGACACGAAATATTGCACCGAGTTGTCGGGAAAAAAGCCCTTCATCTCGCTGTAAAGCTGAGCGGCAAGAGTCTTGTTATGGCTCAGGATGAGGGTGGGGCGTCCCACGCGCTCAATAAGATTGGCCATGGTGAAGGTCTTGCCTGAGCCGGTCACACCAAGCAGCGTCTGAGCCGGCAGTCCGGCCATCACTCCGCGGGTGAGCTGCTCGATAGCCTGCGGCTGGTCGCCGGTGGGCTTGTAGTCAGATTGAATCTTAAAGCTCATACCTGCAAAAGTACATAAAAATCTTGGGATTTTTACACCGGCAGAATAAAAAGGTCAAGGCCGCCGCAACTTATCTGCC
>CAJTUF010000036.1 GCA_910579675.1 uncultured Muribaculaceae bacterium | reverse complement strand
CGTCGCCGCAATCCGCGTCGCCCGGCGGATCCACCGGGGGTGCATTCCTACAAGTCGCTTCAAATCACCTAAATAACGAATCATACGCGCGCACCTCGTCGCCACAACCCGTGTCGCCGGGCGGATGCTCCATGGAGCATCCCTACAAGTCGCTGCAAATCACCTAAGTAACGAATCATACGCGCGCTCCTCGTCGCCGCAACCCGCGTCGCCGGGAATGTCAGCGGAGGGCAGAGAGGCGGATGGTGGAGGCGGAGGCGCTGATGGCGGCGCGGTTGCGTGTGAGTGTCAGCTCGGCGGGATGGTCGAGAGTTATCGACAGGCCTTGGGGGAGGAGGGCTACGCGTCGGGTGTCGGCATGGGATTCAGAGATGTTGCTCCCGGGAGCCTTTGCCTGATAGAGAGCTATGCGGGAGGGAGAGTGATCAGACGCCGGTGAGTCGCCGGGCCCGCGTCCGAGATAGATGCGGTCGGCGGGAGCTGGAAATGTCAGGGCAAATCCGGGGGTGGCGTCGCGCATGGCAATATCGAGGGTGTGGTCGTTGCCGGCAGAATAGATGAGAGTAGCCGATCCGAGATCAATGCCGGTGGTGGGATTTTCGAGCCGTAGGATGGCTGTGAGCGAACGGTTGTGCTTGTCGTATTCCACCGACGATGCTACACATCTTACCGAAATGCCGTCGATGGTGGCTCCTACGGGCGAGGGTAGCATCTCCTTGCTTTCAAGCATGATCGATGTCGGGAGGCCGGAGCTGCGGGCGAGGGTAAGCTCAACCCCTTGCGCGCGCCATGTGTCGCGCTTGCGCTTCATCTTCTGAGGGTTGGCGGGGACGAGTCGGGGAGCATGGCCCACGACAAACTGACGCTTGGCTGTCGGCTGGCCCGGCTCGGCTCCTGCCATGGGGCGGAGAGGCCGCCAGGCAATGTTGAGATAAGCCTCGGTCATATCGTCAGGCAGGAGAGAGGCCTGTGCTCCCGAGGGGAGGGGCGGGAGCAGGGGGATGAGAGTGCGCTCGCGTGCTCCGCCGGGAGTCACTACCCCTTGACCCGATGTGAGCGTCACTCCGAGAGGAGAGATGAGTTCATAGTCGAGAGCGAAATCGGATAGGGGGGCAAATGGCGATCGGGTGGTGGCTGCGAGGGTGAGGGTAGCGGTATCGGTGAGTTCCGTCACCACACGCGAATAGCGCTCGGCCATGCGGTCGAATCCGTCGGGGGCCTGCGGGCGCTCCGCATCCTGCGGGTCGGCAGCGAGAAGCAGCATCGGGTCGAGCGCTCCGTCGGCATAGCATAGCAGGCCTCGGTCGGCACAGAAGTTGCGCCAGTCGGTGTCGGGGTCGACTCCTGCCGGGGCTATCACTGCATTGGCGCCTGCGGCACGGAGGGCTGCAGCGAGCGCCTCGCGGCTGTCGGCGGTGACGGGTATACTGTCGAGTGCGGCGAGCGAGAGTGGGCCCATAGGCACGGCATTGAGCACCGGCCCCTCGCCCGCGCGGGCGGTGTAGTTGGCAAAGCGCATCGGCGACCCGACGGTCATGATGTGGCGTCCGGTGCGGTCGTCGCGCAGGATTATGGCGAGCATGTAGCGGTAGGGGTCGTCGGTGCTCCACCGGTGGATGTCGGGGATGCGAGCCTTGAATCGCAGGTGGGGTGCGGCATCGGCGCGACCGGCTGCCACCTGATGGCGCGAGGCATCGAAGAGCATATACTCGACGGCGATTGCAGGTGTGGGGCGGCGCACACCTCCGAGGTCTATGTCGACCTCAAACATGCCGGTCGACAGATCGGCCGAGTCGAGGGCCGAAGTGATGTGATAGCGGTCGACCCACACCTCGCTCGGGGTGGCGTAGGCATAGACGCGCCTCTCCTTGCTGCCGAGCCCCCGGAGCGTCACGGATCGGTCGCCATGCTTGGGGAGCAGGTGGGTGACATCCCACCGCAGGGGGCGCACTCCGGTGCCGGGATTGTGGCCGTTGATTGTGAGGCCGGGCACCCCGGCGGTGTCGGACGGATAGCCCACTCCCACTACTATCCGCTTCCCGGCCCAGTCGGCGGGGATGCGTATTGTGGCAGAGTCGGCTGCGCGCTCTATGGCCCGATAGTAGGGTGATCGGTCGTAGCGCATCGAAGCCATGTCGGGGAAATGATCCTCGGCATAGGGCACAATCAGACCTTCGCGGTCAAAAGCGGCAGCGACAACCGATGTTACGGCCGCCGCTGCTGCTATTAGAAGTTTAATGGATCGTATTGTCATTCAATAGGAAACTGGTGTCGGATAGGATCGTCGTATTGCTCCTGGAGCGCCTTGAGCTTTGAGAGCATTTCCTTGGTGATATCCTCATATCCGGGCTTGCCGTAGAGATTGTTGAGCTCGTTGGGATCCGATTGGAGGTCGTAGAGCTCCCAATGGTCGATGTCGTTGTAGAAATGCATCAGCTTGTAGCGGGAGGTCCTCACCCCGTAGTGACGCTTCACGGCATGCTCGGCGGGATATTCGTGGTAATGGTAGTAGATGGCATCGCGCCAGTCGGCAGGATGCTCACCGCGGAGGAGCGGCATGAGCGACACGCCCTGAATGTCGGCTGGCACCTCAAGTCCAGCCAGCTCCAGGAAAGTGGGGGCATAGTCGATGTTCTGCACCATCTCATTGATGTCGCCGCGGGCTTTGAGACCTTCGGGGAGCATCATCACGAGGGGAGTGTTGAGGCTTTCCTCATACATGAAACGCTTGTCAAACCAACCATGTTCACCCATGTAGAAACCTTGGTCGGAGGCATAGACCACGAGGGTGTTGTCGAGCAGATCATGCTCCTTGAGATAGTCGAGGACTCGGCCCACATTGTCGTCGAGGCTCTTTACCACCTTGGCATAGTCGCGCATGTAGCGCTGGTATTTCCACTCGGCGAGCTCGCGGCCTTTGGGGTTGCGGGCGAAGAAGTCGTCGCGTATGGGCTGGTAGAAAGCCTCGAATTTGGCGCGCTCGGCCGAATCCATGCGGTTGACAAATGCGTAGTAGGTGCTCTTGAGGTGAGACGTGGAGTCGGGGTGATCCATCTTGAGGTCGTAGATGAGATCCATGTGGTCGAGGATGCGCATCTCGGCTGCCTCGGCTGCGGGGCGTCCCTCATACTTGTCGTAGAAGGTCTCGGGGATGGGGAATGTCACATCCTCGTAGAGGGCGAGATCGGCGGTGTCGGGAAGCCAGTTGCGGTGGATGGCCTTGTGGTGGATTATGAGTGCAAACGGCTTGGAGGGATCGTGGACGCTGTCGAGCCAATGGAGGCTCTTGTCGGTTATCATGTGGGTGATATATCCTTTTTCGGCCACGGTGTCGCCGCTCTGCTTGATGAAGCGGGGATTCCAGTAGTCGCCTTGTCCGGGCACAATCTCCCAGTAGTCGAATCCCTGGGGCATTGTTTCGAGGTGCCACTTGCCTACGATGGCAGTCTCATATCCGGCATCCCGGAGATAGCGGGGCCATGTGGGCTGTGAGGCGTCGAACACGCTGGTCTCGTTTGACACGAACCCGTTGGTGTGGGAGTGCTTGCCGGTGAGCATACATGCGCGGGAGGGGCCTGAGAGAGAGTTGGCCACAAAAGAGTTGGTAAACTTCACTCCGTCGGCCGCGATGCGGTCGAGATTGGGGGTGTTGATGTTGCGGGTGTCGTAGGCGCTCATCATCTGGGCCGTGTGGTCGTCGGTCATGATGTAGACGATATTGAGCGGTTTATCTGACACCTTTTCCGCGCTCTTGGAGGCCGAGCATGATGGAAGAGCCGACACGGCGGCCAGTGCAGCAGCAGTCATACCTGCTGCAAACATGGTTTCTTTCGTCATGGATTAGTGTAATATTGGTTGATAGATAGGGGAATATTCAAAACATAGTGAGAGCACGCTTGATAGCAGTCTCCACCGACGCGGCAGGATCGGCATCAAATATTTTTTTGAGCACCTTCAGACTCTGCGGGCGTGGGAAGCCGAGCATCATAAGGGCTGCGAGAGCCTCCTCCTGAGTCTCGGATACCGACTGCTGGGCGAGCGGCATCTCCGGAGTGGCACCGGCTGCAGCTACCACCTTGATTTTGTCGCGGAGGTCGACTATTATGCGCTCGGCAGTCTTGGTGCCCACACCTTTCACAGCTTTGAGGCGCTTGGCGTCGCCTGTAGCTATTACCTGTCCGAGTTCGTCGGGCGAGGCCGACGACAGAATCATCCGTGCAGTATTGGCCCCGACGCCGCTCACGCTCACAAGGGCGCGGAACAGGCTTCGCTCCTCCTCGGTGGCAAAGCCGAAGAGGTCGTGGGTATCCTCGCGTATTATCTCATGGACGAGGAGGGTGGCCGACGCTCCGTTGCCATGCTTCTCAAGGGCGGAGAAGGTGGCGAGGGAGATGTCGAGGCGGTAGCCCACACCTGCAGCCTCCACCACTGCATAGGTGGGGGTCAGGAGGGTGAGAGTGCCTGAGATATATTCGATCATCGTGGTGATGCTGGGTTTGACGACGGGCGTGGAGTCCAGGTGCGGGCAAGGCCACCCTCGCCGGTCTCCTTGTAGATCGATGGCAGGTCGTGGCCGGTCTGTTTCATCACCTCCACAACGCGGTCGAACGACACGCGGTGGGATCCGTCGGTAAATGTCGAGTAGATGTTGGAGTCGAGGGCGCGGGCGGCTGCATAGGCATTCCGCTCGATACAGGGTATCTGCACCAGACCGCAAACAGGGTCGCAGGTCATGCCGAGATGGTGCTCCAGGCCCATTTCGGCGGCATATTCGATCTGGGCGGGCGATCCACCGAAGAGCTGGTTGGCGGCCGCAGCAGCCATGGCGCAAGCCACGCCCACCTCGCCCTGGCAACCTACCTCGGCTCCGGCGATAGAGGCATTGGTCTTGACCACATTGCCTATCAGTCCGGCGGTGGCGAGGGCACGCAGAATACGCGACTCAGAGAAGTCGCGGCTCTTCCAGAGATGGTAGAGCACGGCGGGCACCACACCGCATGAGCCACAGGTTGGGGCAGTGACAATCACGCCGCCGGAGGCATTTTCCTCACTTACAGCGAGGGCATAGCTGAACACCAGACCGCGGCTCTGGAGGTTGGTCTTATAGCCCGAGGCGCGCACATTGTACTGGGCGGCGCGTCGGCTCAGACCGAGTGGGCCGGGGAGCACACCTTCGCTGTCGAGGCCACGCTCCACGGCCTCGCGCATGGTTTTCCACACCTCGCGGAGGTATTCCCATATGCCGGGACCTTCACATTGCTCCACATATTCCCAATAGGCGCGCCCCGACTCCTGACACCACTCCATGATGTCGGAGAGATTGTTGAGCGGATAGACCTCGGGAGTCTCAAGAGCCGAATCGCCTTCTTCCGATATCTGTCCGCCACCGACGCTGTAGATGGTGCGGGTGTCGGTCGTGGTGCCGTCGGCATCGAGAGCCTCAAATTTCATACCGTTGGGGTGGAACGGGAGAAACACCGTTGGCTCCCACACTATCTCGGTGGGGGCAATGGGATTGAGCGATTCGAGGATAGCCACATCGGTGAGGTGACCCTTGCCTGTGCCGGCGAGAGATCCGTAGAGTGTGACACGGAATGAGGCTGCATCTTTATGTGAGTCGCCGAAGAGGGTGGCGGCAGTGCGGGGCCCCATGGTGTGTGACGATGAGGGGCCTGTCCCGATGCGGTATAGTTCGCGGATAGATTTCATGGTCGGAAAACTGCGGCAGCCCGATGCAAGGCCCTACGCGGGGCTCTGCATCGGGCTGCCTTTATAAGGTATATGTCAGTGTTGAGGAGCTCAGTCGCGGTAGAAGGTTGAAAGACGGTTGTCGATCTTCTTGGTGCCCATGAGGATTGCGGGAATCATCTGCGAGAGGGCCGAGCCGCCGCGCTGGCGAACGAAGTTGCCTGCGCTCTCATTGAGGTTGAAGGGGCGGCCGATGGGGTCGATGTCGAGCACCTGAAGCACCACGATGGCGTTGTTGGCCTTCACGGGGCCTACGAGAGTGCCGGGCTGGGCATTTGCCACTGCACCTGCAACATCGCTCTCTCTCACTCCGATGCGGGCGATGTTGTTCTGGCTGAAGGCCACGGTGGTGGTGTCGATCTCAGAGCCGAGGAGCTGTGCATAGCCTGCCATGTCGTTGGCCTTGCCTGCGGTCTGGGCCATGAGTGCCTCGCCCTTCTTTGATGCGAGGGCCTGAGCGCGGAGGTTGGGCTCGATCTGGGGAGCGGTGGCGGGGATATAGCCGTCGTACACATCGTCGAGAGCTACGGCGATGAACTGACCTGATGTCTCGTCGCCATAGATGGGGCTCACGGCACCCTTCTTGGCATCAAGGGCCCAGACGATCGCCTCGCGGGTGTCATCGTAGTTGGCGATGAGGGGAGTGGAGGGGGTGACGAGCATCGGCACAGCGGTGTAACCGGCCGAAACAGCGTTGTCGTTGAAAGCTGATGCGGTGTTGTTCTGGGCAAGGAATGCGCGGAGGTCGGCGTCGATGCTGTTGATGGTGGCGCGCGAGGGCTCGGCGGTGAAGGTCACCACGGCGAGGTCGTAGACCTTGACGGGAGCCTTGCGCTCATTGACGCGGAAGATGCGGCCGCTCACAGCTACAGCAGCGGTGTCGGGAGTGAAGAAGCGGCCCGAAGCGCTGTTGCCAAGGATGTCGCGGAGCTCGGCAAACTGAGCATCGGCCAGAGTGATCCAAGTGTTTTCGTTGGCCTGGGCGCCGTTGGCGGCGAGAGAGGCAAACTCGATGGAGCCATTGTTGAGACCATCGACGATCGAGTCGATCTGGGCGCGGGTGCCGGGAACCATTGCTACGTCGATGTTGACAGAGTCGACAGCCACGCTGCGGTCGATGAGCTTGGCAAGGGTGTAGGTGTTGCCGATGTGGCTCACAGCTGCGGCGTCGCCTACGGATGCGGTGTCGGCAAAAGCTTTCACGGCACGGTTGGTGATGCGTGCGGCGGGGGCGTTCTGGCGGTCAACGATAAAGTCGACCATCTCATTGATGCCCTCGGTGGCAGGCTGGTTGCGGAGAGCCATGAGAGCGTTTTCAACTTTCTGGCCGGCGGCCACGAGGTCGTCCTGCGAGGGAGCGATGGGCACAGCGATGTAGCTGATGGCGCGGGTAGGCTCGTTGAGGCGGTAGAGCTCCTTGTGCTTGGCCCATTCGGAGCGTATATCGTCGTCGGTCACGGGATATTCGTCGTCGGCGAGCGAGGCATAGCTCTTGGAGGCGAAGGCCACGGTCTTGTTGTTGGCGCCTTCGGCATAGAGAGCCTGGGCGTCGAGGTCGTTGGCCTGGAGGGTGCCGATGAAGAGATTGGTGAATTTCTGCTGGAGGAGGCTCTGGTGCATCTGGTCCTCAAGGCTCTTCCAGAGGGCTGAGAACTGAGCCGCGGTATTGGCGTCGAGATTGTATTTCGAGGGGTTGGTGACCACGTCGAGGAGCTGCGATGCGCTCTGGAGGCCGTATTGCTGCTGCACAAACATGTCGACATATTGCGATCCGGAGCCAACGAGGGCGTCGGTGAGCTCGGCGTCGGTCACAGTGAGGCCGAGGGCTTCGGCTTCGCTATTGAAGAGCGACTCCTGAATCATCTGGCTGAGGACCTGCTGCTGGAGCACAGCGCCGTCGACCTTCTGGCCGCTCTGCTGCATCTGCTGGCTGGCCTGCTGGACGCGGTTCTGGAAATCCTGGATGTCGATAGCCTTGCCGTCGACCTTGGCCACGGTGGTGCCGGAGCCGAAGAGAGTGCGGCCGGAAGTGAAGAAGTCACCGATGATGAAGGCGAGGAGCGCCAGGCCGATGATGACAAGCAAAAGCACTGATTTGCTTCTGATTTTTTCTAAGGTTGCCATTTAAATTATAAGGTTGCTATTTTAAATCATGGATAAAAACGGCCTCAGAAGGGTCTGAGAGGCCGATTTGGCAAGGGTGTGGCAATACCCTGCGCAATTAGTCCACAAAGGTAGGTATTTTTAAGCGAAATGCCAAAATTTTTAGCGGTGGCGCTCCATCAGGCGAGGCCGAACTCGGCGCGGAGATCGTCGACACGGTCGAGACGCTCCCAAGGAAAGAGGTCGACCTCGATATCTTTTGGGCCTTCGTAGCGCGAGGTGAAGTGCTTGACGGTGTGGCGCGGGGTGCGACCGAGATGTCCATAGGCGGCAGTCTCGCGATAGATGGGCTTGCGCAGGTCGAAGCGCTTTTCGATGGCTGCGGGCCGCATGGGGAATAGGGCTGCCACGCGCGCTGATATCTCGCCGTCGGTGAGTCCTTCGATGGTGCATGTGCCTCGGGTGTCGACATAGAGGCTCACGGGTTCGGCTCGGCCAATGGCATAGGCCACTTCAACGAGGGCCTCGCGTGCTATCCCGGCGGCCACAATGTTTTTGGCCATGTGGCGTGCGGCGTATGCGGCCGAGCGGTCGACCTTGGAGGGATCTTTGCCCGAGAATGCACCGCCGCCGTGGGCTCCGCGGCCGCCGTAGGTGTCGACAATGATCTTGCGGCCTGTGAGACCGGTGTCGCCGTGGGGGCCTCCGATGACAAATTTGCCGGTGGGGTTGACCAGCAACTCCACATCGTCGGGGATGAGGGCGGCTTCCTCGGGGCGCAGACGGGCCTTGACGCGGGGCAGGAGCACCTTGCGCACATCTTCGGCAATCTCCTGCTGCATGGCTGCGTCGGCCTGCTCCTGAGTGAGGGTGCCCGACGGGGTGATGAACTCATCGTGCTGGGTCGACACTACGATGGTTCTCACGGCGACGGGACGGTTGTCGGGGGTGTATTCCACCGTCACCTGGCTCTTGGAGTCGGGGCGGAGATAGGTGCGGGCGTGGCCGTGGGCGTCGACCCATGTCATTTCTCGTCCCTCGCGTCTGATGGCAGCCAGCTCCTCCATGAGCAGATGGCTCAGATAAAGGGGGAGGGGCATATATGAGTCGGTCTCGTCGGTGGCATAGCCAAACATCATACCCTGGTCGCCGGCTCCCTGCTCTTCAGGATTGTCGCGCTCCACGCCACGGTTGATGTCGCCGCTCTGCTCGTGGATGGCCGAGAAGATGCCGCATGATGCGGCGTCGAACTGGAGCTCGCTCCTGTCATAGCCGATCTCATTGATCACCTGACGCACCACTTTGGGGATGTCGATATAGGCATTGGATTTAACTTCGCCGGCCACCACGACCTGTCCGGTGGTGACAAGAGTCTCACACGCGACCTTCGACTGAGGGTCGTGGGCAAGGAAAGCATCGAGTATGGCGTCGGAAATCTGGTCGGCCACCTTGTCGGGATGACCCTCTGAAACGGATTCGGAAGTAAAGAGATAATTCATCTTCTATTGTAGTGATTATGGTTAGTGTGGAATAGAAGATGCTAAAAAGAGCTCGCCGGAACGGCCTGCCCTCATAGCCGGCAGGCTCAACGGCGCAATGCAGTTTTAGCATTTTTTATCGTGGTTGCAAGCAGCCAAATTTTTCCACGCCGCAAAATTACACAAAAAAATCGGCCCGACCAACTTCACGGAGATAAAACGGCAAGCTGAGCTCCTTGGGCTGGATGGGCGTCGCGGTTGGGCGCTCGGCTGACGCTGAGCGATTTTCTTTGGGCATCGGTTGACCCCACTCTGCGGCGGCTACGCGCGCCTTTGAGTGGGGCTACCAGGCAGGGACGCCCCCAAGGGGGCTTTGGGCGCTACGCGCCGGGTTGGCGACGCGGTTTTGCGGCCTTTTGGCCGTTGGGGGCGTCCCTGCCTGGTAGCCCCACTCAAAGGCGCGCGTAGCCGCCGCAGAGTGGGGTCAAGCGACGCAAAACTAAATCGCTCA
>CAJTUF010000035.1 GCA_910579675.1 uncultured Muribaculaceae bacterium | reverse complement strand
TGGATCTTCGAATCGCCTAATGGAAAGCAGACAGATAAGTTGGGTGACCTTTACTTTTTAGAGGAAAGTTAATAAAACCTATCAACATAAGCATCTTGTACTACACAAAAGTGTAAAAATCGCCACACAATTAAACAAATACCCTTTTGTGTAATCGAAAGCTGACATACGCAATCTAACTTTGCGCCATAAACAAAAAAATTAAAAAAAATAAATGTCACTCACTCCAAAAATATCCGTCTGCATGGCAATGTACAACGCCGCACCATATCTGTGCGAGTGTGTTGACAGTATCCTTGCACAGACCTTCACCGACTTTGAGCTACTCATTGTCGATGATGGATCTACCGACAGTAGCACCGATATAGTGCGCTCATACTCCGATCCACGTATCCGCCTGATCTGCCGGCCTCATGGCTTTATCGAATCGCTGAACACACTGCTATCCCACGCACGAGGGGAATATATCGCCCGCATGGACGCGGACGACATCATGCTGCCCCACCCGGCAAGCGAATTGGGGTGTGCTTTAACGCATTTTAACGAAAAGAAGTGTAATGATTATCGCAGATCGGGCGTCTTTTGTTTGACAGGCTCTCAATCCGGAGCCAAGTCGTAAATGCTTTCTCCTCGATAGCTGACACTAACCCCACAACAAAACCATCATTAAAATTATGCTCCGACACCTCTTAGTTTTCTTACTCATTATCATATCAGCTTCAGGATTGACGGCTCAGGAATCAGCCGACAGTGTTGCTGGCACCCGCAATCTTGACGAGGTCGTGGTGTCGGCGCCAAAGGTGCTGCATAAGTCTGATATGGATCTCTATATTCCTTCTCCCAACGCCAAGGCTATGTCGAAAAATGGTATTCAGCTTCTGCAGAATCTCAAAATACCAACCTTGACAATCAACGAAGTGTTGGGCTCCGTGTCATCGCTCGGCAACGCTGTGGAAATCCGGATCAATGGTCGTGTGGCATCAGTTGAGCAGATGAAAACATTGGCACCCGAAGATATCAAGCGAGTGGAGTGGATTGAAAATCCCGGCCTGAAATATAAAGGCGCCAATGCGGTGATCAATCTTATTGTAAGGAATCCCGGGCTGGGAGGATCGTTTATGGCCCAAGCTATGCCCGCCTTGAATGTGCCCTGGGGACAAGGCGCCATGTCGGTAAAGCTCAATAATGGCAAGTCGCAGTGGGGGCTCGATATGTCGGGTAAATTGACCGATATAAAAACGTATCGTGACTACTACGAGACATTCACACGACCTGACGGCAGCCGTCTTACCCGCGACGAGAGTCCGGTGGATGGTAAACTGAAAGGAAATAACGCAACGGCAACTCTATCATATTCATATATAAAGCCTGATACCACCGTGGTATATGCGAGTTTGTCGGGATTCAAGAACTTTTCTGTATGCGAAGACTACAGAGGCATACTGACATTAAGCGACAGCAAGGATAAAGTGGCTGTAAGGGATAAGGATGACTTTCACGGATTCCAACCAAGTGTGTCGTTGTATGTGGAGCAACACCTGACCAAAAACCGCATACTGGCCATTGACGCCGGAACATCGTATTATACAGGCTACGCAGGCCATCATCACTTGGAAAATGATGTTGAGAGCGGTGATATCCTGTCTGATGTAAGGACCCGGATCAGAGACCGGAATTATTCGTATGCCATCGAAGCCAATTATACAGAACAATGGCGGAGATCAAGGCTTACAGCCGGAGTTTCCTACAGCGGACGCAGCAATCAATCCACCTATGAAAATCTCGGAGGTGAAAAATATCACCAGAACCAGAATCAGGTATATTTCTTTGGCGAATATATGTATATGCTTGATAAGGTGACACTCACGGGAGGCTTGGGTGCGCAATACTCATCATTCAAGTTGCGTGAGACCGGACTTGGAAACAATTCATGGAATCTTCGGCCCCGCCTTACCTTGTCATACCGTCCGGGCAACGCGTCGAGTTGGTATCTTGCATTTTATACCTGGCAAGTATCACCGTCTTTGTCGGAAACCAATAGTGTCGTCCAACAGATTGATGCATTCCAATGGCAGGAAGGCAATCCTGATCTGAAAACCTACAATACCTACCGTATCGATGCCCAGTACTCATACAGCGGCAACAGAATCTCAGGCACTGTAGGCTTCAACTGGCAGGTGTCGCCTGATGCTATCGCACCCTTTTATGAATGGCGCGGCGATAGGCTTGTGTCGTCGTATGAAAACAGTCGCGGCCGCAGATGGTTTTCTGCCTATATATCGCCGGATATCAATGTTATTCCGGGATGGTTTAACCTGTCGGGTTATCTGCGTTATGGCCTCACCACAACCAAAGGCACAGGCTATGATATCACAAGATACAACTGGAGCGGCGAGGTGACAGCCATGGCATATCACTGGGGTTTCAACCTGATTGCCCAGTATAGTCATAATGCCGCCATGCTAATAGGCGAAAGAGAAACATGGGGTGAGAAAAATTCGCTTGTGATGCTATCCTACAACTGGAAGAAGTGGCAGTTTGGCGCAGGTCTCCTCATGCCGTTCAACAAGTACGACCAGGGGTCGCGCTTGCTCAACCGCTACAACACCAATGAGAAGCATATGCGCCTTGACATGTCTCCGATGCCTTTTATCCAAGTGGCTTACAATCTGCAGTGGGGCCGTCAGAAGCAGGGCGTCAACAAGCGCGTCAATGCCGACAGCTCGGTTGAGCAGTCGAAGGCCGGAAGCCGTTGAATGATCCGTAAAATAGATGTTGATGCGGAAAAATTAGCTAAAAATCGGTCTCTATTTGGCCGGATGAGAAATAATGCGTAATTTTACAGCGATTTTTGGTCGGACGGCTCAAGGCCTGGGCGCCGTTGAGCAGGAGTCCGATGTTGCTCTCTCCCTCTCCGAAGGTCGCTAAAAAAACCTTCTACGCAACTACGCAAAATCAGCCCCGCGGCGGTTTCCCCCGACGCGGGGCTTTCTGCATGTTGCAGGGGTGTGCTAAAGGAGCCCCGATGTGATGATCTTCCGGGCGAAAAAAATGTCGTGGAGCCCCAGTCCGATATTGTAGGAGAGGATGCGCTGGCGGTCGTTGTCGCGCCCCGGATCGGCTCCTTTGAGCACCTGGCCTATCTCGGCAAAGGAGCGGAACTCGTTGAAGTATCTGAAGCCGCTCACATGCCCCTCGTCGTCGGCATAGACCTTGTCAAACACGCGGTCGCAGTTCTGGAATCCACGTGTATGTACCGGCACCACCAGCACCCCCGGCTGGAAGAGATCCACATTGCCCACCATCAGACCGTCGGCATCGGTGATGCACGACACTACCACATCGGCGCCCTCCACAAGCTGCTCCATAGAGTCGGCAATCTCGAAGGTCACATTGGGCGCATTACCGTAGCGCAGGGCTGTGGCCTCGGCCTGGTCTTTGTAGCGCTTCAGGCGTATGGTTATGGGGCGGTCGGTGTTGGTGGCCAGAAAGCAGTCGAGAGTGGCATGGGCCATCACTCCGAGCCCCACGAAGGCATATACCGAGGCGGTGGAACACCGCAGGGTGTTGATGGCGAGGGTGGCCACGGCGCCTGTGCGGCGGGCCGTGATCCAGTCGCAGTTGACCAGCGCCGTCATTGCGCCCGTGAGAGTGTCAAACACCATCAGCTCGCTCTTCAGTGCCGGGTGGGTGCCCTTGATGCGCGACACCACCTTGCAGCCGAAAGTGTGCATCTCCTCGGGCAGGATACACGGCATGGTGTTGAAAAAGTCGGTGCCGCGCGGATGGAGCCCGATCTTGGGGGGGAGCTGGCAACGGTCTTTGATTAGAAAAGCCTCCCTTACCCACTCGACGCTCTGTGCGGGGTCGAGATTGAGCCGGGCTATCTGTTCGGAGCTAAGGATCAGCATTGGGGGTGATGTGTGGAGTGTGGAATGATTGAACCGTATGAGGGGGATACACGGCAAAGGTAGGCAAAACGGCGCTATTATGCAAGTCTGCGGCCTGCGAACCATCGGTGGGCCTTATGTGTTGAAAAAGAAGTAAACCCATTCCCTCCACCATCCATCACAAAACAGATTACAGATTTATGCCGTTGCAGTCGTCAAACCGCGTGACCCGTCTTCACTGGAAGCTCTTCTTTCCGCTGGTAGGGCTGTTGTGGCTTGTGATAGGCATAACGATCTGCTATTTCGTGATCCATGAGCGGCATCGCTTGAGCTATAATCTCGGCAATCGTCTGGTCAATGTCAACAAAACTGTTATCGACGCCTACTACCGTGGAGCCGACCTCCAGAAAACGGTCGACTTCATCCGCCTCTTTACCAACCGCACCACTCTCGATCCGCTCCATCTCACCGTCTACGACGACAGTGGCCATGTGATAGCCGACAACAGCCGTCCCACCATCCGCATCCACGACGATACCGGAGCCATGCTCCCTCAGTTCAGGGACACATGGGCCGGCAACGACTCCACCTATCTCCACGACATGAACATCGACGGAGCAAAATATATGGTGAGCTCGGCCACCAGCAGCGACGGATCCATCCACTCGTTTGCCGCTCTGCCTTATCAGGGTGAGGTAAGGGAGTTTCTGAGCGTCGACTCCATGGTGTGGGTGGTGGTGATTGCTCTGGGCATATTATCCTCGGTCATGGCCTATCTCGGGTCGAGGGCCGTGTGCCGCAATGTCTATTCGCTTCGTGATTTTGCCGAGATGATATCGTCAAACAATCTGCCCGACGACATAGAGTCGTGGCGCTTTTCCAAGGATGAGCTCGGCGAGGTGTCGAAGCGCCTCCTGCTCCTCTATCGCGAAAAGATCAAGGCTGAGCATGAGAAGACGCTCCATGAGCGGCAGATAGGTATCAATGTGAGTCATGAACTCAACACCCCGGTAGCCATCATCAAGGGCTATCTCGACACCATCGTGGCCGATCCGGAGCTCCCCGAGCCGCAAAAAGAGCTGTTTATTCAGAGGGCTAAGGACAATGCCGACCGACTGGCCGGACTGGTCGGTGCCCTTGAGAGTGTGATGAGGCTTCAGGAGAGCGGGCAGCCGGTGGAGTGCCGGGCAATTGATTTCCACGATCTGGCCATGAAGCTCGCCGACGATGTGGCCCACAATCATGTGGCGGGAGATATGACCTTTGAGGTCGATGTGCCCTCAGGCTGCATGGTGTGTGCCAATCCCACCCTCCTCACCAACGCCCTGCTCAATCTGGTGAGAAACGCAGCCCAGCACTCGGGAGGCTCGCGCATATTCCTGCGCCGGGTCGGCGATGACAATGGCTACGCGCTTTTTGCCTTCTCCGACAATGGCTCCGGAGTGGACAGCGAGCATCTTGAGCGTCTGTTTGATCTCTTCTACAGGGTCGATAGGGGGCGGGCCCGAAAAAAGGGTGGCGCCGGTCTCGGATTGCCGCTCGTCAAGCGTATATTCCGGGCTATGGGTGGCGACATAGCTGCCGACGGCTCCGCCGGCTGCGGCCTGACATTCGTGTTCCGTCTGCCACGACCGCAATGATTGCAGGATAATGACCCGCAAAGGGCGATATTGCCGGAATTTGTGTGTACATTTGCAGGATGCTAACCATCACCGCTTATCTTACCCTTTTATGGACCGTAAATACAGGATTCTGATCGTCGACGATGAGGCGCCGCTCCGGGCGGGGCTTCAGACTTATCTTGAGCTGGAGGGCTATGAGGCCGACACCGCCGCGAGCGCCGAGGAGGCTCTGACTCTTGACCTCCGCTCCTACGATCTCATTTTGCTCGACATCATGATGGGCGATATGAGCGGCATCGAAATGGCCGCGAAGCTCAAGGCCGACAAGGCCACCGCCGATCTGCCAATAATATTTCTCACCGCCCGCGACAGCGACGACGATATGGTGTCGGGACTCAATCTTGGCGCCGACGACTATATAGCCAAACCCTACTCGATCAAGAATGTGCTGGCTCGGATCGGCGCCGTATTGCGCCGATCAGACCGTCGTAAGGGGGGCGCGGCAGGGGGAGGCGTGGTGTGCGACCGGTCTTCGCTCCGCTGCACTGTCGACGGGGTGGCGCTCCATCTGCCCCGCAAGGAGTTTGAGCTTCTGGCGCTTCTCACCGAGCATCCCGGGCGCATCTTCACGCGCGAGGAGCTGCTGGCCCGCATATGGCCCGGAGGCACAGTGGTGGTCGACCGCTCGGTCGATGTGCATATCACCCGCCTGCGGGGCAAGATCGGACGATACAGCAATCATATTGTGACCCGTTCGGGCTACGGTTATGGCTGGGATGATCAGGCTCACGTTTAAGTGGAGGGTGATGGGCGTGATGCTCGCCCTATGCTGGTCGCTGGTCACTGCCTTCCTTATATTCCAGTACCACCGCGAGCGTACTTTCCGCCGCGAGCTACTCGACATGGAGCTCCAGACCCACAACCGGCGGATAATCGAAGAACTCGGACAAGGGCCCGATGTCGCGGAGGTGTTCGACCGTATTGGCGCCCCACTGCCCGATCTGCGCATGACTGTGATCAATGCCGACGGCGATGTGGTCTACGACAACAATCGCTCCACCCCGTTTCCCACCGCCAACCATAACGACCGCCCTGAGATCAGGCATGCGCGGTCAGTCGGTTCGGGCTACGCCGTTGAGCGCTTCTCGGCCACCGACGACCGCGAGTATTTCTATTCGGCCACTCTCGCCCCCGGCGGGATGGTGGTGAGGAGCGCGGCTCCGTATTCCCACACTCTTCGCGATTTTCTTGAGGCCGACCGGAGCTTTGTATGGATCATGCTCGCCGGATCGCTCGCAGTGTGTCTCGCCGGATATTTCATGACACGCCGCATATCCACCAGCATCTCGCGCCTCAACCGTTTTGCCGCCAAGGCGGGGAGCGGTCACCGGATATATGATGAGACTGAGGCCGGTGAAGACTGGACCTTTCCCAACGATGAGCTGGGCAATATAGCAGCCAATATAGTAAAGCTCTATGTGGCGCGCGAGAAGAGCCACCGCCTCGCCATGGACACTGAGCGAGAGAAGATAAGGCTCAAGAAGCAGCTCACCAACAATATCAACCATGAGCTTAAGACCCCGCTGGCATCAATCACAATCCTCGGAGAGGCGCTGCGCGACCATCCGGAGATGCCTGAGCCCCGGCGGCATCAGCTCGCATCGTTTATCTGCGACAATGCCGCGCGCCTCAATGAGTTGCTCAAAGATATAGCCAATATCACCCGCATGGACGACGGGGCCGAGATGATAAGCTGCGAGGCAATCGACCTCGACAGGCTCATCGGGGAAGTGGTCGAGGAGGAACGCCTCCACACCACCATGACCATCACAACCGATCTGAAACCCTACTCGATTATGGGCAACCGACTCCTGCTGGAATCGGTGTTTCGCAATCTGATCGACAATGCCATATCTTACAGCGGAGGTACACAAATAAGCATACGCGGCGATAGCGACGGGCACTACACTTTCAGCGACAATGGAGCTGGAGTGCCTGATGAGCATCTGTCGCATATCTTCGAGCGGTTTTACCGTGTCGACAAGGGGCGGTCGCGCGATCGTGGAGGCACCGGACTGGGCCTCGCGATAGTGAAAAACGCCATAGCGATCCATTCGGGCTCCATCACCGCACGCAACGACGGAGGGCTGACATTTGACTTCACCATTGGCTCCAAGAAGCCTACAGAGGAAAATTCACCCAAAGACCACCCCGCGACTTAACAAAATGTTAACAAAAAGTGTTTTTTTCGGTAACAAATAACTCAGACATTTGCACCATAGAAAAAAGCACTTGTTTATGGATATACTTTTTTTAGGGATAGTGATCTTTCTGTTCCTCCTGGCGGTGGTCGATCTGTCGGTGGGAGTGAGCAATGATGCTGTCAATTTCCTCTCGTCGGCCATCGGGTCGCGGGCGGCGAGTTTCAAGCGTGTGATGATTGTTGCGTCGATAGGCGTGTTTATCGGCGCGGCTCTGAGCAACGGCATGATGGATATTGCCCGCCACGGCATCTTTCAGCCCGAAAATCTGTCGTTCTACGACGTTATTGCGATATTTATGGCAGTGATGGTGACCGACATCATCCTGCTCGATCTCTTCAACTCTCTCGGCATGCCTACGTCGACCACCGTGTCAATGGTGTTTGAGCTTCTCGGCGCCACATTTGTGGTGGCTCTGTTCAAGATCTCGGCTCCTGAGAGCACGCTTGCCATAGGCGACCTGCTCAACACCGAGAAGGCGCTCTCGGTGATCATAGGGATCTTCCTGTCGGTGGCCATCGCCTTTGTGTTCGGCACTCTGGTGCAATTTCTCGCGCGCCTCATATTCACCTTCGAGTACAAGAGCCGCATGAAATGGAAGGTAGGGCTCTTCGGTGGAGTGGCGTGTACGGCTATCATATATTTCATGCTCATCAAGGGCATCAAGGATCTCACCTTCATGACCCCCGAGCTGAAGGAGTGGATCAGCAGCAACACCCTCCTTATCCTTGGGAGCAGCCTCGCAGGTTTCACCCTGCTCATGCAGTTGCTCCATTATCTTAAGGTCAATGTGCTTAAAGTCGTGGTGCTCCTCGGCACCTTCTCGCTTGCCATGGCCTTTGCCGGAAACGACCTTGTCAACTTTGTCGGAGTGCCACTCACCTCGCTTGCCTCCTATCAGGATTATGCAGCCAATGGCGGCGGCGATCTCCACGGCTTCATGATGAGCAGCCTCAACGGTCCCGCCTCTACCCCGCTCTACTTCCTTGTTGGAGCGGGAGGCATAATGGTGGTTTCGCTCGCCACATCGCGCAAAGCGCGTCAGGTGACACAGACCACTGTAGGGCTCAGTGCCCAGAGCCAGAACGATGAGATGTTTGGCTCGTCGAGACTCGGACGCGCTCTGGTGCGCCACTCCATCAATGCCATCACCCGCGTCAAGGAGCACACTCCCGCCCGCCTCAAGGCATGGATAGCGCGCAGGCTCGACACCCGGGTGCAGGAGCCGGAGGAGGGAGCGGCGTTTGACCTCGTGCGCGGATCGGTCAACCTCATGCTCGCCGGTATGCTCATAGCGTGGGGCACCACCCTCAAGCTCCCGCTCTCAACCACTTTCGTCACCTTCATGGTGGCTATGGGCACCTCGCTTGCCGACCGTGCATGGGGGCGCGAGAGTGCTGTGTTCAGGATCACCGGTGTGATCTCCGTGATAGGCGGATGGTTTATCACCGCCGGTGTGGCATTTATCGGTTCAGGCATTGTGGTGTGTCTGATGCATCTCGGTGGTGTGCCTGTGATGATAGCCGGTGGCCTCATAGCCGTAGTGCTCCTTGTAAGGAGCCATGTGCGCTTCAACCGCAAGAAGAAGGAGGCTCAGTCGGATGTGCTCTTCCAGACCATTCTCGCCACCGAAAACCAGGCTGAGGTGTGGCCCCTCCTGCTGCTCTATATCAATGAGAAGCAGAAGATGTTTCTCTCCTTTGGCGAGGAGACCTACGGTATGGTGATCGATGGTTTCAGGGATGATAATGTGAAGCTGCTCTCGCGCAGCGAGAAGGCTCTGGCCACGGAGAAGGATGTGCTCAAAGGGCAGCGCCGCAAGCTCACTCTCTGCCTGCGCCGCGCCACCCCCGCCACGGCTATCGAGAAGAGCACATGGTTTCATCTGAGCAACAATATGGCCATGTCGATGACCTACAATCTGCGCCGCATCAATGAGGTGTGTAAGGAGCATGTCGACAATAATTTCCGTCCGCTCCCCGACCGCTTCAAGAGCTATCTCACCGAGATGCGCGACCGTGTGACGGCTCTCTTTGCCGAATCGCGCAGTGCTATCGACGACAATAATCCCGAGATGATCGACGATCTGCGCCGCCGATGCGATCTCCTCAAGCAGGATATCACAGTCCACACCCGCAAGGTCTACGATTTCCTGCAGAATGGCGAGACCGACAATATGACCGTGACCTATGTGTATCTCAATGTGCTTCAGGAGAGCCAGGAGCTCGTGACGAGCTTGCGCAAGATGCTTCGCGCCGCCGGTAAGCTCAATCTTGAGCCAGCCCATTACCGCAGCTTCTCACAAGTATCGCGCAAGGGCTGACCACACCCACACTTTATACAGCGTCAGGGCGCCGGAACGTATGATTCCGGCGCCCTGACGGCTTATAGAGGTAAAGATTGGATCAGATGGCAGAATCCTTGTCGATCTGGGCAAGTGCGTAGTTGTAGGCGCCAATCGAGATGGCTTTGGATGCGCCGATCTTGCTTATGGAGATACCGGTGCGCTTCATGGGGTCGTAGATGGCGGTGCGGTCGGTGCCGGAGATAGGTATGGTGCGGGAGCTGCCAGTGACGAAGATGGCAAATTCATCGTCGTTGTCGAGGTCAAACACGCGCATAGGCATACGGTCGATGGAGTCGCCCGAGAGGGTGCGTATCTGCGATCTCATCTCGGCAAGGAGCGCCGGCTTGATATACTTCATCGCGCCCGTGACACCTCCACCTACCACTACGAGTGAGTCGGTGAGACACACTGCAGTGGCAAACACATCGCCAGCCACCTCGCCGAAGCGGGCAAAGGCCTCCTTGGCGGCCTCGGGATTGCCCTCGCGTGTGCCTTCGGCTATCTGGAATATGTCGTAGGGGGTGAGACCCTCCTCTTCCGAGCCCGAGATTTCCTTATACTCGCGTATCACGGCGCGTATCGATGCTCCATCTTCGGCTATGATGTCGGGGCAGCGCTTGTTGCGGAGTATGAAAGTCTCGACACACGAGTTGTTGCCGAGGTTGAGCTGTCCGTTGATCACCTCACCTATGCCAAGGCCGGTGCCGAAGGTAAATCCGAGCAGATTCCTGTAGACTTTCTGGCCGCCGAGGTCGGCTATGCGTTTGTTGATCTCGGGTAGCACGCCTCCGGTGGCCTCGCCGTAGGCAAAGAGGTCGCCGTCGTTGTTGATAAACACCGGCATGTCGAAGCGGGCCTGGAGAAACGGGCCGAGGGCCACACCGTCGCGGAACGAGGGGAAGTTGGGGAGGTAGCCCCCGATCACTCCGGTGGCATAGTCGGCCGGGCCGGGGAAGGCAAAGCTTATAGCCACGGGTTTTTCGTCGAGTTTGGCAAAAACTTGCGAGAAGCCCTCGACGATATTTGCCAGACACTTGTCGAGATTGTCGGAACAGGAGGGGATGGTGATGGGGTCGATTATGAAGTCACACCCTCTCATTGCGCCGAAAACGAGGTTGGTGCCTCCGGCGTCGAGAGTTGCTACAATACGGTTGTCGAAGCGATACATTTGATCAAGGTGTTAGGATTCAGGTAAAATGGAGATGGTATCAGCGGATATAGGCAGTGATTAGGCGACCTTTACCGGCCACTGTCACTTCGGGCATGGAGGCCGGGATGAGGGCGGTGTGGCCCTTGGGGAGATGGGTGGTGGTGCCGTCGGGGGCGGTGATGGTGAGGTCGCCGTCGACTGCCACTGCGATTGAGAAGGAGTCGCGCGGCTTGAGGTCGAGAGCCACGCTGCCATCTACATCAATGGAGGTGGTGGTGAAGTGGCTGCAGTCGGCTATCACATGCTCGGTGTTGGTGTCGGTGGGGATCGAGGTGGGAGCGGCGCTGCCGGTATCGTTG
>CAJTUF010000034.1 GCA_910579675.1 uncultured Muribaculaceae bacterium | reverse complement strand
AGTTTGTAGTGTTACCTACTTTAAAACAATCCATAATCCATTTTTTCTCCACGATTCTCACATTTTGACCAAGATTAGATTCATGCCTATAGTGTCGGGCTCTATATCAACGGCCATAGGTTCATTGAACCAATCGGTATGGGAGCATGCCGGCAATATCATTGCCGCCAGAGCGCTCCATATCATAAAAACCAGACGGTACATAGATCAATAACGGAACGAGGAACCACCGAGAAATTCGCGCAGGAGTGAGGTCGATGGTATATACTCAGGTGAGATGGGATGGAAATACGACAGGAACTTGCGCAGACGGTAGGCTTCGGCATATTCAGGAATGTCGCGCGGCACCTCGTCGAGTATCTTCTCGGCCTGCTCCTTGATCACGGCAAGCTCGAACAGGAGCGACGAGTTAAACATCGTGTCGGCATTTTCCTGATAGGGGAAGATCCATCGCTCCTCACCTCGTCGTACGGATGGCCAGCGGCGGATAGTGTCGGCAGCCGACGATCCCCTGTATTTATGGTCGCGGATTATGCGTCGGAGGAGTCGGTTGTCGGTGGTGGGTATCCAGTTGTGGTCGTCGATAGAGATGGTGGTGAGGGCCGATATGTAGATCTTGAACTTCATGCGGGCGTCGATACGGGCCGTGAGCTCAGGATTGAGACCATGGATGCCTTCGATGAGCAGGATCGAGTCGGGATCGAGCTTGATGCGGTTGCCACGGTATTCGCGCGAGCCTGTGGCAAAATTGTAGTAGGGAAGCTCGACCTCGCCGCCGTCGAGGAGAGTCTGGAGGTCGGCGTTGAACTGGTCGAGGTCGAGTGCATAGAGGCTCTCGTAGTCATATTCGCCATTTTCGTCGATGGGGGTGTGGTGGCGGTCAACGAAGTAATCGTCGAGACTTATCATCTTAGGGCGCATGAGATTGGTCATGAGCTGGATTGCGAGCCGCTTGGTAAATGTGGTCTTGCCGCTCGACGACGGGCCTGCCACGAGCACTATCCGCGCCCCACCCTCGTTGAAGCGCTCGGTGATCATATCGGCAATGGTAGAGATGCGCTTGTTGTGTAGAGCCTCCGACACATTGATAATGCCCGGCGATTTACCGGCGGCCACATCATCGTTGAGTTCACCCACATTGGTCACCCCGAGTATATGGTTGAACTCCTGATAGTCGGTGAAGGCCCGGAACATCTTTTCCTGCGCCACGGGGGTGGCGGGAGCCGAGGTGTTGAACGGGTCGCGGGCCATGAGGAGCATGCCGTCCTTGTAGGGTATGAGATCGAATATGTCGATCATGCCGGTACGCGGAGCAAGAGCTCCATAGTAGGAGTCGGCGAGTGAGTCGAGCGTGTAGTAGGTCTCGTAGAGATTATGGAGGCTTTCGAGCAGCTTCACCTTGTCCATGAGATGCTGCTCACGGAATATTTCCACCACATGCGACGAAAGACGCTCCTTGCGCACAAAGCGGAGATCGGCTCTGACTATCTCCCTCATCCTGTCGCGTATGGCCACAATGATCTCAGGGGTGAGCGGATGGCCGAGCTGCGTGACACGGCAGAAATAACCGTGGGATATCGAATGCTCGATGCGAAGTCGCGCGCCGGGATGGAGATCGCTCACCGCCTTGTAGAGTATCATGCAGAGCGACCTGGTGTAGACTCTCCTGCCGCTGTCGGAATCGTAGGGCAGAAACTCCACCATCTTCGGGCGGAATAGACTGTAGGCAAGCCCCTCGGTCTTGTTGTTGACTCGTGCGCATATGGCCTCGAAGCCGAGTTCGGGCGCTATGCGGGTATAAATATCTTTGAGTGTGTCGCCACCCTCAAAGTCGATGTATCGGTTGAGATTGGTGCAGAATATTTTAAGACGGTCGCTCATGGTATGGGGTATAATCAGTGGAAAATCTGTGGGAGTAAATGAACGGGGTGATGAATGGGGGCAGTCAACTGTGGCGCTTCACATAATCCTGCCAGCGCCTGAGAGCCGACTGCAACACCTTGTCGGGATCGAGGCCGAGCTCCATGGCATAGGAACGCGTCGCGATGGCCAACTGTTCGCGATCAAACAGTATACGCTCCCACATATGGTCGAGCTTCGTGGGGCTGAAAGTGTCAAACTCTATGCGATTGAGATCGACAAAATAAAAAGAGAAGCTACTGCCATCGTCATCACAGGTGAAGAGCACATTGCCGGGCGAAAAATCTTTCATCCACACGCCTGCCTTATGCAAGCGTGCCATCTCGCGTCCGAGAGCCTCAAGAAGCGGCTTCATGAATGTGTGTCGCTCGGGGTAGCGCATCTCGGTAAGCTCCTCCATATGCCGGGAGAGATAGAAGCTGCGGCCAAATGTAAAGAGGCCGCGCTCCTCGATAAAAGCTATTGGATCGGGAACCTTGAAGCCCATCTCAAGCAGCCGGCAGGAATTGAAAAAGGACCGGCGCGCCTTGCCGTCGCGGAAGCGGCCGTAGACAAACCGGTTTACGATATTGGGCAGGGCGAAAGCCTTTATGTTGACTGTGATCTCACCCGACGGTACTGTTGCAACGACATTGCGTCCGCGGTAGATCACGATGGCCTCCGACGGAAGCCCCGACTCGACAATCCGCTCCACCAGACTGGAGTGAAGACGGCCATTATCGCTGCAGTGGGTGATGATTTTGGTACTCATCAGTGTAGGAGTGATTGATAGAATGTGGTGAGGCGGTCGATGGAACCGGAGGCCGGTATATGGCTTGCGAGAGCCTCGGCGCCGAGCTGTCGGCGCCTTGCAGCCATATCACTGATGGCCGCGGCAAGCGACGGTGCTGATTCCGGCTCCCACTCTACAGCTCCGGCTCCGACCAGCTCATGGCAGCGGTCGCCGGCGGGGATGATAGCCGGCAGGCCACAGGCGCCGGCCATGGCTATGTTCCATGACGCGGCGGGATCGCCATCGCAGGCTATTACAAGAGCCGACGCGCGGCCACACAATGAAGGCGACAGCGCCACATCGCCCGGAAACTCCACGGAATCGGCCAATCCAAGCTTCTTGATATGGCGCAGGAGAGGCACTGCGGCGCCAGGCTCGCCCTGTCCGGCCACTATAAGCCTCGGGCGTGCACCAACCGGGTGCGAGGCTATGGCATCGGCCACCGTGACAAGACCGCTCGCCGGGGTGAGCCGTCCGGCCCATATAAGGGTGAGAGGAGCTGCATCGGCCCCATCTCCGGCATCCGGTACGGAATGAGTGGTGAAACCGGGAGGAATAACAGCCGAGGCTATTGAAGCCGACCGCCCTCCGGTGGCTTCGGCGAGAGCTGCGCGGTCGGCTTCGGTGTGGAATATAAGCGCATCAATATGATCGAGCACATATCTCCTCACCCCATCCTTGCAGGCAACAGGAATGGCCGAATCGAGTTCCATCACCACCACCGGTTCAGATCTGGCAGCCGAGGCTACAAGGAGAGCCTGCTCAGCCTGCTTCCAGGCATGGGTATGGATTATCGTGCGATCACCCTCCAACCCGAGACGCCGCAATTTATATGGCATCGAAAAACGAGCTCCGAAGCCAAACTCTGAAGTGAGCAACTCTACAGAACCTGACTCTGCGAGAGTCATGGCCACCGGCCCCTGACGCCTTATGGCAGCCATCGGCATCTCGCGTGACAGCGTCAGAAAGCGGCCGCCAAGCATATCGTCGGCAGCCGAGCGAAACCCACCGTTGTCGAATATATCTATAATTTTCATCGCTTGCTATTTTTCTGATGTCGCTACGCGCGCAAGGCGGTAGGCATGGAGCACCGACAGAAACCTGCGTCGGCTGATCTCCCGGCCCATATCGCCATCCATCCACGCACCCTGACCCACATAGCATCGCATGAAAGCCTTGACCGCATTCCACCATGGCGAAATGGCCGAAATGCGACGTCCCGACCGGGCGATCTGGCCGGCATCTATGCGGGCATGGGCCTCCTCGGTAGCGGCAAATTCCTCAGGGGTGGCACACCGGTAGTGAAGTATGTCGCCATCGACCTGATATGGCTCCACATTGTCGTGGAATATCACCCTCTCATCGACTCCCCGCAGATTCCAGTTGGCGTAGCGGCGATCGAAAAGACGCACTTGGGTGTCGGGATACCAGCCGCAATGCTTCACCGGTTGCCCGCAATAAAAGTTGAGGCGAGAGAAGGCGTAGCCGCGATGGCTGAATCCCTCTCGCTTGAGAGCCATAAGGGTGTCGCGGACCGCCGGCGAGAGTTCCTCGTCGGCATCGATAGCCAGAACATAGGTGTGCGATGCCAAAGAAGTGGCATACTGCCGTTGGGCGCCATAACCCTTCATGGGGCGCTCCACTACCCTGCATCCTTTGCTGCGGCATATGCTGACAGTCGAATCAGTCGAGCCTGAATCAACCACAATGATCTCGTCGGCTATGCCGGCGAGAGAATCTATGCATGCACCGATGCGCGACTCCTCGTTGAGTGTGAGAATGGTGGCTGAAATATTATGATGGAGTGACATGGTTGCAAACTTAGTAAAAAAACTTCTCATAAGCAAATGACTCCGCTATGTAAAATGGTGTCGGACATACCTCCGTAAGGCAGTAAAAAAAGGGTGTTGATAAGCTGTTGATAACTGTTGATTATTATTCCGACACTTTTCAATAACAAGATTTGGATTATTGAACCATATTGATTAAGCCACAACAAAGGGGATGGATGCAAATAAGATAGACTCGAGATTTAAAGCGGTTATCAAGGGGGTTATCTACCGTTTTATGCCGTCGGAGGTTATCAAAATATCATCAACAGCAGTTATCAACACCATGTTGATAACCATCTTAAATAACACATATTCAAACATTTGACATGTAGATAAACTGTCGATTACCGCATTCTGAATAATGATAACGAATTTTCAAAATATTACGACTAAAAGTTATCACAGTTATCAACACCCTTTATTATCCTTCTTGGGATTGTGATTTTTAAAATTATTTTTCTCTTCTAAAACCAACAATGATAATAAACACTGTTGATGACAACGCCCATCTTCCCAGCTGATGCAATGATGAAAAGTGAGGATACGAAAAGTCCCGGCCACCGCATGGTGCGGATCCGGGACTTGGATAGGGAAAAAAGGGGGGCGGCCCGCGTCAGTCTTCGAGATAATAAGTGAGAGAGGTGACCACCCGCACGGTCTTTATATACGGAGTGTAGGCATCGCGGTCTTCTATCGAAAACTGACCCTGCCGGGCGCTCTTGATTTTGCCGAGATCCGAGCCTGAATCATCGCTGAATTTCTTGGCTGCCTCGCGGGCATTTTTGGTGGCCTCGGCTATCATCTCGGGCTTGATGTCGTTGAGTCCTGTGAACTCATACGAAATGGAGTTGCCATAGTCCTGGGCCTGGACAGGAATACCCATGCTCAGCAGGTCGCCCTGGCGCAGGATGAGTCCTCTCACTTTCTCCACCTGATCGGAGCTTACGGTCACGATCGAGGTGATGGCATAGCGCGAGGTGATGCCCGGTTTATAATTATAGTTGTCGATATTGTCTTCCATCTTGGGTGCTCCCACGGAGATCTCATTTTCGGTGAGGCCGTTTTCCTTGAGGAATTTCACCACTGTGGAGTTGGTTGAGTTGACCTGCGAGTAGACTGAGGGAAGATCGTTGCCGGTGAGTTTAAACACTATCGGCCATGTGACATGGTTGGCGGGGACTTCGCGTTCGGCGAGCCCTCGCACATCGACGCTGCGCGAATTGTCGGTAAAGGCTTTGAGGCCGCTTCTGATGCAGAGTCCGAGGGCAAGGAGACCAACGGCTATGGCCGCTGCCGCGATGATGTTGGTTGCTTTCATTGTCAATAATTGGGGATGGATGGATTTTTTAGTTAACAAGTATGGATAGAGGGAGGTTCAGAGCAACTGTCGGAGGCTGCCATGACCGAGAGCTCGTCGATGATCTGAGGTGTGGGGGAGAGGCGCGGTATCTTGCGCTGTCCGCCGAGGCGTCCGCCGTTGCGCGAGAGCCATCGGTTGAAAAGTCCGTGGGGAGCCACTGACACGGTAAGCGGGTCGAGGAAAATACCTCCCGAGCGCTTGGCGGCATAGTCGGAGTTGACGTCGCATAAAGCGCGGTCTAGTTCGCGGGCAAACCGGTCGACCGACTCGGGCATTACATTAAATTCTACCCACCAGTGGTGGCGTCCGCGGTGGCCTGTGTCGGCATAGACAGGGCCCGCAGTATAGTCGGCAACCTCACAACCCATCATCCGGCACACGCGCTCTATGGCGGCTTCAGCGTTATGCACCATCAGCTCTTCACCAAAAGCATTGATGTAGGCCTTGGTCCGCCCGGCTACGGATATGCGCAGGGGGCTTACCGATTCTATTTTCACGGTGTCGCCCACCGGATAGCGCCATAGGCCGTTGGTGGCTGTGATGATAAGTTCGTAGATCTCTCCCTCGGCCACCTCCCATGCCGGCACCGGGCGTGCATCGGCGGGTGAGTGGGGGCCGGCAGGGCGGAACTCGTAGAAGATACCGTGGTCGGCAAGTAGGAGCATTGCATCGATGTCGGGATTGTCCTGTACTGCAAAAAAGCCTTCCGAAGCATTGTAGTTGTTGACATAGTGCATGGTATGGCCGGGAGCTGTGAGCTGGCGGTATTGCTCCCTGTAAGGACCGAAGGATATGCCTCCATGGAAAAATACCTCAAGGTTGGGCCACACATCATGTATGTATGTTGCGCCTGCCCGCTCAACCACTTTCTTCAGCACGGTGAGAAACCACGACGGCACGCCAGAAATGCCTGTGATATCGGCCCGGAGAGAAGCCTCGACAAGAGCCGGCAGCTTGAGGTTCCAGTCGGGCATGAGGGCGATCTTACGGTCGGGCACTCTCACGAGATTGGCCAGTGGGTTGATACGCCTTATCAGGGTTGCCGACAGATCGCCCACATGTACTCCCGGTGGCAAGGAGTCGAGGGTCGAGGCAAAGCTGCCTCCGAGTATAAGGTTTTTGCCCGAGAAGAGACGGCTCGCCGGATTGGATGCGAGATAGTGGGCCACCACTTCGGCTCCTCCGGCATAGTGGTTGATGCGCAGAGAGTCGTCGGTGATCGGGATGAATTTGGAGCGGCCGTCGGAGGTGCCGCTGCTTTGGGCATACCAGCGCGTGACACCGGGCCAGAGTATATCTTTCTCTCCCGCGATCATGCGCATGATAAGGGGCTTGACGGATGGATATGGGCTCACGGGTACACGCTCGCTGAAACTGATGTAGGAGCTTATGGAGCTGAAGTCGTGGAGGCGTCCCCACTCGGTCGAGGCTGCCCGCTTGAGCAGTCGGTTCAGAAGCGACTTCTGGACTGTCTCGATATCGTAGCGCCACCGCTGCGATGCGGCCACTCGACGGTTGAAAAAGGGTCGGACTATTGGTGTGAAGTCAATCATAGGGTTGCTGGTGCTCCTGCTATGGTTGTGGGGCGGCAGGAGTAGGCCCGGCAAAGATAATGAAATAGGGGGATAAACTTTATATATAAGGCATAATAATGGCACAATGGAGCGCAAATGGCCGCGGTGGATGGGGCTTATTCAGATATTATGACTATTTTTGCGCAATAAAAAGAGTCTTGAGGGTCTGTCATGGATCCGAAACAGCCACGAAATATTTATAGCGACATGTCACAATCATCTACACAGCCTCCGGCCGGGGCAGCCCCAAGGCCGGAAAAATGGACCGAGATAGAGCATCTGCCTGAATGGGACGAGGACTTCTATGATGTATATACCGCGCGCAAGTATGGCAAATGGGTCATGCTCAAGACGCTCAAGGAGCAGTATAAGGACGATCTCCGCTTTCGCTCCATGATCGAGAAGGAGTTTGATGTGCGCTATAATCTTGCCCACCCGCATATCATAATGATCAATGATCTTGAGGAGGTGCCGGGTGTGGGCCTCAGCATCATCACCGATGATGTGTATGGCAAGTCGCTCCGCAAGATTCTTGATGCAGGCGAGGTCAAGCCTGCTCATCTCGATAAGATCATGCACCAGCTCGTAGATGCCATAGAGTATATCCAGACCAACCATCTGGTCCACTCTCCCATCCGCCCCGAGACTATAATCTTTACTGAGAATATAGAGAATCTGAAGCTCATCGATGTGGGATTTGACCAGAAAGAAACCCTCACTCCGGCCGATGCCACTGAAGATATCCACGCCTATGGCAAGGTGCTCGCCGAGGTGCTCGATCAGGTGCCAGGAGCTCCGGGATGGCTCCGCAAGGTGGCCGACAAGTGTATGGATCCCGATCCGTCCAAGCGCTACCGCGATGTGGTGCAGCTCCGGCTTGCTCTTCTGCATCGTACCGACAATAAGCTCTATCTGGCTGTGATTGCGTTTTTGATTGTGATGATCGGCGTGCTGCTGTGGTTCACTTCGCCGCTGGCACCTGCCCATCCTGCCTGACATTCCGCCGGGACGCTGATAAAATAAAGATAATAATTCAACATTATATATGTCTGTAGAGATAAGGCCTGTAGGTCCCACCAAGCGCGAACTGAAGAAATTTGTAGAGTTTGGCAATTCTTTATACAAGGGCAACGACTGCTATGTGCCCCCTCTGATCTTCGACGAGATCGAGACATTCATGCCGGCCAAGAATCCGGCATTCGACTTCTGTGAGGCGCAGCTCTTCATGGCCTACCGCGATGGAAAGCCTGTGGGGCGCATAGCCGCTATCATTAATAATAAGATCAACGAGAGCGGCAACAAGAAGGAAGCGCGGTTTGGCTGGATAGAGTTTGAAGACGATGCCGAGGTGGTCGATGCGCTTATGGGCGCTGCCGAGGATTGGGCACGCGACCGTGGCATGACCGAGATGATAGGCCCCATGGGATTCACTGATATGGACCATGAGGGAATGCTCACATATGGCTTTGATCAGCTCGGCACTATTGCCACTATCTACAATCATCCCTATTATCCTGTACATATGGAGCGTCTCGGCTATGCCAAAGATGTCGACTGGGTGGAATATCGCATCAAGGTGCCCGAGAAGGTGCCTGAAAAGCACCAGCGCATTGCCGACATAGTGAGGCGCAAGCATGGCCTGCAGACTCTCCAGTTTAAGCGCATCAAGGATCTGGCTGATGAGTTCGGACGTCCGCTTTTCCATCTGATCAACGAAACGTATAAGGATCTTTACGGCTACTCGGCACTGTCCGATCGCCAGATCGACTATTACATCGCCCACTATCTCAGTGTGCTCCGCCTCGATTGCATATGTGTCATTGCCGATAAGGACCGCAATCTCGTGGGTGTAGGCATATCCATCCCGTCACTCAGCCGGGCGCTGCAGAAGGGTGGCGGAAAGCTGTTTCCCACCGGATGGTATCATCTGCTCAAGGCTCTCAAGGGCAAGAATGATATTGTCGATCTTATGCTTGTGGCCGTGGCTCCCGAATATCAGAACAAGGGTGTCAACGCTCTCCTCTTTGCCGACCTTATCCCCAACTATATCCGCAATGGTTACAAATATGCCGAGAGCAATCTTGAGCTTGAGGATAATGAGGCTGTGCAGCTTCAGTGGCAATACTTCGATCGCCAACTCCATCGTCGCCGCCGCGCCTACCGGCGCAAAATATGATCGGGTCGGCCCCGAACATTTATCCCCGCAATTGTTATAACCCTGAAGAGATTCCGGTAGTTGCCGATTCTCTTCAGGGACTTTTTTTATGCTATGCCATTTCATCACATTGACAAGAAGGGTTGTGGCGCTGATGGCAGTGCTGCTTACCGTGGCTACGATGGACGCTCAGATGCCCATCCACCTCAGTGTGCGCCCGCCGGTGCCGGCCGACTCGGTCGATGTGGAGAGGCAGGGGCGGCGTCATTTCTGGCGCGCTGCCTCGACGGTGGTGGGCTCCAATCTGTCGTTGTGGGCTTTCGACCGTTATGTTCAGAAGGGCGACTTTGCATATATTTCCCTTCATTCCATCAAGGAAAATTTCCGCCATGGTTTTATCTGGGACAATGATCGTCTGGGCACAAATATGTTTCTCCATCCCTACAACGGATCGCTTTTCTACAATGCTGCGCGAGCCAATGGCTATTCCTACTGGGGGAGCGGTCTCTTTGCTATCGGTGGAAGCGCCATGTGGGAGCTGTTTATGGAAAATGAGTATCCCTCGACAAACGATATCATTGCCACTCCCATTGGCGGAATGGCTATCGGCGAGGTGTGCTACCGCATCTCCGACCTGCTGATCGACGACCGCCAGACCGGATGGCGCCGTTTTGGTCATGAGGCGGGGGTGTTTCTGGTGTCGCCTATGCGCGGACTCACTCGTATACTCACCGGCGATGCATGGAAAAGACGCCCTACTATAGGACGTGAGTTTGGTGTGCCCGATATCGGTATGGAGTTTTCGGGGGGAGCAAGGATTCTTACTTTCGATAATGATGGCGCCCAGGACACCCGTCCCGGGGGTGCCATCGAACTCAATTTTGAATATGGCAACCGCTTTGAGGTTAAAAAAGCACATCCCTACGACTATTTCAATCTGAGGGCCGCTCTTAATCTTGTCAACAGACAGCCATTTCTTGCTCAGCTAAACATCAAAGGACGTCTGCTCGCAACTGAGCTTCACGACACCAAGCGCACTCACGTGTCGCTCGGTCTATATCAGCATTTCGACTATTACGATTCCGACACCACCTCTTCTCTCGTTGCCAAGTGTCCTTACAAGCTCGGAGTGCCGGCGTCGATAGGTGGAGGGCTACTCTACCGCCATGTTATGAATTCATTTTGCACCATTGATGCCTATACTCATGCCAATGCTGTGTTGCTGGGTGCCGTGTTGTCGGATCATTATCAGCTCGACGAGCGCAATTACAATCTCGCATCCGGCTATTCGGTCAAGTCGGGAGCTCATTTTGTCTTTGGGCGCGACCGCCTGTCAGTATCCCTCTCCAATGAGATCTACCATCTCTTCACATGGAAAGGCTATCCCACCGGCACCGATCTTATGACTGCCGACCGACGCACTCTCAATGCTCAGGGCGACCGCAGCCGGGCCCTTTTTGGCGTGACCGAACTCCAGATTGATGTTCAGATATGGAAAAAACTGTATTTTTCCATCGGTGTGAGCCATTATTTCCGCTCTACTGTCTACCGCGATTTTCCCGATGTATCGTCGTGGTCAGTGGCCGAAAGGATGATGGTGACATGGAAACTGTGATTTTTTTTGTCGATGGTGAAAAAAATCGAGGGTTGTTTCGGGGCGATTTGGGTCTGAGGAGGGCTGTTTCCGGCATAAGTGGTTTGGCTTGCCTTTTATGGGCTCTGGCGTGCTTTTGTGGGGCCCTATATATAATAAATAAGGTGTAAGGGGTATGTAATTGTTAATGAATATTAAATTGCAAACTTTTTGGCTCGGATATTTGGTGGGTAACGGAAAAGTCTCTACCTTTGCACTCGCTTTTCGGGAGAGACGCTAAGAGCAGCGCAAACGAAGCCCGAAGGCAATCCGGTAAAACGCGAGACATCGCTGAGAGGTTCAAAAAAATCTCAAAAAAAATTTGGCGGTCTCAAAAAAAAGGTTGTAACTTTGCACCGCGTTTCACTCCGACCGCCTGACGGTCGGCACCGGAACGAGAGAACATTGAAAT
>CAJTUF010000033.1 GCA_910579675.1 uncultured Muribaculaceae bacterium | reverse complement strand
GACGGTGGTAAGAAGATAGCCTTCACCGCAGCAGTCGATGGAAAGCAGCAGCTCTGGGTCATGAACGCCGACGGCACCGGACGCAAGGCCGTGAGCAATGTCGAAGGTGGTATCTCCGGCTTCATCTTCTCCCCCGACGAAACCCGCGTGGTGATGATAGGCAATGTCAAGTATTCCCGCACCGCCAAAGATATTTATCCCGATCTCCCCAAGGCAACAGGCCGCGTGATCGACGATCTGATGTACAAGCACTGGGATGAATGGGTCACCGAAATCCCCCACCCCTTCATAGGCACGTTCGATGGCAACACCGTGGCCGATGTCAAAGATATCATGGCCGACGAACCTTACGAAGGTCCGATGAAGCCTTTCGGAGGCATTGAATCGCTCGCTTGGAGTCCCGATTCAAAGAGCCTTGTATATGTCAGCCGCAAAAAGACCGGTATGGAGTATGCACTCTCCACCAACTCCGACCTCTATCTCTACTCGATTGCCGACGGATCCACACGCAATCTCACCGAGGGTATGATGGGCTACGACACCGCACCCGCTTTCTCCCCCGACGGCAAGAGCCTCGCCTGGCTCTCTATGGAACATGATGGTTACGAGAGCGACAAAAACCGCATCTTTGTCATGGACATGGCATCGGGCGCGAAGACCGATCTCACCTCCAAGTGGGATTACACCGCCGACGCTATCGCTTGGAGCCCCAAAGGCGACAAGATTTTCTTCCTCGCCCCCAAGGGTGGTGTGATACCGATGTTCTCCATCGACTGCGCCACTCATGAGGTTAAGGAGATAGCCGGTGGCCGCTGGGACTACGCAGCCCTCGCCCCCGCAGCCGACGGCACCGTCTACACCGTGCGCCACTCCATGATCCACCCCAACGAGATCTATGCCGTCAATCCCGACGGAGCAGTCAAGCAGCTCACCAACGTCAACACCGAGCTCCTCGCCGAGCTCGATATGCCGGCTGTCGACTCAGTGCTCGTGCCCACCACCGACGGCAAGCTCATGACCACTTGGGTGCTCTATCCTCCAAAGTTTGACGAAAGCAAGAAATATCCTGCAATTCTCTACTGTCAGGGCGGCCCCCAGAACGCCGTCAGCCAGTTCTTCTCCTACCGTTGGAATGTGGCACTCATGGCCGCCAAAGGCTATATCGTGATCATGCCCAACCGCCGCGGTCTTCCCGGATTCGGCACCGAATGGAATGCTCAGATCTCAGGCGACTATCCCGGCCAGAACATGCGCGACTATCTTGCCGCTGTCGATTTCATGAAGGAAAAGCCTTATGTTGATGCAGCCCATATCGGCGCTGTAGGCGCAAGCTATGGCGGCTTCTCAGTCTACTGGCTCGCCGGCAACCACGACGGACGCTTTGCCGCCCTCATTGCCCATGCAGGCATCTTCAATCTTGAAGCCCAGTATCTTGAGACCGAAGAAATGTGGTTTGCCAACTGGGATCTCGGCAACGGACCCGTCAACGCCCCCGCCAACACCGCCGACGACCCCGACTACGGCGCTTTCTGGGCCAAGGACAATGCAACCGCCCAGCGCACCTTCGCAGCATCGCCCCACCGCTTCGTCGACAAATGGGACACCCCCATCCTCATCACCCACGGCGAATATGATTTCCGCATCCTCGCCTCGCAGGGTATGATGGCATTCAATGCTGCCCGCCTCCGCGGTGTGCCTGCCGAGATGCTTATCTTCCCCGACGAAAACCACTGGATTCTCAAGCCGCAGAACTCTGTCATGTGGCAGCGTGTATTCTTCCGCTGGCTCGACAAGTGGCTCAAACCCGAAGCCTGATAAGCCTTGTCGAAAGCCGCTCTTAAAAAGACCCTCGCACTCCTTTCTCCCGAACAGAAAGATCAGCTTCTGCTCGATCTCTACTCTGCCAGAAAGGAGGCCAAGGAGTATCTCGATTTCTTTGTCGACCCCGACATAGAAAAGCTCGTCACGGCCACATGCAACAGCATTACTCGCGAAGTTTACCGCAAGGGCAAGCATGGCTACAACAAGCCACGCATCACCGAGATCCGTAATCTTATCAAAAAGGTTGCAACCCTCAATCCCGGGCCTGAATATGTGATCCAAATCATGGTGTCGACCATACAGACAGTGGCCAACGCCGCATCGATTGGATTCTGGTACACCAATGCCGTAGCCGACAGCTTTGCCCGCATCACCCGCGAGACCCTCATTGTTGCCAATGATGCTGCAATGCTCGACGCCACCCTCAATAAAATCAACGCCATAGTCGACGCTATGCCTAATACTGTTGTCCGCAGGGCCTCACGCTTCATGAGAGCCAAACTCAAGGATGCAATCTCCGACGGCCTCAGCGCGCTTACATCGGCCAAGACTTGACAGGCAGCTGCTTTCGTGCAATATAACCGCCGTGGGATGGTTCTCACGGCGGTTTTTTTAGTACCTTTGCAACCTTCGGCCCTCTCCACGCGTCTATCTCCAAACAAATCATTTCAACTCCACTATTATGCGACCCATTCTTAGCATTGCCATAGCCGCAGCCACCGTAGCTGCCTCCTGTTCCGGCCCATCATCATCTGTAAGGCCTGAGGTTGTCGGGATAGATCTCCGTAGCAATATCAACATCCCCGACATGGGAGATCTCGATTCAGTTTTCGTAATTGAAGATATGATAGAGCCTGAACTTACCGACTCTACCATGCTGAAATATGCCGAGGTGAGAGGTTGTCGTGACAATGACTTATATATCCAGGAGGGCAACCGGCTTATGATATTCGACGCTGCCGATGGCCGATGCCTTTCGTCGTTTGATCACTCCGGCGAAGGCCCGGGCGAATATCTTATGCTCTACAAAGCATGGATGTCGCCATCGACAGGCAATTGGGTTGGGTCCGATCTCTCCCGCGGCAAGATCCTTAACTATAGCCCCGACGGAGCTCCGGAGGGAGAGCTCAAAGTGAAATCATTGTCAGGAATCGCTCCCGAGGGAGACTTCTGGCTGGCCCTGACCGAGAGCAGCGGTCACATCGCGGTTAAGTCCTACGACAGCGACCTGAACTTTATCGACAGCATCAGCACCTCAATCACGCCCGACCAATACCGTGCCCAATACCTTTTTCCTGTCAATGGGCATACAGGCATGATCCAACGCGACACTATTTTTCTTGTCGATGCCGATGCCAGAACTGTCACGCCTTACATAGCCTTAAATCTCGGGGATATAACCCCTTCACAGGAGCCGAAACCCGGACGCTTGCACTACGACACCATGATCGCGGACAATAAGCTCATCATAGGCTACTACTACGATGGCCGGAACGCTTTTCAGATCTACGATGTCAATAACGGCAGTTTGCTCTACTCACGCACTTGCGATTCTGAAACCACTCCGGCCATGGAGCTCAATGCGGGTGATAAACGTGTCAAAGCAATCCCCAATGCAACGATAGCCGACCGGATATACTTCACCATGATTGCAGACGATGATGACGACGACGACCGCAACCCCACGCTCATACGCTGCAGGATGAGATAACCCTACCCCAATCAACTTTTTTAGTCCACGAGCGTTGAAACATTGTCGGCAAATCATTTAGCCGCCTGCTATCATCATTTCAAAGTAAGCCCCTACACACAAATGGACAAGACCATAGACCTGAGCGTGAGCAATCTCGCGGCGACCCGTAGCCTTCACTACGACATTGCCCTCCTGCCTTGGGGAGCCACCGAGCCCCACAACCTCCATCTCCCTTATCTGACCGACTCGATTCTGAGCCACGACATAGCGGTAGACGCTGCTTTGATAGCCAGGACAAAGTATGGCCTGCGTGCTATGGTGCTTCCGCCTGTAAACATGGGCTCGCAGAATCCCGGACAGCGACAGCAACCCTTCTGTATCCATGCCCGCTATGAGACCCAACGTGCCATCCTCCGCGACATAGCCGAGTCGCTATATTGTCAGGGACTCCGGCGCCTTCTTATTGTCAACGGACATGGCGGAAACAATTTCCGCAACATGATCCGCGATCTGGCCGTGGATATGCCCGACTTCCTGATCGCCTCCTGTGAATGGTTTAAGACCGCATCGCCCGACGGCATATTCGATATAATCGGCGACCATGCCGATGAACTGGAAACCTCGGTTATGCTCCACTACCATCCTGAACTTACCGATCTTAATGAAGCCGGCCCGGGCGAAGCCCCCGGATTCAAGGCGGAAGCCCTGAGGCGTGGAGTGGTGTGGACTCCGCGCGACTGGAGCCTTGCCGCCGGTGCCGACACCGGTGTCGGCGATCCTTCGGCCGCCACTCCCGACAAAGGCAAGCGCTTTGCCGAGGCTTGCGCCGAGAGCATCGCATCAGCTATTGCCGACCTCTGCAACCCCGACGGCATCTACTTCCGGTCTCACAATTCATAGCAACATCTCATTACTCGCATGAGAGTGTGATATTATGAATCCGTCTTTACTCGGCCCAAAGGGAGCTGCACGATTATCCATCATCTATGTGCGTACCTTCCATCAAATGCGACGCCGTTTTTTTGTACCTTTGCATTGTTGAGGTTTCTTGCGAATCTCACCTTGTATAATCTCACCGTTTCAACTCCGATCTATCAACATGCGTTCACATTCTCTTGCATTCATTGCTGCGATTGGTACGGGCTTCTTAATCGCGGGTTCCTCATGCACAAACACCCGAAGCCATGTTTTGGAAACAGTTCCATCGACAAGCGACCTTTGCTTCCCCTCCCTTGCCAACCGCTGGGACGAGGCCATTCCTCTCGGTAATTCCACAGTGGGCGCTCTCGTATGGCAGAATGACTCGGCTTTACGCTTCAGCCTCGACCGGGTGGATCTTTGGGATCTTCGCCCTATGGATAATCTTGCTGGCGCTAACTACTCCTTCAAATGGGTTTTATCTAAAATAGCCGAAGGAGATTACGGTCCGGTACAACAAAAATTTGACGACCCATACATCATCAACCCGGCTCCATCCAAGATACCTGGAGCCGCTCTTGAGTTTATTGGCTTAAACGGCAATTCCGACTCCATACGCCTTTATATCAACAACGCACTATGCGAAGCTCGATGGGACAACGGCGTCACGCTCAAAACCTTCGTAAGCGCAAATCAGCCACTTGGCTGGTTTATGTTTGAGCATCTGACGGATTCAATCGTGCCGGAATTACGCGAACCTGCTTATTTCATCGAAAAGATCAATGACTCCAACGACCATGCGGGGCCTTCGCTGCAGCGGCTTGGTTACAAACAAGGAACGAAAGTGTCGGCTCCGGGACTAATTGATTACCATCAGCCTGGATTTGGCGATGACAGCTATGATGTGGCGGTGAGATGGGTTCAGTCCGACAGCACTCTGATCGGAGTATGGAGTGTAACATCATCGTCCGTTCCTGAAAAGGCCTCTGACATATGCACCCGCGCTCTTGAGCGTGGCATCGAAGCCGATTATAGCGACCACATCGGTTTCTGGGACAACTTTTGGGCTCAATCAAGCATAAGCATTCCCGATCCTGTATTGCAAAAGCAATACGATAATGAAATGTATAAATTCGGAAGTGTTGCCCGGGAGCATTCCTACCCTATATCCCTGCAAGCCGTTTGGACCGCCGACAATGGTTCGCTGCCACCATGGAAAGGTGATTACCACCATGATCTGAACACTCAGCTCAGCTATTGGCCTTCCTACACGGGAAATCACCTGACTGAGGCTATGGGATACATCAACACCCTTTGGAATCAACGCGACACTTACCGTGACTTTACCAAGCAATATTTCGGCACCGAAGGGCTTAATGTCCCGGGGGTGTGCACACTCACCGGCCAACCGATGGGCGGATGGATACAATACTCTATGTCGCCGACCTGTGGCGCATGGCTCGCACATCATTTCTATCTCCAATGGGTCTATTCGGCCGATAAAGATTTTCTTGCCGATAAAGCGTATCCATTTGTGAGAGATGTAGCTACATATCTGGAACAATTATCTTTCATTGACGATGACGGTAAGCGAAAATTACCGGCAAGCTCCAGTCCGGAGGTAAACGATAATTCAATCAGTGCATGGTTCAAGTCGCTCACCAACTATGACAATGCTCTTATGACCTCGCTATTCGGTCATGCTGCTGAAATGGCCGATTCGCTCGGTCTTCATGAGGAATCGGCTCATTGGCACACTCTGAAAGCGTCGATGCCGCAGTTGGACACCGACGAAGAAAATGTCCTTACTATCGCTAAAGGCCACCCTTACCGTCAATCCCACCGTCATTTTTCCCATGCCATGGCGATCTTCCCTTTAGGCATACTCGATGTTGCCCAAGGTGCTGAAGATGCAGAGATAGTCAAGTCAACCATAAAGCGCCTTACAGATGTGGGACCGGATTGGTGGTGCGGCTATTCCTATAGCTGGTTGGGCAATCTTCAAGCCCGGGCTCTTAACGGCGATGGTGCAGCCGATGCCCTGCGCATCTTTGCGGAGTGTTTTTGTCTGCCAAACACTTTTCATGTCAATGGCGACCAGACCAATACGGGTAAGTCAAAATTTACTTATCGGCCTTTCACTCTCGAAGGTAATTTTGCCTTTGCAGCCGGGGTTCAGGAGATGCTTCTGCAAAGCCACCGAAATATGATAGAGGTGTTCCCTGCCATTCCATCCAACTGGCGCGATGTATCCTTTACTGATCTCCGTGGGCGCGGTGCTTTTCTTGTGTCGGCTACGATGGTGGATGGAGCCGTAAGCCAAATCAGTATCAAATCGGAGAAAGGCGGCACATTGCGTCTTCGCCTCCCCGACAAAGATATGATTGTCGACTGCGTTTCAAAGCATTCAATCACTCCCGAATGTGTCTTTACAACTGAGACTTCACCGGGTCAGACAATATCACTGCGACGCCGGTAATCGCCAGCGCGCTTATAAATCATTGGAGAGGACGTGGAAGATGCGACATAGGATCGACTGTAGATGGCGCAAGCAGCATGGGTCGGTCGAAATAGCGACGCATGGCTGCGGCCACCACCCCCATAGTGGCTCTCAGATTAAGCTCTATACACGGATATATATCACCGGAGGCTGTGGCGACCATATCCACTCCTGCCCACCCGGAATAGTGCGGCCCGACAACATGGGTCAGTGCTGCGGACATTTTCTCCGCCTGAGGCATCGGATCGACGCCGAGGCGGTCGATGATGGCGTCGTCGGATATGACGAGATTACCCCGATAGGCGCCACGGCTATCAGTGGCAAAAGCCGACAAGGCATGAAACGAGGCCACTCCGTCCTCCACCCTGTAGAGGGCGGCAAAATCGGCCACCCGGTGGCGGTCGGGCTCCACCACCACGCATCCCTGCGACCGGATGATATCGGCGGCCCGGCGCTCCACTTGCTCACACTTCATCCCTGAGGTGGGAAACACTCCGCGTCCGCTGCTCGACCATGGCATCTTGAGATAGCTGCCATGACCGGCATCATGGTTTGCAGCCACAGCTCTCAGCGCTTCATCGACCGATGTTGCCGCCACGGGAGGATCGAGGCCCAATTGCTTGCATAGATCAATAGTCGTGAGCCTCGAACTAAGCGCTCTGTGGGTTGCAAGCCAATCTTCGGATGGGAGTTTCTTACGATCCACTCCGACGGCAATGAAGCGGGTGCGCGCGTAGCGGCTCCATCCCCATGGCTCGCAGACGACCACATCGGGAGGAGCTGCAGACACTGCCTCTATGCCGATACCGAAATTGCTTCTCAACTCATTAGCAGCCGTTATGGCATCCTCGGAATGTACGAGGATGCAATCGCCATCATTGGCGAGCCATGCAGGAATCAGCGCGCCGCAGCGGCTCAGGGCGGCTGCGGCGGCAGGTGCGGTGTATCGGTCAAGGTTGGCTGCGAGAGCCAGGTCGTTTTCAGGGTTGAACAGATGTATTCTCGTTCTCTTCTTCATCGGGAAGATCAATTATCTGTAATTTTTCGGAGGAGGAGGTGAGAGGGTCGTCGATCACCTCCGGGCTTTCATCCTCCCCTTCTTCCTCATCTGTTGCCTCGGCTCCTTCGTCGGTGGGTTGCTTGCGAGGCTGACGTTTGCGAGCCACAACCGGAGGGGCCGCATTGATCAACTGGACCATCTGGTCGGGGATAATGAAAATATCGCCCGGAGCCTGCGGCCTCAGCTCCTCATACCATGCAAACTGACTGAGGAAGTAGGACGACCGGCGGGCAAGATAGAGCGGAGTGACATTGCCTTTATTTTCGGGCCAGATCAGACCATTGTCGAGAGTATTGTTTTTGAAATAGGCATCCATGTTGGTGCTCTCGATATAGGCAAACTTGTTGTAGGTAGAGTCATTTTCCATCGGAAACATGATCATCATCAGATTGCCCTCCACTTCGAGATGGTTGAGCTCTGAATCCTTGAACCAGGCTGTAATCTTCTTTCCGGTGAGCTGATTGTAGCAATCCTCGGCGATATGCTCTGCGATAAACCCGAAGTCGGGGAGCAGGGCGCGCTCCACCGTCGAGTCGTTGAGCAGAAGCTCGATGGTGTTGCCGAAAATCTGTCGGTCTGCATTCCACACCACCGGCGAGCGATACATATAGAGAGTCGAATCGAGATCAACAAACGAGAGCGAGTCGCACAGGCCCTGCATATCCGATCTGAAAAATCTCACATAGTGGAAAGCATTGGTGATACGGGCCGAATCAATCGGATCGGTATAGGCGTTGATGGTATCTCCGTGGAGATAAAGCGTATCGCCACGCGAATATTCTTTAGCCACCGCACGCCCGGTGACAAAAGCGCTGTCGATAATCTCGTTGTAATAGGCGTAATCACCTTCGATCGACGACTGGCGCGCCGAGTCGGTCACTATCACACGGCCGAATGCAACTCCGATGCCTGTGTCGCGCGAGTAGTCGATGGTGTCGCCTGTCAGCGTATTGCCCCGGCGCATCTTCACCGTAGAGCGGCTATAGAGATTAGCTTTTCCGGTCTCAGTATTGTAATTACCCGATGTGGTGACTATGTCGCCGTCGCGACCCACGATCAGGGTGCGGTCCACTATCTCGGCGATATGAGTCCCGGTGTTATATTCGAGAGTATCGGTATAGAGCCGCGAAGGATCATTTTCATCCATCGGCTCCAACACCACATCGCGGTAGAAGTAGCTCTGCTTCGTCGACGGGAAATATTCTCCCTCGCGGGAAGTAAGCACATTCTGATTGTCGCTCAACCGGCCACCTATGGTGTAGTAGCCCACCTCCTGAGCCATGTCGTAATTGAGTATCTCTGTCTCAAGTTTGACATCGCGGTTAATAAGGCGCACCTTGCGGCCATTGTAGGCCACGGCCACCGCTATCTCTTCCGATCCATTGTAGTTGAGCTCATCGCAAAAGACAAAGAGCGTGTCGCCCTGCTCCATTTTCACTCTCGAGAAGGCATCAAACGAGTTGGTGCCTTCATAGAAGTAGGCACTGTCGCAGGTCATGGTCATTCCCCCCTTGCGAAACTCCACATTGCCCACGAGCACCTGATACTGGTCGGGGATCTGGCCGGTTATCGGGTCGGGGATATTGTTTTCGCTGAAGCGCAGAGTGTCGGCATGCTCAAGAAACACCTTGTCGCTCTGACCGCGGTCGGCACCGGGCACTGTCGGCGCAATCGTGGGACGATTGGGGCGCCGGGTGCCTGTGGCAAAGTCGGGATGACGGTGGAGTGCCCCCCCCGGACCTGTCGCCATAATGGCCGAGGCCGCCGTGAGTATCACTCCGGCGGCCGCGAAATATCTGAGCCATCTGCCTCCTGCCATCACAGTCAGCTGTTGGCATTAGTGGATGAGGCAGCCGACGCAGCCTCGCCTTCGCGCTCACGGATCCACCCTTTGTAGCGGAAGTCGCAGTTGCGGTAGCCATCTTCGATCCTCACATATGTCTCGCGGATCTTCTTTTCGAGCCACTCGGCTAAGATGCGCTCGCTCTCAGAGGCCTCATACATGCGCTTGATGAGCTGGTAGTCGTTGCGGAGATCAGCGCGGTGGCCGTCGATACGGTTTGTCAGACGCACCATTGCCACCACCGTGTGGTTCTTCTTATCTGTCATCACAAAGGGCTGCGACATCTGGCCGGGCTCAAGCTCGGCCACCTGCTTGGCCACCTCCTGAGGGAGCTGATTCATCTCAAAGCGGCTACCACCTGTAGCGCCGTTTACCATCAGGCCGCGGTTGTTGCGCGTATCCTTGTCGGATGATATGTGGAGGGCAGCTTCCTCAAATGTGAGCTTACCCTCGTCGATAAAGCTACGGAGTGAGTCCATGCGCTGAGTGGAGGCGGTGAGCTCTGCCGTCGACACCTTAGGAGTAAGAAGTATGTGGCGGCAATTGATGCGGTCGCCGCGCTTCTCTATGAGTTGAATGATATGATAGCCATATTCACTCTCGACGATGCGGCTCGCCTTCTTGGGATCATTGAGGTTGAAGGCAACGGCGGCAAAGTTTGGGTCGAGTTCGGCACGCGACATGAAGCCGAGCTCTCCGCCTCGTACCGACGATCCATCCTCGCTATAGAGTATGGCGAGGGTCGAAAACTCGCTCTCTCCATTATTGACCGCCTCGGCATACTGGCGAAGACGTGCCTTGACATCCTCAACATCCTCCCGGGGTATCACCGGTTCCATAGTGATAATCTGGGCCTCGACCTGCAGAGGCACATAAGGCACTGAATCAGCATCAAGAGCAGCAAAGTAGCGACGGATATCGCTCGGAGTGGTCTTGATGTTTTTTGTAAGCTCCCTCTGAACCTGCTGCACACGGCTCTCATCGCGGATAGCATCCATATAGTTCTGGCGGAGCTCAGCCATCGACTTTCTGAAATAGCTCTCGACCTTCTCCTTCGAGCCAAGCTCCTGGATCAGATAGTTTATCTGACCGTCGGCGCGGCTTATCACCTGCCCTTCATTGGCTTCGATAGTGTCGAGTTCAGCCTGATGGAGGAAGAGCTTCTGGATGGCCATACGCTCAGGGATGACACAGTAGGGATCACCCTTTATGTCCTTATTATCGTAGCGCAGATTCTGAAACTGCTCTTCGATCTCACTTTTCCATATAGGTGTGTCGCCAACTACCCATGCCACCTCCTCGGCCACATTGTTCTGAGCCAAAAGCGAGGAAGCCACCATGAGCATAGCGCCACACATCAACTGCTTGAAATACATAATAAATAGGTTACAACGTTTGTAAAGCCCCACAGGCTACAATGGCTGCGGGAGAGAGTGTTATGACGCCAAAATCACTAAAGGATTATAATCCCGTTGCAATCCCGGCATTTGCGTGGGGATTCTCGAGCCAACGGCGACAAAACAGCTACAATTCATGCAACAGCTTGCGCCTTTGCCTCTCGTTGCCCGTTGCAAAGGTACAACATTTTCCGTTATGAGTAGTAATTTTGTGCATCCGAAGATCGTTTTTCGCTTATTGAGCATTGCCCGCGCGAGTGTCGGCCAAGACACAAATACGCCGCAAATTGATATTTCAGACCATGTTGCACCTCAAAAATTTGGCCAATTGGCATAAAATCCCTACCTTTGCCGAGCCATTACAAAAAGCCGCCGCCTTACCAGCGGCCGTTTTCCCAACTTTCGATTTATCAACCCACTCATATCCGATAACAATGAAGAAAGATATTCATCCTTCCAACTACCGCGAAGTAGTATTCAAGGACATGTCTAACGAAGAGATTTTCATCACCCGCTCAACCATCGCAGCGAAAGACACCATCGAGATCGACGGCGTGACCTATCCTCTCGTAAAGCTTGAAATCACCTCCTCGTCCCACCCCTTCTTCACCGGTAAGCAGAAGCTCGTCGATACTGCTGGCCGCGTCGACAAGTTCATGAGCCGCTACGGCAACCGCAAGAAGAAATAATCTTTTCTTCGTTTAAAGCAATACAGCGCGTCGTCCCCCCGCAAGGAGGATTGACGCGCTGATGCTTTGTACACCCTTACCGGCTTTTTCCGCGCCCGAGCCCATACGCGTGTGAGTGTCAGATTTTTTTATTACCTTTGTAGATACTATACCTCCCTCCCCACTCACCTTCCGACAAACCAATCATAACCATTGCATTATGAATGATATACTGAAGAAAGCTTCGATGGCCGCCATAGCTCTATCGGCCCTGTCGACAGCCCACGCGGCCACGCCATTGTGGCTCCGCGATGTGAAGATATCTCCCGACGGCAAGCAGATCGCCTTCACCTACAAGGGGGATATCTTCACCGTGCCTGCCACAGGCGGACAGGCCACCCGTCTTACCTCGCTTCCATCTTATGAGAGCCATCCCATCTGGAGCCCTGACGGAAAACTCATCGCTTTTGCGTCAGACCGCAATGGCGGCTCCGATGTGTTCATCATGCCATCATCAGGAGGCACAGCCATGAGGCTTACCTCCAACTCAGCCTCTGAGCTCCCCGAGGCGTTCACCCCCGACGGCAAAGAGGTGGTATTCTCAGCAGCAATACAGGACCCGGCCAGCAGCGCCGACTTTCCCACTGCCAGGCGCAATGAGCTCTATGCCGTACCGGTAAAAGGGGGGCGTCCACGACAGCTTCAGCCTCTTTCGGCCACAGCTGTGGTGTTTACAGATCCTAAAGGCTCGTTCCTCTACGAAGAGATACATAGCCAGGAGAACCAGTGGCGTAAACACCACACATCGTCGGCCACACGCGACATATGGGCCTATGATGCAGCTACCGGAAAGCACTCAAATCTCACCGACATGCCTGGCGAAGACCGCAGCCCTGCCCTCGGTCCCGACGGTCGCATCTACTTCCTGTCGGAGCGCGACGGCGGCTCAATGAATGTTTATTCAATCGACCCCGCATCGCCCAAAACTCTGAAGCAGGAGAGCAAGTTTGACAAGCATCCTGTAAGATTTCTCTCAGTAGGCGCCGACGGCACAATGGCCTATGCCTACGATGGCGAGATCTACA
>CAJTUF010000032.1 GCA_910579675.1 uncultured Muribaculaceae bacterium | reverse complement strand
GTTGAAGTCGACTGCCTCTACCGACTCCTCTACATGGAGCTGGCGTGGATTGCCCTGGGCATCGCGGCGGTCGAAGTCGTAGATGCGGTAGGTGATGTCGGAGGTCTCCTGGATCTCAAGCACGAAGTTGCCTTTGCCGATGGAGTGCACACGGCCGGCCGGGAGGAAAAACACATCGCCCTTGGCGGGATAGAACTTGCCGAGGACATCGATGATGGTGTTTCCGGCGATGCGGGCGCGATATTCGTCGGGGGTGATATGGCTTGTGAGACCGGCATAGAGATAGGCATCGGGTGCAGGATCTACGCTGATCCACATCTCGGTCTTGCCTGGGCACTGGTGGCGCTTGGCGGCGAGAGCATCGTCGGGGTGTACCTGCACCGAAAGATCGTCGGCCGAGTCGATGAATTTGATCAGGAGGGGGAACTCGGTGGCATAGCGCGCAGAGAGGCGCTCTCCGAGTATTTCCTTACCGTTGGAGGCGAGCAGATCGCGGAGCGAGTCGCCCTTGTAGGGGCCGTCGGCCACTATGGATTCGTGTCCGGGTACACCGGAGAGCTCCCAGCTCTCGCCTATGGTGTCGCCCTGCGGGGGCAAACCTTTGAACGAAGCGATGCGTGCGCCGCCCCAGATGACGCTTTTAAACTGGGGGACGAAAGTAAGGATAGGAAACATATCGTTGATTTAAGGATTAGGAGAAACAAATTCGAGTGTTGATGCTGCGGAGAGGTCGGCGTGGCTCACGCGGTGTCCTACGGGCTTGCCGTCGAGAAGGATGGCCTTTTTTGCCCCCTTGCGCTTGGTGATGGTGAGCTTGTGGGAGCCGAGATCCACCACTGCCGAGTCGAATGTGGGCTCAACGAGCGTATATTCAGGCACTCCCGGCACATCGGGATAGAAGCCGAGCATCGAAAAGACTGCCCAAGCCGACATGGTGCCGGTATCGTCGTTGCCGGGGATACCGTCGGGCTTGTTGGTGAAGTATTTGTCGAGCAACTTGGCTACGGTCTCCGAGGTGCGCCACTCCTCTCCTTTGATGCGGCTGAAGAGGTAGGGATAGGCGATATCGGGCTCGTTGGCAGGATCGTAGAGACCTTGGTCAAACACCATCTGCAGCTTGTCGACAAATTTGCGCTTGCCACCCATGGCTTTCACGAGGCCATCAACATCATGGGGCACAAAAAATGTGTAATTCCATGCGCTGCCTTCATGAAATCCTGGGACCTCCTCAAAGTTTTCACCCTGTCGGGGATTGAACGGGGTGAGGAAGGTGCCGTCGGGATTGAGCGGGCGCAGAGTGCCGCTCTCTTTGGAGTAATAGTTTTTCCATCCGGCGGCTCTCTTGCGGAGCTCGCGTGCAAATTCGGTCTCGCCGCGCTGTTCGGCAAGCCATGCCAGGGCATTGTCGGCCACATAATATTCGAGCGCGTGGCTCACAGAGTTATCGCCTGAATTGTCGCCGGCAAAGAATCCCAGAGGTATGTAGCCTTTCTCGATATAGGGATCTATGTCGGGGCGCATAGGATTCTGGTTGCCCGGAGTGGTGGCCGATTTTTTCATGGCTGCATAGGCGGCGTCGATGTCGAAGTCGGTGAGTCCTTTGCGCCATGTGTCGATAATCACCGGTATGGCCGGATCCCCCTCCATGGTGAAGGTCTCGCGTCCGAAGAGTTCCCATTTTGGTAGCCAACCCCATTCCTTCGACATATCCACCATCGAGCGCACCATGTCGAGCTGGCGGTCGGGATAGAGGAGTGTCATGAGCTGATGGAGGTTGCGGTAGGTGTCCCAGAGCGAGAACACGGTGTAGCGGTTGGTGCCGTCGGCCACGGTGAGGATGGTGTCGCTCTCCATGGCAGGATATTGGCCGTTGACATCCTGGAGGATGCTGGGATGGATCAGGGTGTGGTAGAGCGCGGTGTAGAACACCGTGTTCTGATCGTCGGTGCCTCCTGTGAGCTCAACGCGCGAAAGATCGGCATTCCACTTCGAGCGGGCATCGGAGTAGATCGACTCGAAGGTGACTCCGGAGGGCTGCTCGGCGCGGAGATTCTCGAGGGCATTTGCCTCGCTGACAAACGACACGCCCACCGACACCTCGATCTGCTCGCCGGGAGTGGTGGTGTAGGTGAAGTAGGCGCCTATGTCGTCGCCCGAGATAGTGCGTGAAAATCCCGGATAGAGCTTGTAGGCGTTATCGTCGGGATCCCATGCGGCCTCAACTCCCTGTTTGGGACGCTGGAATTTCCAGAATCCCTCCTGATCGGGCTTGCGGCTCACCTTGAGGGCGAAGTAGAGAGGAAACACTGCCTGGGTGGTGTAGCAGAATGTGCCCATGAGCTTGCTGCCCACCACTTCGGTGTCGGACACGCGTCGCACCGTGGCTCCGCTCTCGTTGGTCAGGCCTTCGCCGAGGTTGAGCAGTATGTGGCCCTGTCCTTCGGGGAAGGTGAAGCGGATGCGGCTGGTGCGAGTGGTGGCAGTGGCTTCGGCTTTGATGCCGTATTTGTCGAGTGTCAGACCGTAGATGCCGGGCGAGGCGTGCTCGTCGGAGTAGGTCGAGCCATAGTGGTGGTAGTCCACATCGAGATCACCCGTGGAGGCTGACACAAGGATAGAACCGAGTTCCGGACACCCTACGCCGCTCAGATTGACATGTGAGAATCCGGTAAAGAACGAGTTGGTGTTGTCGTAGGGGGTCGACCACCATCTTTTGTCTTTGTCGTACTGGTTGAGATCGGAGCCCATCACGTTGAATGGCGACACCGACATAAGTCCGTTTGGCACAAGCGCTCCGGGATTGGTGGTGCCGAAGTTGGTGGTGCCTATAAACGGATTGACCCAGTCGACAGGCTCTTTTGCCTCCACAGTGGCGGCGGCAAAGGTGAGCAGAGCGGCGCAGGATGTCAGGAATTTCTTCATAAAGAATTGTGTTTAAGGAAGTCGAGTATCTCGCTGATATAACCGAATGCCATGCACACCGAGGTGTCGGCGGCGCCGTAGTAAATGGCTACACGGTCGCCCGAGGTGATGGCTGCGCAGGGGAACACTACATTTGGCACATCGCCTGCCAGCTCGTAGGGGGCTGCAGGGGCGAGCAGATATGGCTGCGAGCGGTAGATAACCTTCGAGGGATCGTTGAGGTCGAGCAGGGCGGCGCCCATGGAGTAGCGGAAGCCGTTGCAGGTGTTGATCACTCCGTGGAAGAAGATGAGCCATCCTTCAGCGGTGCGGATGGGTACTGATCCTGCGCCTACCTTTGTACACTGCCATGCGCTGAGCTCGAAGGGTGCGGGGCTCATGACGTGGCGATGTTCGCCCCAAAATTTCATGTCGGGGCTGTAGCTCACCCATATATCTCCGAAGGGGGTGTGGCCGTTGTCGCTCGGGCGCGAGAGCATGGCATACTTGCCGTTGATCTTCTCGGGGAAGAGTACGCCGTTGCGGTTGAAGGGAAGGAAGGCGTTCTCACACTGGAAAAACTCCTTGAAGTCGAAGGTATATCCTATGCCGATTGTGGGTCCGTGGTAGCCGTTGCACCAGGTGATCCACCAGCGGTCGCCGATAAATGTCACACGAGGGTCGTATTTGTAGGCTGATTCGATCATGGTGGTGTTGCCGGCCTTGAACTTGATAGGTTCATGCTCTATCTCCCAGTTCACGCCGTCGGAGCTGAATCCGGCAAATATATTCATCTGCACAGCCTTGTTGTCGCAACGGAACACTCCGGCATAGCCTGTGCCGAAAGGTACTACGGCGCTGTTGAAGATGCTGTTGGATGTGGGGATGCTGTAGCGTCCGAGGATAGGGTTGGCGTCAGAGCGCCAGATGATGTCGCTGGAACCGGCAGGACGGTCCTGCCAGGGGAAGGCGGAGAGTGCCTCAGCTGTGGGTGTGTTCATTGTCGTTATGAGGTAATAAAAAGTTATCGGAGTGGAAGTTATTGGGTCACGGTGGCCTCCTCGCCCGCTATGACTTCGTCGGCGATCTCCTTAGGGGAGTCGTCGCCCTTGTCGGGATGCGAGAAAGGCACTATCTTAGCCATAACAAAAGATGGGATGGACATGGCGAGTGCGAGGATGAAAAACATCTCGTAGCCCAGGAGGTCGCAGAGCCAGCCGCTCACCATGCCCGGCAGCATCACGCCGAGATTCATTATGGCCGAGGCAAAGGCATAGTGGGCCATGGAGTGCTTGCCCGGAGCCACCTGTTGCATCATGAAGAGGGTGAGCCCCACGAAGCCGAAACCATAGCAGAGATATTCGGCCACGAGGCCCGAGCCTATCACCCAGAGATTTTCGGGCATCAATGCCGAGAAGAGAAAGTAGATAAGGAATGGCACATTGAAGATGGCCACGAGCGAGAAGAGCACTTTGCGGAGACCAAATCGGGCAATGTAGTAGCCGCCGAGGATCGACCCGACGATAAAGGCCACTGTGCCGAAGATGCCGTAGAGGGTGCCTATCTCCTCATTGGAGAGGGCCAGACCTCCTTGTTCGCGGGATGCTTTGAGAAATATGGGCACCATCTTCAGCGCAAGGCCTTCGGTGAGGCGGTAGCAGAGGATGAAGAGTATGTAGAGCCATATGAATTTCTTGCGGAAGAAGGCCAGCAGCACCTGCCCCATCGAGTGCATGGCCTGACCGAAGCCCTGGGGAGCCTCGGTGGCAGCGCCTTTGTCGGCGCGCGGAAGGGCCCATGAGTGGTATATGGCCATTGCCACGAGCACGGCGCCTATTATGCCCATGATGATCATCCAGGCATAGAAGGGGGCGCGCTCCGGATCGGTGGCTTTGAACGAGGTGATGAGATAGCCCGCAAGCCATACCAATCCGCCGTTGGCCAGCACCTTGGCCAGATTGTAGAAAGCGCCCTGCCACCCGATGTAGGTCGACTGGGTTTTCTTGTCAAGAGCCGAGAGATAGATGCCGTCGGTGGCAATGTCGTGGGTGGCACCCGAAAATGCTATCACCGCCATCATGGCTATGGTGAAGGAGAAAAATCCCGGAAGAGGAAGCAGGAAGGCTATCACGCCGAAGCAGAAGCCCGATATGGCCTGGGTGGCTATGACAAAGTTGCGCTTGGTCCAGTAGATCTCGAGCAGAGGGCTCCAGATGAATTTAAGAGTGTAGGGGAGGGTGAGGAGCGAGGTCCAGAAGGCGATCTGGGCTTTGTCGACTCCGAGGTCGTCAAACATTATCACCGCCACAAGATTGAGGGCGATGAAGGGGAGGCCCATGGCGAAATACACGCTGGGCACCCACTGCAAGGGGGAAACTTTGTCTTTCATCAATAATCGCTTTATGCGGTGATTCTTGATAATTTGATAGGCATCAGGTATTATCGGTAAGGGATTGACAAAGGTAGTGAAAAAGGTTGAGAAAATGCAAGTCCGGTGCCGCGTCGTTGTAAAGAAAAATCTAAAAAAATCTTACCCGACCCGGAGCCTCCCGATTCCGTCTGCAAAAAAAAGAGTGAAAAAAGGGGCGGAGGGGAGATGATGTTTGGTCGGAAATGGCTATATTTGCCGCCGATGAAACGACTTGTAATATTTGATCTGGACGGAACGCTGCTCAATACGATCGACGATCTCGGCACAGCGACCAACCATGCACTCGAGGCTGAGGGGTATCCCACCCACTCCCTCGATGCTTATCCCATGATGGTGGGCAACGGTGTGAGCCGCCTCATTGAGCGCGCTCTCCCCGAGGAACACCGCACCCTCGCCACGGTCGAGCGCCTGCGCGAGCGCTTCAAGGAGTATTACGACAGCCATCTGGCCGACCACACCAAGCCCTATCCGGGCATCCCCGAGCTTCTTGCGGGGCTGCAGAGCAGGGGAGTGGCCATAGCGGTGGCCTCCAACAAGTATCAGGAGGCGGTGACGCGGCTCATGGAGGTCTATTTCCCCGACATCAATTTTGTGGCAGCCGAGGGCAACCGCCCCGGAGTGCCGACCAAGCCTGATCCCTCGATAGTGTTTGATATCCTGTCGACCCATCCCACTCCCAAAAGCGAAACTCTTTATGTGGGCGACTCGGGTGTTGACATGGAGACGGCGCGCCGGGCCTGCATCGAGTCGGTGGGTGTCACCTGGGGTTTCCGCCCGGTGAGCGAGTTGCGCGACCACCATGCCGACCATATCATCTATAACCCGACGGATATCCTTCCGATCGTTGATCAGGACACGATATGACAACCTTCATGCGCCGGGTGGCCGACCTGTATGTCGACGGTTTCCGGTCCATGACAGTGGGCCGCAAGCTATGGGCCCTGATCATCATCAAGCTTATACTGCTGTTTGGGGTGATGAAGCTCTTTTTCTTCCCAAACATACTCAATGAGCGCTACGACAACGACGCCGACAAGGCGGCCGCCGTGAGGACGCAGCTTATCAACCATCACAGAAATTAACCCAACACAAAACGACAATACCTTGAATCTGAGCTCATGAACGACTTGATTAGTGTTGTAGACTGGTCGCGGTGGCAATTTGCGCTGACGGCCATGTATCATTGGCTTTTCGTGCCTCTCACCCTCGGTCTGTCCGTAATCGTAGCGATTATGGAGACCATCTACTACCGTCGCGGACGTTCCCGCGAGTGGCTGTCGGCCACCAAATTCTGGATGCTCCTTTTCGGCATAAATTTTGCTCTCGGTGTGGCCACGGGCATAATCCTCGAATTTGAGTTTGGCACCAACTGGAGCAACTACTCCTGGTTTGTGGGCGATATATTCGGCGCTCCGCTGGCCGTGGAGGGTATATTCGCGTTTTTCATGGAATCGACTTTCATAGCTGTGATGTTTTTCGGCTGGACCAAGGTGAGCCCGCGGTTCCACCTCGCGGCTACATGGCTCACGGCTATAGGCGCGAGTATCTCGGCGCTGTGGATCCTTGTGGCCAATGCGTGGATGCAATATCCTGTGGGCATGGAGTTTGATCCGGCCCAGATGCGCAATGTCATGGATTCGTTTGCCGAAGTGGCTCTCTCGCCGGTGGCTATCCATAAGTTTATCCACTCGGTGATGAGCGGCTGGACTCTTTCTGGTGTGTTTGTTGTCGGTATCAGCTGCTGGTTCCTGCTCAAGAAGCGTCATGAGTCCATGGCGTTGCGCTCCATCAAGGTAGGCGGCTGGGTAGGCCTCGCCGGCATCCTGCTCACTCTTTGGAGCGGCGACTCGTCAAGTGTCGACGTTGCCAAGGTGCAGCCGATGAAGCTGGCAGCCATGGAGGGCCTCTACGACGGCTCGCGCGGTCAGGCCATCACCGCTTTCGGCATCCTCAATCCCGCCAAGACGGTCGACAATGATGAAGATCCGTTCCTCTTCGACATCTCTATACCCTACGGCCTCAGCTTCCTTGCCACCCACGATATGGATGCGTTTGTGCCGGGCATCAACGATCTTATCAACGGCGTGACCGACATCACCGCCTCGGGCGACACTGTGCGCACCCTGAGCTATGCTGAGCGCATCGAGGCCGGACGCCGCTCACATGAGGCGCTGCGTCGGTTTGACGTCGCTATGGCTTCGGGCGACGCCGCCGGAATGGAGGCTGCCCGCGAGGCAATCAAGGCCGACTATCCTTCGTTTGGCTTCGGCTATCTCGACAGCCCCTCGGAGGCTGTGCCTCCGGTTGCACTCACGTTCTATGCCTTCCATGTGATGGTGATACTGGGCGGCTGGCTGCTGCTCTTCTTCGCCGCCGCACTCTTCTTGGCCTACCGCAAGCCGGCGCCCCTCAAGGGGAGCCGCGTGGTGCAGTGGCTCGGCATGATCACCATACCTCTGGTGTGGGTATGCTCGCAGTCGGGATGGATTGTGGCCGAGGTAGGACGCCAGCCCTGGGTGATCCAGAATCTCATGCCCACCCGTGCGGCCATATCCGATCTCAACCCCTCCACGGTGATGCTCACCTTCTGGCTTTTCGCATTGATATTCACCGCCCTTCTGGCCGCCGAGATAAGCATCATGCTCAAGGCTATAGCCCGCGGCCCCGAAGATCATGACCATTCCACCCCCTCACCCTCTGTAAGCATAAAGAAATGATAGCGCTCGAAACTTTACAAGCCTATTGGTGGCTCATCATCGCCGTGCTTGGTGCGGCTCTCGTGTTCCTACTGTTTGTGCAGGGTGGCCAGACCATGCTGCTCAGTCATGCGGCCGACCGCAGTGGCCGCGCAATGCTCGTCAATACCCTCGGCCGCAAGTGGGAGCTCAGTTTCACCACTCTGGTGGTGTTTGGCGGAGCATTTTTCGCCTCCTTCCCTCTCTTTTATTCCACGAGCTTCGGCGGCGCCTACTGGCTCTGGATGCTCATTCTGTTCAGCTTCGTGATTCAGGCTGTGAGCTATGAATACCGCCGAAAGCCGGGCAATCTCTACGGTTGCGAGACCTACGACATATTCCTTTTCATCAACGGCAGTGTGGGGAGTGTGTTGCTCGGTGTGGCTGTAGGCATGATGTTTTTCGGCGCCGAGTTTACCGTGAGCAAGACCAATATCCTCGACGCGTCGGCACCGGTGATCTCGCAGTGGGCCCCCACGCGCGGCCTTGAGGCTATTGCCTGCTGGCAGAATCTCCTGCTGGGCTTCACCATCCTCTTCCTGGCCCGCACCCAGGCGGCGCTCTATTTCCTGCTTACCATCACCGACGCTCCCGACCTTGAGCGCCGCAACCGCCGCCGCGTGCTCGTCAACGGCCTCATATTTGTAGTGCTCTTCCTTGCCTTCACCGGAGTGCTGCTCACCACAACCGGACTGACTCAGACCGAGGTGGGATTCATGCCCGAGCCTTATAAGTATTTCAACAACCTTATGGCTATGCCGGTGGTGGCTGTGATGTTTCTGCTCGGCGTGGTGCTTGTGCTGGCAGGACTGGGGCTCACCATATTCCGCCCGGGCTACCGCTCGGGCATATGGTTCACCGGACCCGGTTCGGCTCTGGTGGTTGTGGCGCTGTTTTGCCTTGCCGGCTTCAACAACACCCCCTACTATCCCTCGCTTATCGATCTCGACTCGTCGCTCACGATAGCCAATTCGTCGAGCTCGCATTTCACCCTCGAGACCATGAGCTGGGTGTCGCTCGCAGTGCCATTTGTTGTGGCCTACATTGCTTATGTGTGGCATGCCATGACCCGCAAGCCCATCACTCCCGCCGAGGTCAAAGACCCGGCTGAACATCTTTATTGATCATCGCCTTCCCAGGCCCCGGCCCATGGAGATGCTGATGCAATATGCGTGGGAGCACCGCCTGCTCCCCTCCGGCGCCGTTTTTACGGTCGACGGTAAGCCGCTGCGCATCATCGATCCGGGTCGGCGCAATGTCGATTCAGGTCCCGATTTCTTCAATGCCAAGATAGAGATCGGGGGGCGCCGGTGGGCTGGAAATGTGGAGATACATGTCCGTGCGAGCGACTGGCACCGCCATCACCACGACGGCGATCCGGCCTACGACAGTGTGATACTTCATGTGGTCGATGTGTCGGACGCGGTGATAGCGCGCAGCAACGGCGAGACCATACCGCAGATGATACTGCCGCGCCGCGAGGATCTGGAGCGCCGCTACCGCAGCCTCGTGGAGCGTGCGGATCTCGACATACCCTGCGCACCGATGCTCGCGGGCCTCGACAGCCTGCGCCGGAGGTCGTGGCTCACCACCCTGGCCTACGAGAGGCTCTACGACAAGGAGAGCCGCATCAGCGATCTGCTCAGCAGGCTCGGAGGCGACTATGAGCAGGCCACCTATGTCACCGTGGCCCGCTGTCTGGGCTTCAGCGTCAATGCCGACCCCTTCGAGCGGCTCGCTCTGTCGACGCCGCTTCAGGTGATGGGCAAGCACTCCGACTCGATCATGACCCTTGAGGCCATACTGTTTGGTCAGAGCGGTCTGCTCGACGCTCCTTCGGCTGCGGGTGACCCTTATGCCTCGGAGCTTATGGGCGAATACCGCTTCATGACCCGCAAGTTCGGGCTGAGGGCGCCGGTGTCGCCAGGCTGGAAGATGGGCCGCATGCGTCCTGCCAATTTCCCGCACCGGCGCATAGCCACACTCGCCGCCATGCTTGCCGGAGGCTTCAGGATGCACTCGCGGCTGCTGGCCTCGGCCACGCCCGAGCAGGCGCGCAAGCTCTTCGCTCCCGAGCTGTCGCCCTACTGGCATACCCACTACACCTTTGGCGGAGCTCCGGTGGCCAATGCGGGCCGGAGCCTGAGCCAGCAGTCGGTCGATCTGCTCGTGATCAACGCGGCGGTGCCGCTCATCCATTCCTATGCCACGTCGCGATGTAACGAAACGCTCCGGGAGCAGGCGATCGAAATGCTTCAATCGCTCCCCCCGGAGCGCAATTCCATCATTGATGCTTTCAGCCGGGCCGGCCTTGAGGCTGAGAGTGCGTTTGACAGTCAGGCCATCATCCAGCTGCGCCGCCGCTACTGTCAGGAGCGCCGCTGCCTTGCCTGCCGCATAGGCTATTACGCCCTTGCGCGGCCTTAGCCCGATGCCGGCTTTATTCCATGAGGCTCATGGCTGTGTCGGCTATCTGCCCGGGTGTGAGTCCACACTCTTTCTGCAGCTCCGACGGGTTGTAGCGGTTGCGGAACTCGCGTGGCAATCCGAGATTGACCACCTTCACTGCATCGCGGCCGAAATATGAAGCAATCTTCTGGCCATAGCCGCCATCGACTATGCCATCTTCGGCGGTGATGATCCCCTTGCAGGCTTTGAGTGCCGAGAGGGTGGTCTCATCGAGATGCGACACGCTGCGCGGGTTGATCACAGTGGCGTCGATCCCCTTTGCCGCAAGAATCTTTGCAGCCTCCTGCACCACGGGCAGGAATGTGCCTGCGCCTATGAGGGCTATGCCGTCTTCGGCTCCGCGGCTCACAATGTCGTAGGCCGGTGCCGAATAGTCGTCGAGCAGAGCCACTGAGGGATTGGAGATCACCGGGCCGCCGGGCACGCGGATCACAACCGGACACTCCCGCTCATCCTGAGCCCAGCGGATCATGGCCAGATACTCCTCGCGGCAGGTGGGGGCGAGCACCGTGAGCCCCGGGATATTCGACAGGAGCCCCAGATCGAAAAATCCGAGGTGGGTCTCGTCGGTCATGCCAAACATCGAGCCGTAAAACACCATAAACACCGCCGGCTGTCGGTTGAGGGCAATATCCTGGCTGAACTGGTCGTAGGCTCTCTGGAGGAAGGTGCTCGCAAGCCCCACGAAAGGCTTGGCTCCCCCCTTGGCGAGGCCCGAGGCCATGGCCACTGCCTGCTGCTCGGCTATGCCTACATCGACAAACTGGCGGCCTGCTTCGCGGCGCCGGCCCGGCCCGAAGCCTATCACACCGGGGGTGCCCGCAGTGATGGCCACAAGGTCGTGGCGGTTGCGTATCTCTTTGAGGAAGTGGTCGGCAAAGATGTCGGCATAATCCTCCGGCTCGGTGCCCGAGGGTGCCGAGGCCAGGGGCGAGCCCGACTTGAGGTCAAACGGTCCGCTGAAATGGAAGCGCTCTTTATGAGCTTCGGCCACCGGAAGACCCATACCTTTCATGGTGTTGATATGCACCACCACGGGATATTTTATATCTTTCACATCGCTGAAAGCCTTGATGAGGCTGGGGAGATCGTTGCCATAGTGCACATAGCGGTAGGCATAGCCCATGGCGCGGAAGATATTGTTGTCGGCGGTGCCGTTGGTGTTGCGCAGCAGATGCAGGTCGGCATATATGCCGCCGTGGTTTTCGGCAATGCTCATGTCGTTGTCGTTGACCACCACAATGAAATTGCTGCCGAGAGTAGCGCCATAGTCGAGTCCCTCGAAAGCCACTCCTCCGCTGAGGGAGCCGTCGCCTATCACAGCCACCACATTTTCGGTGCCTCCGGCCAGATCGCGCGCTTTGGCCAGGCCCGACGCGAGCGCCACGGCCGACGAGGTGTGGCCCAGCGAGAAGAGGTCGTAGGGGCTCTCCGACGGATTGGTGTAGCCGGTCACATCGTCGTAGTGGGCCGGATCGGTAAATGCCTCCATGCGCCCTGTGAGCATCTTGTGGGGATAGGTCTGGTGCGATACATCAAACACAATCTTGTCATCCGGAGTGTCAAACACATAGTGGAGGGCTATTATGGCCTCGACCATGCCGAGGTTGGGGCCTACGTGGCCGCCGTGGGCCGAGAGCTTGTCGAGCAGTGGACGACGCAGCGAGGCTGCGAGGGCCTTGAGTTGATTCATGTCCATCCGGCGTATGTCGGCGGGCGAGTGTATGGCCGTGAGGTCGATCTGTGGTTGCATCTACTTGATTGTTTTTAAAATTGCGTCATGAGATATTACACCATTGCGGGGAGTAAGGTTCACGCCCCTCAGCCAATGGCGCCTCACGGCAAAATTAATAAAAAATGAGCAGACAGTGTAACTTCCCGGCCACGATTGACGTCAGATATATGACGATACAATGCCGGAAAAAGACTATCTTTGTCTCCCGGTGACAATATCATCTTATTATCCTACACATTTACGACAATGAACAACTATTATCCCAACCCATCGACGATAGGGCCTTTCGACGAAGGGCCCACCGGCCGCTCGCGCGGCGTGGCCGGCCTGCTGGCCATATTTCTCGGCTCACTCGGAGTGCAGTACTTCTATCTGGGACGCACCGGGGCCGGCATCATAGCCATCCTCATCACAGCCCTTACCTGCGGCAGCGCGTCGATACTGTGGTTTATCCAGGGCATACTCATGATCGTGATGAACGAGCAGGAATTTGAGCGCAAATTCATCTACACCACCTCCTCCTTCCCCCTGTTCTGACCGCGGCGCTCCTTTTGCCGCCCCCAGAGGGGCGGATGTGCGATTTTATAAATATCACTCTACTGAGAGTTATACGCGATATTACGGCATAAATATCATCATGGTGATACTAACAAATAAATCTCTGACAACTCCTGATGTGATCCGGAATCTTGGATTGAGGTTCCGGGATTATCGGTTGCGGTTGAGGATGACCCGTAAAGAGGTCTCTGAGGCTGCAGCGATCGGTATGACTACTCTCTATAAATTTGAGTCAGGCAATATGACTGATATGTCGTTCAGCACATTGCTGAGATTGCTGAGGGTGATAGGGCTTGGCGAGAATTGGGAAGCGTTGCTGCCTGAGCTGCCCGAGTCGCCGTATATGTATTACGATAACGACAGGAAAGTGCAGCGGGTAAGACATGGCAAGTCATAAGGCATAGTTATGAGTATTCCCTTGTTCTGACCGCGGCGCTCCTTTTGCCGCGTGTGGGCGGCTGAATGGCTTTTTTTTTGTAATTTTGCCGGAAAATGGCAAGACTATGCAAAATCAAGCCCTGATAGAGGAAATCAAGCGCCTTAAGGCGGAGCGCCGGGCATGCGTCCTGGCTCATTATTACACCATAGCCGAGATCCAGGATCTGGCCGACCATGTGGGCGACTCGCTTGCTCTGGCCCGTCTGGCCACCAAGGTGGAGGAGCCGGTGGTGGTGATGTGCGGAGTGCATTTCATGGCCGAGACCGTGAAGATGCTCGCTCCCGGAAAGACTGTCCTGGAGCCGGCGCCCGATGCCGGATGCTCGCTTGCCGACAGCTGCGGCGCCGAGGAGTTCAGGCGCTTCATCGAGGCTCATCCCGGCCACACGGTGGTGAGCTATGTCAACACGTCGGCTGCCGTCAAGGCGCTCACCGACATTGTGGTGACCTCGGGCAATGCCCGCGAGATCATCGAATCGCTCCCTGCCGACGAGAAGATCATCTTTGGCCCCGACCGCAATCTGGGCAGCTACATCAACAAGATCAGCGGCCGCGAGATGGTGCTCTGGGATGGTGCCTGTCATGTTCACGAGCAGTTCTCGCTTGAAAAAATCCTTGAGCTCAAGGAGCGCTACCCTGATGCTCTGGTGCTGGTCCATCCGGAGTGTCCCGCACCTATACGCCTCATAGCCGACTGCATAGGCTCTACAGCCGCCCTGCTGGCTTTTGCGCGCCGCAGCGACGCGCGCCGCTTCATCATTGCCACCGAGAGCGGCATCCTCCACAAGATGCGCCGCGAGTGTGAGGGCAAGGAGTTTATACCCGCTCCCCCGGCCGACTCGACCTGCGCCTGCAACGACTGCAACTTCATGAAGCTCAATACCCTCACCCGCCTGCGCGACGCGCTGCGCGACATGAAGCCCGCCGTGGAGCTCGACGGGGCCACCGCCGGGGCCGCCCGCAAGCCGATCGACCGTATGCTCGACCTCTCGGCACGCCTCGGTCTCTGACCGCCATCATCCTCCGCCCACCGCTTTAGAATCACAATCACACAATCACTCCCACCATACCTCAGATAATGGAATATAATCACCGCGACATTGAGAGCCGCTGGCAACAGTATTGGCGCGAACACAAGACTTACGCCACCCACACCGACCCGTCGAGACCCAAATATTATGTGCTCGACATGTTTCCCTATCCTTCGGGAGCGGGCCTCCATGTGGGTCACCCGCTGGGATATATAGCCAGCGACATCTTCTCGCGCTACAAGCGCCTCAATGGCTTCAATGTGCTTCACCCCATGGGCTACGATGCCTACGGCCTCCCCGCAGAGCAGTATGCCATCCAGACAGGGCAGCACCCCGAGGTGACCACTTTCAAGAATATCGACCGCTACCGCGCACAGCTCGACAAGATCGGCTTCTGCTACGACTGGGACCGCGAGATCAAGACCTGCGACCCCGACTATTACAAGTGGACCCAATGGGCGTTTGTGAAGATGTTTGAGAGCTGGTACGACACCGAGGCCTGCAAGGCACGCCCCATCAGCGATCTGATTGCCCACTTTGCCGTCCGGGGCAGCGAGGGTGTCCATGCCGCTGCCGGAAAGGAGCTCGCATTTACCGCCGAGGAGTGGAACGCCATGGATCCCAAGGCCAAGAGCGACACCCTGATGAACTACCGCATTGCCTATCTGGGCAACACGATGGTCAACTGGTGTCCGAAGCTCGGCACCGTGCTCGCCAACGACGAGGTGAGCGAGGGCCTCTCTATCCGCGGCGGCTATCCGGTGGAGCAGAAGCTGATGTATCAGTGGTGTCTGAGGGTGAGCGCCTACGCCCAGCGTCTGCTCGATGGCCTCGACACTATCGACTGGACCGACTCGCTCAAGGAGACCCAGCGCAACTGGATCGGCCGCTCAGAGGGCGCCGAGATGCGCTTTCCTGTGGCCGGCCGCACCGATGGCCTGAGCCTCGAGATCTTCACCACGAGGGCCGACACCGTGTTTGGCGTCACCTTCATGGTGCTCGCTCCCGAGAGCGCATATGTTGAGATGCTCACCACCCCCGACCGCCGCGAGGCCGTTGAGGCCTATCTCGCCGAGGTGAAGCACAAGACCGAGCGCGAGCGCATGATCGATAAGAAGGTCACCGGCGTGTTTACCGGCTCATATGCCGTCAATCCCCTCACGGGCAAGGAGATCCCGGTGTGGGTGAGCGACTATGTGCTCGCCGGCTACGGCACCGGTGCCATCATGGCCGTGCCCGCCCACGACTCGCGCGACTATGCCTTTGCCCGCCGTTTCGACCTCCCCATCATCCCGCTCATCGAGGGCGCCGATGTGAGCGAGTCGAGCTTCGACGCCAAAGAGGGCATCATGACCAACTCCGAAGGCCCCGGGCTCAGCCTCAACGGCCTTACCGTCAAGGAGGCCATTGCCGCCGCCAAGAAGTTTATCGAGGAGAAGGGGATAGGCCGCGTGAAGGTCAACTACCGCCTGCGCGACGCCATCTTCAGCCGCCAGCGCTACTGGGGCGAGCCATTCCCCGTCTACTATAAAGACGGCATCCCCTGCATGCTCCCCGAGAGCGAGCTCCCGCTGCGCCTCCCCGAGGTCGACAAGTTTCTCCCCACCGAGACCGGCGAGCCCCCGCTCGGCCGCGCCAAAAACTGGCACACCCCCGACGGCTATCCCCTTGAGCTCAACACCATGCCCGGCTTTGCCGGATCGTCGGCCTACTATCTCCGCTACATGGATCCCCGCAACAGCGAGGCCCTCGTGTCGGCCGAAGCCAATGCCTACTGGCGCAATGTCGACCTCTATATCGGCGGCACCGAGCATGCCACAGGCCACCTGATCTACTCGCGCTTCTGGAACAAATTTCTCTTCGATCTCGGCATCGTTGTCGAGGACGAACCCTTCCGCAAGCTCATCAACCAGGGCATGATCCAGGGCCGGAGCAACTTCGTTTACCGCATCAAAGACACCAACACTTTCGTGTCGGCCGTCCTCAAAGACAGCTACGACACCACCCCCATCCATGTCGACGTCAACATAGTGAGCGCCGATATCCTCGACCTCGAAGCCTTCAAGGCATGGCGCCCCGAGTTTGCCACCGCCGAGTTTATCCTCGAAGATGGCAAGTATGTGTGTGGATGGGCCGTCGAGAAGATGTCGAAGTCGATGTTTAATGTCGTCAACCCCGACGATATCGTTGAGCGCTACGGCGCCGACACCCTCCGCCTCTACGAGATGTTTCTCGGACCGATAGAGCAGAGCAAGCCATGGGACACCAACGGCATCGACGGCGTAAACCGCTTCCTCAAGCGCCTATGGGCCCTCTTCTGGAAGGGCGACTCACGCCTCGTCACCTCCGATGCTCCCTCGGCCGAATCGCTCAAGAGCCTCCACAAGCTCATCAGGAAAGTCACTGCCGACATTGAATCGTTCTCCTACAACACCTCCGTGGCGGCCTTCATGATATGCGTCAACGAGCTCACCCAGCAGAAATGCCACAGCAGCGCCATCCTTGAGCCGCTCGTCATACTCCTCGCCCCCTTTGCTCCCCACATTGCCGAGGAGCTCTGGCACGAGCTCGGCCACGACACCACTGTGTGCGACGCCTCCTGGCCCGCCTGCAACGAAGACTACCTCAAGGAGTCGACCGTCAACTATGCCGTGTCGTTCAACGGCAAGGCACGCTTCAACATCGAAGTGGCCGCCGACACCCCCCGCGACGAGGTAGAGAAGATCGCTCTCGGCCACGACAGCGCAGCCAAGTGGCTCGACGGCAAGACGGTGAAAAAGATCATCGTGGTGCCCGGCAAGATAGTCAACATTGTAGTGGGCTGACCTCCCCCTCAGCTCCATCTCTCCCCCAATCCACCCCCTACCGGGAGCGGAGCCGACTCTAATCTGGAGCCGGCCCGCTCCCGGCTTTTTTTTCGCCACCGCCGCAGAGCAATCATAGCGGTTGCAATAGGCCGGTTAACGGAAAATTGCTACCTTTGTCGAGCAATATGCACCACCTCCACCACATATCCCGGCTCTTGGCTCCGCTCCTCCTGTTGGCAGCCATCGTG
>CAJTUF010000031.1 GCA_910579675.1 uncultured Muribaculaceae bacterium | reverse complement strand
TCTTGGCGCCACTTTTTTTGCTTCTTTTTTACCATTATTCAGCCATAATCACTAATTTTGCGTTTGATATGGACATCAAGCAGGATACACTCGACCGACGCTATCTGCGTATGGCCAGAATATGGTCGGAAAACTCCTATTGCCGACGGAGGCAGGTAGGAGCTCTCATAGTCAAAGACCGTATGATAATTTCCGACGGTTTCAATGGGACTCCCGCCGGATTTGAAAACGTATGTGAGGACGAAACGGGTGCTACGAAGCCCTATGTGCTTCATGCTGAGGCTAATGCTATCACTAAAGTCGCTGCGAGCAATAACTCGTCGAGGGGGGCTACTCTCTATGTCACGGCGTCGCCATGTCTTGAGTGTGCCAAGCTTATAATCCAGAGTGGAATAGCCCGAGTGGTGTTTAACGAGCTCTACCGTATGGCCGATGGTCTTGACCTTCTCCAACGTGCGGGCGTTTCCATCACCCAGATTCCCGATCTCGACTGATCATGCAGTCAAATGCCAGCCGATTCCAGCAAGTCTGTATCTTAGTTTTTCCAACAGGTATCTATATTCCTTATCAACACTAATGCAACCCAATTTCCGAAAGACATCCACGTGGATGCCGCTGATAGTTGCCGGCTCTCTTGTCGGCGGCATTTATCTCGGACGCATACTGCCTTCGGGCACTGCCACATCCACTCCCTCGCAACATAAGATAGCGGAGATGATGGATATCATATCGACACTCTATGTCGACGAAGTCGATACTGATTCGCTGCTTGAGGAGTCGATGTCGGACATAATGGCCAAGCTCGACCCCCACTCCGTATATATACCGGCCTCCGACCTTCAGGCTGTCAATGAGGAACTCGAAGGGTCTTTTTCAGGCATAGGCGTATCGTTTACAATCATGGCCGATACCATCACGGTAAATGAGGTTATCTCAGGTGGCCCGGCAGAACGGGTGGGCCTCATGCCCGGCGATCGCATTGTGACGATCGACGACTCTGTTGCCATAGGCGACGCATGGCCTCAAAACCGTATATTGTCGACGCTCAGGGGCATGAAGGGATCAACGGTAAAACTGGGAATAAAGCGCTCGTCGGCCCCCGACCGTTTGTTGCCATTTGCAGTGGTGCGTGATGATATACCTGTCACATCACTTGATGCGTCCTACATGATTGATCCCACAACAGGATTTATCCGTGTCAACAAATTCGGACGCAACACCTACGATGAATTTTTTACGGCTCTGAGCCTTCTGTCAAATCAGGGCGCTCAGCGGTTTATCATCGACCTACGCGGCAATACCGGCGGATTTCTTGAGGTGGCCAACATGATGGCCAACGAGTTTCTGCCGGCCGGTGCCACTATAGTGTCGATGCACGGACGCTCGGCCGATAGCGACAATATCATCAGAGCTAATGGCCACGGCTCTTTCCAAAACGCGGAGATAGTAGTGCTTCTCGATGAATACTCGGCAAGCTCTTCGGAGATTTTTGCCGGAGCCATACAGGACAACGACCGGGGGCTGGTAGTGGGGCGGCGCTCATTTGGCAAAGGTCTTGTCCAGCGTCAGCTCCCGCTGGCCGACAGCAGCGCGGTACGTATCACTACTGCGCGTTATTACACCCCCTCGGGCCGATGCATCCAGAAACGCTACACCAGAGGCGATGCAGAAAGTTACGAGCTTGATATCTACGACCGTCTTAATCATGGCGAGAGCCTCTCGGCCGACTCTATCAAGCTCGACAAAAGTGTGACCTTCCACACCACTACCGGTCGCGAAGTATACGGAGGTGGAGGTATAATGCCAGATCTTTTTGTTCCGGTCGATACAACAGGCTATTCCAAGTATTATTTTAATGTGGTCAATGCCGGGCTGCTGCAGAAGTTTGCGTTTAACTACGCAGATGCCGCACGCGAGACACTTTCTGAGCCGGGCAACACCATGGGTCTTCTTTCCCGTCTGCCTTCCGACTCCGATCTTCTGTCGGCCTTCGTGTCGTATGCATGGCGCGAAGCTAAAGTGCCCACTCAATGGTATTATATAAACATTTCGCGAGATCTCATTGTTAAGCAATTGAAAGCCCTTATAGCCCGCGACATTGTTGGTCTCAACGGCTATTATGAGGCTATGAACCTCACGGATCCAACGGTGGCCCGCGCCCTTAAAGAGATGGAAGCGGGCAACACCAAGGCTCCTATAATGCCAACCCAAACGTACGACAATGAATAAAGATCTCATTCGCTCCCAGATACGCGCCGCCAAGGCTCTGCTTGGCGACGAGGAAAAATCTACAGCTGCACAAAAGGTATTTGGCCGTCTGGAACAGATGGCCGCCTTTATGATGGCCGACAGGATCTTGATGTATCACTCACTCCCTGACGAGCTCTCAACGCGCGAATTTATCGCCCGGTGGTGTGATCGCAAGCAGTTTTTCCTGCCTCGTGTCAATGGGGTGAATCTTGAGATACTACCTTACGATAGGTCAAGCCTGCGCCTTGGCTCATTTCATATAGAGGAGCCTGATGGCGACAACACAGTGTCGGTTGATGAGATCGAAATGGTCGTGGTGCCGGCTGTGGCTTTCGATCGTCGAGGTAATAGGGTAGGGCGTGGTAAGGGTTACTACGACCGTCTGTTGGCATCGTTAGAGGCAATGAAAGTGGGCGTGGGCTATGATTTCCAGATGAGAGATGATGGCGATATCGAATCCGAGCCCCATGATGTTCCGCTCGATATTGTCATAACCGAGAGCTTCACAGTCAGCGTGCGTCGCACATGATTGCGGTGTAAGCGCTCAATTCTGTTCAGCTATTTTTTCATATGGTATCTATCAATAATCTCAGTGTCGAATTCAGCGCAAAGGCTCTATTCGACAATGTCACTTATGTTATAAACCGTCGCGACAAGATAGCCCTTGTGGGTAAAAACGGTGCCGGAAAGTCAACAATGCTAAAAATCATTGCCGGACTCCAGAGGCCCACGTCCGGATCAGTGTCGGTGGCCCGCGACATGACCATAGGCTATCTTCCGCAGCAGATGGTGCTTGCCGACGACACCACTTGCATAGAGGAGGCCTCTAAAGCGTTTGCCCATATCGACCGTATGCAGCAGCGCCTCGACGAGCTCAATGCAGAGCTTGCCGAACGAACTGATTATGACAGCCAGAGCTATCAGGATCTGATCGATGCGATGACATCGCTTACCGAACGCCTTGCCATGGAGCAGAGCGACAACAAAAGGGCAGAAACTGAAAAGACCCTTCTTGGACTGGGATTTACACGCGGCGACTTTGACCGACCAACATCTGAGTTTTCAGGGGGATGGCGAATGCGCATAGAGCTCGCCAAAATACTTCTGTCGCGCCCGGATATACTCCTTCTTGACGAGCCCACCAACCATCTCGACATAGAGTCGATACAATGGTTGGAGCAGTTTCTCATGACAAAAGCCAAGTCGGTAGTGTTGGTCAGCCACGACCGTGCGTTTATCGACAATGTGACCAACCGCACCATCGAGATCTCCCTCGGCAAGATCTACGACTATGCAGTAAATTACTCGAAATACCTCGTGCTGCGTGCAGAGCGGCTCGAACAGCAACGCCGTGCCTTTGCCAATCAGCAGAAACAAATTCAGGAAACTGAAGATTTTATAGAGCGTTTCCGCTACAAGGCTACCAAAAGTGTGCAGGTACAGAGCCGCATCAAACAATTGGCCAAGATAGAGCGGATCGAAGTTGATGAGGTCGACACATCGCATCTGAACCTTCGTTTTCCGCCGGCACCTCGTTCGGGCGACTATCCGCTGATACTTGAAAATGTAGGCAAAGCCTATGGAGCCCATACCGTGTTTGATCATGCCTCATTCACCATCCGTCGCGGCGAGAAGGTAGCCTTTGTTGGCAAAAATGGAGAGGGAAAGTCGACGTTGGTCAAGTGTATAATGAACCAGATCGACCATACGGGAACTCTCAAGATAGGCCATAACGTCAAGATCGGATATTTTGCCCAGAACCAAGCCCAGCTACTCGATGGCGAGATCACAGTGTTTGACACCATCGACCATGTCGCCACAGGCGATGTGCGCACTAAAATACGCGATATACTTGGGGCATTCATGTTTGGCGGAGAGGCATCCGACAAAAAGGTTAAGGTGCTTTCAGGAGGCGAGAAAACGCGTTTGGCCATGATACGCCTTCTTCTTGAGCCGGTCAATCTGCTCATACTCGACGAGCCAACCAACCACCTCGACATTCCATCGAAAGAGGTCTTGAAACAAGCAATAAAAGATTTCAACGGCACTGTGATTCTGGTGAGTCACGACCGTGACTTTCTCGACGGACTCGTTGAGAAGGTTTATGAATTTGGAGAAGGCAAAGTAAGGGAGTGTCTGGGAGGGATCTACGAATTCCTTGAAAAGAAAAAGCTCGAATCGCTCGATCTGCTCGGTAGCCGCAATATGGCGCAGGCCGCTGGGACACACCGCAATGACACCCCATCGCCTGTGCAGACAGCAGCCGCGGAGGGGGCCGACAAAACACCTTCACGGCAACTGTCGTATGCCGAACAGAAGGAGCGGGAGCGCGCGGCGCGCCGTGCCCGTAAAAAAGTAGAGGACGCCGAAGCCCAGATTGCCGCTCTTGAAAAAGAGGTGAAAGATATAGAAGCCAAGATGGCCGGTGGCGAATATTCACAGCAACTAATGGATGAGCATCAAAATGCGTGCAAACGCCTCGATAATGCTATGAGCATATGGGAGCTTGCCCAGGAAGAGCTCGATGCTTGCGACAACTTAAACTGAATTTTTATTTTCTCAATAGAGAAATAATTAGTAACTTTGCGGCTCCAAACCACGCGCGCATGTGGCGTAATGGCAGCCGCGCCAGACTTAGGATCTGGTGTCGAAAGACGTGGGGGTTCGAGTCCCCCCATGCGCACATTATTGAAAACAATCATCGCCCGGAGCTTATATCCAAGCATTCCGGGCGATGATTGTTTTTTTTTGCAGAGGAGTGGCAAGCTCAGCGCAGGCGATCGTAGGAACGGAGCAGTCGCTGGTCGCGCGATATGCTGCGGTAAGCAGCGATATCAAGAATGATAGCTGCAATGAGAAGCAGACCGCCGCCGCCCCACACAACCGAGTCATGAACGGTGGGATCGGTCGATACATATCGCTCAACAAGCGCATAAACCACCATAACCGCTTCGGCCAAGCTGATTAAAGCAGCAAGAACGACGAAAAGCTTCTGAGTGGGGAGAGCCTTGAACAGGAATATCGCCATCAGGGTGAGGAAAATACACACAGAGGTAGGGATAATAAATCCAAGGCCGGATAGACCTGTAAGCGGCTGTAGGGCCTGAGCTGCCGTAGCTCCATCCACTTCCTTGATATATCCGAAGGGAAGGAAGAAAAAAGCTGTCATAAACGCTATCGAAAGAAGCAGATAAAGCGTTTGAACTCGTTGTATTACCATAAATTAACAGTTGTAGGTGAATGAATTTCGTCTTGATTGAAAAAACAGTTGCATATTGGAGCACCACTTATGAGTGCTGTCCCCGACTGAATATCATTGCAAATATAGACAATTTTGTAATAAACTACAAGCCGGGATCAGAAAGGGACAGGGCTAATGGCCCATATATATATTGCAACATAGCTTTCCCCATTTTAGTTCCGGACTCCAACGGTACCTGTAAGCCATCGCCAAAGACAAGCCGAGCACAAATCCACACCGGTAGGACAAAAAAATAGAGTTCATCCCTTGCCATTTCAAAAATAATGCCTACCTTTGCAACCGAAATCAGAACGGCAATACACCCGCAAGATATGCACCAAGGAGTGGTGCTCGAGTGGTTGAAGAGGCACGCCTGGAAAGCGTGTAAACCCCAAAAGGGTTTCGGGGGTTCGAATCCCCCTCACTCCGCAACTGATGAGAATCAATTTACCCTGTACACTCAGGGCAAGTTGATTCTTTTCTTATTTGATTGAAATTCTGAGAGATAGGCTGCTCCAGATTTGCGCATTTCGCTGTACAGTTTGATGCGCAGTTGCAATGTATCAGCTACATTCAGTCATCGTTGTGCATATTTTTGTGCATAAAATATGTGAATGCCGATAACTGATTAAATGCAGCGTATGATTAACATTAATTATCAATTGTTTGGTATAGAGGTCACTCCAAGCTGCTCCTTAGCGATGGAAACAATGCCTTACTCACTCAGCATTGTCAACCAATGTGCATTATTTTTGCATTAGATTGTGTAAGATTGGTTCAGTAATCACAAATCAATTGACAACCGCCTATTGGTCATTCTTATTTAAGAAATTATGAGTCATAGCATAATTCAGCAGACTATTGATAGTACACCGGTGATACGCATATCATCGGTCGGTATGGCTTTTGATAGGAAGGAGGTCCTAAGCGATATCACTCTCGATGTGAACCGAGGCGACTTTATAGCAATTACCGGCCCGAATGGAGGCGGAAAGACCACTCTGTTGCGGCTAATATTAAAATTGTTGAAGCCAACGTCAGGGAGTGTTGAATATATAGATGGTAATGGAGATCTGTTTCCCCGCCTCTCTATCGGTTATCTGCCTCAGAAGAGCTCGGTCGACTCGCGCTTCCCCATAACAGTAGAAGAGGTTGTGAGATTGGGCTTAATGGGTCCGGAGGCCCCTAAGGATGATATCGACGGTCGTGTGGCCTCGATGCTTTCCGAGCTTGAGCTTGAGTGGAAGGCTTCATCGCCTATAGGGTTGCTCTCTGGTGGCCAGTTGCAGCGTGCTCTTCTTGGACGTGCTCTTGTTGCCGATCCGGAGGTGGTTGTGCTTGATGAACCGTTGAGCTATCTCGACAAGCATTTTGAACGCAAGTTATATCAGATGCTCGGATTAGTGAGGGAAAGACGCCCTCAGACCTCTATCTTACTTGTGAGTCACGAAATGAGCGAGATCGCGGGTATGGCCAACCGTCATGTGGTGGTCGACCATACTCTCCATGTGTGTCATTCGGCTACGCATATGGTCCACTACGACTGCGAAGACTGTATGTGTTGACCCCACTCAGTGATGTCAGAGTTTGTGGCGTAGATAGGCAATAGCATCTGCTTGAATCCGGGAATGAAGCACCATATTTATCCCAAGATATATGGCCCCACCTCCAATGGTCCCGATAAGGATGATAGCCCATGAGGGTAGGGAAAGATTATACAGCGATCCTATACCTAAAACTATTACGAGCGACTGAGCGAGGTAGGGTGAGAGATCGAGAGGCAGAGTCCACCAGCGTCGATGGCTCACACGTGCGGCCAAGATGGTCATCACACACCAAAAGGCACATGACGCGGCAATCTGTCCGTAAAGAAATATCTTTATGCCTTCAGTTACATCCGCCGCTGACGAGAGAGAGAGGTAAGGAAGGGTGGCGACAATGGCAATAAGAGCCACAACATATCGCACACTCTCACTCACGACAAGCAGCTTGGCTTTACCTCTGGCAAGTATAAAATTGGAATATAGTCCGGAAATGACTACACACATGCCTTGAAGCAACAGGAGCTGAAAGAGCTGGATCGAGCCATCCCATTTGGTGCCAAACAGCATGTGGAACAAAGCAGGAGCCAAGGCTGCAAGGATTCCGAGCGACGGGAATGTAATATAGGCAGTAAGCCTGGCAAATTTTGAGGTGACAGCGGCGTAGTGTACAGGATCGTCCTGATACTTAGACAAAACAGGCAGAAACGATGAGGTGATTACGGCAGATAGCGACGACACTCCCATCTTGCTCCATTTATCGGCCTGAGAGTAATAGCCCAGACCAGTCATGCCAACCCGATTGCCTATCAGAAAGGAATAGATGTTGAGATAAAGTATATTGAAAAATGATGTTACCATCACTCCGCACCCCACTTTAAAGAAAGATTTAAGTATCTTTAAGGAGAAAACGGCAGATGGACGCCATGAGGAAGATAGCCATAATATAGCAGATTTAACAGACGATAGCAGAAGGCTCTGACCCACTATGGCCCACGCGCCAAAACCGGCCATCGCCATCGCTATCCCGGCAATAGATCCGGCAATGAGGCCTCCTGTGTTGGCAACAGTCACCATCTTCATCTCCATCATTTTATTCAGACGATTGACCTGCACGATAGAGGTGGCGTTGATGATAAATGTGAGAAACATTACCCTTGACAAGGGAATGATGCGTTCATCGCCACCATACCAATCGGCAATCAACGGGGCGCAGAAATATAAAACTACGTAAAGACCTACAGCCATAGAGATGTTAAACCAAAGAACGGTGGAATAGTCATCGCGTGTCGGTGCCTTGCGCTGAATAAGAGCCGAAGCAAAACCGCTGTCGACAAACAGAGATCCGAAAGCCTGAAACACCAGCACTGCGCCAACCAGACCGAAATCGGCCTGCGACAGCTTCAGTGCCAGCACAATTCCAGTGACCGCATAGAGCAATTGGACCGACACCTTATCGATGACGGTCCATTTAAGTGTGCTCGCGACCTTAACTTTAATGTTGTGGCGATCGTCGGATGACGGTATTGCAGCAGGGTCTGAATCCATGTGCTTCCGCTTATTTATTTCTCTGAACCAAGCTGTTGAGTCTTAACTCCAAGGGTGCGATTTTTCAATGATGGATTACCTATGTAATAGACTGTTCCGGAGCCCATACCGCTCACGACCAACGACTCGGAAGCGTTTACGCCGATCGAACCAGTTCCAACAATTCTACATTTGGCCTCGCGGGCTTTAAGCTCATCAGCCTGAATCTGACCGGTGCCTGTCGAAGATAATTTGGCAACATCGGCCTGACCCGAAACAGCAATTTCACCGTTGCCGGTCATAAGCGATGCTTCAACTTGATTAAACTGGAGCCCAGAAGCAGTGAGGCGTCCGTTGCCCACAAGAACGCATTTAAACTTGGGACCGGGAGCCACCGATTCGATCTTCAAATGGCCTTTCCCATCGTTTTCAGCTTTGGTAAGATAAGTAGAGTAGGCCACTACCGTTGGAAGTCCCGAGGGGTTAGAGGCTGCTTCGGGGGCAAGTTGGATCTCAAGCTTTGATCCGTCGGGTTGAAAAATAAAAGCCGATGCCTGATCTGGAGTAGCGGAAAAGACAACCCGCCCTACCGAGTCGGGATGATTGCGATAGATAACATTGATATCATCGACAATTTTCAGTTCTGTGAAGTCGTTGACTTTTAGATTATAACGGGTCGGCTCCACTGCCGATGCAACAAGTGGGATTATTGCTGCTACAATGGCGGATGTTATATTTCGTAAAAACATTGTAATGGCTTATGCTTAAATAGGCTTTGAATTGTTGACGCGAAGATAAGAAAAAAATGCCAATATCGTATGTAATGACTAAATTTGAGGCAAAAATGGAGAACCGGTGCCGATTGCCGCAATCAACCTATATCAAGACATCTCGAGGCTACATCGGCAAGAATAGCCTCAAGCTCCTCAAGAGTCGACGCTCGGAGCATGGCGATTCGTGTGTCTCTGAAATTAGGTATTCCTTTGAACAGAGGAGAGGCAGCCAAGTGTCGGCGGATATGCAGTATGCCACGGTATTCATCAATACGCCCCACGCTTTCATGGATCTGTCGGCGTATTATGGCAAGCTTCTCGGCATTGGTCAGCGGCTCCATCGTTGTTCCGTCGACTGCCGCTCTCATCTCTCTGAATATCCAAGGGGCACCAATTGAAGCGCGTCCCACCATCACCCCGTCAACTCCATATTTGGTAAATGCCTCAAGCGCTGCCTGAGGGGTGGCGATGTCGCCATTTCCGATTACCGGAATGGTGAGACGCGGATTTTCTTTCACTTTGGCAATCATCTCCCAGTCGGCATGGCCGGTATACATCTGCGAGCGGGTACGACCATGGACGGCAAGAGCCTGGATACCGCAGTCCTGCAGCTGCTCAGCCAAAGTCACAATGATGCGCGAGTCGTGGTCCCACCCGAGACGGGTCTTGACTGTAACTGGTATCTTAACAGTATTGACAATGGCCCGCGTTATTTCGAGCATCTTGGGAATATCGCGGAGCAATCCTGCGCCTCCACCCTTGCCGGCAACCTTTTTCACCGGACACCCAAAGTTGAGGTCAAGCACATCAGGATTTGCCTCTTCCACGATCTTTGCGGCCTCAACCATCGACTCAACATCGCGGCCATAGATCTGGATGGCCGCCGGACGTTCAGCTGGCGAAATCTCGAGTTTCCGCGTGGTAGCCGCGATATTGCGGATGAGCGCGTCGGACGACACAAATTCAGTGGTGACCATGTCGGCACCCATTTCCTTGCATATCAGACGGAACGACGGATCTGTGACATCCTCCATCGGAGCAAGCATGAGTGGGCGTGGGCCGAGGTCAATATCAGCAATCTTCATGGTGTTTGAATAATGAAAAGGAACACTAATGAAAGGGTAAAAATCAACGATAGTCGCGGCGCGAGGCATCAAGGCGCAGCAGTATGAAAAGCAGTATGGTGAATCCCCATAATGATGATCCGCCGTAACTGAAGAAGGGGAGCGGGATACCGATGACCGGACACAAGCCTATCACCATGCCTACATTAATGGCAAGATGAAAAATGAAATAGGAAGCCACGCAATAGCCATAGACGCGGGCAAACGGGCGAGGCTGCCTCTCGGCAATGGTGATGACGCGGAGGATTAGAGCAAGAAACAGAAGGAGTGTGATGGAAGATCCCACAAATCCCTCCTCCTCACCTATTGTGCAGAAAATAAAGTCGGTATGCTGCTCCGGTACATATTTCAGCTTGGTTTGGGTGCCATTGAGAAATCCTTTGCCCCAAATGCCACCTGAACCAATGGCAATCTTTGACTGATTGACATTATAGCCGGCGCCGCGTAGATCCTCTTCCATTCCAAGAGTCACACGTATTCGTTGCTGCTGGTGGGGCTGAAGCACGTTGGTAAAAGCATAATTGACCGAAAAAAGGAATCCTACCGACACCACGGCAACGAGAGCTGTGATAAGGATGCGGGGGGTCTTTTCATGAATGGCCAAAATAAGCAGATAGGCCACTGCCACCCCAATAATGCCCATGATGATGTATGAAGCGGACGGTATTTCAACTCCGGCAAAAGATAGCCCTATGAGGAGGGCTACAGTTGAGGTGAACCACAGAAGGATATTGCGTGCCGCTTTGGGAAAACGGCAATAAATAGCAGTCATAGCTACGATGATCAGCATGATCATCACAAACACCGCGAGTTCGCCTGTTGGAACACCTATAAGCGAGAGGTCGGTATATTTGACCGATACCACAAAGAATACCACCGCACAGAGAGCCGACAGCAGTACCAGACCGCTCATTCCCTCGCGATAGAGAACGAAAAAGAGGGCCATATAGGCCAAAGCCGAACCGGTTTCTTTTTGGGCAAGGATAAGCAGGATCGGCAGGAATATAATAGCCAATGCCTTGAAGTAGTTGACTCTTGCTGCATTAAGGCTGAATCCATATGCTGAAAAGAGCTTGGCCAAAGCAAGAGCGGTGGCAAATTTGGCAAACTCAGCCGGTTGCAGGCTCATCGGGCCTAATACAAGCCACGAGCGGGAGCCTTTGATATCGGGCGCTATGAAAATAGTGACTATCAGCAACCCCATCATGGCTATATAGATGGGATAGGCATAGGTGTCGAACAAGCGGGCGTCGAGCAACAGAATCCCAAGACCCAGAATCATCGACAGTCCTATCCATCTCATCTGCTTGCCCGAAAATTCCGTGAAAGAAAAAATATTGGCGTGGTCGAAATCATAGCTGGCGGCATAGATACACACCGCCCCGGCAACCACGAGCAGCAGATATAATACAACAGTGATCCAGTCGGTGTATCGAAACACCGACCCGGCTCCATCGGGTTTGTCCGGAGCCGACATACGATAAAGATTGTCAGTACTTATACTCACTATATTGGGCAGTTGAGGCATTGACCATAGCCGCTTCCACAGGCTTGCGAGCCTCTGAAATGTGGCGGTTGAGATATTTTTCGATTATGAGTGAGCCGATAGGTACGCCGTAGGTAGCACCCCACTCACCATTTTCCACATAGACAGCCACAGCAATCTTGGGATCGTTGAATGGCGCGAAGCCCATAAAAGCCGAGTGGTCTCGCCCGTGGGGATTCTGTGCAGTACCTGTTTTACCGGCCACCTCGATGTCAGGCAGATTGGCCTTCGAGCATGTACCGCCCAGGACTGCCATTCTCATACCCTGAGCTACATCTGGATAATATTTGGAGTCGATCGTCGGGAAACGCTTCTCAATATATTGAGGTGCGATGACAGTGTCTTCAATCTCTTTTACCACGTGTGGGGTGATAAACCACCCACGATTGGCAATAGTGGCGCATAGATTGGCAATCTGAAGGGGAGTGGCGGTGACCTCACCCTGTCCAATAGAAACAGATATCACGGTATTGGCGCTCCAACGGCCTTCGCCATATGCCTTGGAGTAGTATTTGGCATTTGGAAGGAAGCCTCTGATCTCTCCCGGCAGATCAATGCCGAGCTTATAGCCGTAGCCCATCGACACCAAATGATTTTTCCATATCTCAAAGGCATCGGCCGAGCTGCCGTATTTTGATCTACGGTCGATCATATTTTTGAAACCCCAGCAGAAATAGCCGTTGCATGATGTCTGCAAGGCAGGGATAAGGGGAAGAGGAGATGCGTGGCCATGACAACCCACACGCAAGCCTCCGTTGATATAACCGTGGGAACAAGGGTAGCGAGTATTGATATCAATTATATTCTCCTGAAGGAATATCAGAGCTTGAGTGGGCTTGAAAGTCGATCCTGGAGGATAGAATCCGGCAATGGATCGGTCGGTCAGCGGCCGGTGGGGTGTATTCATCAGCATCCGGTAGTTTTTTCCTCGATCACGCCCGACGAGGAGTGACGGATCATAAGAAGGGGATGTGACCAGCGCGAGAACTTCGCCGGTGGCCGGTTCGATGGCCACTATGGCGCCGAGCTTGTTGACCATCAGGCTCTCGGCATATTGCTGAAGTTCTATGTCGAGCGAGAGGGTCAGATTGCGACCCGACACTGCTGCCACATCGCGCTTACCTTCATCAAAGCGACCTTGAATCTGTCCGCGGGAGTCGCGTATTAGTATTTCCATACCCTTGCGTCCGCGAAGGTGCTCTTCGTAAGATTTCTCCACACCATTGTCGCCTGTGTAGTCACCCGAAGCATAATAAGGATCTCGATCAATATCGTCGCGGTTGACCTCACGGATGTTGCCAAGCACATTGGCAGCGCAATGATAGCCATAATCGCGCACAATGCGCTTCTGGATATAGAAACCGGGATAACGATACATCTTCTCCTGCAGACGCCCGTAGTCTTCGGGAGTGAGGTTTGTAAGAAATGTCTGAGGCGAATATGACGAGTAACCCGGATTGGTGGCGCGGTTGGTCACCTCGGTCCATCGGGCGTCGAAGTCCTCGCGCGATATGCCGAGCGCATGACATAGGTCGAGAGTGTCAAACTGCTCTATATCGCGGCGAATAAACATTATATCGTAGGCCGGCTGATTGAACACAACTATATTGCCGTTGCGATCATAGATGGTGCCTCGCGACGGGTATATTGTCTTTTTTAAGAAAGCATTTGAATCGGCGTAAGCCTTGTATTTTTCGTCAGCTACCTGAAGGTCAAAGAGCCTTATAAGGTAGATTATGACAATCAGGATTATGAAGCCTCCTATTACATATTTACGCCTCTCGAGATTATAATCTTTTCTCACGACGGTGGACGGTAAGGAAATCGAGAGCCACAATGAGGGCTGTTGTGATAAACGAGGATCCGGCTACAAGCAGCAGTATGCGGAGCGGATCGAAAAATGTAAAACTATCGGCCAGAGTGACAACTGTCGAAAATATCAGTGTCAGAGTAAAGGCGTAACGGAGAAAAACAGCAAGGCCCAGAGAGTCAACACTTGGGCGTACATCTGTGATGTCTTCCTCACGCGGGAAATAGAGGCGGATCACAGGGTGCCGCAATGCTGCCATAATGGTACACCCGAGGGCATAGAGGCCGGCTGTATCCGAAAAAATATCTACTGTAAGGCCGAGAAAGAATGCGATTGATATCACCTTGGCCTGTCCCATAGTCAGAGGTAGCGCTATGAGCAGATAGATAAACACGAAAGGAACAGCCATACCGAAGAGGCAGATATGGTTGAACACCACTACCTGAGCGACAACGAGCACTATTGCCAGAAGTAGATAAAAAAGGGCTGTCCGGGTCAAGAGTAAAATGAATTGTTTTTATTGGAGTGGAGAGAATGGGGAATATATTAAGGCATTAAGGCGATGTGCGCGGCATGGAGGTTTTGCGTTCGGTGATGCCGTCATCCTCAACTGTGCGCAGTTCATCAGCCAGATCATCGACAATGACCCTTACGGTGGAGAGGGTTGTGAAGTCGGTGGATAGCTTGATGCGCAAGGTGCGGAAATTTTCTTCACGTTCAGCCACTCGGTCCATCACTATGCCGACAGGGACACCTTCAGGGAACACCGATGAGTAGCCTGAAGTGACCACAGTGTCGCCTGGCGCATACACAGCATGGCGAGGCAACTCCTCAAGTAGAGCTTCCGACGGATCGCGGCCATCCCATACGAGCGAACCTACTATATCTTGTCCTTTGATTTTGCACGATACGCGCAAATAAGGGTTGAGCAATGAGATCACTCGGGCTGTATGCGGCCCAACGACATTTACTATTCCTACGATGCCTGTTTGGTCGACAACCCCCATTTCAGCCCTCAGACCGTCGGCAGAGCCACGGTCGAGGGTGATATAGTTTGTGGGGCGGTTGACCGAGTTGTTGATCACATGGGCTACCTTGAAGTGGTACCTTGCAAGAGCGGAGTCAATACGTGCCGTGTCGGCAAACTCCATTGCGCGATAGTCGGCCAGCTGTCCCTTTAGAAGCAATATTTCATGCTCAAGTTCGGAGTTGCGCAATTGGAGGTCTTCGTTTATATCGTGGAGATAAAAATAAGACGTCACCGAATTGGTGGCCGAATATAGTGCACCGCTCACAGCATTGGCACTGGTAAGCCAGACATGTCGCTGATATGGATTTCGCGAGAATAGGAGCCAACAAGATATCACCACGTAGATAATAAACAATATCCACGTGGAATATCTAAGCAGGAATCTATAAAGATTTCTCACTCTCGCGGGGTTAGTGTCAGCGTATCAGGAATGAGAACCGGTCGACATTCTTGAGAGCCACACCGGTGCCTTTCGACACCGCAAGGAGAGGATCCTCAGCTACATGGAACTGGATGCCTATCTTGTCGGTCAGACGCTTGTCGAGACCGCGGAGCAGTGCACCGCCACCTGCAAGATATATGCCGTTTTTCACAATGTCGGCATAAAGCTCAGGGGGAGTCTGTTCAAGCGCTGAAAGCACAGCAGCCTCAATCTTGGATATTGACTTCTCGATAGAATGGCTTATCTCCTGATAGCTCACAGGCACCTCCATAGGGAGGGCGGTGGTGAGATTCGGACCATGGACGATATAGTCTTCGGGAGGAGTCTCCAGCTCGGTCAGCGCTGAACCGACATTCATCTTGATTAGCTCGGCGGTGCGCTCGCCCACACGCACATTGTGGACACGGCGCATGTGCTCACGGATATCCTCCGTGAGATCATCGCCGGCAATCTGGATGCTCTTGTTGCTCACAATACCGCCAAGTGATATAACGGCAATCTCGGTTGTGCCGCCGCCTATGTCAACGATCATATTGCCTTCGGGAGCCACGACATCAATACCGATACCGAGAGCTGCTGCCATGGGCTCATAAATCATATAGACATCACGTCCACCAGCGTGTTCGGAGCTGTCGCGGACTGCGCGTATCTCCACTTCGGTCGATCCTGATGGGATACCCACAACCATACGCATGGAGGGGCTGAACCAACGGCTTTTCGACGAAGCCTTTTCAACCAGACCGCGAATCATCATCTCGGCGGCATTGAAGTCGGCGATGACGCCCTTGCGCAGGGGGCGTATGGTCTGGATACCCGAAGGCTCCTTGCCTCTCATCTGCTGGGCTTCCTTGCCCACGGCTATAAGCTTGCCTGTACGGGTTTCGATGGCAACGATCGAAGGCTCGTCGATGACGATCTTGTCGTTGTGGATTATTATGGTATTGGCCGTTCCGAGGTCAATAGCGATTTCTTTTGTCAGAGAAAATATACCCATCTAAAGAGAGTGTATATGGGGTTGTTGGAAAGGAATTAGTGCTTGAAGTGGCGGAAGCCTGTCATGGCCATGGCTATGCCATTGGCGTCGCAGTAGGCCACAGAGTCAGCGTCGCGCACGGAGCCGCCGGGTTGCACCACGGCATTGATGCCGGCATTGTGGGCTATCTCCACACAATCGGCAAAGGGGAAGAAGGCATCTGATGCCATAACCGCACCATTCAGGTCAAAGCCAAAAGAGCGTGCTTTGTCGATAGCCTGACGGAGGGCGTCGACACGTGATGTCTGGCCCACGCCCGATGCAAGGAGCTGAGATCCGCGGGCAAGCACGATGGCATTGCTCTTGGAATGCTTGACAATCTTATTGGCAAAGAGCAGATCGGCGATCTGGTTATCTGGGAGTGGGGTAGTGGTGACACAACGGAGATCTTCGGGAGTCTCAATCTTGAGGTCGCGGTCCTGAAAGAGTGCGCCGTTGAGCACGGAGCGAAACTGGACTGTGGTGGCGAGAGGTGCTTTCTGCAGCAGGATTATGCGGTTTTTCTTTTGCTGAAGGATAGCGAGGGCCTCGGGTTCATAGCCAGGGGCGATGATCACCTCAAAGAATAGTTTGCCTACCTCCGCAGCGGTAGCGGCATCAACAGTGCGGTTGGCTACCAGAACACCACCGAATGCGCTCACTGGATCGCCGGCCAAAGCAGCCGACCATGCGTCGGCAAGAGTGGGGCGTGTTGCCAGACCACAGGCGTTGTTGTGCTTGAGGATGGCAAATGTGGGGTCTGCATCGTTGAATTCGGCCATGAGGCTTACAGCTGCGTCAATATCGAGGAGATTATTGTATGAAATCTCTTTACCATGTATTTGGGAAAATAGGGCGTCGAAGTCGCCGTAGAATCGGCCAGCCTGATGTGGATTTTCGCCATAGCGCAGATGCTTTGAGCCGTCAAGAGCCACACGCATTGCGGGAGTAGCAGGGGTGTCTTCATTGTTGGTCGAAGCAAACCAATTGAAAATATGCGAGTCGTAGCCGCTCGAAACGGCAAAGGCTTCAGTTGCGAGGCGGCGGCGCTGTTCAAGCGAGGTCACGGCGCCTTGAGTGGCCAGAATATCTGCAAGGATGGGATACTGAGCTTTAGACGCCACTATGGCTACATCGGCAAAATTCTTTGCCGCAGCGCGTATAAGAGAAATGCCACCTATATCGATCTTTTCTATTATATCGCTTGCGGATGCGCCTGATGCGACAGTGTCTTCAAAGGGATAAAGATCGACTATCACGAGGTCAATTCCGGGAATCTCATACTGTGCCTGCTGCTCGATGTCAGTGGTATTGGAACGACGGGCCAAAATGCCGCCGAACACCTTCGGATGAAGGGTCTTCACGCGGCCGCCAAGGATAGAGGGATAGCCGGTGAGATCCTCGACTGCGTCGCACTCGAATCCCAGGCTTTCAATAAACGAACGTGTGCCTCCGGTAGAGAGGAAACGCACTCCGGCTGCTGCAAGAGCGCGGATTATCTGATCAAGGCCGTCTTTGTGATAGACGGAAACGAGGGCTGTCTTAATTTGTCTGCTGTCGTTCATATTTGGGGCAAATCTATATTGGATTGCAAAGTTACGCATTTTTGCCAATGACATAACAATGTCGCGGGCATTATTCCCGAAAAAAAGAAAAATATTTTGTCAGCACCGCTGAGGTGTTATTGACCTATCTGGGCCATGAGCCTTACAGCATCAACATAGCGTTCTATGCCTTCAGCCACGAGTTTCGCATCGCGCATTGCATGGACTACAGTGGCGGGTCGATTGGTGACATCTCCACCGGCAAAAACGCCTGGACGCGATGACATGCCATAGGGGTTATCACGAGTGACAACATAGCCGTTAGTGTCGACATCTATGCCTTCGGTGGTCGACACAATGCGCGATGCCGGGGCGGAGCCTACTGCCAGAAGCAATCGATCAAGCGGTACTACCGACTCCTGTTCGTCGGCCCTCATGACCACTGATTCAAGTTTGTCGCCGCATGCGGCTCCGTTAATTTTAATCACAGAACTATTCCAAAGAAATTTCACACCCTCTGCAACGGCGTCGTCGTATTCCGTGCGCAGGGCGCTCATATTTTCTATGGTGCGATGATAAATCACAAACACTTCCGAAGCTCCCATACGCAGGGCGGTGCGCGCTGCATCCATAGCGGTGTTGCCACATCCTATCACGCCCACCCTGTCGCCACGTGAGATCATGGCGGCATCGCTTGTCATCTGTCCGCTCTGGATAAGACTTACACGACGTAGAAACCATATGGCCTGTCTTACTCCGGGGTGATTGATCCCGGGAATTTCAAGTTGCTTTGGCTTACCAGTGCCGGTGCCTATGAACACAGCGTCAAATCCTTGCTTGAAAAGATCGTCGACCGTAAAATTCAAGCCAATCGTGGTGCGAAGGTGAAATTTCACTCCGAGGCGCTCTATTTTCTTTATTTCGCGAACAACTACCTCCTTGGGAAGCCGGTATTCAGGGATGCCGAATCGCAATACGCCTCCCGGCTCAGCCTCCATCTCGAAAATCTCAACACGAAAACCGTGGCGGGCAAGGTCGCCGGCTATGGTAAGCCCGGCAGGGCCGCTGCCGATCACTGCCACTGCTCCTCGGCTGGGCTCAGGGATAGCTTCGTGGGTAAGCCCGGCATCCCAATCAAAATCGGCCACAAAGCGTTCGAGCTTTCCGATATTGATATGTGCGCCCTTTTTGCCAAGGACACAATTGCCCTCGCATTGGCGCTCGTGGCCACATACTCTGCCGCATATGGCCGGCAGATTGCTGCGGCTGTTGATGATGCTCATTGCATTACCGAAATTGCCTTTGGCAAGTTCGGCGATCCAATCAGGTATATCGTTGCTCACAGGGCAACCTTTTTTACACGCAGGCACCTTGCAGTGAAGACACCTCTGGGCTTCACGAATAGCCTCCGGGAGGGTGTATGAGTCTGCAACTTCCTTAAATTCTTCCATACTGAAAAAAATATTCCTTGACTTGAGCTGAGAGGAGAGAAAAAGCCGCCTGACACGGCGACGCTGCAAAGTTAAGAAAAAATATGTGCTCGTCAAACTATAAACCTGCCTTATGGC
>CAJTUF010000030.1 GCA_910579675.1 uncultured Muribaculaceae bacterium | reverse complement strand
AGGTAGCGCCCCCAAGGGGGCTCCGGGCGCTAACGCGCCTCCCGCCTCGCCCGCCCATGCCGCCCAATGCCGCCAAACGTCGCGCAACAGCGCGCCTCTCGCGTCGCCCACCCGGCGCGTAGCGCCCGAAGCCGCGTTAGCGGCGTCCCTGAAGGGTAGCCACGGGCAAGAGCGCGCGTAGCCGCCGCAGCCCGTGGCTAATAGCGCGAAAAGAGAGATTGCTCAGCGTCAGCCGAGCCCCGCCCCGCGACGCCTTGCCGCCGCAGCCCGTGGATAATAGCGCGAAATAGAATATGGAGCAGGGGCCGGACGCAAGGGAGGGGAGACAGCCGCGGCAATGTGCGCGGGCTGCCTCCCCTCCGGGGCATTATTCAACGGTTATTTCTTTATTCGTCGAGGGTGCAGATGGAGACGCGGTTCCAGCTCTCCTCCTTAAACATGTGGCCTATGCCTTCGCCCGATGCTGAGATGCGGTCGGCAGAGATGCCATATTTCTTGACAAGGAGCTTCTTGACGCTCTCGGCACGATTCTGGGCGAGCTTGATGTTAAAGTCGAGGTTGCCATCCTGCGAGGCGTAGCCCTTGATCTCAACCTTCGATTTGGGATTGTGCTTCATATAGTCGGCGATCATCTCGACATTGGGCATCTGGTCGGGAGTCACAACCGACGAGGCGAGCTTGAAGAATACGAAGCGTACGCTCTGGAGGTCGGTGGTGGTCTTGGTGATCACCTGAGGCTTCTGATTCTGACATTCGGCGAGCTGAGCCTGATAGGCGGCTGCCACAGCAGCTGCGGCATCGGCATCGGCGCGGGCCTGGGCCACTGATCCGCGGAGTTCGTTGACCTGAGCGTTGAGGGCGTTGACCTCGCCGGCATCGTAGCCGCGCACACACTCAAATCCGCTGCCGAGATTAAACTTGAAGCCGGCCATGATATTGAAGTTGGCCTTATTGACATTGTAGGCAGCCGAAGTCTGGGCCACATCGGCATCGCTCATGTTCCATGTCACCGAAGGCTTGATCTGGAATGTCACGGCCTCGCTGATGTTGAAGTTGAAGTTGAGGCCTACCTTGGTGGCGAAATAGTTCCAGTCCTGACCATTGGCCGAGTTGACATAGTTGTGACCCCATCCGGCACCGGCCACCGCCTCGATCTCAAACACACGTCCGCCACACTGGTAGCCGCCGAAGAGATTCATGAGATTGGCAGCGCCGTAAGCGCCTACATACTGGGAGTCGAACGCAGTCGACGAATGTACATATCCGGGCCATGAGGAGGTGTTGATGCCCCAGGCACCTTCCACGCCCACGCCAAAGGCGGGCGAGATCTGCTTCTGGATATTGAGGCCTACAGCGCCACGCATTCCGCCAAAGAAGGGGGAGTGGTGGAGCGGGGTTGTGACACCGCCGTCGACACCGATGCTCCAATTGGAGCCAAAGTTGGTAGGCGCGAGGGCCTGAGGTTCCTGAGCGGAAGCCGAAGGGGTGAGCCACGCTGCCGAGCCTGTCATGAGGAGGGCAGCAAGGAGGGTAAAGCTCTTTTTCATAGAAGAATAAGATTGGATGTAAGTTGAAAGGACGATAGCGAAGCGTGAGTTCAAGCCGTTGTGAGTGAATTGATCATTGAAACGCTACCATTTGTTGATTGTGGGTTTTGCATATATAACAACCCGGGCGCCGCAAAAGTTAGCGACACCCGGGTCAATATTTTAGGCGGGAAGAGTCAGCGGCAACGCAACTCCCAGAATGCCAGCGCCGAAGCGGCAGCCACATTGAGCGAGTCGACACCATGGGCCATGGGGATGCGCGCGGTATAATCGGCCGATTGGATCACGTCGGCGGCAAGGCCGTCGCCCTCGGTGCCGAGGATCATGGCCAGACGCGGCTCCTCGCGCAGCGGGGGCCAGTCGATAGGCACGGAGCGGTCGGTAAGGGCCAGGGCCACCGATTTAAGACCGAGGTCGCGGAGCTGACCGGTGAGCGATCCAGCAGGGAGATAGGCCCACGGCACGAGAAACACCGAGCCCATCGACACACGCACGGCACGACGGTTGAGGGGGTCGCAGCTCGTTGGGGTGAGAAGCACCGCGTCGACGCCTATGGCAGCCGCCGAGCGGAATATTGCTCCTATATTGGTGGTGTCGGTCACGGAGTCGATCACCGCCACCCGTCGCGCTCCCTCAGTGATAGCCTCGGGCGACGGAAGCTGCGGCCTGCGCATGGCGCAGAGCACACCCCGGGTGAGGGTGTAGCCTGTCAGAGCGGCAAGCGCCTCACGCGGCGCTGTGTAGACCGGCATCGACTCGGGGCAGCGGGCTATGACAGCAGCGGCATCCCCCTCTATGTGGCGCTCCTCGCATAAGAGGCTCACAGGCTCGTAGCCTGCACTGAGCGCAGTGGCGATCACCTTGGGGCTCTCGGCTATGAAAAGAGCGTCGGCCGGACGGAGGCGCGAGCGTAGCTGCGCTTCCGTCAGGCCGGCGTAGGGGGTTAGCTCCGGAGCGGAGAGTGAATCGATACGGACTATCATCAGTCGCCCATGGTGCGGAGCAACTCGTCGTTGTCGCGTGTGCGCTCCATGCGGTCTTTGATAAATTCCATAGCCTCGATGGGATTGCGGTCGGAGAGGAAGCGGCGAAGGATCCACATGCGGCTCTGTGTCTCGGGGCGGAGCAGGAGGTCGTCGCGGCGGGTGGAGGAGGCCATGATGTCGACTGCAGGGAATATGCGCTTGTTGGCGAGCTTGCGGTCGAGCTGCAGCTCCATGTTGCCTGTGCCCTTGAACTCCTCGAAGATCACCTCGTCCATGCGCGAGTTGGTCTCGGTGAGGGCCGTGGCAATGATGGTGAGCGAACCGCCACCCTCGATATTGCGCGCCGCACCGAAAAAGCGCTTGGGCTTCTGGAGGGCATTGGCCTCGACACCGCCCGAGAGGATCTTGCCCGAAGTGGGCTGGACGGTATTGTAGGCGCGCGCCAGACGGGTGATGGAGTCGAGAAGAATCACAACATCGTGGCCACACTCTACCATGCGCTTGGCCTTGTCGATCACAATCTGTGCAATCTTGACATGATGGTCGGCGGGCTCGTCGAAGGTCGATGCTATCACCTCGGCGTTGACGCTGCGGCTCATGTCGGTCACCTCCTCGGGACGCTCGTCGATAAGGAGGATCATAATATAAGTCTCGGGATGATTCTCGGCTATGGCATTGGCGATATCCTTGAGAAGCACAGTCTTACCGGTTTTGGGAGGAGCCACGATAAGTCCGCGCTGGCCCTTGCCTATGGGCGAGAACATATCTACCACCCGGGTGGAGAGATTATTGGACGCCCCGCCGGTGAGATTGAACTTCTCTTCGGGGAAGAGAGGAGTGAGATGCTCAAAGGGCACACGGTCGCGGATAAACTCGGGCGAGCGGCCATTGACCTTTGTGATACCGGTGAGGGGGAAATATTTTTCGGCGGGCTTGGGGGCGCGCACTGAGGCCTCGACTATATCGCCCTGCTTGAGACCATATTGCTTGATCTGCTGCTGGGTGACGTAGACATCGTCGGGCGACGGCATATAGTTGTAGTCGGCCGAGCGGAGGAATCCGTAGCCCTCGGGCACAATCTCAAGCACACCCTGCGCGTTGATGATACCATCGAAGTTGAATCGGTCTTGCGGATTCAGGCGGTAGGGCTGCTGATAGTGTTGCTGCTGCTGATTGAACTGACGGTTTTTCTTGTTTTTCTTGCCCTGACCCGGGAGAGGCTGCTGGGCTTGCTCCTGCTGCCACGGCTCGGCGATCACAATAGGTGCTGAAGCGGCTGCAATGGCTGCTGCGGCTGCGGCCTCCTCCTTCTCGCGCTGTGAGCGGGGCACGAATTTCTTGCCTGGCGAAGCGGGGAAAAATGTTCCGAGGCTGGTATCCTTGCCGGGGCGGAAATCGCGGCGCTGTGGCTGCTGAGGCTGCTGAGGCTGTGGTTTCTCGGACTGCTGAGATTGTGGCTGAAGCTGGGGAGCGGGAGCCTGGGCCATTGCCGGAGCCGGTGAAGCGGCAGGCTCCTCCGACGCGGGTGTGGCAGCTATCGGGACTGCTGATTCTTCGGCAGGATTGGCGTTGGGGCTCTCAGCGGCAGAAACAGCGGGAGCTGTAGCGGCAGCAGCGGCGGCTGCAGCCTCGGCCTCCTTCTGAGCCTTCGACTTGCGGCCCCGGCGCTTGGGAGCGGCCTCGGGAGCGGTCGCTTGCGCCTCCGAGGCAGCAGCGGGAGCCTGATCGGCAGATTCAGCGGCTGCGGCAGCCTCGGCTTCCTTCTGAGCCTTCGACTTGCGGCCCCGGCGCTTGGGAGCGGCCTCGGGAGCGGTCGCCTGCGCCTCCGAGTCAGCAGTGGGAGCCTGATCAGCTACAGGAGCCTGTTCGGCTGAGGGTTGAGTCTCGGCCACGGCTGTTTCAGCGCCATTTTCGGCGGTGGCTTTGTCGGCGTCCTTACGCGCCTTGCGGTCGCGCTTCTGGCGAGGCTCCTTTGCGGAGCGGCCCGAGGCCTTTTCAGAAGCGGCCGATCCGGCCGCTATGGCCTGCTGGTCGAGAATGTAATATATATTTTCCAAGCGCTCGGTTGAGTCGGCCTGATTGTTGCCCATCTGTCGGGCAAGTTCTTTAATCCGGTCTTCGGGCAGAGCGTCCAGATCTTCGTATCTATGCATTGGGGGGTTATGTGGGAGTGGAGAAATTACTAAAAGGGGATGGATGAAAGTGTGGCTACAGTATGACATAAACCCGATTGTCGCATCGGACTCATGGAATTGGCGGCCAGGGAATATCCCCGGAGCCTATTACTGACAACAGATAGAAAAAAAATGGCGGAAAGGGCACGCGAGGAGAGGAAATCGCGGCGTTGATCAACACCCTTGTTCGGGCGGATATAGCCGATAATAATTTGATATTGCGAGGCAGGCGCGAGGTCATGCGCCTCTATAAGCGCTCTTTTCCGCTGCAAAAATAATCATTCTTTTCTTCTTAAACAAACATACGCCCCAAAAGTTGACTTCAGGGGCGTATGAATAGGGTCAATACCGGTTGGAGAACGGCAGCTTGTCAACCTTTGACCGACTGCATCTCGACCAGACGGGCATAGTGACCTCCGAGAGCAAGAAGCTCGTCGTGGGTGCCGCGCTCGACTATGCGTCCCTCGCTTAGAACACATATCTGCGAGGCGTTGCGGATGGTCGACAGGCGATGGGCTATGACGAGAGTGGTGCGCGATGCCATAAGACGCTCAAGAGCCTCCTGCACCAACTTCTCGCTCTCGGAGTCGAGCGCCGATGTTGCCTCGTCGAGGATCAGCACCGGAGGATTTTTGAGTATGGCCCGCGCTATCGACAGTCGTTGGCGCTGGCCTCCCGACAGGCGGCAGCCGCGGTCGCCTATCACCGTGTTGTAGCCCTCCTCGGTGTCGAGGATAAAATCGTGGGCATTGGCTATGCGTGCAGCCTCCTCCACCGCCTCGCGTGTGGCCCCCTCCACTCCAAATGCTATATTGTTGAAGATAGTGTCGTTGAAGAGAATGGCCTCCTGATTGACATTGCCCATAAGGGCGCGCAGATCGCGCACCCGCATGTCGCGTATATCAATGCCGTCGATCGTGATCGATCCCTCCGAGACATCGTAGAAGCGAGGCAGGAGATCGGCGAGAGTCGACTTGCCGCTACCGCTCTGTCCCACGAGCGCCACCGTCTCGCCGGGACGTATGGTAAGGTCGACACCTTCAACAACCTTACGGTCGGGATCGTAGCCAAACGACACATTGCGGTACTCGATCCTGCCGCGCAGAGGCTCGGGAGAGAGCGGCTCGCGCCCCTCCGGATCGGCAATCGGATTGGTAGCCGAAAGGATGCGGTCGATACGCGTCATCGACGCCATGCCCTTCTGGATTGCATATACCGCCTTCGAGAGCTCTTTGGCGGGATTGATGATGTTGTAGAAGATGATCATGTAGTAGATAAACTCGGGGGCGTCGATAGTGCTCTCACCGCCGAGTATGAGCGAGCCGCCAAACCATAGCACAATTGCTATCGTCAGAGTGCCGAGAAATTCGCTCATGGGGTGGGCCAACGCCTGACGGCGCGCCACACGATTGGATATGCGGAAAAACCGCTGGGTGTCGCGATGGAAACGGTGTTCCATCTTCTCCTCTGCATTGAATGCCTTGACGATGCGCAGGCCGCCGAGAGTTTCCTCTATATTGGCCATAATGCGGCCCCACTGCTGCTGCCCCTCGAGGCTCACACGCTTGAGACGCTTGCCGATCTTGCCCATCGCCATGCCGGCAATAGGCAGGAGCACGAGCACAAAGAGGGTGAGCTGCCAAGAGAGAGCTATCATCGTGGCGAGACACACGAGGATCATCACCGGATTTTTGAAAAGCATATCGAGCGACGCCATGATGGAGGTCTCGATCTCGGTCACGTCGGAACTCATGCGGGCCATGACGTCGCCCTTGCTCTCGCCGGTGAAAAAGCCGATCGGGAGGCGGAGCAGCTTGTCGTACATCACATTGCGTATGTCGCGCACCACACCCGAGCGTATCGGCACCATATAGTAGGAGCTTAGGAATGTGGCGCCGGTTTTGAGGCCTGTCATCACCACAAGGGCAGCGGCGAGCACAGCGAGTGTGTTGCTTGGGCCCCACGAGGCTATGGCTTCCTGCACCCAGTAGTAGAAATTGTTGACAGTCACATCTTTGAGCGATGCCGACCCTACAGCCATCAGCTCATAATGCTCCGACTTGACCTGGAAAAGCATCTCCAGAATCGGTATTACTATAGCAAACGAAAACAGAGTGAGTATTGCCGCCAATATATTGAAGAATATATTGAGGACAAGATATTTCTTATAAGGAGGCACAAACCGCCTCAGGAGGTTCCAGAAATCGCCCATGCAGGAAATGATAAATAAAGCATTCAAGCCCGGAGGGACCAATTCCCGCCGGGCTTGCAAAGGTAGCAAAAAAAGGTAACAAAACCGTGGCTCAGAGCTCGGAATATGCAGGCGTGAAGGTGTCGCCGCGCGATGGATCGCCAGTCGAGAGACCAAGATTGAGCCAGCGGTGGCGCTGCTCGGAGGTGCCGTGGTTGAAGCTCTCGGGCACCGAATATCCGCGCGCTTTCTTCTGTAGATAGTCGTCGCCTATCTTGCGGGCGGCGTCGAGAGCCTCGTCGAGATCGCCCGGTTCGAGCGAGCGGAAGCGGCTATTGTCGTGATATCCCCACACTCCGGCATAGAAATCGGCCTGAAGTTCAAGGCGCACGCTGATCTTGTTGGCCTCGCTCTCGCTCAGACGCTGCATCCGCTCATGGGCCTGATCGAGAGTGCCGAGCAGATATTGCACATGGTGGCCTACCTCATGGGCTATGACATAGGCATAGGCAAAATCGCCGTCAGCGCCGAGAGTGGAGCGCATGTCGCGCAAAAACGACAGGTCGAGATATATGCTTTGGTCGGCTGAGCAATAGAAGGGGCCAATCTGCTCGGATGCAGTGCCGCAGGCGCTGGTGGTAGTGCCATTGTAGAGCACGAGGGTCGGGGCCTCGTAGGTGAGACCGTTTTGGGCAAAAATATCCGACCATACATCTTCAGTGCCGGCGAGTATCTGCTTGGCAAAGGTGGCAAGCTCCTCATCCTCGGCTGTGCCATAGGTGGCAGTCTGTGTCGCTCCGAATCCACCGGTATTGCCGCCGCCGAGCACTCCTGAGAGCACCGATGTCAGGTCGCCGCCCCCGAGAAAAGCAATCACTGCTGCCACTATCACGCCGACGATACCGCCGCCGGCGAGTTTCATGCCGCGCCCGGAGCCGGAGCTGCCGCGGCGGTCGTCTACATTGTTGGAGGATCGTCGTCCGTCGAGTCTCATAATATAATCTTTTTAGCTGTTATGGGTTTGTTGAGAAACAATCCGGCCGACTGACCGAACTTCTCGGGATTTTCAGTAGTAAGATACTCACACCGGCCATTTTTGAGGCAGCGGGCGTCAATTTCAGGATGTCGGGCCAGATAGTCGGCCAGACTGTCGGCCACGATAGCACCCTGACTCACCACCCTGATATGCGATGGCACAGCGGCGCGGATCTTGGGATACAGCAGCGGATAATGTGTACACCCGAGGATAATGGTATCGGCCTGCTCCTCGGTGGCTCTCATCATGCGCCCTACATACTTCTCAACAAAATAATCGGCTCCCGGGTCGGTGGCCTCGCCATTTTCTATCAACGGCACCCACATCGGACACGCCATAGAGGTGACCTTGAAGTCGGGATAGAGCTTGGCTATCTCCATCTCGTAGCTGCGGCTCGACACTGTTCCTTGTGTGGCAAAGATGCCTATGTTGCCATTGACCGAGAGCCTCCCGAGCGCCTCCACAGTGGGACGTATCACACCAAGCACCCTCCTCGACGGGTCGATCTGCGGCAGATCGCGCTGCTGGATCGAGCGAAGAGCCTTGGCTGAGGCTGTGTTGCAGGCAAGAATCACCAGATGGCATCCTCGGTCGAAGAGAGCCCTGACCGCCTCCAGAGTAAACCGATATACAATGTCGAACGACCGCGAGCCATAGGGAGCGCGGGCATTGTCGCCCAAATAGAGAAAGTCGTAGCGGGGGAGCCGCTCGCGGATGGCGCTGAGGATGGTAAGGCCGCCGTAGCCTGAGTCAAACACACCTATCGGGCCGGCTGCTGATGAAAGGGTCATTGGCTTATGATTGTCCTAAAAAAAATGACGCGCTCATAAATCAACAAGCGATTTACAAGCGCGCCGCTACAAAAAAATATGGTTGCAGTGCCGTGGATTATCAGATACCGAGCTTGGTGCGCACCTGAGGGGTAACGTCCACAGCATCGGTTCCGGTATAAACGGGCATTGTGTTTTCAAAGATCATAGTGAAGCTGCCCTCCTGACCCACAGTCTGGATGGCTGTACGAACACGCTCCATGATGGGCTGGAGCAGACGCTGCTGAGTCTGCTGAAGCTCGTTCTGAGCATTGAGGCTAAACTGCTGGATCTTCTGGTCGAGCTCCTGAAGTTCCTGAGTGCGGCGCTCCTTGATGGAGTTGGGGGTATCTTCGGGCATTGCCTGATATTCGTTGAATTCCTTCTGGAACTTTTCGCGGAGGTTGTCATACTCGTCCTGGAGCTTTTTGGCTGAAGCTTCGTAGGTGGCCTGCATCTCCTTATACTCGGGAAGAGCGCTTACAACACTCTCGGTGTTGACAACACCGAATTTCTGGGCGAAAGCCATTGAGGGAAGGGCAATGAGGAATGCGAGGATAAGTCTTTTGATCATGGTTTGTATGAGTGGAGAGGGATTGGTATTGATTGTTTTACTATGATTTCACACTGCGCCGCTCGGCGACTGAAGCCACTGGGCAGGCGCGGGTGCAAAGATACGATTTTTATTTGGAATAACCCAAGCGCTCGAGTACTTCATTGGATATATCTATCCTCGGCGAGGCAAAAATGATGTCGCTCGACGAGGCACGGTCGAATATGCACTGGTAGCCGCGCTGCTCCGACACCGCTTTGACGGCGTTGTAGACATCTTCCTGAATGGGCTGCATGAGGCTCTGACGCTTCTTATAGAGCTCGCCCTCCGGTCCAAAATATTTGTTGCGGAGATCCATAGCCTCCTTCTCCTTAGCCACTATAGCTTCCTCATGCTGTTTCTTCTGCTCGTCGGTCAGAAACACCATGGCGGTCTGATAATTCTTATAGAGGGTCTCGGCTTCAGCCTGCTTGGCTTCCACCTCTTTCTGCCAGCGCTGGGAGATCTGGCTCAATTGCTCATTGGCCATCTCATAGGCAGGTATATTGGCGAGGACATATTCCATGTCGACAAGGGCAAACTTCTGGGCCGAAGCTCCGAGAGCGGTGGCCACCACGGCTGCGAGCAGCAATATGATCTTTTTCATCTCGATAGGTAAGGGGGGGGATAGGATGTGGTTGATAAGAGGATTGAGAATCTGAGAATAGAGTCAACATTAGTATTGACAATCATGCCGCGAAAAAGTTTAATCGCGGCATGAAGTAAGGAGCTGAAGGAGCGGCGGCGGGACTATGCTTCTCGTCAGAACTCCTGACCGAGGATAAAGTGGAACTGGCTTCCGCCACGCTCTCCATATACTTTGTCGAAGCCATAGGCCCAGTCGATACCCATCATACCGACCATCGGGAGGAAGATGCGCACACCGGCACCGGCCGAACGCTTCACGTCAAATGGGTTGAAGCGGCTCACCGAAGTCCAGGCATTACCGGCCTCTACAAAGCAGAGACCATAGATGGTGGTAGAGGTCTGGAGCATGAAGGGGAAGTGGAGCTCCATGCCGAAGCGGGTGTAGGCGTAGCCTTCGCGGCCCCATGGGGTGAAAGCACCGTTTTCGTAGCCTCGCAGGCCCACGGTCTCGGTGGCATACTGATAGTTGCCTGTCATGCCGTCGCCACCCACATAGAAGGTCTCAAACGGGCTGCGGAGCCACTTGTTGTAGCTGCCAAGGAGGCCTATATCGGCGCGGGTCATGAGCACGAGGGTGTAGGTGCCGTCGGCATTGAACAGCGGGGTGTAGGTGCGCGAGCGGAAACGCAGCTTCCAGTATTCGATCCAGCGATACATCTCGCGCTTTGCCTCCTGTGTGTTCTCTTTTGAGAGCTGCTCCCAGTTTTTCTTGCCGAAGAGCGATGCAGGAGGTGTGAGCTGGAGGTTGAGCGAGAACTGCGAGCCGCGGCGGGTGTAGAGCGGATTGTCGATCGACGAGCGGGAGAGGGTGAGGCCGAGCACCAGCGAGTTCGATGTACCGTTGTTCATGTCGAAGAGGTAATCCCAGTTTTTGAGATAATACCAGTTGTAGGAGAGGTCGACCTGGAACTGGAAGTAGTCGTCGGGCCACGAGAGGCGCTTGCCGAGACCGACGGTCACCCCCACCATCTGGAGCACCTTGTTGGGGTCGTAGGAGTTTTCATAGGTGTTGTTATAGGCCCCTTGATTGTAGATCGAGCCATAGTTGCCATAGCCCCAGAATGAGTTCATGTAGTTCATTGCATTGCTCCACGCCTGGTTGTAATAGGCTGAGTTCACACCGGTCTGGCGCGAATAGTAGGCCGAGAGGCTGAGAGCATTGGGGCGCTTGCCACCAAACCATGGATCGAGGAACGATATGGCATATTGCTGATAGTAGCGGGCGTTGGTCTGGGCCGAGATAGAGAATGTCTGACCCTCGCCCTGAGGTATCACTCCGCGGTAGGTCGACGGATGGAGCAGGTTTTTGATGGAGAAATTGCTGAACTTCAGAGCAACCTTGCCTATGACGCCGGTCTGACCCCAACCAAGCGAAAGCTCCACCTGGTCGTTTGCTTTGCTTTCGAGATTGAACTCGATGTCGACCGTGCCGTTTTCTTCATTGGGCAGCGGCTGGATATCCATGTTTTCAGGGTTGAAGTGACCTGTCTGTGCTATCTCGCGTGCCGAGCGCATGAGAGCCTCACGCGAGAAGAGCTGACCGGGGCGCACATGGAGCTCACGTCGGATCACCTTCTCATAGAGTCGGTCGTTGCCGTTGATGATCACATTGTTGATCTTGGCCTTGGGTCCCTCCATCATCACCATCTCAAGGGTGATGGAGTCGTTTTCGACATTGATTTCGTTGGGCTGGAGCTGATAGAAGAGGTAGCCATTGTTCATATAGATATTGGCAATGGCGTCGTCGTCGCTCTGAGTGCGCTTTTCGAGCAACTTCTGATTATAGACCGAACCGGGCTCGATGTCGAGCACCTGATTGAGCATATCGGTCTCAAACACGGTGTTGCCCACCCACTCGATGTTGCGGATATAATATTTGTGGCCCTCTTCGAGAGAGATGTACACATCGACAGATTTGTCATCGTAAGGCACCACGGAGTCGGCCAGAATCTTGGCGTCGCGGTAGCCCTTTTCGTTATATCGCTCGATGATGCGGTTGAGGTCGTCGTTGTAGTCGCTCTCGACAAATTTTTTCTGTCGGAAGAGATTGAGGATATTTCCCTTCTCGTTGGTCTTTTTCATGACTCGCTGGAGGGCCCTGTCGCTCATCACCTCGTTGCCGTCGATATAGATCTTGTGCACCTTGATCTTGTCGTGCTTGTCGACATTGATATCGACAAAGACGCAGTTGGGATTGGAGAGGTCGTCGTGGAGCGAGATCACCACGTCGGCATTGCCAAAGCCCTTGTCGTCGAAATACTTCTTGATGATGAGCTCTGCTCGGTTTATCACATTCTGGGTGATCTGCTGGCCGGGCTGGAGTTGAAGGCGCTCCTGCAGGTCTTCGCGCTCACCCTTCTTGGTGCCGTTGTAAGTAATCTTGGATATACGCGGCTGCTGACGCAGATGGATGGAGAGCCAAGCCTTGTCGCCCGCTATCTTGTCGACCTCGATGCGCACCTGCGAGAAGAGGCGCTGGTTCCAGAGTCGCTTGGAGGCATTGGTCAGGGCCGTTCCGGGAATCTCGATACGCTCCCCCACCTTGAGGCCTGAATAGCCTATGATGATGTGGGGCTCGTAGTTGTCGGCGCCGTCAACAGTGATGCCGGCCACCTCGTAGGTCGACGGGATGCCGGTGAAGTTGACTTTGGGATTGTAGATGGTATCGGCAGGCAACTGGGCCAGGGCACCGGGGGCCATGGCAAAGATAAGCAAGAGTGCTGAGGAGAGAATTATTGCAAGCTTGTTGAGCATATCGATGTGATGAATGGGCTTATTGACGGAGAGATATTACGGGAGAAGGGGTGACGAAGGATCGGGGGTGGCACCGCTCACCTGAGCCGAGGTGAGGCCGTAGCGGCGCTCGCGGTGACCATAGTGGTCGAGAGCGGCGGCAAAGTCGCTCTCGCTGAAGTCGGGCCAGAATGTGGGGGTGACATACAGCTCGGCATAGGCGGCCTGCCACAGCAGGAAGTTGCTCAGCCTCATATCACCGCCGGTGCGTATCACCAGGTCGGGATCGGGCATCGCGGCGGTGGTGAGGCGCCGGGCTATATCGTCGGGGGTGATGGAGCCGGGGTCGAGGGTGCCTGCGGCGGCTTCGCGGGCCAAAGCGCGGGCGGCTTCGGTGATCTCCCACCGCGACGAGTAACTTATGGCCAGTACGAGGGTCAGGCCGGTGCAGGAGGCCGTGGCGCGACGACAGGCGTCGAGGCGCTCGTTGACGTCGGCGGGCACGCGCGAGCGATCACCTATCACCTCGAGCCTCACATTGTTGCGTATCAGGTCGGGGGTCTCGCGCTCTATGGCCAGCACGATAAGATGCATCAGGGCCTCAACCTCTTCGGCGGGGCGGTTCCAGTTTTCGGTGGAAAAGGTGTAGAGCGTAAGGTAGTCAATGCCTGCGCGCGAGGCGGCTTCGGTGATGCGTCTCACGGTGTTGACCCCTTCCACATGGCCGGCCGAGCGGTCAAGACCGCGCATGGTGGCCCAGCGCCCGTTGCCATCCATGATGATGGCCACATGGCGCGGTGTTCTCGCTTGCTGTTTCGGTGACGATGGCGTCTGCTGGGTCATGGCGGGAGTGAGGAGATTAGTCTTTACGGTTGCACACCACACACCGGGGCCCGAACTCATAGGAGAGCGATACCTGGATTGCGGAGTGCCAGTCGGTATTTTTTATGAAACTGCTTTTAATTGTGGTGAGATCGGCCAGCTCGGCGCCGTCGAGCTTGTCGCCAAACACCTTGGTCATGGTGAAGTCGGCGATAAGATTGAGCCTGCGGCTGATCTTGTACTTGATGCCGGCTGTCATAGGCAGCGAGAGGGCTCCGGCGGTGAAGCCGCCGCAGCTCGACACTGTGGCGCCGAGCCCTATGGCCAGAAAGGGGGTGAAGCGGCGCAGTCTGCGGTATGTCTCGCCGATTCCGTAGGGGAAGAAGTTGAATTCGCCCCTGACGGAGAGGTCGGCGGCAAAGGCGCTGAATGAGTAGTCGCGTCCGCCGGGAAGATAATTGTCGAAGTCGGCGGTAGAGCCGCTGAGGCTCATGCCGGTGAGCTGGGCGCGGATGGCGGTGCGCTCGTTGAACAGGTAGCGTCCCTGCAGATTGGCTGCGAAGCCCGGCTTATGAAATATGTTGCTTCCGTTGGCATCGCCCAGATAGCCGCTCATGCCTATGCCGCCACCGATATCAAACCGGTAGGAGTCGGATATGTCGGCTTGGCCCTTGACCGGAGTAGCGGCAAGGACAAGTGCGGCGGCGATGGCGAGAAGATGGCGTTTCACTGCTTGGGCGAGGGGATCAGAAGAGGGGGCGATAGGTGAGTCGGTTGATGGCACCGCGCCAAATAGAGGGGCTGAGGGCGCCCGATGCTGTGTAGCCTCCGGCTATATAGATATACGGACAGGTCCAGGAGGTGTCGATCGAGGCGCGCGAGGGGAGCGGTGCGTCGGGATAGTCTTTCCATAGGCGCGAACGGGAGGACAGCATGGTGGACGTGAGGGTCTGGTCGGCCACTATGGCTGAGGCGCCGTGGAGCGCGGGGATAAATTCTGGGAGCTGGATCGACTCCCGGCCCTGGGTCCAGTGGAGGCCGCGGTCAAATGAGATCCACATCTCGTTTGACACTTTGCCGTCGGCGGTCATACCGCCGAATGCGAGAAACACTTCATATGGCTTGACATCCCAGAAGCCTTCGTTGCGGTAGCCGGTATAGGCCACAACACTCATGCCCGAGCGGGCTGCGCCGGGCGCAAGCGACACATTCATCCAGCGACGTCCGTCGTAGCCCCACGAGGCGCCGGTCGGGGTGCCGTCGGCGCTGCGTCCGCCGGTGGTGATGGCGGTGAGCTCATACGACCATTCGGTGGAATAGACCATAAGAGCCGAGGTGCCTTCCACGGGGCAGCCTTCGGGGAGGGCTGTCGCGGTGGCGGGATCGGTAGCCGAAGGGTAGGAAATCTGCACATAAGAGCCATCGGCACGGCGCAGACAGCCTATCACTTCATCGCCATATGCGCCGTAGATATGGCTCATCGAGGCGCCGGTGGCGGTCCATGTGAGTCCGCCGTCGGTCGAGTTGTGGAGGCGATGGGATGAGTCGGTGATATAGAGGCCCGAAGGGGCGGCGGTAAGCGAGTTGATGTCGGCGCCCTGAGGCAGGGTGGTGCTCTTGGATGTCCAGTCGCCTTCGATATTCGAGGCAGAGGCTATCGACGCGCCCGAAGCAGAGGCGGTGAGGCAATAGAATGTGCCGTCGAGCTCAACCATGCGGGCCGACTTGGGGGCGTCGAGGGCCGAGGGGAGCGCACGCATGGCGGTGCTGCCCCAGGCGAGTGAGTCGGGATCCTGAAGATGCACGTTGATGCCTATGCTGTAGTCGCGGCTCAGCTGGCCGTCGTAGGTGGTGATGCTGAGGGTGGCGGGACCGCGCGAGAAGTCGATGGTGTCGGTCGAGTTTTCGAGATAGTCTACCGAGTCGCGGCCCTCTTTGCCATCGAAATAAATCATGGCACGGCTCACGGTGGGGAGGCCTATGCTCACTGTCAGCGCATGGATATCGGTGCCTTTGGGCAGCGAATCGGCGTTGAAGATGCGGGCATTGGTGAGGTCGATAGAGAAAAATACTGTATCGAGATGGGCCAGGACGGAATCGTCTTGGTTGAGCTTGAACGATGTGACACTCAGATTGTTGTAGGCCAGCTCGATCCACACCTCATTCTGGTCGTCGCTGTTGCATGCGGGAAACAGACCGAGAGTGAGAAGGGAGAGAAGGATGCTTATTGGGAGGCTTAGCTTCATGATGAGGTATAAGTTTCAACGTGCAAAGTTAACAACAAATTCCTTAACGAGCCTATCCCAATCGTTAAAATACGCAACGGCCTCCTTTTTTTGCCTTTTGGCGCTCGCCCGCGCAGTGGGGTCGCCCGCCCTGCCTATTGCGAAAAATAGCCGAATAATCGGCCCCGGATTTGCCTGTGTTGAATAAATGTATTATCTTTGCCGCGGAATTGACGCCGCGGGCGGCGGTTGCGCCGAGCGATGTGTCAGTTCCAGCCCATCTACGATTGCCTTATGGTGTAATGGTAGCACTACAGTTTTTGGTTCTGTCTGTCTAGGTTCGAATCCTGGTAAGGCAACTCAATCGCAAAGCCGACCGGCGCGACAGCTCTCTGCCCGAGAGCCCTCGCGCCGGTCGGCTTTTGTTGCATCGGGTGTCTCAGCGGCGACGCATAAGCAGATACACCGGGGCGTAGGTGAGGCTCACCGGCGCGGCGGCCATGAGGGCGCGCGCGGCGCCTATGCCGCCAAGGCGGGTGCCGTTGACGCCGCTGCGACGGGTATGGTCGAGCAAATGGCGGGTGGAGGGAAAGGTGAGCACCCGGCGCTCCCCCTCCTCTACGATGGTCCAAGCGGCGTCGGCTATCCCCTCTGCTTCGAGCTCCCGCGTCAGGGCGCGCAGATCGTCGGCCGACAGATAGGCGGGGCGGGCCTGCTGGAAGGGGGCGAGCTCGCGGTAGGTGTCGGGGCCGAAGGTCGAAATGGCGAGCATGGCGCCCGGCTTCAGTGCCCGGAGGGCGCGCCGCAGGAAGCGGCGGGGCGAGTTGAACCACTGCACTGTCGAGGCCGAGATGATGGCGGCGGGAGCGGGATCGGAGGTGAGCAGAGCGGTCATGATCTCGGCGTCGGCGCGCACCACTCCATCCATCACCGGAACTATGTCGTAGAGGCGCATGGGGCGACCGGTGCGCGATATGAGAGAGGTGAGATAGCCGGTGCCGGTGCCAAACTCCACCACAGGGCCCTCTGCCGGGCCGGCCGTTTCCCAGAGTGCGGCAAGATGGCGGGCCACTTCATGCTGTATCGACGCCTCGCCGTCGTAGGTGCTTCCGGCGCTCCCGAATGAGCGGCTTATCAGCCTCTTGTCGGCTATCTCGCGCTCAAGTATTGGGCCGAAGTCGGGCATGTGGGGCGTGCCGTCGGGGAGCATCTTCACCTCTGCCCTCCCCTCCCACGCCCGCTTCTGCGCCTCGGGGGGGATGATATGGTCGGCGGGGGCAATCCATGCGGTGTCGAATGTCGGATCGGGAGCGGGGCCGTCGGTGTCGACCCGGCGCAGCTCTTCGGCGAGGCTGTCGAGGCTGCGCTGTGGCGCCACGGACTCGAAGCGCGCGGCGGCGGCGCTGCTGCCGGTCATGCGGCGGCGGAATTTGGCAAGAGTGCGGTCGCTCAGTCCTTCGAGGGTGCCGCTGAAGATGTCGCGCGGGATGCCGAGGCGGTCGTCAACCGGATGGAGGGTGCCGCACACGGCCACGCAGCGGGTGATGGGGAGGCTGTCATGATGCCCGGCGATGAACCGCGCTGCATAAGGCACACCAAACGACCATGCCACGACGCAGATCTCGGCATAGCGGCTGAGGAGCGCGGGATCGACCGGGGCGGGGTCGGCATAATCCCACACCACGGCGGTGTCGTAGCCCTCGCGCCCGAGGGTGGCGAAGGGGCGGCTGTCCATGCCCCATCCGGCAAAGAAGAGCAGCAGGCGCGGGGTGGTGGGGTCGGCGCTCAGGCGGGTCACTATGGCTGTTTTCATTGGGGCAGATTGGTGTCGAGAAATTGGCGGAGCCTGACGATGGCGGCGCGGTCGAGGGCGGCGCTCAGGCTGATGCGCAGGCGCTCGGTGCCGGGGGGCACGGTGGGGGTGCGGATGGGCAACACTTTGATTGCCAACTCGTCGGCAAGGCGCTGCGAGAGGGCTATGGCCGACTCGGCGCTACCCGTCACGGCGGGGTAGATGTAGCGGCGGTCATGCGGGTCGAGCATGGCGGCATAGGTGGCGAGGGTGGCGCGGGCGGTGTCGGCGCCGGCTGCGGCGGCAAACATATGCTCGCTCCAGCGAGCTACGATGGGGGGGAGCGATGTGGAGAATATGAAGCTGCGGGCACGGTTGACTATCCACGCTCTAAGGTCGGCGCCGGTCAGGGCGAAGGCTCCAGCCGAGGCGAGCGCTTTGCCGAAGGTGCCGACCACCACGTCGACCTCTCCGGCCCTCTCTCCGGCGGCGGCCACGAGGCCGAGCCCCGAGGGGCCTTCCACGCCTATGGCGTGGGCTTCGTCGACATAGATCATCACCTCCACCCCCTTTGCGCGATAGTGGCGCCTGAGGTCAATGAGGCGCCCTATGTCGGCGCGGTCGCCATCCATGCTGTAGACGCTCTCCACGACGATGATGATGCCGTCGGGGCGGTCGGGCCCCTCAGCGGCGCGGGCGAGCATCTTTTCGAGTCGGTCGAGGTCGTTGTGGGGGAAGCGGCGGAAGTCGGCGCGCGAGAGCACGATGCCGTCGATGATGCTGGCATGCACCAGCTTGTCGGCCAATATGAGCGGGCGGTTGAAGAGGGCTGGCAGGGCGGGGAGGATGCCGGTGTTGGCATGATAGCCCGAGTTGAGCAGCAGCGAGCGGCGCCCGGGATAGAATGAGTCGATGGTCGATTCGAGCGAGCTGTAGGCCTCCTGGCGCGAGGCCAGCAGGCGCGAGGCGCTCGAAGTGAACGGCACGGCGCGGTTGGCCGCCTCGGCCATGAAGCGCTCCTGATGCCGGGGGTCGGCGGCGAGGCCCAGATAGTCGTTGGTCGAGAAGTCGGCTATCGCTCCGTCGGGGTGTCCGGCGGGAATCTGTCTGAGCATACTGGCGGCGGCGAGGCTGTCGAGGCGCCCCTGAAGGTCAGTCGCCATTGCCGGAAAGGATTTGGAGCATGGTTTCGACAAGGGTGGTCAGGTCGGCGTCGGATATCACGTAGGGGGGCATGACGTAGACATTGCGCCCGAAGGGGCGGATCCACACTCCGCGCTCGATGCAGCGGCGCTGGAAGACGCCCACATCGACCGGCTCCTCCATCTCCACCACGCCTATGGTGCCGAGCACTCTCACGTCGGCCACTCCCGGCAGTGTGCGCGCCGGGGCCAGCAGCTCGCGCAGGCGGCTCTCGATGCGGGCGGTCACGGCGCCCATGTCCTGCTCGGCAAGCAGGGTGAGGCTCTCACACGCCACGGCGCAGGCCAGCGGGTTGGCCATGAAGGTGGGGCCGTGCATCATCACTCCTGCCTCGCCGCGCGATATGGTGTCGGCCACCTCGCGGGTGGCCATCACGGCGCTCAGGGTCAGGTAGCCGCCGGTGAGCCCTTTGCCCACGGCCATTATGTCGGGCTCCACTCCGGCCCACTCCCACGCAAAGGCGCGGCCTGTGCGCCAGAAGCCGGTGGCTATCTCGTCGAAGATGAGGTAGATGCCGTGGCGGTCGCACAGTTTGCGGGCTTCGCGCAGATACTGCGGATGGTAAAACCACATGCCTCCTGCGCCCTGCACCACCGGCTCAAGGATCACGGCGGCTATCTCGCCCCCTTTCTGTTCGAGCAGATCGGCCAGGGGGGCTATGTCGGCGGGATCCCACTCGCCGTCGAAGCGGCTGCGGGGCTGCGGCACGAAGTAGCGCACCGGCAGGGCCGCGCCGAAGGCGCCGTGCATGCCGGTCACGGGGTCGCACACGCTCATGGCGTTCCATGTGTCGCCGTGGTAGCCGCTCCGGATGGTGGCGAAGTTGGTGCGCGAGTGGTCGCCGCCGCTGCGGCTCACGGCGGCCTGCACCGCCATCTTCATGGCCACTTCTATGGCCACCGAGCCTGAGTCGGCATAAAATATCCAGTCCATCGACGGTGGCGCCATGCTGAGCAGCAGCTTGCCCAGACGTATGGCGGGATCGTGGGTGAGGCCGCCAAACATCACATGGCTCATGGTGTCGATCTGAGCCTTGGCGGCGGCGTTGAGCCGGGGATGGTTGTAGCCGTGGATCACACACCACCACGACGACATGCCGTCGATGAGCTCGCGCCCGTCGGCCAGACGGATGCGCACCCCCTCGGCGCCCGCCACCTTGTAGGTGGGCAGTGGGTCGAGGGTCGAGGTATAGGGGTGCCAGAGGTGCTGGCGGTCGAAGCTATCGGTGAGGGGGGCCGCTGGGGCCGTGGGTTGACTTGACATATCGGTATCTTTAGCACACTGTGGCGGGGGCTCCCCCGCCTTTTTTCCATCCGCAAAATTAACACATTTTTTCCACACCGTCAGCCCCGGGTGATGGCAAAGGTGGTGAGGCCGGTGGCGGGGTCGGTGGCCAGCGAGGGGCGCCAGCGGTGCGAGCGTATGATCTCGGTCGAGAGTGTAAGCCCTATCCCCTGCCCGTCGGGCTTGGTGGTGAAGAAGGGGTTGAGCAGCGCCGCGGCGGCATCGTCGGGGCTGATGCCGGTGCCGTTGTCGGTCACCTTCACCCCCGTGCGGGTCACCTCTATCGTTATCGCGCCGTCGGGGCGCCCCGAGGCGGCTATGCTCTCGGCGGCGTTTTTGATCAGGTTGACCAGCACCTGCTCCATCTGATTGGCGTCCATGCGCCCTATAAACGCGCCTCGGGGGGCAAGGATGGTGAGCGAGATGTCGTGGTGGTCGCACAGCGGGCGCACCGCCGGCGCCACGCGTGCCACTATGTCGGCCATGTCGGCCACCTCCATCTCCGGCTCGGGCAGGCGTGCCAGTGCGGCAAAGGAGCTGATGAAGTTGGTGGCGCCCTCCATGCGCGAGCGTGAGCTGGCTATAAGCTCTATAGCATCGGCGCGCTCGTCGGCGTCGATGGCTGCTGTGTCGACTATCTCGGTCAGGGTCTGCAGCGCCGAGTCGACGGCCCCGAATGAGTTGCGCACCTCGTGGGCCATCGTCCGTATGGCGGTGGTGAATCCCCGGCGCTCGGCCCGGCGCATCTCGTCGTCGAGCCTCACGAGGGTCAGGAATGGCACCTGCACACCCCTCTCTATGAAGTGGCTCATCGTGGCGCCCACTATCGACGTGCCGCCTGGGCGCAGTGTGATCGTCTCGCCGTCGGCAATCCCGGCTAGCCCATCCGGCAGCAGCGGCGCCAGCTCGGCCAGCCGGCGCCCCTTGAGCGCCTCGGCGTCGGCCACCCCGAGCATCGCCATGCCGCTCGGGTTGATCGCCGTGAGACGCCCCGAGTGGTCGAAGTTGACCACCCCCATCGGCGACGACTCCACCAACAGGCCCAGATAGTGGTTCTGCTCCAGCACCCGCGAGCGCTCGCGGTGGAGTGCATCCATCATCATATTGAAAAGCGCCGACAGACGGTCGGCATCGCGCTGCCCCACCGGGCGCAGACGCGACGCAAAGTCCTGGGCCATCAGCAGATCCATGCCGCTGATGATGCGGCTCACCGGCAGCACCGTCGAGCGCAACACCCACAGCTGGAGCAGCAGCAACACCACCCCGCAGCCCCCCGCGATCCACCGCAGAGAGCCGTCGAGCCCAACGAGCGCCGCCAGCGTAGCCGCCACCGTCGCCCCTATCGCCACAAAAATCGCTATCCTCGCATGCATAACCACAACTGGCCCATAAGAAAGCCATCGCCACAAAATTACCAAAATTACCCCCACCCACCAAAAATAATCCCCCACCGCGGCGCAGCGTCGCGGGTCGGGGCAGAGTCGCGGGGGATCGTCGCGGCACGGCACGGGCGGCGCGGGGGGCGCGTTAGCGCAAGGAGCCCCCTTGGGGGCGCTGCCTGATGGGTAGCCCGCGGCAAAGGCGCGCGTTAGCCGCCGCAGCCGCGGGTCAGGCGCGGCCCCCCGCGCCCTCGCTCAGCGTCAGCCGAGCCCCTTGGGCGGCACGGGCGTCGCGGCGACGCGGGAGGCGCGTTAGCGCCCGGAGCCCCCTTGGGGGCGCTACCTGATGGGTAGCCCGCTGCAAGGGCGCGCGTAGCCGCCGCAGCCGCGGGTCAGGC
>CAJTUF010000029.1 GCA_910579675.1 uncultured Muribaculaceae bacterium | reverse complement strand
GCGCGCTCTTGCCCGTGGCTACCCTTCAGGGACGCCGCTAACGCGGCTTTGGGCGCTACGCGCCGGGTGGGCGTCGCCGTGGCGGCGCGCTCTTTGGGCGGCGCGCTTTTGCGCTCCGGTTATTATTATACTCCGGTTATTATTATATAGGCGGGGCGCCCGTGCATCGCTGCAAGGGCGCCCCTTTGGTCTTATGAATATAAAAGTATGAAAATAACAATTTAGCGGATGTGGCTGACGGACTGTGTGGTGCCGTCGGCGCGGATGGCTTTTTCGATGAAGAAGCCGGAGCGGGGTGCCTCATTGAGGCGACGGCCTGCGATGTCGTAGTATTCGCGGGCCACTACTTCGGCCGAGCTTTCGGGGGCGTCGATGCCGCCGAGGGCGTCGGTGGTGACGGTGAAGCCGGCATAGGTGCCGTTGGGGAAGTTAACGACAACGGGGGTGGTGCCGCCGTTGACTGAGCTCTGCGAGAAGGTGATGGTGACATACTTGGCGCCGGTGCCCTCACCTGCGGTGGCGGTGGCAGAGAGCCATGCGGGGAGCTCGTCGCCTTCGGGGGTGGTGAAGGTGATCTCACCGGCGGCGGCTGAGGTCACGCAGTCGTAGGATGCGGAGGTGACGGTTTCGTTGAACACCACGGTCACTTTGTCCTTATCGGCGAGGGTGGTCTCGGCACCTGTCTGCTTAACGGGGATAAGATAGGTGTAGGCCACGTCGAGGTTGAGGTCGAGGGCTACGGGGAGCACTTCGCCTTCAGGCTCGGTCCACTCGGCGAGGGTGGCAACCTGATTGCCGTCGTTGGCGGTGGCGGAGAGGATGGCATAGAGGCCCTGGTTGGCGGGGGTGGGAACGCCCTCTTCTACCTTAGCGAGGGCTACGGCGGGCTGGAAAGAAGCCTCGGCGATCTCGGTGATGGCGATGATGACGTCGCCCTTGATCACGGGAGCCTTATCGCCAAACTTAACGGCGTCAGCGCCGGTCACGGGATAGGCCGAGATGATGGGCTCGGTGGGGAGGGCTGAGCCTTCGGCGGGAGCGGCAAAGACTTCAACCATGTATTCGCCCTTAACATTGTCGCCTTTGACGGTGAGGCCATTGAGCACGTAGGGGGCACCGGCGTAGGTGAGCTTCTGGGCGAAGCCGGCCACGGAGATATTCTGAAGGTCGGGATAGAGGGAAGCCCATCCGGTTACGGCCTCGGAGCTGCCGGTCTGGAATGCCTTGAAGGTGCCGGCAGTTGCGCCGGTGTAGGACTTGAAGGGGGTGGCAGTGGCGGTGGCGGGAGCAGCGCCGTAGTAGATATTGCCGCCGAAGGTGTAATTGCCGTCGGCCTTATCGTCGGTGGCGAGAGTGGGCTTTTTGCCAGCCTTGCCATCGAGCGAGGGGAGCGAGAAAGCGGGGGCGGTGGTGAGGTCGAGATCGGTGCCGATCACATTTGCGCCGTTGGTCCAGGTGTATTCGGCATCGGTGAGGAGGCCCTGACCCTTGATATAGGTGGTGTTGAGCCACTGGAGCTGAACATGGGGAGGCAGGAGGGCGTCATTGTCAGTGTAGAAAGCACCTGCGGGGAGTGTGTATCCAACTTTACCGGCAGCCTGAGCAAAGGCACCTGCTACGGGAGCGGCAAGAGCAGCGAGGAGTAATATTTTTTTCATGAGCTGAGTTGAGTGTATATGTTTTTTTAGTTTTTTCGGGGATAAGAGAGAACGATCCGAAAGCGCAACAACCGGGAGCGGCTGATTGTTTCGGGTAGATTCCGGCCCAAAGGTAATAAAAATTTTTCAAATATCGGCAAAAACATCAAATCCGGGGCACCCGGTAGGGGCTAAATCGCGGTGTCCGCACACTTTTACGCCCGGAAACCGCTCCCGGAGGCGGGATATGAGGAGGCGGAGGGCGGCACGCTGGGCGGGGGTGCGGGTGTCGGCGGGAGTGCGGCAATCGGCGCGTGCGCCCCCTGCGTAGGCGATGCCGATGGAGTGGGCGTTGTGGCCGCGGCAGTGGGCCCCGACCTGCGCGATGGGGCGCCCGGGATGGATGGTGCCGTCGAGGCCGATAAGGAAGTGATAGCCGATGGTGGCAAAGCCGCGCTGGCGGTGCCAAGCGGTGATGTCGGCAACGGTCACGTCGCGCCCGGCGGGGGTGGCCGTTGAGTGGATGATGATGGTGGTGATGTGTCTCATAGCGCCGCAAAGGTAGCGGGGCCGGAGGGAGGGCGCGGCGTCAAAACGTCGCCGCCGCCGGGGTCAGAGGCGCCCTTGCTCGACGAGCACAGCCACCCGCTCGATGATATGGTCGTGGCGGTCGGAGTCGGGGCGGTAGTCGGCGCGGAGGTTCACGCCGAAAAATCGGCCGAAAGTCTGCCAGAAACCGGCGCGGAACGATCCGAGAAACGCCTTGATGATAGAGTAGCCGCTCTGGTCGGTCTCGCGCTTGATGAGCTTGATGAGGGTGCGGGCCTGATTTTTGGAAAACTTCTTGAGCACGGGCTTATACTGCTCGAAGATGGCCTTTTCCATATCTTTGAGATACTCCTCGCGCTCCTTCTGGGTGGGGAAGGTCTCGATATACTCGTAGGTTTCGAGGAGAGTCTCGCAGATGAGCTTGGCATAGGGGAGAGTTTTTTTGACGTCGCGGACGGTGCGCCAGTAAAACTCCTCCTCCTTCTTGTTGCGGAACACGAGGGGCGGATAGACCGCCACCTCGTTCATGACGAGCACCATGACATTGGTGTCGGAGTCGATGGTGGTGCGGTAGAAGCCGCGGATGGGGCGCATGCGCCCGTCGCCGGGCCCGGTGAGGGGCTCGGCGGGGTCGTCGGCAGCAGCCGGGAGGGCCGCTGCGGCGAGGAGTATATATGTAAGGAGAGCTCTGAGATTCACAGATAGATAACAACGGGAGAGGGTAAAAAGGTCGTCAGGCCTCGATGTCGGGGCGCGGCAGGGGCGGATAGTCGAGGGTGTAGTGGAGGCCACGGCTCTCGCGGCGCTCCTTGGCCTGGCGCATGATGAGATAGCCCACATTGATGATGTTGCGCAGTTCGCATATCTCGCGCGAGGCCTTTGAGCACTTGAAGAGGCGCTCGGTCTCCTCGTAGAGGATGTCGAGGCGGTTCCACGCGCGGTCGAGACGCAGATTGGAGCGCACGATGCCCACATAAGTGCTCATGATCTGATTGACCTCGCGGGTGCTCTGGGTGATGAGCACCATCTCCTCGGGGTGGGAGGTGCCTTCGTCGTTCCACTGGGGCACATCGGTGCGGAAGTCGATATGGGCGATGGCCTCGGCGGCATGGCGGGCGGCGGCGTCGGCATAGACCACCGCCTCGATGAGCGAGTTGGAGGCGAGGCGGTTGCCACCGTGGAGACCGGTGCATGAGCACTCGCCTATGGCGTAGAGATGGCGGATGGAGCTCTCGCCGTTGGTGTCGACGGCAATGCCTCCGCAGAGATAGTGGGCGGCGGGGGCCACGGGGATATAGTCGCGGGTGATGTCGATGCCGAGGCTCAGGCACTTGGCATAGATATTGGGGAAGTGGCGGCGGGTCTCGTCGGGGTCTTTGTGGGTGACGTCGAGATAGACATGGTCGGCGCCGGTCTGCTTCATCTCGCTGTCGATGGCGCGGGCCACGATGTCGCGCGGGGCGAGGCTCAGGCGCGGATCGTATTTGTGCATGAACTCCTCGCCGGCAAGATTGCGTAGCACAGCGCCATAGCCGCGCATCGCCTCGGTGATGAGAAACGATGGGCGGTCGCCGGGGTGGAAGAGAGCCGTGGGGTGGAACTGGATAAACTCCATGTCGCGCACGGTGCCCTTGGCGCGGTAGACCATGGCTATGCCGTCGCCGGTGGCCACGAGGGGGTTGGTGGTGGTGGTGTAGACAGCACCCACGCCTCCGGTGGCCATGATAGTGGCCCGGGCGAGGAAGGTGTCGACGCGCCCCTCGGCCTGGTTGAGGATATAGGCGCCGTAGCAGGTGATGTCGGGGGTGCGGCGGGTGACAATCCGTCCGAGATGGTGCTGGGTGATGATCTCGATGGCAAAATGATTTTCAAATACCGTGATGGCGGGGCAGGCGCGGACGCGGCTTATAAGGCTCTCCTGGATCTCAAAGCCGGTATTGTCGGCGTGATGGAGGATGCGGAACTCCGAGTGGCCGCCCTCGCGGTGGAGGTCGAAGCGTCCCGAGCCGTCGGGGTCGCGGTCGAAGTCGACCCCCCAGTCGATGAGCTGCCTGATCTGCCCGGGCGCGCCCTCGACCACCTTGCGCACGGCCTCGGGGTCGGAGAGGCGGTCGCCGGCCACCATAGTGTCGTGGATATGCTTCTCGAAGCAATCGACCTCGAGATTGGTGACCGAGGCCACACCTCCCTGAGCGAGAGCAGTGTTTGCCTCGGGGAGGACAGACTTGCAGATAAGCGCCACCCTACCGGTGGCAGCGGCCTTGAGCGCGAAGCTCATTCCGGCGATGCCGGAGCCGATGACGAGATAATCGAATTGATGAGTCATCTGCGTAGCGGATAATGAAGAAGAATGTGGCGGCAAAAATACATAAAAAAACTGACACGCGTGGGCGGCGGAGGGGGTAAAAAAACACCGACGGAGGCCCAGTCGTCGCGACTCGGCCTCCGAGGTGCTGACCCGCGGGCGGGTCAGACAAGTGTATACAGGGATGTTTCTTTTGTTAGTGCATTACTGTCGATGATAATTTTAGGTCTGTTTTAGTGGAAAAATAAGTGTATCTCTTAGGCTCTGTTATTACCATTTGTTGACAAAGGTAAATTGTAAATTTGATTTCAGCAAATATTTTTAATGAAATTTGTGAGCGCCGAACCTTTTTGGCATGGTTTTTGTTATCTCTCAAGCATAATTATCAACTGACAACACCCAAACACCCCATAACGACATGGAAAAAATTCAACCCGGAAAATATGTAGAGCTCGGCTATGACCTCTACCGCATCACCCCCGACGGCGGTGAGGAGCTCGTACACCAGACCGACGCATCGGATCCCGAAAAGGTGATCTTCGGCGTTACCCGCGGCATGATCCGCCCCCTCGAAGAGGCTATCGACGGCCTTGAGAAGGGTGGCGCCTTTGACGTGACCGTGAAAGCCGCCGACGCCTTCGGCATGCCCGACCCCGAGCAGGTGGTGACTCTGCCCCGCGACGTGTTCCAGATCGACGGCAAGTTTGACGAGGAGACCGTGAAGCCGGGCGCCGTGCTTCCCATGATGACCGCCGACGGCTTCCGCATCTCGGGCATCGTGAAAGAGGTGACCGACACCGACGTGAAGATGGACTTCAACCACCCCCTCGCAGGATCTGACGTCCGCTTCAAGGGCACCATCCTCGCCGTGCGCGACGCCACTCCCGAGGAGCTGGCTCCGGCCCAGGGCTGCGGCTGCGGTTGCGGCCACGACCATTGCGGCGACGGCGACAGCTGCGGCTGCGAGGGCGACGGCTGCGGCGACGGCTGCGGCTGCCACTGATCCAAGCCCCCGAAGACTGACATAAATGCCGTTGCGGCGCGGAAAAACGCGCTGCAACGGCACTTTTTTTATCTCGGCGGGAGATAATTGGCCTAAGTGTGGCAAAAAAACACTATCTTTGCCCACATTTACTTATACAAGCTGACAACAAAACAAGCTGCAACAAATAGATTTTATGCTTAAAACCTTCAAAAAAACCATCGCCCTGCCCGACGGCCGCGAGATAACCCTCGAGACCGGCAAGCTGGCAAAGCAGGCCGATGGAGCGGTAGAGCTGCGGATGGGCAACACGATGATCCTTGCCACCGTAGTGACGGCCAAAGAGGCCGGCGAAGGGGTCGACTTCATGCCCCTTCAGGTTGAATACAAAGAAAAATTCTCCTCCTTCGGCCGTTTTCCCGGCGGCTTCCTGAAGCGCGAAGGGCGCGCCTCGGACTATGAGATCCTGACCTCGCGCCTTGTCGACCGCGTGCTTCGACCCCTCTTCCCCGACAATTACCACGCCGACACCTTTGTCAACGTGACCCTCTATTCGACCGACGGCGTCGATATGCCCGACGCACTCGCCGGCCTTGCCGCCTCGGCCGCCCTCGCCGTGAGCGACATACCCTTCGACGGCCCCATCTCCGAGGTGAGAGTGGCCCGCATCGATGGCCAATTTGTTATCGACCCCACCTTCGAGCAGCTTGAACGCGCCGACATGGAGCTCATGGTAGGCGCAACCTACGACAACATCATGATGGTGGAGGGCGAGATGGACGAAGTGTCGGAAGCCGACCTCCTGGCCGCCCTCCGCGCCGCCCACGACGCCATCCGCGTGCAGTGCAAGGCCCAGATGGAGCTCGCCGAAGAGGTAGGCTCGACCGTGAAGCGCGAGTACTGCCACGAAGTCAACGACGAAGCCCTCCGCGCCGACGTGCGCGAGAAGTGCTACGACCGCGCATATGCCATTGCCAAGACCGGCTCTGCCGACAAGCACTGGCGCGCAGAGTCGTTTGACGCCATCTGCGAAGACTATATCGCATCGCTCCCCGAAGAGGAGCGCGACGAGAAAGCCCCTCTGGTGAAGCGCTACTACCACGACGTGGAGAAAGAAGCCATGCGCCGCTGCGTGCTCGACGAGGGTGTGCGTCTCGACGGCCGCAAGACCAACGAGATACGCCCCATCTGGGCTGAGGTGGACTATATCCCCGGCCCTCACGGATCGGCAGTGTTTACCCGCGGCGAGACCCAGGCCCTCGCCACCGTGACCCTCGGCACCAAGCTCGACGAGAAGATTGTCGACGACGTGATCAACCAGGGCCGCGAGCGCTTCCTGCTCCACTACAACTTCCCCCCCTTCTCGACCGGCGAGGCACGCCCCACCCGCGGCGTAGGCCGCCGCGAGATAGGCCACGGCAATCTGGCCCACCGCGCCCTGAAGCGCATGTTCCCCGACGATTTCCCCTATGTGTGCCGCATCGTGTCGGACATCCTTGAGTCGAACGGCTCCTCGTCGATGGCCACCGTGTGTGCAGGCACCCTGTCGCTCCTCGACGCCGGCGTGAAGATGAAGAAGCCGGTGGCAGGTATCGCCATGGGTCTTATCACCGACACCGGCGCCAACCCCAAATATGCAGTGCTCTCCGATATCCTCGGCGACGAGGATCACCTCGGCGACATGGACTTCAAGGTGACCGGCACCCGCGACGGTATCACCGCCACCCAGATGGACATCAAGGTCGACGGACTGTCGTATGAAGTGCTTGAGCGCGCCCTCAACCAGGCACGCGACGGCCGCCTCCATATCCTCGACATCATCGAGCAGACCATCCCCGCCGCCCGCGAGGACTACAAGCCCAATGTGCCCCGCATCGTCACCATGACCATCCCCAAGGAGCTGATCGGCGCTGTGATCGGCCCGGGCGGAAAGGTGATCCAGGGTATCCAGGAGGCTTCGGGCGCCACCGTGTCGATCGACGAGATCGACGACCACGGCTACATCGAGGTGGCCGCGCCCAACAAGGACGCCATCGACCGCGCCCTCAGCCTCATCAACGCCATCGTGGAGCTCCCCGAAGAGGGCAAGACCTACACCGGCAAGGTGCGCTCGATCCTCGACTTCGGCGCCTTCGTTGAGTTCATGCCCAACCGCGACGGCCTCCTCCACATCTCGGAGATCTCGTGGGACCGCCTGCCCGACATGGCCGCATCCGGCCTCAAGGAGGGCGACGAGCTGCAGGTGAAGCTCATCGAGATCGACAAGAAGAGCGGCAAGTACCGCCTGTCGATGCGCGCTCTCCTGCCTAAGCCCGAAGGCTATGTGGCTCCCGCCGACCGCCCGCGCCGCGAGCGCAGCGACCGTCCCGAGCGCAGCGACCGTCCGCGCCGCGACGGCGACGCTCCCCGCGACCGCCGTCCGCGTCGTCAGTAAGCCTTAGCGCCAACCGATAAAATCAATGCGTGACTGCCCCGCCGGGCTGCCACGCATTGATTTTTTTTTATGCTGTTCGATAACAATCTCCCTGAGATGCTCGAAGCAGGACTTCTTCATTTGTCGGTTTCATAAAGTTTGTCAGGCGCGATTTTGTTTGAGATACACATCCACGAACGGACGACGTCCGATCTCAATCTTGGCATACCTGACAGGAAAACCAAATATGGCTCCGCTTTTGTTGATGGCAGCGCATCTATTTGAAGCGCCATCGCCATATACGGCGATTGATCCAAGTCTGTCTTGCGCTATTGTGTCAGGATAAAGCACATACATGACCACAACCTGTGCTCGAAACGGTTTGGGTATTTCGCTTTTATCGCGACCCGATGCGAGTTGCGCATTGTATTCTTCAAGTTCTACTTGCTGACGTTCGAGATCAGCCACTTTGTAGACTTTGATGGTAGCTTTGCCGGCAATGCGACTGTCGTTATCAGACAGAATTACGTACGCTTCGGCTGACATTGTAGAAGCCAAAGCCTTTCTGAATGCCTTGACTTGAGCCTCGAAGACGGATTTGTGGGATTTGTGAGATTTGTGAGGTTGCTTCTTGAAGACCTTGCTTTGCTTAGGGAGCTGCAGAGTCTTTCTTACTTCGGCTTCTTTAGCCGCTCTACGAGCCATGCTTTCAATGGCGCGTATGGAAATTTTTGATTGCTTCATACATTGTATTTGTTTAGAGAAAAAAAATTATCGATTGCACTTACCACAGCAGACTACGATGTGGTTGCAATCGATGTTGCTTGATATTCGTTGAAGGCCTACCTTCAACTGTCTGCCCAAGATGTCAATGCTCTCTCACCTCCAGCCACAAAAGCATAGTAATGGCTGTCGGCTATTCAATTGATAATCTTGGGCTTGCGTTAATCAAGCCGTTGACAGTTTTCTCTAAACTGCATGTATGTCATTAATCCTCACTTGGATTATGTCGCAAAATTAGTAAAATGATCTCGACATTTCAAGTCTTTTGATAAAAAAACTTGAATAGATTTTTTATGACTTCTACCGGGGGGAGAGGTCAGGAGTCGCCGAGGTCGATGGATATGCGTCCGCTGGCCACGCTCAGATGCACGTCGATGCGGTCGCGGAGGGCGCTGACATGCGATATCACTCCCACTCGGCGACGAGTGCGTCGGCGAAGCTCGCCGAGGGTTGCGAGTGCATATTCGAGCGCATCGCCCGAGAGAGAGCCGAAGCCTTCGTCGATAAAGAGAGTGTCGACCGAAAATGTAGAACCTATATCGCTGAGAGCCAATGCAAGGGCAAGCGACACAAGGAAACTCTCGCCGCCGCTCACAGTCGACACCGGACGGCTGGCATAGCCTTGATAGGCATCCTCGACCAGGATGGTGAAGGTGCCGGGCACCACCCGCAGCCGGTAGCGAGGCGAAAGGCCCTCCATGTAGCGGTTGGCCCCCTCGGCCAGCGAAGATAGAATCAGACTCTGGGCTATGCGCCGCATCTTGTCGCCGGTGGCACTTCCTAAAAGCTGATTGAGCGAATCCCATCGGTCGGCCACCGCTTTAAGGCGGGCAGCCTCAGCCTCGCGGCTGCGCTTGAGTGCCATGTTCTGCTCGCTTTGAGCGAGGCGGCTGCGGCAATTGGCGGCTTCGTTGCGGGAAGCCTCAAGCCTGCTCTCGGCGGCGGCAAGGAGAGTGGCGTGATCGCCGTCGGCCACTGAGGGTGCCGAGAGATGGCGGGCACGTCTGAGATTCAGCAACCGCTCGGCCAACATCTTGCGCGAGGTGGCCACGGCGGTGTCGATCTTGGCCAGTTCTTCAGTCTCGGTAAGTATGAAGAGATGGGAGTGGCGCGAAAGGGCGCGCATCTCCTCCTCGGTGAAATCGCATCCGGGAGCATCGAGAAACATCCTCACCTTTGCAGCGGCCCCGTTGCAGCGCGACGATGCCTCAGCTATTGTGCCGCTAAGACGTGTGATCTGGGCAAGAAGAGTGGCAAGGCTATGCTCCGACTTCGCGGGAGCCGCCCGGCGGTCGAGCATCGCTGAAGCCACTCTCCTTATCGAGGCCATCATCTCACGGTCGGCAGTGAGATTGTCGGTCTTGAGCTTGAGATCGCCGCGCAAAGTCTCCAGACGCAGAAGATTAGCCGCCAAACTCTCACTCTCCTGACGCAGACGCTCCCCCTCGGCGCGTATGTCGGCATCAGGGGCTATGACACCGGATTGACGGAGCGGTGCTAAAATCGTGTCGAGTTCACGCATGTGCCGATCGAGGCTCTCCTGCTGCTTGGCTTCGAGACGCAGGGCTTCGGGGAGAAGTGTCGAGCGCAGCCCGCCCAGCTCAGCCTCACACCGGGCAAGCTCTCGGGCGAGATTGCGGGCTGCTTCGGCAGCCACCTCAGCCTCTCGCCGCGCCTTGGCAGCAGCTCCACGCAGGGCATCCTCAGCTTCGGGGAGCACGGCCACAGTCTGTCGGCATACCGGGCAGCGGCAACCCTCGGTCAGCGTTGCGCGCATAGCAACGGCAAATTTGTCGACCGAGTTTTTCAGCGCCTCATAAGCCATCAGCTTCTCCTCAGCGACCTTGTCGGTAGCGGCGGTCTCCGCCTTAAGAGCCTCAACCCTGGCCGTGAGGCGCTCTATCGAAGCGCGGTGGGTGGTTATAGAGGCACGTGTGGAGAGAAGATGGGTCCTCCCCTCCTCCACCGCATCGGCCTCAGCCACAATCTTATGCCCGCTGCGGAGCAAAGCCGCATGACCCGACGGCACACTCGTGGCTTTTTCAAGCAATCCAACCTCAGCCGCAAGCCTCTCCACTCCGGCGGCAAGGTCGGCCGTGTGGCTTTCCCACCACTCCACCGCGCCCGAGAGCGCTCTGATAGATGCGATGGCGCGTGCACGGTCGGCCTCCGCGCGGTCGCCCTCGGCCAATGCCGTCCGGGCTTCATTAGATATGTTCCAGCGCTCAACACGGCGACGACGCGATGCCACATCGGACGATAGCGATCTGAGCCGCGCCGCTTCGGCTTCGGCCCGGCCCGCCTCAACGGCTGTCAAAGCTTCGTCGATGCGCTTGTCGCGCTCTATGATGCAGCGCAGACTGGCGGCCTCGGCAGCGGCTTTGGTGCCCGCAGCGAGAGCTTCATTGAGTTGATTCCTCACTGCGGCCTCCTCCTCTGCCGATAGACCGTTGATATCGTCGGCCATACTCCTGGCCCGCTCATATGCCTCCCGATGACTGCGGCTGCGGGCAAATATTGCAGCCCCGATGCGGCTGTAGATATCCACTTTGGTGATCTTTTCGAGAAGGGCAGCCTTGTCGGTATCCTTGGCTTCAAGAAACCGTGTGAACTCACCCTGCGGAAGCATCACCGTGCGGCAGAACTGAGCGAAGTCGAGACCAATGGCAAGCCCTATCTCGGCACCGATCTCACCCTTACGGGTGAAAACAGCACCGTCGGAGAGACGGGTCAGGGTGTGGGAGGCCTTCATGAGCTTCCCATCAGGCTTGTTGCGTGCCCGGCGCACCACCCACTCAGCGCAATACTCCATCCCTCCGTTGGAGCCTGCAAATGTGAGCTCCACGCGCCCCTCGCCACAACCGTGGCGCAGGATGTTGCGCGGATCGCCCGGCTTGATCTCCGAGTCGAGGTCTGAATCTCCCTTGGTCGAAGGAGTGCGGACAAAGCGGGGCGCCACGCCATAGAGTGCGAGCGCTATGCTGTCGAGTATGGTTGTCTTGCCGGCACCTGTCGGCCCGGCTATCAGGAAAATACCGGTATCCGACAGCGGTCTGCGGTCAAAGTCAATGGTTGCGTCGGTAATCGAGGCTATATTGTGGATAATAAGTCTACGCAGTTTCATCGTCGGGATTTACAGTAGTGAGTTGGGTAAGTATCTCATCAAAAAGTTCTTCATCGAGCGCTACGCCCACCGATTGGGCATACAGACGTGCAACATCGGCCGGAGCCACCATCCGGAGCTCGTCAACGCTCATGCCTGACGCACCCGACTCAGACACAGCCTCGGCCTGACGCCTCACATTGATGTGACACACACGGCAACGCTTCCCTACAGCAGCACGACGGGCGTCATCGTTGGCCGAAGCCGGGAGCGCCCTGTCGGTCTTCACATTGAGCCTCACGAAAGCCTCGGTGTCGTCGGGAAACTCACGCAGACACTCCAATGCTTCGTCAAGGGCCACCCATCGTCCCGGCGATGGGAGAGTGACCAGCGGCCGCGGCTGGTCTATCTCGATCTTACCCGTGGCGGGAATATCTCCGCGCCGCTCTATCTCCACCCATGTCACCGAGTGGGGGTAAGCCTCATCGAAACTCACCGCGAGAGGTGAGCCGCTGTAGCGTATCCGCCCCATTGCTCCCACGCGCTGGCTGCGGTGGATATGTCCCAATGCCAGATAATCATAGCTCGACGGTGGCAGAAACTCCGAGGCCTCCACCGCTTCGAGCGAGCCAATGATGCGCGGGTCGTGGCCTGTGGTGTCGCTGCCACGCAGGGTCGTATGCCCCATGGCCACCACCGGCCTGCCGTCGGCAATCTTATCAGCCTCAGCCATCAACCGGGCAAGATCGGTGCCCTTCGCAATATAAAACGGCACCGCCACAACCACACCTGCCCCCACATCAATAATGTAGCGCCCGGGCCAGTCGGGATCGCGGTCGGTGATGCGCCCAATCATCACCACACCCGCAGCGGCATAGACCGCCTCATGGCTCTCATGGCGCGATGGGCTATCGTGGTTTCCGGCGATGGCTATCACTGTCATCTCCGGCACCTCGGCATGAAGGCGCGCCAGAGTGTCGGCCACCAGCCGCTCGTCGGCAGCCGAGGGCCTGTCGTTGTCGAAAAGATCTCCGGCGATCAGAAGCGCGTCGGGGCGCCTGTCGCGGCATATCTCTATTATTTTCGACGCCATGTGGCGATGGTCCGCACTACGGTCGTTGTCGTAGAGCCGGCATCCCACATGCCAGTCGGAGGTATGGACTATTTTCATATCCGGGGAAGATTGGTCCGGGAGGCTGATAAGATTTATAACTTACTGCAAAGATAGCTATTTGCTTCACCTCGGCAAAAAAATCGTGTCGGCATTTCCATATGTCCGCAAAAGCCACTATCTTTGTAGCGCTGAGACGGCAATGACTCTTGGTCTATCAGGGATTTCTCGCAGTAGCCGACCCTTTTCTTTTGTTATTCCTCCCAGTGACATCTCCTCCCACCTACATACCCGGGCATACAGTCCGGAGCCGCTGTTATTGACATAAACTCAATACGTCAGTAATGAAACCGTACGCAACCAGACCGGGATTAATTGCTTTTCACCAATTGATAATCTTGAGTCTTGAACGAAAAGCTTTCCCTGCGGCCGACACCCTCGGTCACGGGGATGGCGTTACGATCTATTTACGCCGCTAATCCCGGCGCATCAGATCGCTGAGCAGGCGTTTCTCATTTTTCCGCCTGTTTATTTTCTCTTGTGCAGGCTGTCCCGGAGCTCAGACTTCGGGGCAGCTCTGTGATTTATAGCGGGGGGTTACGGGCGCTTTTTTTTGACCGTATCGCATATTTTGACTACTTTTGCCGATTAGGGCGCAGTGATACCGCAGGCCATGACTGCCTCCTTCCCGCTACCCCTATCTTTTCTATGGACTCTTATTCCTACCTCAATATATCAGCCGGCCCCGGCACAGGAGCGCTCGACCTCTTTGTGGCGGGCACCGAAGAAGTATATGTTATCTCACCTGTCGACCGCGGCTGGCGCTTCAGCCGGGTGACACGACGCGGCACCGTATCGGTCACTGTGGCCGACGGTCGCCTCCTGTCTGGCGCCCGCATTCTCGATGCCTTGCGCGTCGCCTCGGCCTGTCCGGGCGGTGGCAACGAACTATTTGCCGCTCTTAAAGCCGCCGAGGTGCCCCAAGCCCCACTTCGCGCCCCCGACGATATGCTCCCATCCCTGACTCAGCTCACCGAGGGAGCCGGCACCGCCGTACGCCACTTCCTCTCGGGCCGCGATATAGAACACGCTCTCTCATTCCCTTTCCAGAAATCAACCGAGGCTTATGCCTGCACAATACTTGCACCGGCTACGGCAGCCATGCGCCCCGCAGCCGAATGCGACACGGCTGTGGCCCGGATAACCTCACCTCTCGACCGACGCTATGCCGTGATCTACCCCGAGGGTGTCCGTCCCTCGGAGCGCGAGATCGACTTTGGCAAGGAGTTGTCGCTCACATACTTTGCCGAAGGGATGAAAGAAGCCACCCACCATCTCCTCGCAGGCAAGCCAAGCCCATTTGTCGAATACGACGGAGCAGCCATGAGAGTGCGGCCTCTCTCAGCTCTCGGAATCCGACTGGAGCCGATACCCAAACCTGACCCGGCACCGGCAGCCCCATCCCAGCCGTCCACGGCCTCCACCCCCCGCCCCGGATACCGGACGGTGACCCTCTCGATGCGTTTTTCCGACGACAGAGTGGTGCGTTCGGAACTCACACTCAACGACAACACCTCGGAATACCGGTTATTGCGTGCCGGTATGTTCCATGGCCACCGCGCACGCCGCCTCGCCGTGAAAACCCACGGCGAGGAGAGCTATCTCATAGATCTGCGCGAGGAACCGGCACCCGAAGTAAACCCGGAGCCAACCCCCGTGGCCGAACGTAAGGAAGATACTGCCCGCAAACGCAAACGTCGCTCAGGCAGTCCATGGATCGTGGTAATCCTGGCGTTTGTGGCCATAGCTTTAGGCATAGTGGCGGTGAGCTATCTCCCGGGACTGTTCGAGCATGTCAATACCTACGACACCGACGAACCGTCCGACTCCGTCGCCACGATCCCGGAAGCTATGCCTGCGTCTGAGGGTATTTCCCTTGCCGACACCGCTATAGAGATACTACCCGAACAGCCGCAAGCCGCGATGCCTGCACCGGTCGATCCATCGGCCGACTTCGCCTACCTCAACAAAGCCACCGTGTGGCAGCGCGACTCTCTCCGCTCCCCCGAGGCGTTGGCGGTGTTTGATGTATTTGCTACCGGCAATCTTGGCCGCATACCTCAAACACCCTTCTTTGCCTCAGGCAAGTGTACCAACCCCGCCGTGATGAAAACCGTCAAGCTCATATGGCAGGCCAAAGGATCATCGACCCAGACCGGCAACCAACGCGCCCTGCGTAATCTTGAAGGGGCCACAATGATCGACTTCGACGCGCTGTTTCTGGAGCTCGCCGGCATACGCCCGGCCAATCCCAACAACCGTCCGCTACCATCCACCGCAACCAACAACTGACCATACAATCATATCTCCATGAAATCACTGTATCATCACATCGTGTTAGCATTTGTTGCAGCAGCCGCAGCAGCTTTGTCGGTATCGGCAGTAGAGCCCTCCGAGACCTATCGCCGGATGGCCAGCAACTACTACGCTTATCCTTATCCCGCTCAACCGGTGCCCGAACTCACAGCCACCCCCGACGGCTACACCCCCTACCATATTGAACACTATGGCCGCCACGGATCACGATGGCACATCGGCACCGGTTCCTACCGCCGACCGGTGGAGATGCTCGCAAAGGCCGACGCCGCAGGCAAACTCACCCCTCGCGGCAAGGAGCTTCTCGGCCAACTACGCGACATAGAGGTGGCCTCGCGCGGACGCGACGGCGAGCTCACCGATGTGGGCGCCGAGCAGCACCGTGGCATAGCCCGACGCATGATTTCAAACTTCCCCGAGGTATTTGAAGGCCCGGCAAGAGTCGATGCCCGGTCAACGGTGGTCATACGCTGCATCCTTTCAATGGACAATGAGCTGCAGGAGCTCAAGGCGGCAAATCCCGCCCTTATAGTCACCTCCGACGCCTCAAGAGCCGATATGCCTTACATGAACTTCTCCGACACCGACACTGTGGCTCAGCAGGCAGCTCGGAAGGCCGACTCCCTCCTGAAAGACTTCGGCAAGACTCATCGGTATATGGACGATTTCCTGCCCAACATAGTCACCGACACTCAATGGGCCAAAGACTCACTCGACACCGGAGCCCTGTTCTACTACCTCTTCAACATTGCCGCCAACGCCCAAAGCCACAAGGATATGCCCGCTCCCTACGATATATTTTCCGACCGTGAGATGCGCGAGCGATGGGAATACAACAACGCCGCTTGGTTTACTACCTACGGCAATATGGAAGTGAGCGAAGGACTCGCCTCTTACAATCAGCGTCGCTTGCTCGACAATATGCTCAGCAGCGCCGATTCCACCCTCACCTCGACCTATCCCTCGGCCAACCTCCGCTTCGGCCACGAGGTGGTGGTGATGCCTCTCGTTGTGTTTATGGAGCTCGACAACTATGGCAAGGAGATCAACGACCTGAACCAAGTGGCCTCGCAGTGGCGCGACTGGGAGATTTTCCCTATGGCATGCAATGTGCAGATGGTGTTTTACCGCCCCACCGATCCCGGCTCCGGCAAGCCTGTGCTCGTAAAAGTGCTCCTCAATGAGCGCGAAGTGAGCCTCCCGGTAGCTCCGGTGGCACCCGGCTCCCCCTATGTGGTCTACGACGATCTGAGGTCGTACTATGCAAAAAAACTGGCAAGAGTGCCTCTCTACTGATCCACATCTCCTCCTGCCTCTTGATTATCACACGCAACCCGATATTTGCAACCGGGTTGCGTTTTTTTTGTGTTATCTTTGTATTGCGATAAACGCAACATATTCTATAAAAGTCATCCATATCTCGACAATACAATGCAGATAATCCACTCTTTGATCTATATGCTCTGCGAGATGGCTCCCTATATCTTGCTGGGATTCCTCATTGCCGGGCTGCTTCATGCGTTTGTTCCCGACGACACCTTCGCCCGCCATCTTTCGGGCCGAGGATGGAAGTCGGTGGTCAAAGCCGCCGCTATCGGTGTTCCATTGCCTCTCTGCTCATGCGGAGTGCTACCGACAGCTATTGCCCTCCGTCGCGGGGGCGCTTCCAAAGCCAGCTCAACATCTTTTCTCATAGCCACACCCCAGACCGGAGTCGACTCGATAGCCGCCACGGCAAGCCTTCTTGGCCCGGCCTTTGCGGTGATCAGGCCCATAGCAGCTCTCGTCACCTCATTTTTTGGAGGCATAGGAGTAGGCATGGCCGAGCGCAGCGACTCAGCAGGCGCTTCATCCACTCAGGCGTGTCAGCTTCAGGCCGAAGCTCCCGTCAGCCGCTCCTTTGCCCGCAAGTGTGTCGACGCCCTGCGCTATGGCTTCATCGACCTCACCGGCAGCATCGGCGGCTGGCTCGTGGCCGGACTGGTCATTGCGGCGCTTATCACCGTATTTGTGCCGGCCGATGCCCTCGCCGTGCTCGGCGACCGCCCTCTTCTGGCCATGGTGGTGGTGCTGATTGTGGCGGTCCCGATGTATGTATGTGCCACCGGCTCCATACCCATTGCGCTCTCGCTTATGCTCAAAGGACTCTCACCCGGCACAGCCCTCGTGCTCCTCATGGCAGGTCCCGCAGCCAATTTCGCTTCCTTTGCCTTGATATCGCGCGAGATGGGGCGCCGCACTGCCCTGATCTACCTCGGCTCAATAGTGGTGGGGGCCATGGCATTTGGATTGGCCATCGACTATCTCATGCCCGCATCATGGTTTGATGTGAGCTCAAAGATAGCATCCGCATCTTGCCATCCGGCTGAGATCGGACTCTTCCCCATGATATGCGCCGGCATCCTTGTGGCGCTGCTCATCTTCACTTTCATACGCAACCATTTCCACAAATCCATAACAACAGCAGATATGACACAGACCTATATCATTTCGGGCATGAACTGCCCCCACTGCCAGGCATCGGTGACCAAAGCCATCGCTTCGGTGGCCGGAGTGGATAAAGTCGACGTGAGCCTCGCAGGCAAAAGCGCCGTTGTCGAGGGCTCGCCCAGCGCCGACGACGTGATAGCCGCAGTGCGCGCCGCCGGATTCGACGCCACTCTCCCCGCCTGAACAAAGCCCAGACTAAGCATTATAGCCCCCTGCTCCACCACTATCGGCGCAGAGGGCTATAATGCTTTATGGAGTTATCATTCGGTATCGTCGGCCTCGAAGTCGGGCACCCCTTTATCTTCTTCGAGCCGGTCTACACGGGCTGCCTCAACCGCCCTGAAATAGTCGTCGAATGTGCGGCCCTGGCTCATCAGCAGCTCGAAGTTGCGGCGGCTGATCATCACCGGGCGAACCTGTGGAGGCACTACCGATCCCTGCTCGCGGTCGAGAAGGGTGGCGCGGTAATGGCCGAGTTCGGCCATTGATCCGAATCCGCTTATCACCAAAAGCCCGAGACGGCCAAAATTCATCTGCTCCAGATCATAGTCCTTAACCTTGAAGGTCGAGAAATTGTGGCGAGCCACATCAAATTGGAGTTGGTTTGGAGCCACAGAGTCGGTGGAATAGGTAAGGATAAGCAGAGGCTCCCCTTCGTCGGCTATGTCAAACGACACTTCGGCCTCCGGATCATAAACGATAGTGGTATCGTTGGTCAGACGCATATCCCACACCATAGCCCTTACGCCCATCGGGCCGCTCTGCAGCTTGCGGCCTCTGGAGAGATCGCGCAGATAGGCCGAGGCTACAGGGCTCACATCGGCCTCGGGATAGCGCTCCAGCAGTGTGCGCAGGCGGCTCCCGAAATTGCCGGCATCGCCCGATGGCACATAGGTGAGCGCATCGAGAAACATCATCTTGGGCATGACGGGGCTCATCGGGAATTGCTCGGCAAGCGACGTGGCGGCACGTCTCACTGCAGCAGTGTCGCCCTCGAGATATGAGTCGTAGGCATTGGCATAAATCGACTCCTGGAGGCTGTTCATCTGCCGCAGATTGTCGATATAATCGGGGTCGCGCAGTGCAAGGCCCGGTTCGCTCTCGGCAAAATCCGAGAGGATAAGCTGCCGGTAGCGCTCGGCAGCCGCGGTATCGCCCAGACGCATATACATCAGGTAGAGATTGAAATATGTGTCAAGACGATAGATGTTGTCGGGATAGTCGGCAAGCAGGCGGCTCCACTGAGCCTCGGCGGCACCGAAGTCTTCGAGCTTATCTTTGAGTATCAGACCCATGTTGTAGCGTCCTTCCTGGATCACCTCGTGGGCCGTAGCGCGTTCGGCGTCGGTCGACGGTATCTGCCTCAGATAATATTCCACCGAGTGGGGATCCGAGCTGTCGGGCGTGACATCTGCGTCAGCCGCATCGGCAGTGCCGTCGGGCAGCGCGTCGCTCCCGGTATCATCCGGTTCCTCTGAACTCTCGTCAAAATCGCTGAAAGCAAATGAGCTCTTGTTGCGGCGGCGCCAGTCATCTTCGAGCTTGCGCGAGCCCCATCGCTTCTGAAACTCTGTCTTGCCGGCGTTTTTCACCGCGGTGTTGTAAAAATACCAGCTCTTATCGGAGTTCATCACAAAGGTCGAAGGTGCGCCCGCCGCCCCCTGCCCCATATCTGTCAGTCCTGATCCAGTCGCTTCCGCATTGGCCTCATACTCGGCCCTGCGGGCCTCCTCCGCCTCCTCGGCCTCGCGCTTCTTCAGCTCGGCTATGAGGCGCTCGGCCACAGCCTTCTGCTCCTCAGGAGTCATGGCCGACAAGCGCAGGAGCGAATCCTGAAGGGTCACATTGCCCGAATATACAGCCAGCTCGTCGAGCACATCGCTGCGGCGGCGTATCCCATCGAGATCGGGATAATCCGACGGGAGCACCGGCACCGCCTCGGAATATTGCGGCTGGGCCAGATCATATTCGCGGCGGTCGAAATGGAGTGAGCCGAGACGTAGCTGGGCCAGAGCCTTGTCGATGCCGCTGCGGGTCGACGAGGCTATTGCCTTGCGGTAGCTCTCGATGGCGTGGATGGTGTCGCGGCGGCTGAGGTAGAGATTGCCTATCGCATAATGGATCTGATCGTGGTATTCACGGTTGCGGTCGTAGCGCAGCATGGAACGCAACGATTTGATCTCTGGTTCTATGCTGCTCCCCGAGTAGACCTCGCTCTGCTTGATGCGGGCGTTGAATTTGGTGCGGTATGGCGCCGAGTTGCTGCGGGCCACTCGGCTGTAGGCGTCGTAGGCTCCTGTCTTGTCCCCCTCCCGCTCCAGCAGTTGGCCGAGCAGGAATGTGAGGCGTGTTTTCTGAGCTCCCTTTGCCGCCGAGGCCGCCTCGCGCAGAGGTGGTATGGCCTCGCCATATCGCCCGGCCTTGATCATGTAGTCAGCCTGGACAAGAGGATAGAGCGCCCTCAGTTGAGGCGATGTGAGATCGTCTGGCTTAACCCGGCGCAACATATTCTCGGCCTCGAAGGTCCAGCCCATAGCGGCATAGCAGCGGGCCTGAAGGAGCCGTGCTTCGGTCACGGTGGCCGGTAGCCAGTCGAAGTGGCGGGCTATGTAGGCAAAGGTGGTCGAGGCGCCGAGAAAGTCGCCATTCATCATCTGGCCACGCCCGAGCATGAGCCATGCGTTGTGAAGAAATGGATTATACTCTCCCCGCTTGAGCCACGCCTTATATGCCGGATCGTTCCCTTTGCCCGGCTTGCGGCGAGGCTTTTTCTTGATCGAGCGGAGTTCGATGGCCTTCTGGGCCTTCTCTATCGAGCGGTCAAAAGAGCCTGATGGACGCGGAAGCGCCTCGTCGGCGTAGGCATCGACCGGATGGACCGGCACAAGCCGGGTATAATCATCCTCATAGTCGCGTTCCATGGCGGCAAGGGTTTCCTTATAGTGCTCGTCGCCGTTGAAATAGATATTGTAGCGGGTGATAAACTCGGTGTAGCGCCTCGAAGCTGCCGTGTTTTTTTTGAGCGAGCACGCACCGAGCAACACAGTGGCTGCAATAGCTGCTGCTGTGACTGCGGCATAGCGCGCCAAGAGGGGGCGGAGGCGGTTGATCATCTGTAGCCTAACGCCCGTCGGGGCGGTTTTATTGTATATGTCAGCGGCCGGAGCGACGGTTCTTGCCGCTCCGGCCGCTAAGTCATATACAACTCGGGCCTATCAGAGGCTGTCGCCGAAATCCTCGCGGAACTTGGAGGCGAGATCCTCCTGCCAATGTCCTATCTCCTTCATGCGCCCGAAGAAGAAGCGGAGCACCGATGGCTCCTCAGTCCACTGCAGGCCGCCGATAAGATGGCGGTTGTCCCACACCCACTTCACTCTGTCGGCGCAATATTTGACCTGACTGAGGGTAAACACGCGGCGGGGCATGGCCAGACGCAGCAACTCAAGCTCGGCATAGCGCTCCGTGCCATCGGGCTCACGCTGTTCCGACATTGTGCCACGCTCCATGCCGCGTATGCCGCCAGCTATGTAGAGGGCTGCTCCGACGGCTGCTGCCGGATATTGGCTGTGGGGCACTTCGGGCACTATCTCCGAGCAGTTGAGATGGGCGCCGAGACCTCCGGCCGGCTTGATCACCGGCACTCCGTAGTCGTCGAGTTCCTTCACGAGATAGGCTATAAACTCCGGCCCTTGGCTTATATAGTCCATGTCGAGGCTTTCATAAAGGCCCTCGGCCACCGATTCAATCGACCTCACATCCATGCCGCCATACGTAAGGAAGCCCTCGTAGAGCGGTATATACTCCATAAGGCTCTTGATCAGGGCCGGATTGCGGCTGGTGATGGCGCCTCCGCGGGCAAATCCGAGCTTGCGGCTCGAGAAATAGATCAGATCCATCTTCCCGGCCAGCAGATGATAGATCTCCTTGGTGGTCATATACTTGCACTGCGCCTCGCGGGTCTTCATGAAGTAGACATTGTCCTGAAGGAGCGATGCGTCGAGCACGCTCAGGATACCGTAGTCATGGCATATATCGGCCACGGCAAGCATATTGGCGAGCGACACTGGCTGACCGCCGATAAGGTTGGTGCCTGCCTCTACACGCACAAATGCCACTTTTTCAGGACCATACTGCTCAATGGTAGAGCGGAGGAGATCGAGATCAAAGTCGCCCTTGAACGGATCGTCGCTCTGCGGTTCGAGTCCTTTCTTGGCCACAAGCTCTATCACATCGCCTCCGCAGCGGGTCACGTGGGCTTTGGTCGTGGTGAAGTGGAAATTCATTATCGCCACCTGACCCGGCTTGACAAATGCTTCGGCGAGTATGTTCTCGCAGGCACGCCCCTGATGGGCGGGCAGCAGGTCGTCGGTGCCAAATACGGCTTTGACAGCTTTTTTTAGGCGGTTGAAGGTTTCCGAGCCGGCATATGAGTCGTCGGCAAGGTGCATGGCTGCTGTCTGGCGGTCGCTCATGGCGTTGACGCCGCTGTCGGTCAGCATATCCATGTATATGTCGTGGTTTTGGAGCAGGAAGGTGTTGTTGCCGGCTGCCTGGATGGCTTTGAGACGCTCTTCGACCGGTAGGAGGTTGAGCTTCTGCACCACCCTCACCTTATGCATTTCCAAAGGCACCTGATGCTCTTCACGGTAAAACTTTACTGACATAGTGATATTGCGGTAAAATGATTGGTTTCAATTGCGATTCATTGCATTTTGACCGCAAAAGTAGCAATAATTACTACTCTGTGCAAGAAAAAGCCACAATTTGGCACCACCGTGCCTCATCAGTCTTATAGGATGGCTCAGCGCCACACGAGCGCCCGGAAGCAGCGGGCTGCAAAATAGACTGCAGCCTGGAGCAGCACTATCAGCGCCGAGCAGGGCACATCGATCACAGTAGCGAGCATCAGACCGCCGACGCCGCATACCACCGACACTACTGCCGAGAGAAGTAAGATGCCGTCAAACCTCCGGGCATACACCTCGGCGGTGAGCTGGGGGAGGGTGAGCATCGACATCAGCAACATGATACCGACAAGACGTATAGTGAGCACTATACCTACGGCGATAAACACCATCATGACACAGTTGATCAGCCCGACCGGCAGATGGATCACTCGCGCGAAGTCGCGGTCGAAAGCACATGCCACCACTATCCTCCTGCAGAATACATAGAACGCTATCAGCACCGCGGCATAAACTCCGAAAGCCAGCAGATCCGACCGGCCCACCGTCAGCAGATTGCCAAACAGAAAGGTATTGAGCTCAGGCACATAACCGGGGGTGAGAAACACAAAGATCACACCGGCCGCCATGCCGAGGCTCCAGATCACAGCTATTGCCGAATCCTCGCGCATGCGTCCGCGCCCCGACATCCATTCCACGGCAAGCCCCGACACCACAGCCACCGCTGCCGCCATGGCCACCGGACTCAGGCCGAAATAATAGCCCAACCCCAGACCGCCGAAGCAGGCATGTGTGATGCCGCCCGAGATGGCCACGAGCCTACGGGTCACGATATATGTGCCGATCACAGCACTCGCCACAGCAATGATCACCACCGCTACCAGCGCGTTACAAAAAAAATCGTATTGAAGCAGATTGATCATATCGGGGAATACGCCTTGAGGTATGACTGGCGGTCTGCAACCAGACTCAACTGTTCAAGCCCATTGCCCGCCCTTCAGAACTGCAAAGGTACATAAAAAACGGGGTAATTCTACACCCGTCACGCCAAATCTGACCTTACGGACGCCACACACACCCTGATGGCACATAGACCCCGGCCAAAAGGCCGCACCGCGACCCACGCGGCCAAATGGCCGCACCGCGACACCCCCCGCGCCCAATGTAGGGCTGCCTCCCCGGAGCAGCCGAACCGCGACGCCCACGCCCAATGTAGGGCTGCTTCCCCGGAGCAGCCGCACCGCGACGCCCCCCAGCGGCCAAAAGGCCGCACCGCGACGCCCCCGCGCCCAAT
>CAJTUF010000028.1 GCA_910579675.1 uncultured Muribaculaceae bacterium | reverse complement strand
AGTGCTGAAAGCATCTAAGCACGAAGCCCCCCTCAAGATAAGATCTCCACATAAGGGTCGTTTAAGACGAAGACGTCGATAGGTCGCAGGTGTACGTGTGGTAACACATTCAGCCGAGCGATACTAATCACCCAAACCCTTTCAGTCCCCTAAGGGGGGAAGATAAACTGCAACGAGCAGCCGTCGGAACAGAATAGACCGTCGGGCACGAAAGCAGAGATTGCAGAAATAAGAAAAGCCCGTAGCGAGTCTCCGGTCAATGCACTCAGGCGGCCGAGAAGCCAACCTCATCACCTATGGCAAGCGAGCCATACGGACAAAAGAATTCAGGTGGCCATAGCGCAAGGGATCCACCTCTTCCCATTCCGAACAGAGAAGTTAAACCTTGCCACGCCGATGATACTGCGAAAGTGGGAAAGTAGGTAACCGCCCCCTCCGAGAGCGCCGACACAGACACAACAGTCCGTGCCGGCGCTTCTCTAATTATTCACTTCAACGTTTTTATTTATTTTGAAATGATCCGTTTAAACTGTTTTATAAAGGTAGGCGACGATAATCGTCGTGAGGTTCTTGAGGCAGCAGTTCGTCTCACCGATGCTTCGCTCAAGCAGGAAGGTTGCGTAGCTTATGACGTGTTTGAGAGCTCAACCCGACATGATGTGCTCATGATCTGTGAAACATGGCGCGATCAGGCGTCTCTTGACGCGCACAGTGCATCGGCAGTCTTTGCCACTGAGGTAGGCATAATGCGAGCACTTGCCGAGATGAAACTCGAGAAATTTGATTTCTGATATAGATAGTCACGACTAAAGTTTGTAACTTTGCACGAGAGTAGCAAAAGCTCTCGTCACCGGTGGAATAGGTTGTAATTACCTGACAGTCTCGCTACGGTTATAGTCCGACCCGCCAACTCCGTCAACCGACGGCTCTTTATTCTGTTTTTCTTCGAGGATGAGAAAACACTTTCTGATAGCGATAATCAGCATAGCCAGTATCACCTCGGTCCATTCGGCCGAGGTGAATCATTATGTACCTAAGGCTGAGGATAACGACACTGTGATAAGGTCTTTATCGGGAGTCGAGGTAAGAGCGGCCAGAGTTTCAAAGGCTGTGTCATCAGCTACGCCGGTTCATAGTATTGATGCTACTAAGATTAAACTTTCGGGTATCTCTGATATTTCCGACGCAATGCGCCGGATGCCGGGAGTGAATCTGCGCGACTATGGTGGCGCAGGTGGATTGAAGACAGTTTCGGTCAGAGGACTCGGATCGCAACATACAGCTATCTTATATGATGGAGTGGCATTAAGCGACTGCCAGAGTGGACAGATTGACTTGTCGCGTTATTCAATCGACAACGTTAGTTCACTCTCTCTATATTCCACCGATACTGACGATATATTTATTCCGGCACGTGCGGCTTCAACAGCCTCGTCGCTATATATACGTTCATTTACGGCACCTGATGCCGACGAAGATGCTCTCCATCTGAAGGCGCAGATGAAAGCAGGGTCGTTCGGCTATTATAATCCATACTTCAGGTTCTCTGATGGAAATAGCCGTGGCCTATCGTTTTCGGCCAATGCTGAATTCATTCATTCAGACAATGACTACCCTTTCACACTCCGTAACGGTAGTGTGGTGACAAGGGAAAAACGGTCAAATTCGATGATGAATGTTGGTATGGGTGAGCTCAACGGACGTTGGCGCCCTAACAACTCCTCGGTGTTTACCGGCAAACTGTATTACTATGATAGTTCACGCGATTTGCCCGGACAGGTGATCTACTATGTGAGCAGTAGCAATGAGCATCTGCGTGAGCGTAATTTTTTCGGGCAACTTCATTATCGCAACCGATTGTCGTCGCGGATGTCGATCATGGCGATAGGAAAGTTTAATTGGGCATCCTCCCGTTATACCGATGTCAACGGTAAGTATCCCGGAGGAGTGCTGGACAATTATTATATCCAACGGGAGTCATATCTAAGCGGCTCTCTGCTTTACTTACCGGCCGATGGCCTGACCATGGATTATTCCGCTGACTGGGCGATAAACAACCTGAGCAGCAATCTGGCGACCGATATACGTCCTTACCGCAACAGTGTTCTCCAGACTTTGGCTGTTAAATATTCAACCCGCCGCTTCACCGCAATGGCAAGAGCGCTTTATTCGCTTTATCTGAATGGAGCCAAGGATGGTGATGCCGGTAAGAATCAGTCGCGCCTCTCACCATCGGTCAATATCAGCTACAAGCCATTTGATGATTTTGGTCTGTACATACGCGGATCGTACAAAAATATTTTCCGGGTGCCCACGTTTAATGAGGCTTATTTTGATAATTACGGAAGTATCAATCTTGACCCCGAGCTGACAGACCAGCTCAATGCGGGTGTGACTTTTGAGGCAGCTCCTAATACGTGGCTGCAACAGCTGACTATGACCTGCGATGGCTATCTCAATCATGTGAAGAATAAAATCGTGGCTATCCCTTACAATATGTTTGTATGGACCATGACCAATCTTGGCAAGGTGAGAGTGTTTGGAGCCGATGTCACACTCTCGGCCACTTTTGCCCCGACCTCGCGCCATTCCATTATGCTTATGGGCAGCTACTCCTATCAGCGCGCCCAACCCCGCACGAGTCGCGACAGCCACGAGTGGATGAAGCAAGTGGCATATATTCCGCTCAACTCCGGCTCAGCATCAGTAACGTGGGTCAATCCTTGGGTCAATACGGCTGTTCATCTTTCAGGGTGCAGTGCGCGATACACCACCAACACCAATCTGCCCGAAACGCGTATTGATGGATATTCAGACACCGGTGTGGCTTTTTTCAGGAAATTTCAATTAAGGAGGGGCGCCTCACTGGAGGGGCGGATAGACATTCTAAATATCTTCGACACCCAATATGACATAGTGGCCCGCTATCCCATGCCCGGACGCTCGGTAAAGTTTTCGATAGAATACGAATTTTAGTTCAATCAATCGTTCATAACATAATCAAGAATGAAAAAATTTTTCTTACCCGCCATATGCGTTGCAACGCTTATGGCCCAGGCGCTCACCTCGTGTAGCTCTGACGATGAACCCGTTGTAGACGAACCGCTGATCCCGGCTGTGACCAGCGGTGCTTTCCTCCTCAATCAGGGCAATTACAGCAACAAGATCGAAGGATCGCTCAATCTGCTTGATTTCACCACCTCGACCATGACCCAGAATGTGTTTACCACGGTCAATGGCCGCAGCCTCGGCAGCACTCCCCAGTGTGGTGTGATCTACGGAAGCAAAATGTATATAGGCATGTATGAGTCAAACACCATCGAGATCCTCGATCTCCGCACTTGCGAGAGCCTCAAGCAGATCCGCCTCGAAAATTCCACCAACGGCCAGCAGCCACGCTCCATGGCCACTGATGGCGGCAAGGTCTATATCTCGATGTATGATGGCTATGTTGCGCGTCTCGACACCGCCTCGATGGAGATCGATGCCTCAGTAAAAGTTGGCCCCAATCCCGAGATCATCACCATCTACAGCGGGCGGATCTATGTGCCCAACTCCGATGGCATGAACTGGCAGAACGGCTACGGCACCACCGCGTCTATAGTGACTCTCAATCCCTTCAAGGTTGAATCGACATTTGAGGTACCCCTCAACCCTTATAAGTTTTTTGTAAGAGGCTCAAACCTCTATCTGCTCTCTCGCGGCAACTACGGCGATCAGCAGGCAGCCGTTTACCGCATCGATGGCGAGGAGAGCATCCATATAGCAGACGCCACAATGGCAGTGCCCTATGGCAACGACATCTATCTGGTCAATGCACCCTGGGGAGCTTCTGTGAGCTACTCGCGCTACAACGCCTCTACCGAGCAGATCACACCCATGTCGATAAGCAATATCGACGCTCCGGCTTCGATAGGTATTGATCCCAAGTCGGGCACCATGCTTATCTCATCGTACACACTCGAAAACGGCAAAGCAAGCTACTCACTCCCCGGCTATGTGTGCCGCTACGATCTCTCGGGCAACTATATCGACCGCTTCGATATGGGCGTGGGTGAAGCTGTGTTCATGTTTATACCCTGACCTCGACAGGCTGACAGATGAACCGTTACCGATTCATAACCTCAGCAGTGCTCCTTACATTGGCAGTGTCGCTCATCCTTGTGTCATGCAGGGATGGCGGCACTGCTTCGGGTAAGGGTCGCGAGGTTGAGCTGCGCTATGCCACCCACCTTACCATGGAGGAGCATGATGGCTATACCGTGGCGTCGATACGCAATCCGTGGGACACCACAAAGACACTCTCAACATATCTGCTGCTCGACGAGGGCGCCGCTCCACCCGAAGTCGCTCCCGGAGTGCAGGTGGTCAATGTGCCGCTCAGAAACTCGGTGGTCTACTCGACAGTGCATATAGGTCTACTTGAAGATCTTGGAGCTACCGACGCTGTGGCGGGAGTGTGCGACACTGAATATATCTTTGATCCGGAGATGAAGCGTCGCCTCTCAAGCGGTCGCGTGGCCGACTGCGGCCAGAGCATCACACCCAATATTGAGCGCATCATCGGACTCGGTGCCGATGCTGTGTTGCTCTCTCCATTTGAAAATTCGGGAGGCCACGGCAAGATAGATCAAGCCGGCATTCCGGTCATAGAGTGCGCCGACTATATGGAAAACTCCCCCCTGGCCCGTGCAGAGTGGATGAGATTCTATGGGCGGCTCTACGGCAACAGCGCCATTGCCGACTCGCTCTTTGCTGAGACAGAGAGGCAATATCTATCGCTGAAAGAACTGGCCTCAACATCGACCACCAGACCAAAGGTGCTGATGGACCGTATATATGGACAGACATGGAATCTTCCTGCGGGACACTCTACCATGGGCCGCATGATCGAAGATGCCGGCGGAACCAATCCATTTGGCGAAGTAGAGGCCACCGGTAGCCTTCAGCTCAGTCCCGAAAAGGTGCTCATGCAGGCCGGCGATGCCGATTACTGGCTTATACGCTTCGCATATTCAAATCTCACCCTTGCCTCGCTTGCGTCGGACAAAGAGCTCTATACCCGCATCAAGGCCTACCGCGACGGCAATGTGTATGGCAGTAATTCCTCAGAATCGCACATATTTGAAGAGGTTGCCTTCCATCCGCAGTGGCTCCTCGGGAGCCTTATTTCCATCCTTCATCCGGAGCTTGAGCAGCCAGATAAGCCCCGGTCTTATTTCAAAGAGATAGAGTGAATAAATTTCTGATTCTCATATTGGCTACAGCGGCCCTGTTTGCGGCCAACTTATTTTTTGGCTCGGTTAATATTCCGGCCGAGGATGTGGTGGGAATAATTACCGGCACCGATTCAAGCATAGCGCCGGCAATACGCTTTATTGTAGTCAACAGCAGGTTGCCGCAGGCGCTTACAGCTATGCTGGGAGGGGCAGGCCTCGCCGTGACAGGTCTTCTGCTCCAGACCGCATTCCGCAATCCGCTCGCAGGCCCGTCGATCCTCGGCATCAGCTCAGGCGCGAGTCTTGGTGTGGCTATCGTGATGTTGCTGCTCGGAGGGAGCGTCAGCATAGGTTCGATGGCGTGGGGCGGCTATACAGCTGTGATCGCCGGAGCCCTTGCGGGCAGTCTTGCCATCATGGGAATATTGATAGCCCTGTCGTCGATAGTGCGCGACAATCTGATGCTTCTTATAGCGGGCATCCTCACGGGCTATCTCACAAGCTCGCTCACCACACTGCTGTCGTCGCTCTCCACCGCCCAGGGTGTGCATGGATATGTGATGTGGGGTATGGGCACATTCGGCGACGTCACCACCCGTCAAATGCCGTGGTTTGCCACTTTGGTTTGTCTCGGTCTTGTGGGTGCGTTGCTTCTTGCCAAGCCGCTCAATATCCTTATGCTCGGCGATAATTATGCAGCCAATCTCGGAGTCAATGTGGGGAGAGTGCGCAACATGTTGCTCCTCATTACCGGAGTCCTGACCGCTATCATCACAGCCTGGTGCGGTCCTGTGGCTTTCGTCGGACTCGCCATGCCGCACATAGCCCGCATGATATTCCGCACCGACAATCATTGGATACTGATCCCGGCCACCATGCTTGCCGGCTCAATATTGTGTCTGGGATGCAACGTGGCGAGCACTATCCCTGACAACACAGTGATACCGATCAACGCCCTCACTCCGGTGGTGGGAGTGCCGGTGATACTCTATGTCATCCTGCGTTCGCGCAAATGAGTGTTTAGCGGTGTCGGAATAGTAGCTCCCGCTCTATGTCGTCGATCGAGCAATCCATCTGTTCGAGCAACACAAAGTAGTGGTAGAGCAGATCGGCCGCTTCGTAGATAAACCGTGGCCTGTTGCCATCGACCGCTTCAATGGCCGATTCAACAGCTTCTTCGCCCACCTTCTGGGCAATCTTTTTGACCCCTTTGATAAACAAGCGGGTGGTGTAGGAATTGTCGGGCATATCAAGATGGCGCTGATGGACAATCCGTGCCAGCCTGCGCGCAAATCCCTCGCTTTCGGGAGTGTCGAAGCATGCTTCGGTGCCACGGTGACACACCGGACCCGCCGGCACAGCCTTGATGAGCAGCGTGTCGGCATCGCAGTCGGGCAGCATATCCACCACTTCGAGAAAGTTGCCGCTCGTTTCCCCCTTGGTCCACAGACACTGGCGGCTTCTGCTGAAAAAAGTCACCCTGCCTGACTCCAAGGTCTTGTCGAAAGCCTCGCGGTTCATATAGCCGAGCATGAGCACTTTGAGCGTGGTCGAATCCTGGATGATAACCGGCAGGAGTGAGTCGGCGCATTTTGTGAGATTGAACTGGTCGAAGCTGAGGGCTGGCTTCTTTTTGTCGTCGGGTGAGATCATAATCTTATTTCTATTCCTTTTTCTTTCAGAAGTTGTTTGAGCGAGCCTACGGTCATATCACCGTAGTGAAAAATGCTTGCAGCGAGTGCGGCGTCGGCCTTTCCGGCTGTGAGCACCTCTGCGATATCATCGGCCGACCCGGCCCCACCCGACGCAATGACAGGTATATCAATCGAGTCGCATAGACGAGAGAACACACCACAAGGGTAGCCGCTGCGTGTGCCGTCATGGTCCATCGAGGTAAACATGATTTCTCCGGCTCCCCGGCTCCATGCTTCATCAGCCCAGGCAAATAGCTCGCGGTCGGTGAGGCGCGTTCCGCCGTGGGTAGTAACCATCCACCGGCCGTCGGATTGACGGGCGTCAATAGCCACTACAACAAACTGGCTTCCATAACGGGAAGCTATGGCCGAGATAAGATCGGGATTGGCAACTGCCGCGCTGTTGATCGTGATTTTGTCGGCGCCGGCGTCGAGCAACCGGGAGGCATCGTCGACCGAAGCTATGCCGCCCCCCACGGTAAAAGGTATGTTGATGCGCGTGGCTATATGCCCCACAAGATCGGTGAAGGTGCGCCGGCCGTCGGCCGATGCGCTTATGTCGAGATAGACCAGCTCGTCGGCTCCATCGGCAGCATAGCGGGCCCCAAGCTCGACTGGATCGCCTACATCGGCGAGACCTTTGAAATTGATTCCCTTGACAGTGCGTCCGTCCTTGACATCGAGGCAAGGGATGATTCGTTTTGCAGGCATGGCGGGATGTTAACAGTTTTCCGAGATAAAAGAAGATATATGGCTCAGAGAGATGCGTCCTTCGTATATGGCTTTGCCCACAATGACCCGGCTTAGACCGGCCGCATCGAGCGCTCTGATATCCTCGATAGACGACACACCCCCCGACACTGTGAAAGTAATATCAGGGTAGCGGGCCATCAAGTCGAGGTAGAGCGAGGTGGCAGGCCCGGCAAGCATTCCGTCGCGATAAATCTCGGTAGTGATCACCTCGGTCAGTCCGAATGGCAAAAACCGGTCGATAAGGTCGTAAGCCGATAGGGTGGAATCCTCAAGCCACCCGGCCACCGCTACTTTTCCGTCGCGGAGATCGGCGCCGAGAATAATTCTGTCGCCACCGTGGGTTGAGAGCCATTGCTCCATAAGGGTCGGTTGCTTCACTGCCACACTGCCTATTATGGCATGGTCGGCCCCGGCATCAAACACACTCGTGAGATCGTCGGGGGTTTTGATTCCGCCTCCCCATTCTATATCGAGCAATCCGAGCGCCGCCACCTCCTCAAGCACACGTAGATTGCAAGGTTTTGCCACTTTGGCACCTTCGAGATCGACGATGTGGATGCGCTTCACTCCTGTGTCGGCATATTGACGAGCCATTTCGGTGGGGAGGGCATCGTAGGTGGTCTGGCGCGAATAGTCGCCCTGAGAGAGTCTCACGCAGCGACCGCCGATCACATCTATGGCCGGTATGATCTCAATCATAGTTAAAGTCGGATAAAATTATGGATAAGTTGCTGCCCCGCCTCGCCGCTTTTTTCAGGATGAAACTGGGTGCCATAAAAATTTTCGTATTTAAGAGCGGCCGAAAAGAGGGCCGGATGACGGGCAGTGGCTATAGTGTCGGGACATAATGGCGCGTAGTAGCTGTGGACAAAATACATATAGCTGCCGGGCTGGATATCATTGAAGAGCTTGGACTCGAGATTAGAAATCCGGCTCCACCCCATGTGGGGAATCTTGACACCGGGAGCGCTGTCGAACCGTTTGACATGAGCATCGAAGATGCCCATGCACTCGGCATCCCCCTCCTGCGACGAGCGGCACATGACCTGCATCCCGACACATATGCCGAGCACCGGACAGCGCAGTCGCCAGATTACTTCGGGAAGCCGGCGTGACCGAAGGTTGTGCATGGCTTCGGCGGCGTTGCCCACACCCGGCAGGATAACATGGGTAGCACTGTTGATCACCTCCGGATCGGACGTCAGGGTCCATTCGGCTTCGAGGCGCCCGAGAGCATTGCCGAGCGAGCATATGTTGCCCATCCCGTAGTCTATTATCGCTATCATAATAATCCTTTGCTTGAAGGTAGATGGTAATCGAAGGGATCGCGGCGTATGGCCATACGTAGGGCCCTCGCAAATGCCTTGAACACAGCTTCGGCCAGATGGTGATTGTTGTCGCCCGAAGCCTCGATATGCAGATTGCACTTCATGGCGCAGCAGAGCGAGTGGAAAAAGTGGCGATACATCTCAGTGGGTGTGTCGCCCACATACTCGCGGGTGAATGGCACATTCCACTGGAAGTCGATGCGGCCTCCGAAGTCGATCAGCACCATTGCGCGACATTCGTCCATAGGTAGCACAAAACCATATCGTTCGATGCCGCGCTTGTCGCCAAGGGCATTGATGAGTGCGTCGCCAAGCGCAATGGCAACATCCTCCATGGAGTGGTGTTCGTCGACCTCAAGATCACCCTTGCACGTCACATCAAGGGCAATCCCTGAGTGGTGTGGTATCTGCCAAAGCATGTGGTCGAGAAATTTCAGGCCGGTATCGATGGCCGACTGACCGTAGCCGTCGAGATTTACCCGTATGTGGATATCGGTTTCGGAAGTGGTGCGGTCGACCACTGCCGTGCGCCCTTGCGAGAGTATGTGGGTGGCTATCTCATGCCAGTCGGTCGTTGCGAGGTCATAAGCCGGTAAATCTTTTCCGGGGAGGCCGAGATAGATCCCTTTTGCTCCGAGATTGGCGGCGAGCTGGAGGTCGGATATGCGGTCGCCTATGACAAAGGAAGCCGCCATATCATAGCTTCCGTCGAGATAAGAGGTGAGCATGTCGGTGCCAGGCTTGCGTGTAGGCTTGTTTTCGTGGGGGAAGCTGCGGTCGATATGCTGGGCGTCAAACTCTATCCCTTCGCCTTTGAGGATGGAGAGCATCTTGTTGTGGGCCGGATGGAATGTCGCCTCGGGAAACGAGGGAGTGCCGAGGCCATCCTGATTCGACACCATTACAAGCTCGTAGCCCTTGCCTGTAAGCGAGCGGAGGGCTGAGATCACGCCGGGCACAAATTCCAGCTTTTCAAGCGAGTCGATCTGCTCGTCGGCCGGTTCGAGTATGATGGTGCCGTCGCGGTCAATAAAAATGGCTTTCTTGAGGGGCTGAGTCATCGTTCAAATTTGCTGAAAAGGTTGATGAGCCGGGTATTTTCGTCGGGTGTGCCGATGGTGATACGGAGCGATCCGTCGCACATCGGGAGCCGCGAGCGGTTTCGCACGATCACACCATTGTCGGTGAGCAGACGGTATATGCGATCGGGATCACTCACTTTTACAAGCAGAAAATTGGCTTCGGATGGATATACAGTGTCGACACACGGAGCGCAGGCGAGAGCCGAGGCCACGCGGTTGCGCTCGGCCACTGTCTCGGCTATATGATTTCCGGTGCCTTCGGCAATGCGCCTCAACAGCTCCTGCTGTATGAGCGAGCTCATATTGTAGGGATATTTTACTCTGTCGAAATAAGCTATGACCCTTGGGTCGGCAAATGCCATGCCGCAGCGCATTCCGGCCAATCCCCATGCTTTGGAAAAGGTGCGGAGTATGATGATGTTGGGATGAGTGGCAATGTCGTTGATCATAGACCCGCGCGATGAAAAATCGGCATAGGCCTCGTCGATCACCACCATGCCGTTGAATCGGTCGGCAATGCGCAGCATGTCGGCCCGCTCGAAGGCATTGCCTGTGGGGTTATTAGGGCTGCATAGCCAGATCACCTTGGTGAGACTGTCGGTAGAGTCAAGGATGCGGTCGACGGGGAGCCCGAAGCCGGGATCGAGTTCGATCTCCCGCAGCTTGATATCGTTAATGTCGGCTGCAACACGATAAACCCCGTAGCTCGGTGTGATAGCTACGGCATTGTCGCAGCCAGGAGTACAGAAAATACGATATACTAAGTCGATGGCCTCGTCGCTACCAGCGCCACCGAGAAAAATGCTCTCGGCAGGGGCACCGAAAAGCGCGGCCACCTGCTCCTTGACCTTACGCTGATGAGGGTCGGGATAGCGGTTTACGCCATTGGAATATGGCGACTCGTTGGCATCAAGCCAGACCGATATGTCGCCGCCCTTGAAGTCGTCGCGGGCGGTAGAGTAAGGTTGCAGCGCGAGTATATTCTTGCGTATGAAAGCAATTGGATTCATCGGGGGGAGGATTATGACAGTCGTTGATTGTAAGCGGTGCGCACATCCACGGCAAGTGCGTGGGCGTCAAGACCTTCGGCATGTGCCATGGTGGTGATCACACCCGAAAGTCCTTTGAGTCCTTCGGGGGTGAGTTCCTGAAAGGTTATCTTGTGCATGAAGCTGTCGATGTTGACGCCGCTCATGGAGCGGGCCCAAGCTGAGGTCGGGAGAGTGTGGTTGGTGCCGGAGGCGTAGTCGCCGGCGCTCTCGGGCGAGAAGTTGCCTATAAACACACTTCCGGCTGCGCTTATCTCTGCAGCGGCTTCCCATGGCGAGTCAACAGAGAGTATGAGGTGTTCGGGCGAATAGAGATTGGCAAATTCGATCATCGAGCGACGGTCGGGTAAAACTATGATCCGGCTGTGGGCAAGCGATCCGGCTATTGACTCGGCACGCGGAAGTGTGGCGGCGAGGCGCGCGACCTCTTTACTAATCTCAGAGGCTATGGCTTCCGATGGACAAACAGCGATGGCCTGACTGTCGGGGCCGTGTTCGGCTTGCGACAGCATGTCGGCGGCCACAAAGGTGGGGCATGACGTGTGATCGGCCACTACCATCACCTCGCTCGGGCCGGCAGGCATGTCAATGGCGGTTACCCGGCTGACGAGCTGCTTGGCTTTGGTGACAAACCTGTTGCCTGGGCCGAAAATCTTGTCAACGGCAGGTATGGTATCGGTGCCGTAGGCCATGGCGGCGATGGCCTGTGCGCCACCTATCCGATAGATATTCTTTATGCCACAAAGGCGCGCGGCAAATAGAATTTCGGGTGCTATGGGGTTGGTGCCGTTCTGGGGAGTGCAGAGAATCACCTCACGGCATCCGGCCAGCTGTGCCGGGATGCCGAGCATCAGCACTGTGGAAAAAAGAGGCGCCCGGCCACCGGGTATGTAGAGTCCGACACGACGGATGGCCACCGCCTTCTGGCTGCAAACAACGCCCACGGTAGTGGTCACTTCGACCGGTTCGGGAAGCTGGGCCCGGTGGAAGCGGGCAATGTTGTCGGCTGCGGCGCGTATGGCGTCGGCAACCTCCGGTGTTACAGCTGCGGCCCCGCTCTCAATCTCGTCATCGCTTACTCTGAGCGAATCTCCGGTAAACCTGTCAAACTGCGCGGCGTAGCGGGTGAGGGCTGCGTCGCCTTCTACCTTGACATGCTGCAAAATCTGCTCTACAGCTTTTTCTATGTCAGTGTCGTCTGGGATATTGCGGGTGCATAGCGACTGCCAGCTCCCACGCGGTGGGTTGACTATGATTTCCATTATCTGATCACATTTTCAAGGGCCAGTACAAGAATGTCGGTTGCCCCGATTTTCTTCAACTGTTCGATTTTATCCCACATCACATTTTCGTGGAGCACGACATGGAGCGACACCCATGCCGGATCGGCGAGAGGCAGTATAGTGGGGCTTTTCATGCCGGGGAGAATGGCCACCGCCATCTCTACCGTTTCGCGAGGTAGATTCATGAGCACATACTTCATGCCCCGGCTTTCTATGATAGAGTTGAAGCGAAACATCAGTTTATCAATCAACGCCTCCTTTTCAGAGTCGAGCGAGGAGCCTGCAATAAGTACTGCCTCCGATTCTATGGCAGTGTCGACCTCCCTGAGGCCATTCTGTATAAGCGTGCCACCCGACGATACAATATCGAAAATAGCATCGGCCATACCTACGGCAGGAGCCACTTCGACCGATCCGGCTATCTCATGCACCCGGGCATTTATACCTCTCTCATCGAGATAGCGCTTGAGTATGACGGGATAGGAAGTGGCGATGCGTCGTCCGTCGAGCCACGATGGATCGTGGTAGCCGCTTGCAGCCGGAACAGCTATCGAGAGGCGACACTTGCCGAAACCGAGTTTCATCCTCACATCGACGCTCTGCTCCTTTTCAAGCACTTCGTTGAGCCCTACTATGCCTATATCGGCCACGCCCATCGCGACAGCCTGAGGGATGTCGTCGTCGCGCAGGTACAGCACATGGAGCGGAAAACCGCTTGCTTCGGATATGAGTTTGCGATGACTTGCCGACGCGGTTATACCTGCGTCGGCCAGAAGGGCCAGGGTGTCTTCGTTAAGGCGACCCTTATTCTGTATTGCGATGGTGAGCATTGTTTTGTTTGGATTACCTGATTACCTATTGGAGGAGGAGTGCATGAGCCAGTGTGAAATGTCACGCTATAAAGCAAAAGTCTGATGATTGCTAATTATTAACAATCATCAGACTGCAAAAGTATAAAAAATAGTGTCGAAATACAAGCAAATTGTGAAAATAGGCGCCGAGGTGTTGATCAACTGAGTTCAACCACGGTGATGCCGGCTCCGCCGAGCCGTACATCCTCATCGTGGGCCGATGTCACACCCGCCACCGTTGCCAGATAATTGCGTATGTACTGGCGGAGAGCGCCAGTGCCGGTGCCGTGGAGTATGCGCACGCGGCGGGCATTGAACTGTATGGCATCGTCGATGAAGTAAGTCACAGCCTGCACCGCTTCGTCGGTGCGCATACCGCGCACATCTATATCCTGCTTGAATGCAAGCTGGCGGCGTCGGATGTCGTCGCTCGACTCGCGGCTTACAAACGAGGCCGCTTTGGGTAGAGCCTTGTCGGGGTCGGCGGCTGTTGGGCGCAGACGGTCGATCTTGACGGTGGTCTTGAGATTGCCGAAAATCACGGTGGCCTGACGCCCCTGAATGTCGACCACACGCCCGGCGGCTCCCTCGCCATCGAGCTTCACCGCGCTCCCGACTTTAATATCCTTTCCGGGGCCGGAGGTTGAGGGTTGATGCTGAGGCTGCTTGTCATTGCGCTTGCGTTTGCCTTTTGGCGCACGGGCAAGGATCGGATGTTCGGCGTCGGCCGATGAGTCAGTGAGCCGGTCTTTTTCTTCGCGCAGGCGCGAGCGTGCGGCAAGAGTTTGCTCCCGATCAGCCTGCGCCTCGCGTATTTCCTTGATTGTGCGCTCTATACCCGCATTGGAGGCGTCGATGATACGTTTGGCTTGAGCACGGGCATCGTCGAGAATCTCTCTGCGGGCATGCCTCAGAGTCTCGGCATCATTTTCATATTTCTCAATGAGCTCTTCGAGGCGCTTCTCTTTCTGTCTCACCGAAGTGCGCTTATTGTCCCAGTAGCGGCGGTCGCGGGCTATGTCGAGCAGGTAACGGTCCATCTTGACATATTCACTTCCCACAATTTGCTCGGCTTCGGATATTATCGCAGGATCAAGGCCGGTTTTGCGTGCGATCTCAAGAGCAAACGAACTTCCGGCATTGCCTATCGACAATTTGAAGAGCGGTTCCATCTTCTGCCGGTCGTAGAGCATGGAGCCGTTGACGAGTCCCTCGGTGTCTTCAGCAAAATGCTTAAGGTTCTGAAAGTGGGTTGTGACTACGCCCCACATCCCTGTGTCGGCAAAGCGGTGGAGTATGGCCTGGGCAATGGCTCCGCCTATCTGTGGTTCGGTGCCCGATCCAAATTCGTCAATCAACACGAGTGAGGTGGCGCGGCCATGGCTCACGAAGTTGCGCATATTGCGCAGATGGGAAGAGTAGGTCGAAAGGTCATCTTCGATCGACTGGTCGTCGCCTATGTCGATGAAAATGTCGGAAAACACACCTATGTGGCTGTTTTCGTAGAGCGGCGGAAGCACTCCGCATTGGGTCATGTACTGGATTATGCCTACCGTTTTAAGCGTCACCGATTTACCACCTGCATTAGGACCGGATATGACCAGCAGGCGGCTCTTGGGGGTGAGGGTTATGTCGAGAGGTACTATCTCCTTGCCCTGACGCCTGAGAGAAGCGAGCAGCACTGGATGGCACGCATTGTACCACTCAAGCTCAGGCCCGGAGGCGAGGTGGGGAAGGCATCCGCCTATTTCGCGGGCATATAAAGCCTTGGCATGAATGAAATCAATCATCCCGAAGGCTTCGGCAGTGGCTATGATGTCGTCGATAAAGGGTCGGATCTCGTCGGCGGCGCTCACAAGGATGCGCATTATCTCGCGTTGCTCCTCAATCTGAAGCTCACGTATGCGGTTGTTGACTTCGACCACTTCGGCCGGTTCGATAAACACCGTCTTGCCCGAGGCGCTCTCGTCGTGGACAATACCCGAGAGCTTGCGCTTGTGCATTGGAGCGACGGGAATCACCAGGCGGCCGTCGCGCATGGTCGGGGAGGCATCGGCATCGACTACGCCGTCGGCGGCTGCCCGCGCCATTACTCTCCTCATCACGGCATTGACGGTACCCGACATGCTCTGGAGCCTGTGGCGAATGTCGGCAAGGAGAGGGCTTGCGTTATCGCGTATCTCAGCATAGCGGTCGAGAATACGGTCGAGCATGGAGGTTATGGCAGGAAAGGGGGTGAGGCCTTGCGATATCAGATCAAGGCGGGGATAGGCCGACTCGCCTGAATCAGGATCGCGGTGACGGACAAAAAATGTGTGGATGGCCGCAACAGTGGCGAGGCTTGCACCAAGACGATACAACTCCTGGGCGGTAAGGAAAGTGCCGGGCACACGTATCTGTCCCGCCAGAGCCTCGAAATCGGCCAAAGTTCCGAAGGGCAGATCCTCTTCGCCCTCAACGATAGAGAGCATCTCCGATGTGGCTTCGAGAGCTTCGGCTATTGCTGCGGCATCTGTGGAAAAAGAGATCTCCGATGCGGCGCGGACACCCATAGGCGACAGACACCGGGAGTCAATCTCACGCCTCACGGTGTCAAATCCTATCTTACGTTCAAAGCTGTCTGGATAAATCATGTTACAAAATTACAAAATAATCGCTCACCTGCCAATACGAGCCCGCATGGAGCTGCGGCATTTGTGCGGCTCCATGCGGGCTCGGGTTAATGGGGGCGTCGGTAAACCGGCTGTCAGGACTTTATGAGGTCGCGTCCGCAGCGGAATGCCTCGCGGTTTATGCCGAGAAGATCGTGATGTCGCTCAGGAATCACCTTCTCAAGGGCGCGGTCGACACTCGACTCGGGCACACAGGGACACACGGCCAGCAATGCTCCGAGAACAATCATATTGTAAGTCTTTGCCGACCCCATAGAAGCGAGAGCATCCATGGCGTCGATGCGGTAGACCGCGATATCGGTGCGTGATGGCGGAGTATGCACTCCGTAGGAGTCGTAGATAAGTATGCCGCCCGGTTTTACTTTGCGCTCGAATTTGTCGAGGCTCTGCTGGTTGAGAAGCACAGCCACATCAAAGGTGTCGAGCACGGGCGATGATATGGGCCCTTCGTCGGAGAGAATCACGGTGACATTGGCGGTGCCGCCGCGCTGTTCGGGCCCGTAGGATGGCATCCATGTCACATCAAGATTGTCCATGAGACCTGAATAAGCCAGAATCTTGCCCATCGACAGTACGCCCTGACCGCCGAAACCGGCTATGATGATTTCTTTTTTCATGAATGAAGAGTGGGGTAGTGAGAGGGAGTGGACAGGGTGATTATTCCGGTCGGTCGGCTGCCTTTATATCGCCGAGGGGATAGGACGGCATCATGTGCTCTTCCATCCACTTGTTAGACTTGACAGGGCTCATCTTCCAGCCGCTGGAGCAGGTGGAGAGGATCTCCACCACTGAGGTGCCGCGTCCGGCGAGTGAGTTTTCAAAGGCGCGCCTCAGGGCTTTCTTCGCGCGAGCCACGGTGGCGGGTGTATGGACCGATTGGCGGGTGACGTAGCATGTGCCGGGGAGTTGGGCCAGCAGAGGAGTGATGTTGAGTGGGTATCCGTTGAGATCTATCCGGCGGCCATAGGGAGTGGTTGAGGTTTTCATTCCTTCGAGGGTGGTTGGCGCCATCTGGCCTCCGGTCATGCCGTAGATGCCGTTGTTGATGAAAATGATTGTGATATTTTCACCACGGTTGGCGGCATGGATGGTCTCGGCGGTGCCGATTGCGGCGAGATCGCCGTCGCCCTGATATGTAAATACCAGACGTGATGGGTTGAGTCGCTTCGCCGCGGTGGCCACTGCCGGGGCGCGGCCATGGGCTGCTTCGATCCAGTCTACGTCGATATAATTGTAGGCAAAGACGGCGCAACCTACCGGGGCTACAGCAATGGTGTTGTCGGCCTGTCCCATTTCGTCGAGCAGTTCGGCTATGAGCCTGTGGACCACTCCGTGGGAGCATCCGGGACAGTAGTGCATGGTGCGGTCGTTGAGGAGTCTCGGCTTGGCATAGACGAGATTTTCAGCCGACTTTATGGTGTTGATGTCCATGATGTTACTTTTTGTTTGAGGCGTCGAAAGCCTCGGGAAACAGGCGGTTGAGCTCACGGGTGATCTCTCCGGGATTGGGGACGATGCCTCCGAGGCGTCCGTAGTGGTGGACCGGTACGCGGCAGAGCGATGCCAGACGCACATCCTCGATCATCTGGCCGGCATTGAGCTCGACCACGAGTATGCCCTTGATGCGGGGCGTGAGGGCGGCGATGGCGTCGGAGGGGAATGGCCAGAGAGTGATGGGGCGGAGGAGTCCTATGCGGACACCTTCGGCGCGTGCATCGTCGATTGCTTTCTGGCATATGCGAGCAACCGATCCGAATGCCACCACGAGATATTCAGCATCGTCGGTGAGGTATTCGACGCATCTCTGCTCGGATTGCTCGATGCGGCGATATGTTGCCTGATATCGGAGATTGTTCTGCTCCATGGTGGCCGAATCGAGTTCGAGCGAGGTGATGGTGTTGGGCTTACGTCCCCTTGGATCGCCTGTGGCAGCCCAAGGACACATCTCGGCAATCTCGGCGTCGGTGCGGCGTTTGCGCTGGGGCGGAAGGATCACCTTTTCCATCATCTGGCCCACAATGCCGTCGGCAAGGATCATGGCGGGGGTGCGGTATTTGAATGCGAGATCAAAGCCGAGTCCTACGAAATCGGCCATCTCCTGGACGGTGGAGGGGGCAAGGACTATGAAGTGATAGTCGCCGTGGCCACCACCTTTGGTGGCCTGAAAATAATCTGACTGAGAGGGCTGGATGGTGCCGAGACCCGGGCCTCCGCGCATCACATTGACTACCAGAGCCGGGAGCTCGCAGGCTGCGATATAGGACAGGCCCTCGCACATGAGAGATATGCCGGGCGATGACGATGATGTCATGACGGCCTTACCGGTAGCGGCGCCGCCATAGACCATGTTGATGGAGGCAACCTCGCTTTCGGCCTGAAGCACTGTCATGCCGGTGGTTTCCCAGGGACGCAACGCTTCAAGAGTCTCAAGCACTTCGCTCTGTGGAGTGATAGGATAGCCAAAGTAGCCGTCGACTCCATAGCGGATGGCAGCGTGGGCTATAGCCTCGTTGCCTTTCATGAGTCTGACTTCTTCGTGCTTTGCCTCGTCGACTGATTGACTGTTCATATATATTGGGAGAAGGTGGAGAGAGTGTCTTTGTTGTAACGAAAATAAAGCCTTGTGGCTTACCCACGGTCGGCGATCATGCGGTAGACAGTGATGCATCCGTCGGGACACACGGCGGCGCAAGCCGCACAACCTATACATGAGGCTGGTTCATGAGTAAAGGCAAAATGGTAGCCGCGGTCGTTGACCTCCTTAGGCTGCAGGAGCAGCACATCTTTGGGACATGCCGCCACACACAGGTCGCAACCTTTGCAGCGCTCGCGGTCTATTTCTACGGCTCCTATGATTTTTGACATCTTTGTGAGGAATTGATTTTGATGCAAATATAGCGATTAAATCCGTATATTGAACATTTTTTAACAAATACTTAACCATTGGCACATTTGGAGCATCTGTGTGCCATGAATGGTTAACGGTACGGTATGTCAGCGCGATACGACCGACACACGGACCTTCTTGCCTTTGAGGCGTTGCTCGGACAGGGTCTTGGCGAGAGCTAGCGCAGAGGCTTCTCCGGTGTCGACAGCGGCGATAGAGGAGTGGTCGGACACGTTTATGGCTCCGATGGCGTTCCCGGCTATCCCTCCGGCCTTAGCAATGAATCCGGCAATGTCGCCGCGCGAGATCTTCTCTTTTTTGCCGAGGTTGAAATAGAGCGTAAAGGTGTGGGGACGGATGGGATCGGATGAGTTTCCGGTGGGCACATAAGGGCGGTCGGTCTCAACATAGTCGGGCACGGTGTCGTTTTCAGAGGTTATGACGTAGACCGAACCGTCGGCACCCTGACGCGCCGTGCGACCGTTGCGGTGGGTCCAGGTCTCAGCTGTGGCCGGCATATGGTAGTGGATCACATAATCGACTGCATCGATGTCGAGCCCGCGTGAGGCAAGATCGGTCGACACCACTATCGGCGTGGATCCATTGTTGAGCATGGCCACTGCCAGCTCTCTCTCCTGCTGTTCCAGCGCGCCATGGTATAGACCGGCGTGGATGCCGGCTTTGCGGAGTGCGGTCTGAACCCTCTCGGCGCTGTCGCGGTAGTTGACAAAAATTATAGCCTTGCCATCGGGGAGCGAGCGTAGCAGGTCGACAAGGGTGTCGAGTTTGTCGGGCACAGGGCTCTCGACCAGTATCTTCTGTAGATGGCTCTTGCGCGGCGATTGGTTTTCGGCTTTGATTATCTCTGGATGGTCGAGTTTGAGATAAGGGGGGAGGGGATCAATCTCGGTGGCCGAGGTGAGAATGGCAGTGGCCGAGCGGTTGCCTTTGGCGACAATACTTTTCATCTCCTGCTCAAATCCGAGTTCAAGGAGCTTATCGTATTCATCGACCACCATCACGCGAAGATCTCCGAGAGAGAGACGGCCGCGCTCAATATGATCGAGGAGACGCCCCGGAGTGGCTACCACTATGTCGGGTGTCACCGAGAGCGATGCCTGCTCTTCTTTAAACGCATGGCCTCCGTAGAGCGCTACAGTCTTGTAGCCGGTGGCAATTGGCCTGACGACAGAGTAGATCTGAAGCACAAGCTCACGGGACGGAGCAAGGATAAGAGCCTGAATGGAGCCGGATGGGGCGGCAAGCGACCTCAGCATTGCAGCGGCAAAGGCCAAGGTCTTGCCCGAGCCTGTTGGTGCGATGAGTAGTGAGGGCCGTGGGGCGACAGCCATCATGGCAACTTGCATGGGGTTGAGCGTCGCTATGCCGAGGCGAGCTGATATATTGTCGGTGATTTCTTTCTCTGTCATATATAATGTGGGTCGGTAATGATATGCAAAATTACAAAATTAATAGCCTACGCTGTATAAACCAAACGCGCAGCCTGTATGTTTTTCCCATAAACATAAAAATGACATGACAGACACATCTACCACACACACCATAATACTCCTTCGCCACGGCCAGAGCCAGTGGAATCTCGAAAACCGCTTCACCGGATGGACCGACGTGGATCTGAGCGACAAAGGGCGCGAAGAAGCTCGTCTGGCCGGCAAAGCCATGAAGGATGCCGGACTCTCACCCCGCTTTTTCTTCACTTCTTATCTGAAAAGGGCAATCCACACTCTCCAGATAGCTGCCGCAGAGATGGGGCTCGATTATATCCCGGTGATCAAGGACTGGCACCTGAATGAGCGTCATTACGGCGCACTCCAGGGTCTCGACAAGGCCGAGACTGCCAAGCTCCACGGCGCGGAGCAAGTACACATTTGGCGACGTAGCTTCGATGTGGAGCCACCACTGTTAACTCCCGACGATACCCGTTGGCCCGGTAATGATCCTATGTATTCTCAACTCCCGGCCGACCGCCTTCCTCTCACCGAGAGCCTGCGCGACACCGTGGCCCGTGTCGATGCCTGCTGGAGCGAGCTTATTGCGCCCAAGGTGATGGAGCTCGGCACGGTGCTTATTGCCGCTCACGGCAATTCGCTGCGGGGACTTGCCATGAGGCTCCTCAATCTTACGGCAACCGAAGTGGTCGATCTTGAGATCCCTACCGGCAAGCCGTGGGTGTTCAAGACCGACGACCGCCTGCGGGTTATCGACTCCTACTATCTGTAATCGTCTGTAAACGAGTCTGCCACGACTTGTTTATGCTGCACAACATCAAAAGAAAAAGGTCATTAATTTGTTTTTGTCAGATAAAGTGACTAAGTTTGCGAATGATGACAATACTGGAGCGTTTTCTCAGCTATCTGCGCGATGAGCTTCGCTATTCAGATAATACTGTCGAGGCCTACCGGCGCGACATAGAAGCGTGGCTTGAGCATTATGGCGAGGCGAGGCCTGTCGAGGCTGCTTCGTCGGCCGACATCCGCCGCTTCATAGCCGACCAAGCCCGCAAGGGGCGCTCCACGGCCACCCTGCGGCGCCGCACTGTAGCGCTTCGCTCCATGTTTCGATTTTTGATGCGGACAGGCGAGCTTTCGGTCAACCCAGTGGCCGGCCTCAATCCGGGGCGTCTGCCCCGCCGTCTGCCGGTAAATGTAAGGCCGGAGGAAACCGAGCGCATGCTGACGGCTATGGCCGATGATGTCGATTCGTTTGATGCAGCGCGCGACCGTCTGCTGATGGAGATGTTTTATCAGACCGGGATGAGATGCTCGGAGCTGATAGGCCTGCGCGACGATCGGGTCGACACACTCCGCGGCGAGCTTCGGGTGACGGGCAAGCGCAATAAAGAGCGTGTGATACCATTTGGTGCATCACTCGGACGCATGATCGACGATTTCCGCGCACTCCGTTCCGACTCCGACGGCCCCGGTGCAGCTGCTCCAGGCGACCCGCTTTTCACCCGTCGCGATGGCAGACCATTGTATCGCAAGTTGGTCTACAATGTGGTCCATGAGGCAATGCAGGCCAATGGAGTCCATGCGGCCCGGCTCTCGCCCCACGTAATGCGTCATTCATTTGCAACAGATATGCTGGCGGGCGGTGCCGACCTTACCAGTGTGCAGCAGCTACTTGGCCATGCCTCATTGGCCACAACTCAGATCTATACCCATATTTCCATTCAGGAACTCAAGAAAAATTATGCCGCGGCTCATCCGCGCGCATCCCACCATAACCAAGATATTTCAACCTCTAAAAAGTGAAGACTATGGAAACGACTATCAATGCCGTCCACTTCGACATCTCCGAACGCCTCACCCAGTTTGCAGAGCGCAAAGCCGATCGCCTTGCCCGTCGCTATGTCGACCTCATGGCCATAGATGTAACTCTCCGTGTCGTTAAGCCGGAAACGGCCATGAACAAGGAAGCCGTCGTAAAGGCAGAGATGCCCGGCGTGCCCGAAATCGTGGCCACCAAGACTGCCGACTCGTTTGAGGAAGCGATCGATCTCTGCATGGATGCACTCGACCATCAGCTTGAGCGCGTCAAGGATCGCAAGTGATCAGTAGCAGCATCTGAGGCTGCCTCAGGGTATATCTCCCGTCCGCAACCCGCATTCATGGCCGGTTGTGGCGGGAGATTTCATTTTTTGTTACAGTCAAGAGGCCATCGGAGTCAAACCATCGACCGCTCCCGCAGGTTATAACATCGCAGGGGAAGAGAATAGAATTGCATATTTCCCTCTGCGATCCATCCATTCACCCATCGCTACATTACGCCCACTCATTATGTCGGTCTCTTCACATCCATATACATTCGACCGTGTGGTCCGCATCATAGTGGCTATCGCCATTGTTGCGGCAGCCATATGGTTTATCAACAGGCTTCACAACGTGTTGCTCCCCTTTGCTGTGGCATGTCTCATATCTTATCTTCTCTACCCGCTGGTGGAACTCAATTCGCGATGTCTGCATCTAAAGAGCCACGTGGCCGCAAGCCTCATCACCATTTTTGAGGTGACTTGCATGCTGGGCATGTTGGGCTATTTTGTGGTGCCGTCGGTGATCGATGAGATCCACCAGCTCCAGGATATAATAAAGCGCGGATCAGACTCGACATCGACAGTGCCGTTTATCCCTGAAGAGATTGCGGGGCCCGTAAAGGAATGGGCGCGTACATTTGACCTTGAGGAATTTGTTGAAAGCTCAAAGTTTGAGTCGCTGCTCCATTCAGGCACCTCATTCCTGTCGTGGACTGTCGGCGCCTTGTTCCACACTCTTGAATGGCTCATGACATTTGTCTATATAATCTTTATTCTGATCGATTATAAGTCGATTATGGGCGGATTCCGCATGCTGGTGCCTAAGAAATATCGTCAGTCGGCGGGGTTGATCATCGACGACATCAAGGATAGCATGAACCGCTATTTCCGGAGTCAATTGCTTATAGCCATGTGTGCGGCGGTATTCTACAGCATCGGTTTTTCAATCGTCGGCATCCCCATGGCGATAGTGCTCGGGGTGCTGGTAGGGGTGCTTTATATCATACCTTATTTTCAGTATGTCACACTGCTGCCTGTGATTCTTGTGTGTCTGATCGACTCGCTTGCCGGCACGACACAGTTCTGGACCCAGCTGGGCGAGTGTGCGCTTGTGTATGTTGTGAGTCAATGTATCTGCGACTATATCCTCACACCCAAGATCATGGGAAAGGCCATGGGGCTCAATCCGGCCATCATCCTGCTGTCGCTGTCGGTATGGGGATCGCTGCTGGGCCTTATAGGCATGATCATAGCCCTGCCGCTCACTACCCTTATCTTTTCCTACTATCGCCGCTACGTCAGCGGCGAGGAGACTGCTGATGCTCAAGGGCAAGAAGAGCCTTCTTGACTTCTATCCCCCAACGGTAGCCTCCAGGACCGCCATCGGAGCGGATCACCCTGTGGCACGGGATGAAAAGAGCTACGGGGTTGCGGCCTATGGCATTGGCCACGGCCCTGTGTGAGCCGGGATGACCGGACGCATCGGCAACTTGAGCATAGGTCGTTACGGTGCCTGATGGAATATCGGTAAGCGCGCGCCAAACACTCATCTGAAATTCTGTGCCGCTTAGTGCTATATGGAGCTCTTGATCGCAGCTGTCTGTATCATTGACCATGATATTAAGCGCGCGGTCGATCACCTCATCCTTGCCCATAGAGATAGCCGCTTTGGGAAACATGCGTTTCAGGATAGCTTCGACTATATCACAGGAGGAGGTGAACCCGAGGAATCGCAGGGATGAACCATCGGATGCCAGAGCGACATGGCCGGCAGGAGAGTGCGCATCAATATGATAACAGATAGCCGCAGGGGCAGGGGCGTGGTCGGGGATATTAATCTTCATGGGGTGTTATTTGGCGCCAAAGTTACCGAAAAAGTCGGAATTGCCGCAGCCCGTTGATATATTTTTTCACGGCTGACGCATCTTAATTTTTTACAACATCAAAACTTTTTAAGGCATACAGCAGGTAGTCGTTATCCCATCCGG
>CAJTUF010000027.1 GCA_910579675.1 uncultured Muribaculaceae bacterium | reverse complement strand
TAGCGTAACATACTGAATAAAAGACACATCGTCAAGCCGAGGAAAATGTCGATTTGCCGATGTATCGCGGAGAGTGGAGAATGACCACTATATAATAATCATTCGTAGCGGAGCGCTTTGATGGGATCGAGATTGGATGCTTTCTGTGCAGGATACCATCCGAAGAATATTCCGGTGACCGTACATACGACAAACGAGAGCCCCACGGAATACATCTGTATAGCTACCGGCCAATGCACAATGACGGTCACGAGCCATGATGCGAGGAATCCCACCAATATGCCGATAATACCGCCGGTGACGCTTATTATCACAGCCTCGATGAGAAACTGCGACAGGATATCGATGCCTCTGGCGCCGATCGACATGCGCAGACCGATCTCGCGGGTGCGCTCAGTGACCGACACATACATGATGTTCATGATTCCTATGCCGCCCACCAGAAGCGAAATGCCGGCGATGCAGGCGAGGAGCACGGTCATCATGTCGCTGGTGGAGTTCATCATCTCGCTCAGCTCTTGCTGCGAGCGGATCTCGAAGTCGTTGTCGGCATCATCTTTCAGGCGATGGCGCGACCGGAGGGTTTCTGTAATGGCGTCGATGGTTTCCTCGGTACGCTCTTCGTCGACAGCGCTTGCAAAGAGTCCCTGAATATAGTCGATGGCGAGCACGCGCTTCATGACAGTGGTGTAGGGGGCGAGCACCACATCGTCCTGATCCATGCCCATTGAGTTGGTGCCTTTGGATTCGAGCACACCTATTACTGTGAGAGGAATAGATCCGAACCTCACCACACGCCCAACGGGATCCTCGCCGCCGGGAAACAGATTGTCGACCACCGTCTTGCCGAGCACACACACCTTGGCGGCAGTCTGGATGTCGTGGTCGGAAAAGATAGTGCCGTCCTTGACCTTGAGCTTGCGTATGTCGAGATAGTCGGCATTGACGCCATAGATTGTCGAGGGATAGTTATTGTTGCCGTTGACGAGCTGTCCGCCGGTATTGACCGATGGGGAAATGGCCGCCACACCGTCGAGCTCTTTGAGGGCCTCATAGTCGGCCACCTCAAGGGTCTGCATATCATCGGCACTCTGGCGCACTCCTCCGCGCTGCATATTACCCGGATGGATCATTATCATGTTGGATCCCATCTCGGAGATCTGCGCTTTGATGCTGTTTTTCGAGCCTTGTCCGATAGCGAGCATGGTGATCACCGAGGCCACACCTATGATGATGCCGAGCATGGTCAGGAAGCATCTCAGCTTGTTGTTGTTGAGCGCTTTGAGTGCTATTTTGAGAAGATTGGCTAAATTCATGTCGGTAAGAGGTTGGGATGATCAGTCATTTTCGTTGGGCAGAAGCTCGTAGGCCTCGCGGGCGGAGCGTATGGATGGATTGGTGGTATCTGCCACCACTTTGCCGTCGCGGAGCACTATGTTGCGCGATGAGTATTCGGCCAGCTCGGGATTGTGGGTCACGAAGATAATGGTTCGTCCGCGGGCATGCAGCTCCTGAAAGAGCATGAGGATGCTGAACGAGGTGCGGGTGTCGAGATTGCCGGTGGCCTCGTCGGCGAGGATTATCACCGGGTCGTTGACGAGGGCGCGGGCTATGGCCACGCGCTGTTGCTGTCCGCCCGACATCTGGTTGCTCTTGTGGTTGAGGCGCTCGGCGAGTCCCACGGCCTCAAGCGAGCGTATGGCCCGCTCGCGGCGCTCGCGCGACGACACCGAAGGATTGTAGAGCAGTGGCAGCTCTACATTTTCTATAGCTGTGGTCTTGGGCAGGAGGTTATAGTTCTGAAATACGAAGCCTATCTTACGGTTTCGCGTCACTGCCCTTTGGTTTTTGCTCATCGACTGCACCGATATCCCATCGAGGATATACTCGCCCGAGGTCGGGGTGTCGAGACAGCCGAGGATGTTGAGAAGGGTTGACTTGCCTGAGCCGGAGGTGCCCATGATGGTGACAAACTCACCTTCTCGGATAGTAAACGAGACCCCTCTGAGCGCTTTGACCTTCTCGCCTCCCACCATAAACTCCCTCCTCAGATTCTCGACCTTGATAATCTCCTTGCGGCTTTCACCGGAGTGGTGGTGGTGGTGAGGATGACCGTGTTCGTTTGATTCTGACATATACTTGGGCTGGGTGGGTTATTTCTTTTTATTGCCTCCGGGACGAGGAGGAGCAAACGGGCTTTGGGTCGATTCGTCGCCACCGCCCTGACGGGCCATGGCATTGTAGCCGGTAGCCACTGTCTGGCCTTCAGACAGACCGCCTGTGATCACCGTCTGGAGACCGTTGGATGCTCCGGTGGCAACAGCTTTCTGTACGAGGCGGTTGCCCTCGACTACCCACACTGCTCTCTTGCCGCCATCGAGCGCCGATGCGGGCAGGGGTTCGCCGGGCTGCGGAAGATTTTCGGCATCGGGATGATCCTCGGGGGTAAATGCAAACGCCTTTGCCGGGAGAAGGAGCACATTGTTCTCGCTCATCACGTAGATGGTGAGATTGGCGGTGAGCCCCGGAATGAGTTTATGCTCCGGATTGGGGGCATTGACCACCACCTCGTAGGTCACCACATTGCTCTCTGTAGTGGGGTTGAGCCTCACCTGAGTCACCAATCCTTCAAAGAGATCGTCGGGATAGGCGTCGACCGAGAAAGTAACCCGCTGGCCCATCTTCACCTGGCCTATGTCGGCCTCGTCGACATTGCCTATCACCTGCATATTGTCGAGGTCGGCAATGGTGTAGAGATTAGCTACATTCATGCTCGACACCACAGTCTGGCCCACTTCCACCTCGCGCGAGATCACAATGCCGTCGATAGGTGAGTATATCTCGGCATAGTTGAGATTTTTTGCGGCGCGCACCTTATCGGCCTTGGCTTTATCGTAGGACGCTTTCGACACCTCGTAGTCCTTGCGGGTGGTCTGGAATTCGTAGTCGCTTATGAGTTGCTTGTCGTGGAGCGCTTTGTCGCGGTTGTAGTTGGTGAGATTATACTCGTAGGTGAGCCGGGCCGACTCCACATTGGCTTCGGCGCTGCGGAGGTCGCTCTCAAGTAGTGTTTTCTCAATTTCGGCTATCAACTCACCTTTTTTGACGATGGAGTTATAGTCGGCATACAGCTTGTCGATAATACCTGTGACCTGAGTGCCCACATCGACCTGTGTCACCGACTCTACAGTGCCGGTGGCGGTGACGGTTTCAGTAAGTTCTCCACGCTCCACCTTTACGGTGTCGAGCTGAACAGACTCCTTTTTGGTGCACGATGCGGCAGCTATCATCATTGCGGCCGAAGCGAGCAGAGTGCAGTAAAGTTTCATCTTAGTTGAGGGTAATGGTTGAGGTGCGGTAAAATTCTATCATTTTCTGACCGAGTATGGCCATATATTTGGCCTGAAGGAGGGAGTGGCGGGCCTCGATAAGGTCGTTGTGGGCGCTCATGAGCTCGATGGGATTTACCAGACCGAGATTAAACTGCTCACTGGTGAGCTCATGGGTGAGTTCGGCCGACACGAGTTGCTCACCTGCTGCGGAATAGCGCGCCTGGGCCGAGCGGGTGTCGATGTACCAGTTTTCGACGAGCTGGGCCAGATCGGTGTGGCGTTGCTGGATGTCGAGTCGCGCATCAAGCTGCTGGGCTCGGGCTCGGGCCACAGCGGTGCGGCTCTTTTTATTGTCGAGGATAGGAATGGATAGGGTGAGGCCGAGCGCTTCGTTGAAATTTTGCTTCATGGAGTTGCCAAATGCGGCACCGGGGGCATTATATCCTGTGGCTACAGCGGCATTGAGCGAAATCTTGGGTCGGCCTGAGGCTTTGGCTATATCTATGTCGATCTTTGATCCTTCTGCTTCGAGAGCGAGACTGCGGAGCTTCACGTCGGTGTCGAGGGCGAGTCGGTAGCTTTCGTCGACATCCGGGAGGGCAGCGAGAATCTGCTCGGCTGTCCACTCCACATCGGCCAGTGAGATCTCGGTGTCAATGCCGAGCTCAAGAAGCTTTTTGAGCTCCATGCGGCGGGTGTCGTAGGTGCCACGGGCATTGACCAGAGCATAGCGGTCCTGCTCATATTGTGAGTTGAGCTGGGCGTAGTCGACCTTCGATGCCCTTCCGGCCTCCATGAGCTGGCGTGCCCGTTCGGCCTGAGCCTTGCTGAGCTTTGATGCTTCTTCGTATATAGCAATCGACTCGCGTGCGTAGAGTATATTGAGATACACCTGAAGCAGGTCGGTCTCGATGCTTCGCATCAGGTCGTCGGTGGCGAGGCGGCTTATCTCCACATTGATTTTGTCGCGGCGTATGGTGTTTTCACGCTGTCCGCCATTCCATACAGTCCATCCGGCATTGAATCCGTAGGAGCTGCTGTAGGTATTGTTGCGGGAGTCGGCCCATGGATAGTTGTTCACACCGTGGGTGGTGGCAAAATCGAGCGAAGGCTGCCATTGGGCCTTTGCTTCTTCAAGGTCGTAGGCTGCCGTCTGTTCGCCAACCTGCAGTTTCTGGAGCGATATATTGTGCTGGCGCGCGTAGTCGACGCAAGCCGAGTAGGTCCACGTGGAGTCATCGGCTGCGATGCCTCCCGTGGCGCTGAGGATGCAGATGGCTGTTGTCAGGAAGAGATGCTTCATGCTAATCAGAGGTAGTATTTTAAACTATGCTGCAATATTACTTCTAATCGGCATGAACGGCAACTAAGTTCAACCAATGGCCCCAAACGGCCTATGAATCCGTGGCCGGAATGTCAGGCTTTGCCCTTCGCTCCCACTGAGTGGTCGCGGAGCCACGCTGAGAGGCTGTTGCGGTAGCTGTCGCCAACAGGGATATATTCGTCGGGGCCCATCACTATGCGTCCGCGCGAGATCTGCTCCACATGCTCCATATTGACGATATACGACCGGTGGACCTGCATGAAATTATCGGGTAGCTTGCCGGTGATGGCGCTGAAGGAGCTGAGGGTGGTGAGAGGAGTGTCGTGGGTGGTGGTGAATATCTGTAGATACTCGCCGTAGCCTTTGACATAGCGTATCGACGCCGGATTGATGCGCACATACCGGTAGTCGACTTTGACAAAGAGAGAGTCGCTGCCTGATGATTGTCGCGGAGCGGGATCGGCCGGTGAGTTCTGCTGTGCCGCTGCGTAGGCTTTGGCCGCCGCGCGCTGGAAGTCGGCGAAACTGTAGGGCTTGAGCAGATAGTCGATGGCCGAGAGCCGGTAGCTGTCGACGGCATATTGCGGATAAGCGGTGGTAAACACTATCATCGGGGCGTTGCCGCGCAGCGACTCTACAAGTTCCATGCCGGTGAGGTCGGGCATATTGATGTCGGTAAACACCAGATCGACCTTGTTTTCGGCCATAAACCGCGATGCCTCCAGCCCGTCGCAGCAGGCGCCGGCAAGGGTGAGATACGGTACTTTGGCCACATAATTGCGCAGCTTTTCGAGCGCTATCGGTTCGTCATCAATGATGAGAGTCTGCAGAGGAGTCGTCGGATTCGTCATGGAGCGGTATTGATAAGGTGACAGAATAGGAACCCTGATCTGAATCGGTGTCGACATCATAGCTGAAACGGTTGCCGTAGATGAGGCGCAGGCGCTCGCTGATGTTTTTCAGTCCTATGCCACTGGGGCGGTCGGCTGCCGAGGGGTGGCGGCTGTTGACACACCTGAATGTGAGAGTGCGACCCTCGATGGTGATGCTTATGTCGACAAATGAACGGTCGTGGTAGCTTATGCCATGCTTAAAAGAGTTTTCGATAAACACGAGAAAGAGAAGAGGTGGCACCATCACGCCTGCGGCAGTGGCCGGGTCGGGAAACCGGCTGGTGATACTCACCCTATTGTCGGGATACCGCTGCTTCATCAGTGAGAGATAGTTGTTGAGAAAAGCTATCTCCGACGAGAGGGCTATGCGCTCGCATGAGCTGTCGTAGAGGGTGTAGCGCATCAGCTTCGACATATTGATGAGCATATCCTGCGCCCGCTCGGCATCTATGTCGATCATGGCGTGGATATTGTTGAGCATATTCATGTAGAAGTGGGGGTTGATCTGGGCTTTGAGATAGGCCAGCTGGTTCTGGGCCTCGCGCTTCTGCATGCGCTCGCGCTCGAGTTTGTCGTCGAGCCGCTGGAAAATAAGGGCCACGGCCAGATTGACTCCGACGATGAGTATGTCGTAGACCAGATCAAGAAACATGGGAAGCGGCACTATGTGGGAGGGGCCGCGCATAGGGCCTCCGTGGGGCGGCATGCTTTCGAGGCGTGTCATGAATGCCCATGCCTGACAACCCCACACCAGAGCTATGAGCCCGGAAGTGGCCAATAGATAGGGTAGATAGCGGTTGCGTAGCAGCAAGCGGGGGATCACCAGCGAGTTGTGGATCACAAACAGCGCCACAAAGGGGAGCATGGTGAGGGAGATATGGACAAAGACACTCCCGGTGAGCGGAGCGAGCCCATCGGTGTTGCGGGCCCGCACCACGTCGAGCAGGAAGGCTATGAATATCAGCAGAAAAATACTGATATAAATGATGTGTTCGAGCTTTCTCTTTCGCGTCACGTGCATATTAGTAGCGGCTTGATATATGATTGAAATGCAAAGATATGTAAAAACGCACTCAATCGTTGCGATATTCAACGAACCGGGTCTGAAATCATGTGAACCGGCTGCCGACAGCTATATCAGCCGACGGCTACGAGACGGAAAGTTCCGCCTGAATAGCTCCACTTCACGAGTCCCATGGCATGTAGGCTGATGATGATGTCGGAGGCGGTGGATACGGATATGGCCGCATGAGTGGCAAGCGACTCGGCGGTGAGATACCCGCACGAGTCGAGGAGCGTCATTGCGGAACGCTCCGCATCGGTCAGACGCAGGAGCTGTCCGGTCGATGACTCGCGCCATGACCGCACCATGAGGTCAGGGGCGGCGATATTTTCGTCGGCCACACGGTAGTAGGCGCGCATGCGCCCGTCGGCCTCGCACACCATCACCGGGCGGCGGTCGGCAGCAGCCTCGATTTCGGCGCGTATCACCGTGAGACCGCCATCGACGCGGAAGGCAGTGAAGCGGAGCTCGATTTCGGGCGAGCAGTAGAGCGAAGCCGCCTCCTCCACCACATAGATATCCTCCTCATTTTTCACACCGGCGATCACGCCATTGTCTTTTACTCCGATAAGGAGCCGGCCACCGTCGTTGTTGGCAAACGCACTTATTGAGCGGGCAATCTTGCGGGCGTCGGATATGGAGTATTTGAAGTCCTGGTGTTCGTGCTCCCCCTCGGCTATGAGGTCGGCTATATAATACGTGCCGCGTATGGGGCGTAGGTCTTTCACTGCTTTGCTGAGGCGGCCATATCGTCGAGGAGAGCGCTCACCACGGCAAAGGTGCGCTTGGGAGCGTCGTCCCAGAAGGTTTCATACTGGGCTGAATTGTCGGAGTGGACTCCGGGCGTATCGCTCACCACCCTCACCGCTACAAAGGGAATCCCCTCTACGGCACACACATGGGCTATTGCGGTGCTCTCCATCTCCACAGCCATTACTTCGGGCTGCTTGCGGCGTATCTCTGCCACATCTTCGGCGCGGGATATGAAAGAGTCGCCCGAGCATATGAGCCCGCGGTACACGCCTGGGCGGGGCTGGAGCGCCGGAAGCGCGAGGAGAGCCGGGTCGGCGGTGAAGTAGGGCCCGAAGCCGTCGGCCACGCAGGGATCGGTGCCGGGGCCACACCACACATCGTGGTATGCCAGACGATCGGCCACCACTACATCGAGTATGTCGGCCTGGTTGCCGGTGCCTCCTGCCACTCCCGTGCTCACAATGGCATCGGGGTGGAAATGGTCGATGATGTCGCGGGTGGCAAGTGCGGCGTTGACTTTGCCTATACCGCTCTTGGCTATGGCTATATCGGCATCGCCCAGACGCCCGGTGATGATCTTCACCCGGCCGGCAACCGACTCGGCGGCATCGGTGCCGAGGAGGCCGCGGAGCAGGTTGACCTCCTTGTCCATGGCGGCTATCACGGCTATGCGGCGTCTGCGTGGAGGGAGGGCCGCAAGCTCCTCTTCAAGAAATTCGGCTGCGTCGGCCACACAGTCGTTGCAGTCGCGGAGCGGCTTGCCGGTACCCACACCCTTCAGATGGCGGCACACCACGGTGGAATTGCGCTCGCCGAAGCGCCCCATGATGCGTTTCATGGCCTGCATGGCCTTGATGCGGTCGCCGGTGGCGAGACCTATCACAGCTCCTGCGCCCACAAGGGCGCCGCAGGTGCCTTCGAGATTGCCCATGCCGGTGCCATAGGCGTTGGTTGCATTGCGCAGGCTCTCCTCGTCGAGGCCGGTGAGTGAGGCATATGAGCAGGCCACAGCCTGGGCACAGTTGTATTTTCCGGAGGATTTGCGGGCGCGGGCCTCCTCTATTCTTGATGTCATGGCTATCTTATCGGGGGGATTTGGATGAGGGGAAATGGGGGGAGTAAAGTATGGTGCGGCTGTGGGTGACGAGTTTGCCGTCAGAGTCGACCCATTGTTCGCCGCGCTCGGCCAGATAATCGGCCATGGCCCGGCGCATCTCTGTCATTGCCGAGGCATAGTTGCTGTCGGCTGCCAGATTGCGTGTCTCGCCGGGATCGGCGGTCAGGTCGAAAAGCTGCTCGTCGCCTGTCTGCGAAAACCATATATATTTCAGCTTGCCGTCGGTGAGCATGTTCCAGTCATAGTTGGCCCAGTAGCAGCTCGAGTGCTGGCTGTCGATATACTTGCGCCATGGGGCGCCCTCCGAGCGCATCAGCGGCAGGAGCGACATGCCATCGACCGCCTCGGGAACCGTGTCGCCGCAGGCTTCGAGAAATGTCGGGAGAAGGTCGCGAAGCTCGACGGGAGCCTCGATGGGGGTGCCCGGAGCTACCGCGCCCGTCTCCATGCCGGCTGGGAGCTTGACTATGAAGGGTATGGCAGCCGATCCCTCATAGGGATAGGTCTTGCGCCACATATGGTGGTCGCCGAGCATATCTCCGTGGTCAGACACGAAGCATATCAGCGCATCGTCGTACATATTCTTGGCTTTCAACTCAGCCACAATCCGCCCCACCTGCTCGTCGATAAAGGTCACGGCGGCATAGTAGTTGCGGCGCGAAGCGCGTGCATAGTCAGCTCCGAAGTTGCCGCGGGCGCTCGACGGCTTGGCGTCGGGATCGGTGTCGAGGGGCACGTCGCCACACCATTGGCCCACCACCGGAGCCGGAATGTCTACGCCGTCGTACATATCTATCAGTCGCTGCGGCGCATCGTAGGGGCTATGTGGTCGGGCAAACGACACCTTCAGGAAAAACGGACTGTCGGAGCTGTAGCCGCGAATGGCCTCAACGGCCCTGTCGGCAGTCCACACCGTGGGGTGAAGACGCTCGGGCAGTGCATAAGGCGCGGCGCCGTGGTCGTTCCATCCGAGGCCGGTGCTGTCGGGGTTGAGCCCCATGGCCTCAGTGGCAAACCATTTGCGGTAGTCGCTCACGAAGTAGGGATCCTCGCGGCGGCCGCTCTCGTCGAGCAGAGTGGCCTCAAAACCTCTGAGCGACCGCTGCGGGTGCCAGTGCATCTTGCCTATGCCGAGAGTGCGGTAGCCGTTGGCGGCGAGCATTGCCGGCATCTCCACCGGATATTCGGGAGCTATGTCGCGGGCATAGCCGAGGAGTCCGTGGTGCCAGGGAGTCATACCTGTCAGGAGACCTGCGCGGGCAGGTGTGCTGCTCGGGGCTGCGGTATAGGCATTGGTAAAGAGATGGCCTTGTGCGGCGAGGCTGTCGAGATGGGGGGTGATGATGGCATCATTGCCCGCACACCCGAGAGCGTCGGCCCTCTGCTGGTCGGTCATGATGAGTATGATATGCGGCTTCTTGGCCGAACCGTCGGCGGCATAGGCTGCGGTGGCGGCTCCTGCGCCTATGGCGCATGCCGCAAGCACAGGACGTAGGGTGTTGTGGCTTCGTATTGTCATAGAGGCTGTGAGTGTCGGTTATTCCTCTGCAAAGTTACGCAGAAAATAGCAAACAATCGAGCCTCCGCAAGCTCAAATGAGGCGTGAGAGCATCTCGCCGGGTGTGAGCCCTGTGAGCGGATGGCGCCATGTAGGGTCGAGCTCGCGCATTGGTATGAGCACAAAAGGGCGCAGGTGCATTCTCGGATGAGGGAGGATGAGGGAGGGGGTCGACACCACGGTGTCGCCGAGCGCTATTAGGTCGATGTCGATCAGACGGTCGGCATAGCTTCCATCGGCATTGCGGTGGGAGGCCGGCGATATGGAGCGCTCTATATCGAGAAGGCGGCGCAGGAGTGTAGCGCCGTCGAGCCGGGTGTCGAAGCATATGCCCATATTGACATAGGCCGATGCCGACTCATAGCCCCACGGCTCGCTGGTCACCGGCGCCGAGCGCTTCACCTCAACCTTCAGGTCGCGCTCTATAGCCCCGGCTGCGCGCTCCACCATCGCGAGACTCTCGCCAAGGTTGGAGCCAATATTCACATGAGCTCTTAGCATAGCAGAAAATAGAGGATAAAAAAACGGCGCCCCGACACCTTGTGCAGGGGTCGGGACGCGCGTTGAGTTGATTTGTCAGAGGGTTTTCTTGACTTCGACTTCCTCGAAGGCTTCGATGATGTCGCCTTCGCGGATGTCGTTGTAGCCGGCGATGGAGAGGCCGCAGTCGTAGCCGCTGAGCACTTCCTTGACGTCGTCTTTGAATCGTTTGAGCGATCCGAGCTCGCCGGTGTAGCGCACGATGCCTTCGCGGATCAGGCGCACCTTGCAAGAGCGCTTGATGCGGCCTTCGCGCACGATGGCGCCGGCGATGGTGCCAACCTTGGAGATGTGGTAGGTCTGGAGCACTTCGGCGCTGCCGGTGACCTCCTCCTTGATTTCGGGAGCAAGCATGCCCTCCATGGCGTCTTTCACCTCCTCGATGGCCTGATAGATCACAGAGTAGAGGCGTATCTGGACACCGTCGCGCTCGGCGGCGCGGCGTGCGGCGAGCGACGGGCGCACCTGGAAGCCGATGATGATGGCGTCGGAGGCGGCGGCAAGGGTCACATCGCTTTCCGAGATCTCGCCCACAGCCTTGTGGATCACATTGACCTGAATCTCCTCGGTCGAGAGCTTGATGAGCGAATCGGATAGGGCTTCGATGGAGCCATCGACGTCGCCTTTGACGATGATGTTGAGTTCCTGGAAGTTGCCTATGGCGCGGCGGCGGCCGATATCCTCGAGGGTGAGGATCTTCTTGGTGCGGAGGCCGAGCTCGCGCTGCAGCTGCTCGCGCTTGTTGGCTATCTCGCGTGCTTCCTGCTCGCTCTCCATCACATTGAAGGTGTCGCCGGCGGTGGGGGCACCATTGAGGCCCAGGATCAGGGCGGGCTCGGCGGGGCCGGCCTCCTTGATGCGCTGGTTGCGCTCGTTGAACATTGCCTTGATCTTACCGTGGTGTGTGCCGGCAAGGATTACGTCGCCCACGCGGAGGGTGCCGTTCTGCACAAGCACTGTGGCCACATATCCTCGGCCTTTGTCGAGCGAGCTCTCGATGATGGAGCCGGTGGCGGGACGGTCGGGATTGGCTTTGAGGTCGAGCATCTCGGCTTCGAGGAGCACCTTTTCCATGAGTTCGTCGACACCTATGCCCTTTTTGGCCGAGATGTCCTGGCTCTGGTATTTGCCGCCCCAGTCTTCGACGAGGTAATTCATTGCGGCGAGTTCCTCCTTGATCTTCTCGGGGTTGGCGTGGGGCTTGTCGATCTTGTTGATGGCAAACACTATGGGCACACCTGCAGCCGAAGCGTGGTTGATGGCCTCGATGGTCTGGGGCATCACGCTGTCGTCGGCAGCCACGATGATGATACAGAGGTCGGTGACCTTAGCGCCACGGGCACGCATGGCAGTAAACGCTTCGTGGCCCGGGGTGTCGAGGAATGTGATGTGGCGTCCGTCGGCCAGTTTCACATTATATGCACCGATATGCTGTGTGATGCCACCGGCCTCGCCGGCGATCACATTGGCGTTGCGGATATAGTCGAGGAGCGATGTCTTACCGTGGTCCACATGGCCCATGACAGTCACGATGGGGGGGCGGGTGGTGAGCTGGTCTTCGGTGTCTTCAACGCTCTGGATAGCCTCAACCACTTCGGCCGATACATATTCGGTCTTGTAGCCAAACTCGTCGGCCACGATGTTGATGGTCTCGGCATCAAGACGCTGATTGATCGACACCATCACGCCGATGTTCATACATGTGGCTATGACATTGTTGACCGGCACATTCATCATCACGGCAAGGTCGTTGGCGGTGACAAACTCGGTGAGCTTCAGGGTGCGGCTTTCAGCCTCCTCGGCCTCCATGGCTTCGCGCTCGCGTGATGCAAAAGCCTCACGTTTCTCCTTGCGCCATTTCACGCCTTTCTTCTGGCCTTTGTCTTTCTGAGTGAGGCGGGCGAGGGTTTCCTTAACCTGCTTCTGTACATCTTCTTCGTTGACCTCGGTGTGCTGGGGGGCAGCGGCTCGTTTCTGACCGCGGCCCTTGTTGTCGCCGCCACGGCCGCCTTGGTTGCCGCCACGGCCACCCTGATTGCCACCACGGCCACCCTGGTTGCCACCACGGTTGTCGGAGCGGTTTTGCTGGCCCCCGCCGCGGTTGTCGCCACGGTTGTCGGAGCCGGTCTGCTGTGAGGTCTTTTCAATATCGACCTTCTCTTTGCCGGTGATGCGCTTGCGCTTTTTGCGGTCGCCTTGACCGGCGGCGTTGCGCTGTCCGGGCGCGGGTTTCTTTTTGGGGCGTGTCGACTGGTTAAGTGCATCGAGGTCGATCTTGCCTACGATGTTGAGTTGCGGGCGATCGGGCGATGTGGGGAGGGTAAATACCTCAGGTTCCTTGTCGGCAGCAGGCTTCTCGGGTTCGGGCTTCACTTCAGGTTTGGGTTCGGGTTTGGTTTTAGGTTCGGGCTTGGGCTCCGGTTTGGGTTCGGGCTTGGGCTCCGGTTTGGGTTCGGGCTTAGGCTCCGGTTTGGGTTCGGGTTTAGGCGCCGGCTTGCGTATGGGGTTTCCTTTGCGGTCAAGGTCGATATGGCCGAGAATGCGCACACCGCCGACAGCAGAGGGCGCGGATGTGGCGGCAGAGGAAGCGGCAGCGGCGGGGGCAGCGGGTGCCGGCTCGGCAGCAGCTGCAGCAGGAGCGGCTGCGGGCGCCTGTGGCGCGGCCGGCTGTTCAGCCTGACGGGCGGGTCCTGCCATGATGTCGGCAGTGGTGGCCTTTGCGTCGGCTGAGGGGGCATATTCTTTCACGAGGAGCATCACAGCGCTCTCGTCGATCTTCGTGTTGGGATTGGTGTCAACGGAGATACCTTTCTTATCGAGGAAATCGACGGCGGTCTGAAGACCTATATTGAGCGCTCGCGCTACTTTACTTATTTTGGTTCTCGGCATATATAGTCTGGAGGTAATGCTTTGTTAAAAATGGAAATGAAGAAGCAACACACGCAAGGAGCCTGCGGCCTGGCCAAAGGAGAGGGAGCCGGCCAGAGGTCTCCGCCTCCGGTTACTTGGCTTCTGACTCCATGGCCTCGTCGGCAGCAGCGGCGATATCTTCTGCAGGGTCGGTATCGACAGCGCAGCTGTCGGAAGCATCCATGGCCTCGTCGGCAGCGGCGGCGATATCCTCAGCGGGGTCGCCATCGACAACACAAGAGTCCTGAGCCTCGGGCTCATCGGATGCTGAGGTGTTGTTGTCATCGTCAAATTCGGCGCGTAGCACTTCAAGCACATGGTCGACGGTCTCTTCCTCGAGGTCGGCCTTGTCGATAAGGACGGCACGGGGAGTTGCGAGTACGCTCTTGGCGGTGACGCAGCCCATATCTTTTAATGCGTCGATGACCCAGGTCTCGATTTCGTCCTTGAACTCATCGAGGTAGATATCTTCCTCAAACACTTGCTCTGTATCGCGGTAAACATCGATCACATAGCCGGTGAGCTTAGAGGCGAGTTTGATATTGAGGCCTCCCTTGCCGATTGCAAGGCTCACCTCTTCGGGGCGGAGGAACACCTCGGCGCGCTTCACCTCTTCGTCGAGGCGGATGTTGCTCACACGCGCGGGACTCAGTGCGCGCTCGATGAAGAGGGCGGCGTTGGGGGTCCAGTTGATCACGTCGATATTCTCATTGCGGAGCTCGCGTACAATACCGTGGATGCGCGATCCTTTGACGCCTACACAGGCACCCACCGGATCAACGCGGTCGTCGTAGCTCTCTACGGCAATCTTGGCGCGCTCGCCGGGGATGCGTGCCACAGCCTTGATGTTTATCAGACCTTCGGCTATTTCGGGCACCTCAAGCTCGAAGAGGCGACGGAGGAAGTCGGGCGAGGTGCGGCTCACTGTGATCTTGGGGTTGTTGTTTTTATTGTCGACATTCGACACCACCGCACGGACGGTCTCACCTTTGCGGAAAAAGTCGCCGGGGATCGACTCGCTTTTGGGGAGAAGGAGCTCGTTTTTGTCGTCGTCGAGAAGCAGGGTCTCGCGGCTCCAGGTCTGATATACCTCGCCGCTCACGAGCTGGCCCTCAAGTTCCTTGAACTTGGAGTAGATTGCCTCCTTCTGGAGTTCGAGGATTTTGCTCTGGAGTGTCTGGCGCAGGGTGAGAATGGCGCGGCGACCGAAGTTGGCAAAAATGATCTCGCGGGTGTGCTCCTCGCCTATCTCGCAGTCGGGGTCGCCGTCGGCGCGGGCATCAGAGATGCTTATCTCGAGGTTGGGGTTGCGCACGGCGCCGTCGGCCACTACTTCAAGATTCTGGAAGATCTGTACGTCGCCCTTGTCGGGGTTCATGATCACGTCGAGGTTTTCGTCGGTGCCAAACATCTTGGCGAGCACGTTGCGAAACGACTCCTCGAGAACGGAGATCATCGTGGTCTTGTCGATGTTCTTGAGTTCCTTAAATTCGGCAAAGCGCTCCACCATGTTGGGCGCGTCGTTCTTTTTGGCCATAGTCGTGTATATAGAGAGGCTTATCAGTGTTAGCTGGTTATTGTTGCTGTATAGGGGGGAGGATTATTTAAACTTGATGTCGTAGCTGATGGACTTGACATCGGCCGGGCGGAAGGTGAGCTCCCGCTCCACTATCACCGGGCGTTTGCGCCCCGGCTCCTTCACCTTTTCCTCCACAGCTACGGTAAAGGGAAAGTCCATTCCCTCGCCGTCGCCCACAGAGAGGAGGCGGCCATAGAGCTTGCGGCCGTCGGCGGTGAGGAGAGCCACATCGTTGCCGACATTTTTCTCATATTGGCCGCGCACGCGGAATGGAGCTGTGAGTCCGGCCGATCCCACTTCAAGCTCATAGTCGTCGGCATCGCGGTCGAAGCGCGATTCGATGGCACGTGTGAGCCTCACGCATTCGTCGATGTCTACTCCGGTGGGTGAGTCGATCTCGACCGTGATGCGATTGTCGGGGGTGATGTTGAGGCCCACCAGAAACCCGTCGGTATTGGCGAGCTCTTCATCTATGGCGGCCTTGAGCAGGGATTTGTCTATCATGAGGCTTGATCAGTTGACGCAAACAAAAGGAGGAAGCTCAGTGGCCCCCTCCGGTGACTTATTGGCTGCAAAGTTAATAATAAATAGTGGAATGTGCAATTAATGCCGGCTCTACATGGAGGCGGCCTTGATGTAATACACCACATATTAACATAATATAACATATATTAACTCACACGCCGATGCCTTATTCCGGCCCCTTCCGGGCCATTTTATGAAAAAATAACACACCTGCAAAGCTTCTATGGCGCAGATAACGGAAAAAATGCGTAACTTTGAGCATAAAAACAACATTTCACAACCGTCTGATCCATGAACAAATGTGTGCGCCTTGCAGCGCTTGCCTTGATTTTAGTGGCCACGGCGCTGTCGGCTTCGGCCGCCGTGTGGCAGCGGGGTACCCTCTACAATCTCAAGCCATCGTCGGCCAAGCAGCTGGTGGTGGCCGATCAGGGTGCCCGTCTTTCCGATGTGGCGTCGGCCGATCCCGCATCATGTTTCACCATAACCGAGCTCTCAGGCTCATGGCGCGTCATTAACCCGTTTGCCAACGTGGCCCTGCGCACCACTGCCGATGGAGTGGCCACCGGCGAGGTCAATGGCTCCGATGAAGCCCAGCTGTGGCTTATCGAGCCCGGCAGCGTGAAAGACTGCTTCATCCTCGTGCCTGCCAACCGTCCCGACCGTGCCGCCAAAGCTCTCCCCGACGGATCCATCACCCTCATTGAGCGCACAGCCGCTCCGGCCGACCGTGCCGCCAACTTTTCAATCACCCCCTCGGGCCGCGCCGGATTCGACGATGCCCTCACCTACCGCTTCATACCGGTGTCGCGCCCCGGCACCGTGCTCGGCAATGGCGACGAATCATCATCGCGCGCTCCCATAAAGGCCGAGAGCGCCGACGAGAACAACCGCGGCCAGTACTGGCAGGTGAAGATGACCGATCCCGACAAGCGGGCCATCTATGGAGCCTTCTATTCGCAGGGCTTCGACGGCAACCGCAAGCGATTTGTGTTTACCCCCGCCCAAGGCACCAAGGAGCGCCTGTGGGTAATGGCCGACGCGTCAAAGCCCGACTCAATGTATGCCGTGGCTGCCGACGGAAGCCTTGTCACTTTGGCCATGAATCCTGCCGACCGCAATGCCTGGCTCGAGATCGAGCAGGTGGAGAAACCGCGCATCGGAGCTCCGGTGTGGGAGGATGAGACTGTTTTTGCAATAAACAAGCTCCCCGGCGCCGCCACCATGACCCCCTATGCGAGCGAGAGCGAGATGAAAGCCGACAAGGAGTTCTATGCCACCCCGTGGACCGACACTAAGTCGAGCCGCATCAGGAGCCTCAACGGCGACTGGAAGTTCAATCTTGTATCGGAACCTTCGCAGCGTCCGCTCGATTTTTATCAGGTGGATTTCGACGACAGCTCATGGGATAAGATTCCGGTGCCCTCCAACTGGGAGATGCAGGGATATGACCATCCCATCTACGCCAATGTTGAGTATCCCCACGCCAACACTCCCCCATTTATCCGTGCCCGTCCCGGCTTCAACGACGACGGCGCCAACTACGGCATCAATCCCGTAGGATCATACCGCACCACCTTCAGTGTGCCGGCCGACTGGCAGAAGCGCCGCACCATCCTCCACTTCGGCGGCATCTACTCGGCTGCCTCAGTGTGGGTCAACGGTCAGTATGTGGGCTACACCCAGGGTTCAAACAATACCTCGGAGTTTGACATATCGCCCTATCTCAAGCCTGGCGACAACACCCTCGCCGTAGAAGTGATGCGCTGGAGCGACGGCTCATATCTCGAGTGTCAGGATATGTTTCGCATGAGCGGCATTTTCCGCGACGTCACCCTCCGCTCCCTCCCCGCCGGGTCGGCAGTGCGCGACCATGCCATCACCACCACTCTCAGCCCCGACCACTCATCGGCCCATGTGACCGTAGATGTTGCCATGATTGCCGACAGCATTGGCGCCCCCGACAAGATAGTCGAAGTGGCCCTCGTTGCGCCTTATGGAGAAGAGCTCGTCAGGACAAAAGCCACCTCGCGCGCCGGTCGTCCTGTCAAGGCCGACTTTGATATCTCCTCGCCCATGCTCTGGAGCGACGAGACCCCCAACCTCTACCGCGTGATCATAACCCAGCGCGATGCCGCCACCGGAGCCGAGGAGATGGCTTTCTCGACCCCTGTGGGCCTGCGCGAAGTCAAGATCGACGGCTCCAAGTTCTTCCTCAATGGCAAGCCGGTGTGGATCAAGGGTGTCAACCGCCACGATACCTCGCCCCTCAACGGCCGCGCCGTGACCACCGACGAGATTCTCTCGGATGTGGTGATGATGAAGCAAAACAACATCAACACCGTCCGCACATCCCACTACCCCAACGATGAGCGTCTCTATGCTATGGCCGACTACTACGGCCTGATGGTGATCGACGAGGCCGATCTCGAGGATCATGCCAACCAGAGCATCTCCGATATGCCATCGTGGATCCCGGCCTTCACCGACCGCATCTACCGCATGGTGACCCGCGACCGCAACCACCCCTCGGTGATCATGTGGAGCCTCGGCAATGAGGCAGGCTCAGGCAGCAACTTCGCCGCCTGCTACGACACCGCCAAGGCTCTCGACGCCACACGCCCCGTCCACTACGAGGGCACCCGCATCAACCTCCCCTATGGCGGTGAGATCTACAGCGACTTCTACTCCAAGATGTATCCCGGCCAGGCATGGATGCACGAAAACACCTCCGGACTCGACAAGCCTATGCTCATATGCGAGTATGCCCACGCCATGGGCAACGCCGTAGGCAACCTGAGCGAGTACTGGGACGTGATAGAGGCTTCCGATGCCACTATCGGCGGCTGCATCTGGGACTGGGTTGACCAGACCATCTACGACCCGCAGCTCCTCAAGCAGGGCGTGAAGCGCCTCACCACAGGCTACGACTATCCCGGCCCCCATCAGGGCAACTTCTGCGCCAACGGCATCATCACCTCATCGCGCGAGCCCTCGTCGAAACTCGCCGAGGTCAAGGCTGCCCACAAGTGGGTGAAGTTTGACTCGCTCGCCTACACCCCCGGCGCCCGCACCGCCACCCTGACTCTCACCAACACCTACCACTCCACCTCGCTCGCCGGGTTCGACCTCGTGGCCGAGACCCTCGTCGACGGCCATGTGAAATCGACCGTGCGCACCCCCCTCCCCGACATCGCCCCGGGCCATACCGGCAATGTAGAGATTGCGCTCCCCGCCATCGTGGCCAAGCCCAAGGGTGCCGAGATCCTGCTCACCCTCCGCGTGGTGGCCCGCGAGGCGCTCCGCTATGCCGAGGCCGGCCATGAAGTGGCACTCGCCCAGTATCCGCTCACCTCGCCCCGTCCCCTTGCCGCCGTCAAGTCTCAGAAGAAAAAGAATGGCGCCCTCAAGGTGACCCGCAACGACTCCACCCTCACCGTGGCCAATTCGGCAGTGAGCGCATCATTCTCGCTCACCACCGGACGCCTCACAGCCCTCACCCTCGACGGGCGCAGCGTGGTGGCTCCCGGCATGGGCCCCGAATACTCCAACCACCGCTGGATCGAAAACGACCGCTATGGCGACACATCTACCGGCCTCGACCCCAACGGCACCATCTCCGAGAAGGTCAATAAGGATGGCTCGGTGACTGTGACCACCCACCGCGGCGGCTCCCTCTGCTCCACCGATATCTCGTATGTGATCTATCCTCAGGGAATAGTGGATATCGACGCTGCTTTCGACCCTCAGCGCGACGACCTGCGCCGCGCCGGTGTCGCAATGGGCATCGACTCGGCTCTCTCGATGGTCGACTACTATGCTCTCGGCCCGTGGGAAAACAGCAACGACCGCGCCGACGGCACAACCATCGGACGCTACACCTCGACCGTCGGAGCCATGGACGACAAGTATATGAAGCCCCAGAGCGCCGGATCGCGAGGCGAGCTGCGTGAGGTGGCCTTTACCGACCCCGCAACAGGCTACTCGCTCCTCATTCAGGCCGAAGGCCCCGTGACCTTCTCGGCCATGCGAAACGACGACACCCAGCTCATGAACGCAATGCACCAGTGGGATCTCACTCCGCTCCCCTACACCTATCTCCACTTCGACTCGGTGTATCGCGGCGTGGGCAATGCCTCCTGCGGCCACGATGTCGACACAATGCCCGAATACCGTGTGCCCGAGAAGCCCCTCTCCTACCGCCTCCGCCTCTCGGCATCGACCCCTTCCGGTAAATGAACTTTGAGTGTGTGTGGTTCGTTGTCATTTCAGATTATCAACTGAAAAAATACACACACCCGCTTATGGCACTCATCAAGACCCCACAGGAGCGTGAACTCACCGCCCTGCAGAAAGTAGAAAAAGAGATGAAACATCATATCCATATGGAGCATGTTCATCATGTGATAATGGGAGCCCTCGGCGCCCTCGCCGTGGCAGCCTTCTTCACCGGACGCTTCCTGCGCCGCTGACCCACAAGGCCTCACCTCCCGAGCAATACCGACGCCCCCGACCGGACTGATCTCCGGCCGGGGGCGTCGATATTATATCCCTCCCTTCTCACATGACCCATGCCCCACCCCGCAGTCAATCTTCTGAGGGTAACGCAGAAAATGCAGTGGATTCACCCTTTTGATTCAGATATTTCTTGTTCAAGGATTTTGACACGTTCCACCAATTGGTCATAAGTTGGTAATTGTCGCTTAATCTCCTCTAATTGAACATTATTGTAGGTAGCCACCCCCAAAGGTGTGGTTATCCCTTTGAACGACAACTGTACATCGGTCTCTCTCATATCGCTACATATGAGAAGGCCTATCGTTGGATTGTCTTCAGGCGTTTTTAGGATCTCATCTACAGCATTGACATAAAAGTTGATTTGCCCGGCAAAACTTGGATCAAATGGTTTTACCTTGATTTCCAAAACAATATATGACCTTAGACGAATGTGATAAAACAATAGGTCAATGCGTCGGCTCACACCACTTACAACCAATTCTTTCTGACGACCTATAAAAGCAAAGCCATTGCCAAGTTCCAAAAGGAAGCGTGTCATCTGATTGCATAGAGCATCTTCCAAATCACGCTCACTATATTCTTGGGGCACATTAACAAAGCTGAAATCATAATTGCCTCGCGTAATTTCCTGAGCCAATTTAGCTTGTGGGAAAGGGAGTTTTTCCTTATAATTGGTCAATGCACCTCCTTGCTCCATATATAAATTAGCTTTAATGCAATTCAATAAGCCCTGCTTTGACAACGACTCTTGAACCGTCAGCCTAAGATAGAACGATGCCTCTTCAATACTCTTGCACTTGGTGATGATTTCCACATGATGTTTCCACGGAACAAAACCGAAAAGAGTAGGCATCTTGTCTTGATCAGAATAGTCCTCAAATTCTGCACCTACATGGTGCAGAAATAGTTTATCTTGCATTGTTGAGGCTCCGGATAGCCTATGAAGTTCGGTTGAATAGAATAGATACCATTTCTTCATATACCACAGATTCCTGGAGCCGAAGCCGGTTTCATTGGGGAATGCCGCCTGTAAATCAAGACTCAGTTGTTCCACAATGCCGGAACCCCATTTTTCTTCAGCCTTGCGTCGCACAAGATCTCTGCCGGTCTGCCAATTCCATAAGAGTTTTTCTGAGTTGACTTTTACTACTGCTTTAATCTGGGCACGGCGATAACGGCCTATCAGTTCTGTCAACCATTGGCTGTATTCGCTGTCAAGATGCACATCGTGAGATCGAGTGATATAAGGCTTCTGTTCCATCAGTAGAGATATTTAGAATACAAATATAATCAATTTCTGTGAGTTGGAGAAATCTCATTACCATGTAGGGTCAGCGTTAAAAGAGGTTAAAATGCGGGGTTGGGCGGACTTTTACCACTTTATGGCTATCTTTACCGATGAATGGGACTTCCGGAGCCTACGCAAACAATAGTATGTCGCAAAAAGAATTCATCCGACGGATCACTGAGCTGATGGAGAGGCACAAGCAGGAGCTTTTCCGCTATGCGTGCTACCGCGTGGCAAGCGTGGAGGATGCCGAGGATATCCTGCAGGATGTATATCTGCGCATACTGGAGCGTGGCAGCGCGGTGGCAAGGATTGAGAATCTTCATGCCTATATGTTCCGGATGCTGGTAAATGCCTGCAACAGTCATGCACGCTCGCCCGGCTTCATGCCTCTGACCTGCAGCGAGGCGTCGGGACTGAGCGAGCAGCCTGAGTCGTTTGAGGAGGAAGCTCCCCGGATAGCCGCGCTTGTCGATGTCATGCCTGAGCATACCCGCGAGGTGGTCAGGCTGAGAATATTCACCTCGATGACATTCTGCGATGTAGCCGCTACTCTGGGGCTTTCAGCAACCACGGCCAAGCGCCGCTATTATGAAGGACTTGAATATCTGAGATTAAAACTGAATACGACACCATGAACCTCTCCGACCATACCAACGACGACAAGTACCGTCGGGTGATTGAAGCTCTTCAGCCGCGCCACGCTCCATCCACTTCAATGAAATTCGAGCCACCGCGAAAGGCCCGGACAACACTGTCGTATCTCCTGAGTCACATAGGCCGCATTGCAGCTGTGCTTGCGGTGGGAATCGGTATCGGACTGATGTTCATCCGTCCTGACACCACCATAGCGGCAGGAAAGATTGTTGACCTCGGCTTTGAGAAAATCAAGAGCGCAGGCCAGTGTGATATTAATCTCAACGTGCGCCTCAAGCCCTCAACTCCCGACCGGCCATTCAAGCTGTCGCCTCAAGGCAATCTTGTGAATGTGGTGATGAAATACAACTCCATGAGCGCCGACAGCACCCTGTCGATCTACTGGGCCGACTCCGGAGCCAAGCATTTTCTGCAGGTCGACAGCGCCGGCAGTGTGGTTTTTGACGGCACCACCGGCCCATCGGCTCTACCGTCGGAGGCCATGACCGGCATTGACAACATCTTCACAGCGGGCGCCGAGGAGTTCAGGAATATCATCAATGACAGCGGCAGCAGTGTGGTCATGAAGAAGGATGGCGATAGGATCACCATCGACATCTCCGAGAAAGGAGGACGGTTTATCGTGGAGTTTTCCGATAAAAGCGGTTTTATGACCTCATTCAAAGGCTACGACACGTCAGGCAGCGAGCCTGTGCTCATGATTGAATCACTCTCAATATCATACCAATGAAAACAATTATCAACATTCTGGTCACCATGGCGGCAGGCATGTGCGTGGTGTCGTCGTGCGGGGGAGGCTCTTCCTCCAAAGGCGAGTTTACCGGTTCGTCAACCCCCCTCTCCAAAACCTTTGCCGATGCACCTGTGGCCGCACAGACGGTGGCGGTCGGCAGCGATTCGATGATAGTGGGAAAACTGTCATCGGTCCCTGAGCCCGTAACTCTGCGGGCTTCCGACATTCTCGACGATGTAGAGCTCGTGAAACTTGAAAGCAGCGACGAGGCCACTGTAGGGCAGGGCTTCGTGTGGGTCACCGACAAGCGTATCCTGATATATTCCGACGGTGTGGTCAAGCAGTTTGACCGCTCCGGCAAATATCTCGGCAAGGTAGGAGCCAAAGGCAATGGTCCCGGCGAATACACCATCGCCCCTTACTACATGGATGTCGATGAGAAAGCCGGCCGGATCTACCTCATGCAGTATGGCGCAAAAGATATTTCGGTGTATAATACCTCCGGCGAATACATCGAGAGCATTCCGCTCGCGCAGGAAGTCAACAAGGGCTTCTTTACCATCGACAATGAGAAGGGCACCGTGACCGTTGCCGCTCTTCTCTTCCACAGCGATGAAAACCCCACACCGGTGTGGACCCAGGACATGCAAGGCAATGTGATCAGCTCGGTGTTCAAACCCGACATCACGGTCGTGCCCGATTTCAGCAGTGAGATCCATGTAGGCTCACACGAGAAACCTGATGGTTTTACATACTCTCTGTTCCGTATCGACTGCAAAGCCGACACCCTGTATGAATATGCCGACGGACGCTTCACCCCCGCATTTACGTTTGATTTCGGCGAAGAGGTGCCGATGCACTACTTCCGGGCCTTCCCGCAATTTTTCGTTGTGGTTACCTACGGAGCCCCGGAGCGTGCCGGTGAGCGATCGTTTGTGCTCCCCCACAACACTCCGTTTGTGATCGACCGCTCAACTCTGCGCGGAGCACCGGCTGTGGTGATGTTTGACAATCTCGGCACCCTCACCATGGATAGCGGATGGGCCGATGGCAGCCGCCCTGATTATCTTGTATGGAATATTGATCCGGGCGATCTCCTCGACTGTCTTGAAGCTGCCCCAGAGAGTCATCCCCTTGCCACAGATGAAGGGATGGCCCGTATGAAAGAGCTCAAGGAGAGCATCGCCCCCGACGATAACAACTATCTCTTGATAGGCCGCTGGAAGCACTGACCCCCCATGACACATTTCTCCCGATAGCTAAATGAAACATAATTATATACTTCTTCTCCTGCCTGCCATACTTTGGTCATGCTCGGGCAAGCCGCTAAATGTCAAGATTGTCGGCAGCGACGCCTCGCAATTGATGATTGTGGACGAAGCCAAAGTATCCGACACACGCGACATCAGGCTCAGCGACATAGCCAGCGATTTCCGTGTTGTGAGATTTGACAATCGCGAAGAAGCCCTCTTCCGGCCCGGGATGCTCTCATTTTCCGATAATTATATCATAGCGGGCAAAGAGCCGGTAAAGCTTTTTGACCGCGACGGACGGTATATCTGCGACGTTGGTGCCATAGGCAATGGGCCCGGAGAATACCCTATCGGCGCCTATGATGTGCTTATCGACGAGGAGGGCGGACAAATATATGTGGCCGGATTCAACAACAAGATCAACAGCTACGACTTGCAAGGCAACTTTACAGGTGAGGCTAAAATAGGTCGTAAACTCAACAAAGGAAAGCTCTTCAAAAACGCTGACGCCACCATATCTACCGTGCAACTGTGTTTCAGTGAGCAGGATGACAATCAGTTTGTCGCGGCAACATTTCCTACTTCGATGAACGACACCGATACTGTGAGCTATGTGTTCTCTCCTTATCTTGTGGCAAATCTGGTTGATGATACTGGAGCAACAGTAGGATTTAATAATGAGATTTTCTCATACAGGTGTACAGACACCCCGACCTTCCACACAACCTTCAACGATACGCTCTACAATTACAATGCGGAAGCAAACAGATTGGAGGCCGTATATACCCTTGATATGGACATCGAGCGGAAGGATGGTGCTTTTTTCGTTTACTATGACTTGCCCCATCATATGTTGACTTATATAGTGGGAGGTGCAAATAAAGGTAAAATCATGGTTGACAAAAGCACCCGCGAGGCCTGGCGTGTGGGGAAGTGTATAAACGACTTTTTCTTCAATCTCGATGGTTGGGGATGGAGTATGCACGATGGTTATGTATATGGCATCTATGAACCTCTTGAACTTAAGTCAAGATTGGAAGACGCTATTGCCGACGGTAAAATCGGCTCTGAACATCACGAGGCTGTGGAGCGCTTTATGACCACTCTGCACGAAAACGACAACAATGTTATGATCGTTGCTAAACTTCGTTCTTGATAAGCAGTTCTATGTAGCATTTAATAGTAGGAAAGCATGCTGTCACACAACCCTGATGCCACCCCAATATGGGTGTTGATGATTTATTCGGCAGTAACCGTATTCGGTTATCCAAGGATAAAGCGGTTTGTGTCGAAATATGTCAGCGACTCCACCAAACAAAGCTTGTATTCATTCATCCTGTGGTTGGTGGTCGGTGCTGTCGTTGTGACACTTTCGATGGCAATATAACAAACGGCAAGCCGGGCGCTCCTTGCGTAAAGGGGCGCCCGGCTTGCTATTTGTTGCTGATAGAGTAGCCCACAACGCTATATTTGTTTTTAATGGGGCGCAATAATGCAGGCCTATGGATCAGAGATTTAATAGTATTCGTAGAGGTTTAGCGGAGCGGTCTGGTCAAGTGGCTCTATATATCCATAGAAAATGCATTCCGATTTCTTCCCATCACGTAACACCGCCGTTGCCATATCTGAGTTTCCGGTTAATGACATGAATATCGATTTATAAAACTTGTCGTCTGAAGCAGTAAGCACGATCTCTTTTTTCTTTGCAACAGATGAATATTTCAAGTCCTTTAGCATACCCGATGAGCCATTGGGAAAGTTATTGCTAATACCTGTGTTATAAAATATTTTACCGCCAGTCACTACGATATAACACTCTGTTGGCGAAGTAGCTTCGTCGGTTTTATGTTTGAAGCGATTATCGTATGCAAAATCAGAATGTCCCTTATTCATTCTGCGGGTGATTCTGAACACAAACTCGCCATTTATGAAAGCCTCCTTGACTTGTGCATACTTCACCGAGTCTGCCATCTGCTCATCTGTTTCAGCTGTAGGCCGCTGAGAGACCGCCTTGTTTGTCCGACACCCGACAAGCAGCAATACGGTTATAATAAATAGTACAAAACGCTCCATGGATTATCGTTATAATTTCGAGAATTTGGAATAAAAAACACCTCTTAATTGGTCACTCGTATAATCGGAGATAACCATTATTTTCACATCATTATCACTATGATTGAACTGGAAACTAGCATTGCCATAGTGATCCCATTGAGCCGATGGCTCATATGGACCGAAGATATCTTCAGGTTGACCTACAGGAACCATAAGATGGTAATCTATACGATCTTCAACCACACGATACCCATCGCAGACCCAAGCATGACTGCGCCCATCTTTATCATAGTCTATAACTATTAATGGAGAACCATTGTCGATGGAGGAAATTAAGTCTTCCTCATTAATCGTACCTTTCTTGAATGAATACTTATAATGATTATCTATCGCATACTGCAGGTTATCATAGGAGGAAAAACTATAATTGGTTCCGAATACGGTATGGGTATTTAGAGCTACATCATATAAAAAGTTTGCAACTTCTAAATTGTTCTTCAGAGGATTAGATATTGATGATGAAAAGTCTAAAATAGATGGATCTTTGAAATAATGAAGAATCTTACCAAGAGCGACAGCCTCGGAGCTTAGAGGTTTACTCCCGGGTACGGCGGCATTATAGGGTACATTGACATCCCATTTAGTGGTGACAGGATCACACTTATCCCCGCTTGTTGAATAGGTGAGTGTATGACGGACAACTATATAAGAAAGTTCATTCATGGGCCGTCCATCGGCCCAGTTTACCGACATATTTAATTTTGCCAGTAGATTATCAAGGTCCGGTAGATAACGACAGTTCCCATAATCATTGTTAAGCCACTTCTGTGCTTCGTAAACTTCGAGACCTTGACTTTCCCACACACTGATAGCTGAATCTATTATAGATTGGTATGAATGAGATGCAGCACGCAATCTCTTTGGAACATGCCTCATTGGTGGGAGGAGAGCAGCCCAATGTTCGGCATAGGTATTGAGCGAATCTATAGGATAATCAAACGACTCTGTAATCTTGGCCGAGGCTCTATCAATGAGTCGGGATATAAATGGCAACGTTATTACAGGACCTCCGTAAATGCCCTGATCGCTTGATGCTATAACAGGAGTGGTCTTTCTGCTGGCAGATATGATTATATAACCGCCATCAGAATCAAAATTTACGGCATACATCACCGGTTCTCCATATTGGTTTCGGATTATAACTGTGTTATATACATTTCTTGGCTGAACAACCTGCTTACCGTCCACTGGTGCGTTCATCAACTTAAATGCAGCATAACGGGCAGTAGGCTCATCAATGGTATTCAACTGATTTCCGCTTCTGCTGGAAAATATACTTTGAGTTTCGATAGCCTTTGGGCTATTGTCGGAGGTGCACGACTGGAAATTAAGCATTAAAGCCAAACATAACATATAATTTACCAAAAATCCTTCTCTGATGGGCGAAAATTTTATCATGGCGCTAAGATTTAGACATTATTAAGTGAGTCATAATTCGTATGCCCGAAGATATGCATTTTTTTATAATTAATCATAAAACGGTGTTGTGATTAACGTATGTTAACCTTTGGTTAGTCTAAGGTAGCGAACCAATCAGCCAAATCATATCCTCAGCAACAAACGGCAAGCCGGGCGCTCCTTGCGGAAAGGGGCGCCCGGCTTACGTTTAGTTGCAGATGATGGAGGGGATCAGAATGTGAGGCGGGTGGGACGCGGGATGCGGATGCGGGGCTTAAGCTCGCCGCCGGTCACTATGGCCTCCTTACGCGAGGGCACCACTACGAGCGAGGCTCCGGCGCGGGCGGTGTCGTGACCCTCGGCCACAGTCCATGTGCCCTCTTTGGGATTGAACACACAGGTGTAGGGGTTGAAGCGATACCACTCGATGGGATGCGACAGATAGTCGGGAGCCTGATCGATGAGTGCTGCGAGGAATATGTCGTGGTTCACACCGCCTATGGCAAGTATGTCGCCGTTGGGCAATGTGGCAGCAGCACCTCCGCCGAGGGCGAGGGGCTTGCCGTCGGGCTCGGTGGGACCGGCCACGGCGCTCCATTTGTTTTTCTTGGGGTCGTAGCAGAGGCCATCGGTCGACACTGTGGGCTCGGCTTTGGGTGTACGGCCTGCAAATCCGCCAAACACGTAGAGCTTGCCATCGGAAGCTGCCACTACGGGCTGCACACGCGGTGAGCCGGGCATGGCCTTGAGCTCCTGCCAGCCCTTGGCCTGATGGTCGAGGTCGAGGCAGAGGAGTGAGTTGCCGGGCATACCGTCGGCTCCCGGGCCTCCGGCCAGATACACCTTGTTGCCTATCGCTGCTGCGGCGGCATTGTCAATGCCGTAGGGGAGCGAGGGAAGTGCTGTCAGGGCTGTGCCGTCGAAGTGATACACATCGGTAGAGAGGCCCGAGGCATTGCTTCCGCCTATGAGCACTGCGCCCGAGGCAACAGTCGCAGTGGCGCCGTAGGCCATCGGAGCGGGCATCTCGGCTGCGAGTGTCCAGTCGATCACATCCGAGGCAGGATCGGCTGTGTAGATGCCTGAGTAGAATTTTTTCTGCGCGCCGGGGGCGAGGGGAGTGTCGGTGGGGAAGTTGCATCCGCCGGCTATCATCACCTGTCCGGAGGGGAGCAGGGCGGCAAACGATCCCGACACACCGCGGTAAATACCCTCGTCGGGGTTGGCTATCTCGGCGGCTATGCGGAAGGTTGATGCGGGGAGGAGTGCGCCGTTGACCAGATTGGCGCGGGTGAAGGGCTGCCATCCGTAGCGGGCGGCGGTGGGGTTGGGTTCTTGCATGGATTTTAGGATTATGCGGTTTCCGGAAATGGTGGCCGAGGCGGGAAAGTAGGGGCCGAGAATCGACGAGGCCACCTCGAAGCCTATGATGGAGTCGCCGGTAGCGGGGTGCATTCCGTCGGCATATTCCATCTCGATTGCAATGCCGCCCGGCACGGTCGAAGCGCTCAATGGGAGAGGTCCAGAGGGCACTACGCTTGTGGCGGAGTAGACATCATGGAGGGCTATACGGGCCAGTCGCTCACCCACCGGACGCTTGTTGCGCGGATGGACGTCGAGCGAGTCGCCAAGGTCGCTGCTCACAGCCATGCCTACGCCCGGTATGCGTGAGGCAAGCCGGCGCTGGCTGTCGCGGAAGGCAGGCCACGACGGGCGGTTGATGCTCGACAGCTGCACCATGAGAAATGGCATCCCGGGGCTGTCAAACTGACGGCGCCACGAGTCGACCAGATAGCCGAAGAGGCGCTCATGGTTTTCGATATTGTGGGCATTGCTCTCGCCCTGATACCATATGGTGCCTGCCACGGGGAGCTGTCCCAGTGGGCGTATGCCGGAGGCAAAGAGATAGGCGGGTTCATAGGGGTGGCGATGGCCGGGCGAGTTGAGCTTTGCGCGCCCCTGCGCCCAGGGCTGTATGTAGTCGTTGGTCTGCCATTTGACCAGAGCGTCGGGCTCATCGCGCTTGAGGGTCTCGATGTCGATCCAGCTCTCGGTAGTGGCTCCCCCGACGGGGTTGGCCACTATGCCCACAGGCACCTTGAGCGAGTCGCGCAGCATGCGGCCGAAATGATAGGCCACGGCGCTGAAGTCGGGGCTCGTGGAGGGTGAGGCTGCCTCCCAGCGCGACGGCACCGAGAGATAACGCAGTTCGTCGACACGCGCCAGCACGGAGTCGGGCCATGTGTAGGCATCGGTGGCTGGACTGGGGCGCATCGAGAAGAATCGGAGCAGCGGATCGGCCGATTCGGCTACGGCTTCGGCTGCATCGACGGTGTTGCGAAGTCTGAACTCCATGTTGCTCTGGCCCGAGGCTATCCACACCTCGCCTATGGCTATGTCGGGGATGGTGATGGTGGTGTCGGGCGCGGCCACGGTGAGTGTGAGGCCGGTGGCTTCGGGGCGCGCCGGGAGGGTGGCGGTCCATGTGCCGTCGATGCCGGCTGTAGCCGTGGCGCGGTCGCCGCCGAGCGACACCGTCACATTGGTGCCGTTGTCGGCAGTGCCGGCTATGCGTATGGGGCGGTAGCGCTGGAGCACGGCGCCGGGCGAATAGACCGGGAGCAGACGGGTACCGCCGCGGAGTCCGGTGACACATGCCGCCGCCTCGCGGGCCATGAGCACCGCGCCGGTAGTGTCGGGATGGACAGCATCGTGGATCAGTTCGGGGCGGTCGTGGAGGTCGCGCCCGAGATCGATCAGCTCTACCTGAGCCACCTGGGCCACACGCCGTATGGCGGCATTGATGCTGTCGCGCCATGCCTGGGTGCCGGTGCGGAAGCGGAAGTGGGCGGCCCCCAGCGGGGTGAGCTCCGAGATCATGATACGCATGTCGGGATTCACCTGTCGATACGACTCGATGAGGTCCACATAGTCGGTGATAAATTCATCGCTGTAGTCGGGCCAGTCACGCGGATCGGTGTCGTTGACTCCGAGGTGTATTATCGCTATATCGGGCTTGAAATCAAGTGAGGCGCCATACACTTTCTGATCCACATAGGGTCGGTGACCGTGGCGCAGGAGCGTCGTGCCTGAGTGGCCGAAATTGCCTATCTCGTAGCCCTCGCCGAGGAGTCGGGCAAGCACGGAGGGATATGATTGTGTGGCCGGATCGGGCAGGAGGTAACCGAAGGTGATGCTGTTGCCTATGCAGGCAATCTTCTTCTGCGGCTGCTCCTGCGCGGCGAAAGCCGGAGCCGCCATGGCGCCGAGAGCGGCAATCGCTATGGCGCTTGACCGCAGGCCGGTAGTTATATCGCGCAGCATCATAGGCTTACAGGCTGGCCATGATGTCGGCGGTGAGCATTGCGCTCTTGATCATCATGCGGGGTATGTGGAAGGGACCTTTGAATATATTGCCCTTGGCGGGCTGGGCCACAGAGCCGTCGCGGTGGAGATAGCCATACCATTCACCATATTCAGCATCGGGGAGATGCTTGTAGGTCCAGTCGCTGATAGCCTTGTGCATTTCGAGATACTTCGCATCTGAGGTAGCGAGGTAGGCATATAGGGTGGCGATGATGGCTTCGGTCTGCGGCCACCAGAACTTCATGTCCTGCGAGTAGTCCTGGGCGGGGAAGCCCTTGCAGTCTACAAAGTTGATTATGCCGCCATATTCCTTGTCCCAACCGGACTCCCAGGCCCAGTTGAGGATGGTTAGACCTGTTTCGGTCAGAGTCTTGTCCCAGTTGCGGTAGCGGGCCTCTTCAAGTATGAACCATGCAGTCTCGATGCAGTGGCCGGGATTGACGGTGCGGCCGGCTATGGTGTCGATGAGCTTGCCGTCGGGTGTCACCATCTCCAGAAGGGCCTTCACCTCGGGGTGCATGAAGCGGGTTCGGATCAACTCAAGCGAGGTGTCGATCTGGCTGTCAAGGCCGGCTTCGCGGGCGGCTTCGTCGCCTACGGCGCGGCGTATGCAGGCAGCCGTGTTGAGGAGGATCATGGTGATGGAGTGGCCTATGGCCTGGAGCTCGGGGAGATATTTGGGTTCGAGGATGCCGGGGGTGTTGATGAAACGCACTATGTCGGCAAAGAGCTTGAGGGCCTTGCGGCCATATTCAGGCTGCTTGGCAGCTATGGAGTATTCGCTCATGGCAATCGCGGCAAAGCACTCCGAAAACACATAGCGGCGCTTGCGCAGAGGCTTGCCCTCGGCGGTCACCTCAAAATACATGCGGCCGTCGGTGTCGAAGCAGTGTGCCTCGATGAAGTCGATGCAGCTCTTGGCCATACTGATATATTCAGCCGACGGCTGGATGTTATTGTAGGCAAATGAGAACACGAAAGCGCAACGCCCCTGAAACCACACGCTTTTGGTGGTGTCCATCAGGCGGCCCTCGCGGTCAACACAAGTATATACGCCACCATTCACAGGGTCGGCGCCATGTTCGAGCCAGAAAGGCAGTATGTCGGTGGTGAGTTCGGTGCGGTAGCGTTCACCCCACACAGAGAGATAGTTGCGTATGGAGTCTTTGTCGGTAAACATAGGTAGTCAGTTTTCGGTTAACAGTCAAGGTAGTGTCTGGGGCGGCACTGCCACGCAATGCGGTATGCGAGCCTCACCCCAATGCGCAAAGTTAACTAAAAAGCATCTGACCTCCACCATAGTGAGGGCCATTTTTTAGCACCCCTATATATAAGGAAAAAGCACGCGTTTTGCACCATCATTAATTGGCGTCAAAGGCGCCGAAATTAATCACCTACAAGACAGATAGTTACGTTG
>CAJTUF010000026.1 GCA_910579675.1 uncultured Muribaculaceae bacterium | reverse complement strand
CAAAGCAGAAGTTGACTGTTGGTGCGTGCCCGCATGGCATTGTCGTTGAGGCGTGCGGCGAGCGTGTCGGCAATGGTGGTAAAGTAGATTGAGGAGTGGTAATCGCGGGCATTGTAGCTTGTGACACCTTTATAATAGAAAGCCAGCATGCGGTAGCGGTCGTCGTCGGTATCGACTGATCGCCTGAAATAAGTGTAGGCCGGGCCTATGATGGAGTCGGAGGCAATGTCGATGGTGTTTTTGTCGTAGGCTTGGGAGAGGAGCAGGGCATGGCGGGCTTGAGTGCGACCGCTGAGCCTGGAGCGGTCGACCGACTGGAGGAGTGCGAGGGCCGAGTCGGGGTGGAGCTCCATCACGGCTTCGGCCACGTCGAGGGTGTGGGCCACGCGGCGGTTGGCGCAGCCACACACGATGGCTGCCAACAGGAGGAGCGGAGCCAAGAGCCGGGATATGTGGTGGAGGTGGTGCATATTGCTCGACAAAGTTAGCTATTTTCCTGCAACCGACCAATTGCAACCGCTATGATTATTTTTTGCGGCGGTGGCGAAAAAAAAGCCGGGAGCGGGGCGGGCTCCTGATAAGAGCCGGCTCCGCTCCCGGTGATGGAAGAGGTGGTGGAGGGGGAGGAGGGATTACATATTATGCCACTTCTGGGTGTTGGGGCTCTCCTCGCCTTCGATGAGGTAGTAGAGGCGATAGAGGCTACCGGGCACGCTGCCCATACCTACTTCGTCAAGCTCATATGCTTTCTCGAAAAGAGCGGCAGCTTTGAGGATCTCGGGCTTGAGGGTGTTTTGGCGCACATCTTCGGAGGCGTCGTCCCACTTGGTGATGGCTTTGTTGTAGATCATTCGGCCCTGGTCGAAGTAGCCCTTTGCAAAGTTGGGGTTGAGCTCCACAGCCTTGGTGAAGAGATCGTAGGCCGAGTCGAGCTTCTCCTGGTCGGCGTCGATGCAGCCGAGGATGTCGTAGAGCTGTGCGGCGGTCTCGTTGTCGGGGTTGGCAGCGAGGGCCTGGTTTACGAGGTCAACACAGGCGGTATAGTCGTTTTTGGCGAGCTTGTCGTTGATGAGCTGACCGATGAAGGCGATGTTTTCAGTGCCATAGATGTCGTAGCCGCGCTTGGCAAATTCCGACATGGCCACGCTGTCCTGGGCCTGGGTGGCCACGGCGAGGGCGTTGAGGTAGAGCTCGGGGGTCTTGTAGCCGGTGTCCATGGCGTTGCGGAGGGTGGCCACGGCACCCTTGTTATCGCCGGCAAACGACTTGGCGAGGGCCTGATAATACATCATCTGGGCGACGATGGTGTCGGGGTCGGCCTGGATCTTTGCGTCGGGGAAGTTGGCGGGGAGGTTGATGTAGAGATCCCAAGCCTTTACGGCTTCGGGATATTTGCCGGCTTCGTAGAGATAGATGCCGGCGCGCTGGGTCTCGACATAGTTTTCCTTTGCGGCTTTGTTGATGTCTTTGGTGTATTTGGGTTTCACCTTGCCTTTGGCGTCGGGCACCTGGTCGAGGGGGAGGGCCTTGGTGAAGTATTCAAAGGCCTGGAGCATGTCGTTGCCTGCGGTGGCTTTCTGCTCGGGGGTGAGGCCCTGGGGCGAGAGGCCCTCCATGGCGCGGAGATGGTCGTAGGCGGTGAGGGCGGCCTGACCGGCGGTGAACCAGGTGTAGGCCTGCTGCGCGCTCTCGGGGTTGGTGAGGGCGGGCTGGATCTTTGTGAGAGCGTTCTGGGCGTTGGCGCTGTTGCTCTTGATGTCGTTTTTCACCTCGTCGACGAGGGCCTTCTGGGCCGACATCGTGAAGGCTGCGGCCAGAGCGGCGCAGATGAGGCTGATGCGTTTCATTGTTAGTGTAGTGTGGGGGTTATAAGAGTGTGTAATTATTGATTGTCGGTGGTGGTGTTGTTGTCGTCGTCGTCGGCATCGTCGGTGTCGTCGGCATCGTCGGCTATCGGCTCGAGATCCATGTCGTCGAGCATGGCGCCGACGGCTCCCTCAATCTCCTGGGCCTGGGTGTCGACAAGGTCGGTGTCGGCTTCCTCGTCGGGATCGGTGTCGACGCAGCACACAGATGCGATCTGGTCGCCACGCTTGTCGAGGTTGATGATGCGGACTCCCTGGGTGGCGCGGCCCTGGGTGCGGATGTCGGCCACACGTACTCGGAGGGTTATGCCGCTCTGGTTGATGATGACGAGGTCGTCGGAGTCGTTGACGCTCTTTATGGCCACGAGGGCACCGGTCTTTTCGGTGATGTTGAGGGTCTTGACGCCCTTGCCGCCACGGTTTGTGACGCGGTAGACGGGTATCTTGACCTCCTCGCCCGATTCGGGGTCGGTGGCGGTGACGTCGAGGGGGGTGCGCTTGCCGTAGCCGCGCTCGGAGAGCACCATGACGGAGTTTTCGGTGTCGGCGGGCATACATATCATGCCAACCACCTCGTCGGCGGGTCCGTCGAGGGTCATGCCTCTCACGCCGGTCGACACACGGCCCATCTCGCGCACCTTGCTCTCGTGGAAGCGTATGGCGCGGCCGGAGCGGTTGGCCATGATGATCTCGCTGTTGCCGTCGGTGAGCTCAACGGATATGAGCTGGTCGTCTTCGCGGATGATGATGGCGTTGACGCCGTTGGCGCGGGGGCGGGAGTAGGCTTCGAGGCGTGTTTTCTTGATCACGCCCTGACGGGTGCAGAACACGAGGTTGTGGGAGTTGACGAAGTCGGGGTCGTTGAGGCCCTTGACGCGGATGAATGCGTTGACGGCATCGTCGGGGTCGATGTTGAGGAGGTTCTGGATGGCACGGCCTTTGGAGCTCTTGGCGCCCTCGGGGAGGTCGTAGACCTTGAGCCAGTAGCAGCGGCCCTTGCGGGTGAAGAAGAGCATGTAGGAGTGCATCGAGGCGGTGTAGATGTGCTCGATGAAGTCTTCGTCGCGGGTCACTGATCCGCGGGCTCCCATGCCTCCGCGGTTCTGGGCTCGGAACTCGGAGAGGGGAGTGCGCTTGATGTAGCCGAGGTGGGAGATGGTGATGATCATGTCGTCGTCGGCATAGAAATCCTCGGCGTTGAAGTCGCCGGCGGTATAGTCGATGTCGGTGCGGCGGTCGTCGCCATACTTGTCGCGTATCTCGATGAGCTCCTCTTTGATTAGGTTGCGGCACACGGAGTCGTCTTCAAGGATGAGCTTGAGGCGCTTGATCTCGGCCATGATCTCGTCGTAGTCGTTGTGGAGCTTGTCCTGCTCCAGGCCGGTGAGCTGACCGAGGCGCATGGCCACGATGGCGGCAGTCTGAGGCTCGGAGAGGCCGAAGCGCTCGGAGAGGGCAGCGCGGGCGGCTTCCTGATTGGCGCTGGCCTTGATTATGGCGATCACCTCGTCGATGTTTTGCGAGGCTATGATGAGACCTTCGAGGATGTGGGCTCTCTCCTCGGCCTTGCGGAGCTCGTAGCGGGTGCGTCGGGTGACCACATCGTGGCGATGGTCGATGAAGGCCTGGAGGATCTGCTTGAGGTTGAGGGTCTTTGGGCGGCCATTGACCAGGGCCACATTGTTGACGGCAAACGAGGCCTGCATCTGGGTCATCTTGTAGAGCTTGTTGAGCACCACATTTGAGTTGGCGTCGCTCTTGAGCTTGATGACTATGCGCATGCCCTTGTAGTTGCTCTCGTCGTTGATGTCGGCAATGCCTTCGAGCTTCTTTTCATTTACCAGATCGGCGATATACTCTATGAGCTGGGCCTTGTTGACCCCGTAGGGGATCTCGGTGACGATGATGTTCTCGTGGTTGGCCTCCTGCTCTATCTCGGCTTTGGCGCGGATGAGGATTCGGCCGCGGCCTGTCTCGAAAGCGTCTTTCACGCCCTGATAGCCATAGATTGTTCCGCCGGTGGGGAAGTCGGGAGCCTTGATATATTCCATGAGCTCGGCCACCGACATGTCGGGGTCGTCGATGAGGGCCATGGAGGCGTTGAGGCTCTCGGTGAGGTTGTGAGGGGGGATGTTGGTGGCCATACCTACGGCAATGCCAGAGGCGCCGTTGACGAGCAGGTTGGGGATGCGGGTGGGGAGCACGGTGGGCTCCTGTCGCGAGTTGTCGTAGTTGGGCTGGAAGTCGACAGTCTCCTTGTCGATGTCGGCGAGCATCTCCTCGCCGATCTTGGAGAGACGCACCTCGGTGTAACGCATAGCAGCAGCGCCGTCGCCGTCGACCGAGCCGAAATTGCCGTGGCCGTCGACGAGGCAGTAGCGGAGCGACCAGTCCTGGGCCATTCTGACTACAGTGCCGTAGATCGACGAGTCGCCGTGGGGGTGATATTTACCCATTACTTCGCCTACGCAGTTGGCGCTTTTCTTGTGGGGGTGGGATGAAGTGTTTCCCATCTCGTTCATGCCGAAAAGGACGCGGCGGTGGACAGGTTTCATTCCGTCGCGGACATCGGGGAGGGCACGAGAGACAATGACCGACATCGAATAGTCGATGTAGGCCGATTTCATCTCGTTTTCAATGTTGATCTTCAGTATACGGTCTTCTTCTACCATAGTTAAAACTCGCTTTCGTTAGGGCGAAAGGTTATCAGGGAGGGTGATGAGGGGAGAGGTGATAGCCGATCAGAGCCCCGAAGGGCAAAAATCATACAAAGGTAATGTTTTTTTGTCAAATTTGCGTAACTTCGCCGACCGATAATGCGCTTTTTATTGTTATGGTATCATAAAAAACGTTGCCGAACCAATTTGGCACAATTATTGCAGCTTATTCCGTTATGATAACAGAGGGGAGCCTGACAAGCTCCCGTCGACTCATTCATCCAAAGAGAAAGGATTTTTACTACAATGATGAATATCAACTTCAAGCCGGCCCTCAAGGAGGCGCTCAACAACAGCAAGCGGGAGGCAATCCACCACAACGGCACCACCGTGTTTCCGCCCCACCTGCTGATGTCGCTCATGCGCGATCCTGCGGGCAAAGGTTTCAAACTGATCGAGCGCCTGGCGAGCGGCACCTCGGCCTACCGCCTTCAGCAGGAGCTTGACGAATATCTGTTTACCGCATCGCTCGATGTGGCCACCCCCTCCGTAGACCAGATGATCGGCGCAGATGCTATAAAAATGAGCTCCACGGCCTATCGCCTCGTGCGTCTGGCAGTGCTGGAGGCCAGGATGCTCAAGAGCGAGGATATCGACGTGGAGCATCTGCTTCTGGCCATCTTCCACAACAACGAGAAGAGCAATGCCGACTTCCTCGCACCTTTTATAAGCGCCGGAGTGACCTATAACGCACTTTACTCGGCCCTCAACGAGAATCCGGCCCGACTGGGAGGCGCCGAGGCCGCATATGGCGCAGGAGCCGGCGATGACGACGATGATGATGACGACGATGACGAGCTCCCCGGCCAGGCCCCCAAGGCCCCGCGGTCGTCGTCGCAGCAGGCTGCCACATCGGCTCCCCGCAAGGGTGGCAACGACACCCCGGTGCTCGACAAGTTTGGCAACGATATGACCCTCGCCGCCGAGCAGGGCAGGCTCGACCCTGTGGTGGGCCGCGAGACCGAGATAGAGCGTCTGGCCCAGATACTCAGCCGCCGCAAGAAAAACAACCCTGTGCTGATAGGCGAGCCGGGAGTAGGCAAGAGCGCCATAGTGGAGGGGCTTGCGCTGCGCATTGTGCAGCGCAAGGTGAGCCGCGTGCTCTTCAACAAGCGTGTGGTGAGCCTCGACATGGCTTCGATCGTTGCCGGCACAAAATATCGCGGACAGTTTGAGGAGCGCATCAAGGCCATCCTCGGCGAGCTTGCCAAAAACAAAGATGTGATACTGTTTATCGACGAACTCCACACCATAGTGGGCGCGGGCAACGCCCAGGGCTCGATGGATGCCGCCAATATGCTCAAGCCGGCGCTTGCCCGCGGCGAGATACAATGTATCGGCGCCACCACCCTCGACGAATACCGCAAGAATATCGAGAAGGACGGAGCCCTTGAGCGCCGCTTCCAGAAGGTGATGGTGGAACCCACCACTCCGGAGGAGACCCTCACGATCCTCGGCAACATCAAGGAGAAGTATGAGGAGCACCACAATGTGACCTACACCGACGATGCTCTGCGGGCATGCGTGAAGCTCACCGACCGCTATCTCTCCGACCGCAACTTCCCCGACAAGGCCATTGATGCCCTCGACGAAGCCGGATCGCGCGTTCATGTGGTCCACATCGCTGTGCCCGAGGAGATAGAGAAGCTCGAAGAGGCCATTGCCGAGGCCGGCCGCGAGAAGGTTGCCGCCGCCCAGAGCCAGGACTTCGAGCGCGCCGCCGCCCACCGCGACCGAGAGCAGCAGCTGCGCCGCGATCTCGATGCCGCAAAGGCACGCTGGGATGAGCTGCAGTCGACCCATCGCGAGACGGTGGATGAAGAAAATGTGGCCGAAGTGGTGGCCATGATGACCGGTGTGCCGGTGCAGCGCATCGCACAGGCCGAGGGCAAACGTCTCCGCGCCATGGGTCCGGCCCTCAAGAACCAGATCATCGGTCAGGATGCCGCCATCGACAAGATAGTCAAGGCTATCCAGCGCAACCGGGTGGGGCTCAAAGATCCCAACCGGCCTATCGGCACCTTTATGTTTCTCGGCCCGACAGGCGTGGGCAAAACCCATCTCGCCAAGCGCCTTGCCGAATATCTCTTTGACTCGGCCGACACCCTGATACGTGTCGATATGAGCGAATATATGGAGAAATTTACCGTGAGCCGCCTCGTCGGCGCGCCTCCGGGCTATGTGGGCTACGAAGAGGGTGGCCAGCTCACCGAAAAGGTGCGCCGCCGACCTTACTCGGTGGTGCTCCTCGACGAAATCGAGAAGGCCCATCCCGACGTGTTCAATCTCCTGCTGCAAGTGATGGATGAAGGACGCCTCACCGACTCGCTCGGACGCAAGATCGACTTCAAAAACACCATCATCATCATGACCTCCAACATAGGCACCCGCCAGCTCAAAGACTTTGGTTCGGGCGTGGGCTTCGCCACCCGTGAGGTAGACAAGGAGTATAGCCACGGAGTGCTCCAAAAAGCACTCAACCGCGCATTCTCGCCCGAGTTTCTCAACCGCATCGACGACATAGTGATGTTTGACCAGCTCTCGCGCGAAGCCATCTTCAAGATCATCGACATAGAGCTCGCCGGATTCTACAGCCGCATGTCGGAGCTGGGCTACAAGCTCAACATATCTGAAGCGGCCAAAAACTTCATCGCCGAGCGTGGCTACGATGCGCAGTATGGAGCGCGCCCACTCAAGCGGGCCATCCAGAAATATCTGGAGGATGAGCTTGCCGAGATGCTGCTCGACTCGGATGAGCTCGGAGCCGAGGGAGCCACAGTCGATGTTGACTTCGATCCGGAAGAGAAGAAAATAATAATGCGCCGGAGCGATGCTGCATCTTCAGCCGCCGACACTACCGAACAGCAATGAACGACCTCCGAAATCTGCTTAAGCAGAACGTAGGCTATATAATGACCGGACGACCTGCCATAGCGTGGGTCGTTTCGGTTATTATGGTTCTTACATTCGACGTGATGTGGTGTGGCGTCACCACTTTCAGGGCCATGAGTTTTGTGCCCACCTATCTTTTTGCGCTGCTGGCTGCCACCCTCGTTTCGGCACCGGCCGCGATGGCGCCGCGCCGCCCGTGGCTTCAGCTCGGTTTATGGTTAATCGTGGCGGGAGTCATGGCAGCCAATATCATGTATTTCCGCACCTATTTCACGGCCATACCCGCCTCAGGCTATCTCATGGCCGGCAATCTGATTGATTTTCGCAGCAGCGTGGCCGATTCATTTTCGGCCACCGACCTCTTGCCTGCGATCGAGGCGGTGGCAGGCTACGTTGCGATGCGACGGTTGCCCGCAGGGCGCAGAGTTGTGGCTCAATGGAGCGCAGCTGTCGGCGTGACGTGTTTCCTCGCGTGGGTGTCGTCACTCCCCTACGGTGGAGTGACAGAGCATGTACATGCTCTTAAACAGGAATGCTACTATGCCAACTGCCCACCGGCGATCTATACTCTCGCGGGGCCGCTGGCGGTGGAGCTGACCACACGGACCAAAGCTGTGACACCCCGGGAGCTCAACGATGTGGCTGAGTGGCGGGCTGAGCATGACAAGCGCTATCCGGCACCGGATCCCGACAGCTTGATGCCCCGCCGCCGAAGCCTCGTGATAGTGTTTCTCGAATCGCTCGAAACGTGGCCGATAGGGCTTGAGATCGAAGGGCAGAAGGTGACCCCCTTTCTCGACTCCCTCATCAGTGCTCCTACCACAACCTATGTGCCTAACCTCGTGACGCAAGTGGGGGCGGGGCGCTCTATCGACGCCCAATTGCTCATGCTCGCCGGGATGCTCCCGATGGAGGGTGATGTGGCAGCCATGAGCCGTCCTGACAATACATATCATACTCTCCCCAAGGCGATGAAAGCTGCCGGAGCTCGCCGAACCTATCTCCTCACCGGCGACAAAGCCGGAGTGTGGAATCAGGCACGCTTTGCCCGCTCGTTTGGAATCGACTCGCTGCTCGATGCCGGCAACTGGACCATGACGGAAAAGATAGGCAATCCACCCAAGCTGGCCGATGGCGCTCTTTTCAGCCAGACTGCTGAAAAGATGAAGGCGGGAGAGATTTTTCCTGAAGGGGAGAGTGCCTATGTCCATATAGTGGGATATTCGGGTCATAACCCCTGGATGATACCCCGGGAGAGGCAATCGCTTCATCTGGATGGGACTTATCCACCCAAATTCGCCGACTATCTCACGGCAGTGAACTATGTCGACGGAGCGTTGCGCCCCTTGATTGGCTATCTGATCAGTCGCAGTGATTCCGACGATATGATGATAGCAATCACGGGCGACCACGAGGGCTTGGCGTCGTATCGCAAAGCGATGTGTGCCGACGCGGCGACAGCCTCCATCGTGGACAGAACCGAACACACGCCCCTCATCATCCTCAACTCGCCTGCACCGGGAGTGTATGGGCAGGAGGCAGGGCAGGTTGATGTCTACACAACCCTTGTCAATCTCATGGGGCTCCGGGATTATCCCTGGCGCGGCATGGGTGTGAGCGTGACCGATCCGACCCACCCAGGGAGTGCCGTCGGGCGCGACGGCACCGGCAGTCGCGACCCTCATTTTATTGACGCAAGGCGCATAAGCGACATAATAATCCGCCACAATCTTCTCGACGAGGCTGACAAAATGGCAGAATAAAAATCAGTTGTCGGTGTGGCATTTCTTTTGCAGGATTGTTATAACTGAAGGGGGCGGCCTCGACCGCCTCTTTTCATGACAATCGATCAAAAACAAATCAAACATCAAGATATGAGTCAACAGAAAGGACAAATCGGGGTAACTACCGAAAATATTTTCCCCGTGATCAAAAAATTCCTCTATAGCGACCATGAGATTTTTCTCCGTGAGCTTGTGAGCAACGCCGTCGATGCAACGCAGAAGATACGTGCCCTCGGCTCGTTTGGCGAATACAAGGGTGAACTTGGCGAGCTCCGTGTGAGCGTGAGCATAGATCCCGAAAAAGGCACCCTTACGGTGAGCGACCATGGCATAGGTATGACCGCCGACGATATCGACAAATATATCAATCAGATAGCATTTTCGGGCGCTGAGGAGTTCCTTAACAAGTACAAAGACACCGCCGCCACCATCATTGGCCATTTCGGCCTCGGCTTCTACTCGGCCTTCATGGTTGCCAAGAAGGTAGAGATAGTGTCGCTCAGCTACAAGGATGGCGCCGAAGCAGTAAGATGGGAGTGCGATGGCAGTCCTGAATACACTATGGAGCCAGCCGAGCGCAATGAGCGCGGCACCGATATCATCCTGCATATCGACGACGAGAGCCGCAAATTTCTTGAGCGCGCCGAGATCGAGGGCCTCTTGAAGAAGTATTGCCGTTTCCTCCCGGTCCCTGTCGTTTTCGGCAAGGAGCAGGAGTGGAAAGATGGCAAGATGACCGACACAGACCGCGATAATGTTGTCAATAACACTGAGCCTGAATGGACCAAAAAGCCGTCGGAGCTCAAGGATGCAGACTATATCCGTTTCTACCACGAGCTTTATCCCGGGCAGGACGATCCTCTGTTCTGGATCCATCTCAATGTTGACTATCCTTTCACACTGACCGGAATACTGTTCTTCCCCAAGATAAAGAACAACTTCGATGTGACCCGCAACCGCATCCAGCTCTACTGCAATCAGGTTTATGTCACCGACTCGGTGGAGGGTGTAGTGCCTGAGTTCATGATGCTTCTTCAGGGCGTGATCGACTCACCCGATATTCCTCTCAATGTGAGCCGCTCCTATCTTCAGTCGGATACAGCCGTGAAGAAGATCTCCGGCTATATAACCAAGAAAGTGGCTTCGCGTCTGGAAGAGCTTTTCAAGGCCGACCGAGCTGACTTTGAGCACAAGTGGGACGATATAAAGATCTTTATCGAATATGGTATGCTCACCGACGAGAAGTTCTTTGAATCGGCCAAGAAGTTTGCCCTCATCAAGGACACCGAGGGCCGCTATTATACCTTCGACGAATACCGTACCCTCGTGGAGTCGGCTCAGACTGATAAGGATGGTAATGTGGTTTATCTTTACACTACCGATCCCACGTCGCAGTATAGCTATATCAAGGCCGCTACTGACCGTGGCTACGATGTGATGGTGATGGACGGCCAGCTCGACAGCCATTTTGTAGGTCTGCTCGAAAGCAAGCTCGAAAAGACACGCTGCGTGAGAGTTGACTCAGATGTAGTGGACCGTCTTATCCCCAAGGCCGACGACAACAAGCATCATGTAGACCTCACTCCGGTGCAGCGCGATATGCTCACCGCCCTCTTCCGCCGCGCCACACCTAAGGTAGACAAGACCGAATTTGTGGTGACCTTTGAGGCTATAAGCGCCGAAGCCAACCCTGTGATCCTGACTCAAAACGAGTATATGCGCCGCATGAAAGAGATGGCGGCAGTGCAGGGCGGCATGGCCTTCTACGGCGAGCTTCCCGACAGCTATAATATGATTGTCAACACTGAGGCCCCTGTGGTGAAGAAAATCCGTCAGGAGGCTGATGCCGAGCTCCTTCCCGTGGTGGCTCCTTTCCAGGATGAGATCGACCGCCTTAATGCCGATCTCAAGACCCTGCGCGAGAGCGCTCCCGATGGCAAGCTCACAGACGAGCAGAAAGGCCGTTCCACTGATCTGGAGCAGAAGATAGCTGCCGCCCGCAACGATATTGACCGGAAGGCAGCCGAGTGGGCTGATGGTAAGCCTCTTGTAAAGCAGGTGATCGACCTCGCCCTTCTGGCCAATGGTCTTCTCCGGGGTGAATCACTTTCGGAGTTTGTTGCCCGCTCTGTAAAGATGCTCTGATCTCAGTCCACCAGTTTAGCCATACATATCAAGGGCCCTTGCGGATTAGTCTGCAAGGGCCCTCCTTGATATGGTGAAAAGCGTAATGATGTCAGAGCGCCGATATGGCCATGAGGAGCGCTTCGGAGGTGGCGCGTTCGATGATCCGCTGGCGCGTGCCGTGGAGATGCAGAGTGGTAGAGATTAAACCGGAGGGGGAGGCCACCGCTACACAGACGGTACCGACCGGCTTGTCAGGTGTTCCACCGCCGGGACCGGCGATGCCGCTTGTTGCTATCGCGATATCGGCGCCGGTAGCGAGACAGGCACCACTTGCCATAGCTTCGGCCGCAGGTATTGACACCGCACCGAAGGCGGCAATGAGGTCAGGATCAACACCGAGCAGACCGCTCTTGACGCTGTTTGAGTAAGCCACTATCCCTCCCGCCATCACATCCGAGGCTCCGGCAATGAGGGTTATTTCATGGGCTATGTTGCCGCCGGTACAACTCTCGGCAGTGGCCATGGTCAATCCGCGCTCTCTCAGCCTTTCGATCAGAATAGCTGCTGTAGGGAGATCGTTGTCGGCTATCCGCCATTGCGCGGTTGCTTCGCGGAGGCGCTCCACATAGTCGGCCATGAACGCATTGAGAGCATTGGCATCGGTTGAATGCCCGTCGAGACGGAGGCGTATGATACCAGGCTTTGGAAGATAGGCCAGATGGAGCGACTCAGGTAGCGAGTTTTCAAATTCAGCCAGATGCTCGGCGAGCATTGACTCGGATATACCTGCCACTATCATGGTGGAGTGGGCCACAGATATGCCGGAACTGTAGCGCGAGAGCAAGCGCGGAAACACTTCGGCAACAAACATCTCCTGAGTCTCGAAAGGTACTCCGGGCATTGCAACAAGAGTCTTGCCATCGCGCTCAAACATCAGTATGGGGGCGGTGCCGACACGGTTCTGAATGATAGTGGCCGACTCTGGTACCATCGATTGCAGCCGCGTGAGCTCGTTCATCTCACGTCCACGGCGGCTCATCACCTCTCTCACATTAGCTTCTACTGCGGGGTCATGTCGCAACCCTCCCCCGAAAATTTTGCAGAGTGTGGGCTTGGTGATATCGTCGGCGGTAGGGCCCAGACCACCGGTGGTGATTACTACATCGGTGCGGCTGAGAGCGCGCTCAATGGCATCGGTTATAGCTTCGGCATCGTCGGCCACCACTTCCGTGCGCTCCACTTCCCATCCTTCGGGAACAATGGTGCGGGCTAAGAAGCCGGAATTGGTATCGGTGACCTGGCCTATGAGGAGCTCGTCGCCGATACATATCACTGTTATTCTCATATTGCTAAGATGAAAAAAAAAGTCGTGGTGGGAATCTTACACCGAAACGCGGGCATATGGGGTAGCCGAGTAAGGAGAGAAATCGCGGTCGAGGTATTTGAAGTAACCGGCAGTGGCAACCATGGCGGCATTGTCGGTGGTGAAAAGCCGTTCGGGAATGAAAGCCTCGATAGATCGGGCGGCGCAGAAATCGGCTACAGCCTCACGCACACCGCTGTTTGCAGCCACACCGCCACCAATTGCCACAGCCTTTACTCCTGTAGCTTTAACTGCACGCGCGAGCTTATCGAGAAGAATGTCAACTATCGTGGCTTGGAGCGAAGCAGCCAGGTCGGCCTTATTGGCGGTTATGAAGTCAGGATCGGTCTTGAGGCCGTCGCGCAGAGTGTAGAGAAATGATGTCTTGAGGCCAGAAAAACTATAGTCGAAGCCGTCGATGCGCGGGCGTGCAAAGCGAAACTTTTTGGGATCGCCTTCGGCTGCCAGCCGGTCGATATGCGGGCCTCCGGGGTAGGGTAGCCCCATCACCTTAGCGCACTTGTCGAATGCTTCACCGGCAGCATCGTCGATGGTGCGACCGAGAATCTCCATGTCGCGGGGCGAACGAACCAACACAATCTGGCTGTTGCCTCCCGACACAAGAAGGCATATATAGGGGAACGGGGGCACACGATCGGCGGCATCGCGACGAATGAAATGGGCCAGAACATGTCCGTGGAGATGATTTACATCTACCATCGGACAGCGCAGGCCAAGTGACAGCCCTTTGGCAAAAGAGGTGCCGACAAGAAGCGAGCCCAAAAGGCCCGGGCCGCGGGTGTAGGCAATAGCCGAAAGGTCCGACAGGTTGATACCTGCCCGCTTGATCGCGGCATCGACCACCGGCACAATATTCTGCTGGTGGGCGCGGGAGGCCAGTTCAGGCACCACGCCACCATATTCCTCATGCACAGCCTGAGAGGCTATGACATTAGACAGCAGGAGGGCCTCATCGGTGACCACGGCTGCCGAAGTATCGTCGCACGACGATTCTATTCCGAGTATGTAAACAGGCTTGCTCATAATTATAGATGCAAAATTACTCAAAAAAACGCTCGGGGGAAGGAGGAATTGGCAAAAAGAGCCACATTCCTTGACCGTGGGGTGATAAATGGTGGGCGCCCCGTACTTTTCCTGCCGAAAAATTAGTAACTTCGCGCTCGTAATTTTCATAATTCAGACCATCCGATGCGATCACGCTCCATTTTTATCTCGGCAATGCTGATGCTTGCCGGTGCTGCCACAGTCGTGGCGGCCTCGCCGTCGCGTCGGGCTGAGAATACTGATCCTTTTGTGGTGGTGATCGATGCGGGTCACGGCGGCAAGGACTATGGCGCCATAGGCAAGGTGACCAACGAAAAATCCATCAATCTCAACGTAGCCCGCCAGATACGCGATATACTCGCTGAAGATGCCCCGGACATAAAGGTGGTTATGACGCGTTCCGACGACCGGTTTGTGCCTCTTGCCGGACGGGCCACGATAGCCAACAAGGCTAAAGGCGATCTCTTTGTCAGCATCCACACCAACTCAGTCGACAAGAAAAACCCTAACCGACTCAAAGTGGCGGGTGCTTCGGTATATTCGCTCGGCCTTGGCCGGACGGAGGAGAACCTTGCCGTGGCTATGAGGGAAAACGCTGTGATGACACTTGAACCTGACTATACCACCACCTACGAAGGCTTCGATCCAAACAGTGCCGAGAGCTATATCATCTTCGAGATGGACCGGGACCTGCATATGGAGCAGAGCATTTCGGCGGCAAAAGCGGTGCAGGAGCAGCTTGTGTCGACTGCCCGTCGAAGCGACCGAGGTGTGCGTCAGGCTGGTTTTCTGGTGCTGAGGGCCACATCCATGCCTGCTATCCTTGTGGAGCTCGACTTTATATGCAATCCTACTCAGGAAAAGTATATGCACTCCGAGAAAGGGCGTAAAGAGCTCGGGCAGGCAGTTGCCAAAGGCATTATCAACTATAGCGACGAAGTGGCCCGCGACAAAGCGATACTTGAAGGACGCGAGGCCCCGGCTCCGCGTAAAAAGACATCGCGGCCGCGATATGACTCCAAGCAGGCGGCGGGGTCTGCCAAAGCCTCTACAGCCGACGACCCTGAGCGTGGATCGGAGATGGCCGATCCCACCAACGAAGAGGTTTTCAGGATTCAGTTTCTGACTCTTAAGCGGCCGGTAGGCAAGAACGACAATCGCATCAAAGGATTGCCCGGGCCAGTGGTCTATTACCACCATGGCAGCTGGGTAAAATATGTGAGCGGACGGTATGCCACAGAAAAAGAGGCGCTCGAGGCTCTGCGGGAGGTGAAACGTCGCTATGCCGATGCATTTGTGGTCCGCACCCGCGGCGCATCCAGACTATGATGCGCTTGCTCATCCCTTTTGAACAAAAACTATCGAATATAATCCTCAACACCTTCTCTCCCTCATCCTAAACCAACCCACCAATGAAGAAAATATCCAAGGAACTTATCATCGGTCTTTCGGTGATCATTGCGCTTCTCATTCTCTTTTTCGGTATCAATTATCTAAAAGGTATCAACCTCTTTAAAGCAAGCAACTATTACTATGCTTCATACACCGATGTGGCCGGTCTGGCACAGAGCGCTCCAGTAACCGTCAATGGTTTCAAGGTAGGTCTGGTGCGTGAGGTGGAGTATGAATACGACAATCCCGGACATGTGAAGGTGGAACTTTCGCTCGACCGAAAGCTCCGTCTGCCTCAGGGCACTACCGCCGTGCTCGCCACCGATATGCTCGGCACCTCATCCATCGAGCTCAAGATGGGCGATGGCTCGGGTTTTTATGAAGTGGGCGACAAGATACCGTCGGCCAATGCCGCCGGGCTCATGTCGAGCATCTCAGGCGAGCTCATGCCGGGTATCACAAACTTACTCCCCAAAGTGGATTCGCTTCTCACTGCTATAACACTTGTGGTGTCGGATCCGGCACTGCTCCAGACTGTGAAGCGCCTCGATGCAATCAGCGCCAATCTCGACCGCACCACCGCACTCCTGTCGAAGAGCATGGCTGTGATGCCTACCGTCACCTCGGAGGCTTCGGCAACACTTACCAATGTGAAGGAGATCTCGGGCAATCTGGCGTCATTTACAGGAAGCCTTAACGAGCTCCCCATCGACTCGACATTCAACAATATCCACGCTTTGACGGAGGAGTTGAACACTCTTGCCCGCGAGCTCAATTCGCCCAATTCCACTCTCGGACTGCTCCTGCATGATCCGGAGCTCTATCGCAATCTCAACGCCTCTGTGGCATCGCTCGATTCGCTTCTCATTGACGTGAAGCGCAATCCCAAGCGCTATATATCCATCAAGCTCCTCTGAGCCTGTAGGGCCACAAGAGGTCATAAAGCCATCCGGGCTTGCAGCGACTGACAAGTCGGCTGCAAGCCCGGATGGCTTTATGGCGGAATGAGGTATCGGTCATTCAAGCCCGTACTCGCGTATCTTGCGGTAGAGTGTCCGCTCCGATATGTTGAGTTCTTTGGCAGTGGCCTTGCGGCGGCCTCCATTGCGTTCGAGAGCTTCAGATATGGTGATCCGCTCGGTGTCTTCGAGAGTACGGGGCTCCTCGGCAATGGCCGACGTGCCGTCATCAGATGGCTCTATCTCCTCGGCCTCCACCGGAGTGGCGTCGTCGAGGGCCGGATAATTGTCGGCTGGAGTAGTGAAATGGGGTAGGATATGGTCTGACGCAGCCATGATGGGATTGTCGTGACGTACAGTCACCGCCTCAGTCGTAGGCTGATTGCGTCGCAGTGCGTTGACTTCGGAGGTCATCTCGTCGAGTCGCCGCTGAAGCCTGAAGATCATATTAAACAGGATTTCCCGCTCTTCCTGATAGTTGTGGATCCGGGTTCCGGCAATAGCCGGAGTGGTGATAGAGGCGCCCGATGGCATATAGCGGGATAGAACTGATGAGTCGACCGGACTATTGGCTGCTTCAAAGAGGGCCACCTGCTCGACGATGTTTTTAAGTTGTCGCACATTGCCGGGCCAACGGTAGGTGGAGAGCAGCCGCAACGCATCGTCGGTAAGCGAGAGTTCGGGTGTATGGTATTTTTCGGCAAAGTCGGCCGCAAACTTGCGAGCAAGGAGCTTGATGTCGCTGCCACGGTCGCGTAGGGGCGGGACACTGATAGCCACAGTCGAGAGGCGGTAAAACAGATCTTCACGGAAGCGTCCCTCCTCTACGGCGCGCTGCATATCGACATTGGTAGCTGCTACAACTCGGATATTGGTCTTTCTGACTTCCGACGATCCTACGCGCATATATTCACCCGACTCAAGCACACGCAGCAGGCGAGCCTGAGTGGTGAGTGGCAGCTCGGCCACTTCGTCGAGGAATATAGTCCCTCCGTCGGCTTCCTCAAAGTAGCCTTTGCGCGATGCCACCGCACCTGTAAAGGAGCCTTTCTCGTGGCCAAACAGTTCTGAGTCGATTGTGCCCTCAGGGATAGCACCACAGTTGACAGCGATATATTTGGCGTGTTTGCGATGGCTGTAGGCGTGGATAATCTTAGGAAAAAACTCCTTGCCCGAACCGCTCTCGCCGGTGACGAGCACCGAGAGGTCGATCGGTGCAACCCTTATGGCCCGCTCTATGGCCTGCATGAGAGCAGCCGAGGATCCAATGATACCGAAGCGCTGCCGGGCACGCGCCACTTCGGGATCGACAGCCTTGGCGGTGATCACTTCCATTTTTTAAGCGAGTAGGTCTTTGACTTGAGATAGTTGCCAAGCTCCTCGGGCGAAGAAGAGTGGGCCTGCTGTTCCTCTACTGTTATGGGCTCACCCACAGTGATGTGGATGGTGGAATGGCGTTTTCTGAATACTTCAGCGGGGAGACGCAGTGTGCGTAGCTGCCATGATATGCGTCCCAGAAGGTTGAACCACCAGGAGTTGCTGCCATGGAAATATATAGGCACCACCGGCACCTTCAGCTGATCGATGAGCCGGACCACAGTCTCTTGCCACTCGCGGTCCTCAAGCTCGAACTTGTTGTTGATCTTGCTTACGGCACCAGCCGGAAAAAAGCCGAGTGGCTTGCCGCGACGCACCTGCATTATTGCTTTGCGTATGCCCTGCATCGACACCGCTTTCTTGGCGGGATCGTCGGAAGCAAGCGCGTCAACAGCGATAAAACAGGGTTGCATCGCTGTGATATGGTTGAGTATCATATTTACCATCACCTTGTATTCGGGATAGTAGCGACCCACAAGGTTGATGAGCGATATGCCGTCGAGCGCACCGAAGGGATGGTTGCTCACAGTGATAAATGGCTGATCGCCCATTGAGGGTATGATTTGCTCATTGTCGACGCGTAGCTTGATGTCGAGCTCGTTGAGGAGTCCGGTGGTAAATGGCACTCCTGGAGTGGCACAATTGTGGCGGTGCAGGTCATTGACCTTGTCGACAGAGAACAGGTGGAGGATAGAGTCGACAAGCCGACGGTGGCCTTTCAGTCGGGGCACCATTTCGGAAATGTCGTCGTAGTCAAGAACTGTGGGCTTCAACGTGTATGGAGATGGAAAGAGGGTTATTGACTGAGGGAGTTAAGATGAAACCGGACGCAACAAGACTGTCGGCAAGAGCACGCCTCGTGGCGTAGATCGGCCGACAGTATGTCCGTAGTAGAGAGGGAGTGGATGAGGCTATGCCGCAACCTTCTTATTTCGAAGCGTCGATGGAGGCTTTGCGGAATTCCTTGAGGAGCTTCTCAATGGCGAGGCTGGTCTTGCGGGCGCGGGTGCCTGCGGCCTTGTTGCCTTTTTCGGCCTGAAGATTGGCATCGGCGATGAATGATGCGTAAGCCTCTGCGATTTTTGCGACTAATTCTTCCATGGGTTTTCGGATTAATGGTGATGTGGAATTTATATAACGCAAAAGTACACATTTTTTTGCGAAAAGATTAACCATTGATGAGCTTTTTTAATACTCGATGGAGCTTTTTCTACCATTTGGGGCAAAAATCGGCCATAAGAGAGCCCCGGCCTATGCTCGGAAGCATGGGCCGGGGCTCTGTTGGGACTGGCGTCGCGTGGCGTCAGTTGGATGTGGTGGCTTTGCCTGTGAAGGTGGCGCTGCCGCCGGGAGTTGCTCCCGAGGGTATATCGGTGATGGTGTCGACCACAGCGATAGGTACGGGCATCCATGCTGTTCCCACGCTCTTGCCCTCCTGAAGCACTGTCATCTGAAGAGTCAGCACATGACGGCCAACAGGAAATCCTTCTGTGTCGAGGCTTATCGAGAAGGGGGGCACTGGAGAGATGCCGAGGGGTCGGCCATCAAGCACATAGGCCACATCGTTGATCATGGCAGGCTTGGTGCCTTCGGCCGGTGTGCAGTAAACACTGTCGATTGAAATTGTGTCGCCCTGCACGGTATAGAGGGTTCCGTCGACGTCGGTGGCGCCGGAATAAGTGATGCCGATATTGACTTCGGGCACATCTTTGTCGTCGTCGCTACACGACACCATGGTCGCGGCGAGAAGAGGAAGAGCCATAAGGATGAAAAGTAACTTTTTCATAAATGATTTGAAAGATTAAGAATTTGGGTATGAGGGATTATAAGAGCTAACCTGAGGTGTAGGGCCGGTGATCAGTTGGTGAACATAAGCTCGCCATCCTTATCGACATCGATTACGATGGGGTGAGTACTGTCGACCTTCTGTGCCAGAATATCCTTTGACAGACGGTTGAGCACCAGACGGTGAATGACGCGCTTCACGGGGCGTGCGCCAAATTCGGGGTCGTAACCCTCTTCGGCAAGATACTTCAAGGCGGCTGGGGTAACTTCGAGTGTCACACCGTTTCGGGCAAGCATCTTTTTAATCGACTTGATCTGAAGGCCAACAATCTCCTCGATCTCGCGCTGGTTGAGCGGGGTAAACATGATGGTCTCGTCGATACGGTTGAGGAACTCGGGGCGGATGGTCTGTTTGAGCATTTCGATCACCTGCTCCTTGGTCTTCTCGATGGTCTCCTCGCGGTTGTCGTCGGTCATCTTTGCAAAGTTGTCGCGGATCACCGAGCTGCCCATGTTGGAGGTCATGATGATGATGGTGTTTTTGAAGTTGACGAGGCGGCCTTTATTGTCGGTCAGGCGACCGTCGTCGAGCACCTGAAGCAGGATGTTGAACACGTCGGGATGTGCTTTCTCGATCTCGTCGAAGAGCACTACGGAGTAGGGTTTACGTCTGACAGCTTCGGTGAGCTGGCCACCTTCGTCGTAGCCTACATATCCCGGAGGCGCTCCCACGAGCCGGCTCACGGCGTGCTTCTCCTGATATTCGCTCATGTCGATACGGGTCATCATGTTCTCGTCGTCGAAGAGATATTCGGCGAGAGCCTTCGCGAGCTCGGTCTTACCGACACCGGTTGTGCCGAGGAAGATAAACGAGCCTATAGGACGGCGCGGGTCGTTGAGGCCTGCTCGGCTGCGGCGCACGGCGTCGGCGATTGCGCTGATGGCCTCCTCCTGTCCGACAACGCGGTTGTGGAGCTCGGCTTCCAGATGGAGTAACTTTTCTTTCTCGCTCTGGATCATCTTGCTCACCGGTATGCCGGTCCAGCGGCTCACTACGTCGGCTATATCTTCGGCATCAACCTCCTCCTTGATGAGGGCCTTTTCGCCCTGCATCATCTTGAGTTGCTCCTGTATTTCAAGATTCTCTTTCTCCTTGGCGGTGATGGAGCTGTAGCGGATCTCGGCCACGCGGGCATAGTCGCCTTCGCGCTCTGCGCGCTCGGCCTCAAAGTTGAGTTGCTCGATGTCGATCTTGTTCTGCTGTATACGACCGATAAGATCGCGCTCGGCTTGCCACTTGGCTTTATATTCATTTTCTTCCTCGCGCATTGTGGCGAGTTCTTTCTCGATGTCGGCCACCTTTGCTTTATCGCCTTCGCGCTTGATGGCCTCGCGCTCGATCTCCTTCTGTGCTATGCGGCGGGTGATGTCGTCGAGTGCCTGCGGCACAGAGTCGATCTCGAGCTTGAGCTTAGAAGCAGCCTCGTCGACCAGGTCGATAGCCTTGTCGGGGAGGAACCTGTCGGTGATGTAACGCTCAGAGAGGGTCACTGCGGCAATAATCGCTTCGTCGCGGATGCGTACCTTGTGGTGATTTTCGTAGCGCTCTTTCAAGCCACGGAGAATAGCTATGGCGCTGGCTTCGTCGGGCTCGTTGACCATCACCTTCTGGAATCGGCGCTCAAGCGCTTTATCCTTCTCAACATATTTCTGATATTCATCGAGGGTGGTGGCTCCGATCGAGCGGAGCTCGCCACGTGCGAGAGCCGGCTTGAGGATATTTGCGGCATCCATTGCTCCTTCGCCTTTACCCGCACCTACAAGGGTGTGGATCTCGTCGATGAACAGTATGATCTCGCCTTCGCTTTGTGTCACTTCGTTGACGATGGCTTTGAGCCTCTCTTCAAATTCACCCTTATACTTGGCGCCGGCTACGAGAGCACCCATGTCGAGCGAGAAGATCTGCTTGGAGCGTAGATTTTCGGGTACGTCGCCTCTGACTATTCGCTGGGCGAGACCTTCGGCGATGGCTGTTTTACCGGTGCCAGGTTCGCCTATAAGCATAGGATTGTTTTTGGTGCGTCGGCTCAGAATCTGGAGCACCCGGCGTATCTCCTCGTCGCGTCCAATCACCGGATCGAGCTTGCCCTGCCGGGCGCGCTCGCAGAGGTTGATTGCATATTTAGAGAGCGCGTTGTAGGTGTCTTCGGCGCTTTGATCGGTGGCTTTCTTTCCTTTTCGGAGCTCTGCAATTGCGCTCTCAAGCTCTCGGCTGCTTAGTCCGGCATCTTTCAGGATGGTGGAGGCTGGCGAGTTGATTTCGAAAAGGGCGAGTAGCATAGCTTCGAGGGTCACATATTCATCGCCCATCTTTTTGGCGATGTCAAGAGCCTTCTGCAGCACGTCGTTGCTGGTGCGACTAAGATAAGGTTCGCCGCCACTTACTTTCGGCAGTTTCTCAATCTCGCGGTCGATCTGAGTGGCGACAGCGGCGGGATTGGCGCCGACTTTAGCAAACAGATATTTCACCAGCGAGTCACCCTCAGTCAGCACGGCCTTGAGGAGCACAACCGGCTCAATGGCCTGTGTGCCTGCTCCACGGGTAAGCTCAACCGCTTTCTGGATGGCTTCCTGCGACTTGATGGTAAAGTTGTTGAAATTCATAGATGGTGTATGTGTTGTGGAATAACTTTTCCAGTGATGTGGTGTCAAGACATTGGCTTGCAGACCTACGTCCGTCTGGGCCTATGCTTAATCAACAGATTCATAATGTTAACATCTGTCGGAGCCCTATTGTTTTAGGGCGCTCACGTTTTGATTCACTGCAAAAAGAATGCCAGCCCGGAAAGACTGACATTATGACATGGCTAAAGTAAAAGCAGGTGAAGGCGGTCACTCCACGAGAATCATCCCCTCGGCAGAATCGACGGTAAGGCTGGCGGGAGCCGACAGCCGTAGCGGCATATTCTCCAGAATATGTCCGACCGGGGCACCGAAGCATACGGGATAGGAGTAAGGAGCCACCATCGCCGCAATCATTTGCTCAATGCTCTCATGGTTGGGATCGGGGTTTGCGCCCTTGAAGTTGCCTATGATGAGGCCTCGCAGCGACGGGAGCACTCCACTCAATCGTAGTTGCCACAGCATACGCTCCACTTTGTAGATCGGCTCGTTGATATCTTCGAGAACAAGAATTGAATCCTGACGAAGCATATCGTAAGGAGTATTGACCAAGCCTTCGAGCACAGCGAAGTTTCCGCCAAGAAGAATCCCTTGGGCGGAGCCAGGACGGTTGAGCGGATGGGGTGGCGCCGAGACCGTTACCGACCGTCCCATGAGCATGTCGATCAGAGCCCGTGTGCCGGGGTGGTCGAGGCCATTTACAGTAAGATGCCGGGCCATAGGGCCATGGATAGATGCGATGCCATAGGAACTCCAGAGAGCGTGGAGAGCCGAAATGTCGCTGAACCCGATGAGCCATTTGGCATTGGCTCGCAGCGATAGTGATTCGAGTGATGGTATGAGGTGGACAGCTCCATAACCGCCACGGGCACACATGATGGCGCGTATGGTCCTGTCGGCCACCGCGCTTGCCATATCGGCAAAACGATCGGCCTGCGAGGCCGAATAACTGCCAAGACGTTCTTTGGCATGGGGCATCACCACCGGTGCAAATCCGGCATCGGCAAGAAGTTGAACGAGCGCGTCGATGAGCACGGGCTTTACAGCGCCCGAGGGGGAGGCTATGGCAATTTTGTCGGAGGGTCGCAAGGGCTCCGGGATTATAAGCGGCGAAACTATCATGCGCTTGTTCATACTACCTGTACTTTAATTCCTGCTTCATTGCGTATGCGGTCGGCCACATGCTCAAGTTCTTCGCGACTTATTTTACATAGAGATCGCTCCGGACTTGGACGGTCGAGGGAATATAACATCACCTCGCGGGGCTTGATTGTACGGTAGGCATTGATGAGAGCGTCGATCTCAGCCGGGGTGGTATTGTCGACGGTCTCGCCATCGTGCTCTCCTCGGGTGAGCATGGTCTGCACAATACAGCGGTCGCCGAAAGCTGCGATGGTGTCAATGGCTTTTTCGGAAGTGTAGTCGGCTGCTCCGGGCCGGTCGAGTTTCCTCATTGTAGGGGTCACAGCCGAGTCAAGTTTCAGAATATTGTTGTCGACACGGCGCAGAGCTGCGGCAACCTCGGGGCGCATTGCGCGGGTGGCGTTGGAGAGCACGCTGATCTTGACATCGGGGAAGTAACGGTTGCGGAGATCAATAGTATCGTCGATCACACCTGCAAAATCGGGATGGAGCGTAGGCTCACCATTGCCGGAGAAGGTTATGACATCAAGGTGCTCGCCGGCCTCTTTCATCGAGGTCAGTTTACGCTCAAGGCTATCCCTTACCGCCTCTCTCTGAGGAAAGCCTGTAGTGCCTTTGCCCTGGGCGTTGAATCCGGCTTCGCAGTATAGGCAATCGAATGAGCAGATCTTGCCATCGTTTGGGGTGAGATTGACTCCGAGCGAAGTGCCGAGCCTGCGGCTGTGGATCGGGCCAAAAATTGTATCGTGGAATAATACTGTCTGCATAATGGAGATGGAAAAGATGGTGAAAAAGGGCTGAAAGTTAGCTAAAAGTGCCGGGATGGGCAATCAACATTGCGGAAGGATTGTTGTAATGATACCGGCGCTTGAAATAGCGCGCGTCATCACTAATATTTCAATCTCTAACATACATATACAAAATATGCTTGCCAATATAGTAGGCTACGCGGCAGCGATATGCATGATTTTCGGGTATATGCCTCAGGCTATATATACCATCCGCACCCGTGATACCGACGGTATAGCCATGACCACATTTCTGCTGCTCGGTTTCGGCAGCTTGTTTTTTGTGATCCAGGGCATCCTGATATCCAATATACCGCTTGTGCTGACTAATGCCATTACAACAGTATCATCGGCTATAGTGTTCGTGATCAAGGTGCAAAACGACCGACGCAAAAAGGGCGGCCCCGGCAAAGGTAGCTGACCCGGATCAGTATTCGCTCGAGAAGTGGAACCGGATGTCGGGGAAGTCCTGCTGGGCCATGGTGAGCACATAGCCTGAATCGGCGAGAAACACGTCGCGACCGTCGCGGTCGATGGCCATGAACTGGTGTTTGCGCTTTTTAAAAGCCTGGAGAGCCTGAGGATCGTCGCTCTCTATCCAGCATGCCTTGTGGAGCGAGATGGGTTCCCAGCGGCATTGTGCGCCATATTCATGAAGCAGTCGGTACTGGATCACTTCAAACTGGAGCTGACCCACGGTGCCGATAATCTTACGGCCGTTGAATTGGTTGACAAACAGCTGTGCCACGCCCTCATCCATGAGCTGCTGGATACCTTTTTCAAGCTGCTTCGACTTCATGGGATCGGTATTTTCAATGTATTTGAACATCTCGGGCGAAAACGACGGGAGGCCACGGTAGTGGAGCTTCTCGCCCGAAGTCAGTGTGTCGCCGATCTTGAATGATCCGCCTGAGTCGGGGATGCCCACAATATCGCCGGGAAATGCCTCGTCGACAATATTCTTGCGTTGGGCCATGAAAGCGGTGGGAGCAGCAAACTTCAAGGTCTTTCCGGAGCGCACATGGAGATATGGCTCGTTGCGCTCAAACTTGCCGGAGCAGATCTTTACGAAAGCTATACAGGAGCGGTGGTTTGGATCCATGTTGGCATGGATCTTGAACACGAAGCCAGAGAATTTGGTTTCGTCGGGCTCCACGGCGCGCTCCTCCGAATTGACGGTCGATGGGCACGGGGCTATCTCGACAAAGCAATCGAGCAGCTCCTTGACTCCAAAGGTGTTGAGAGCAGAGCCGAAAAACACCGGCGCGAGCTGGCCCTGACGATATGCCTCTACATCAAACTCGGGATAGACACCCTCGATGAGGTCGAGATCCTCACGTAACTTTGCAGCATCAGTTTCGCCCACGGCCTCGTCGATGCGTGGATCGTCGGGATTGTCGATTTCGACGCGTTCGCTCACCCTCTGCTTGTCGGGGGTGAAGAGGTCGATTCCGCGCTCATATATATTATATACACCCTTGAACTTAGCGCCTATATTGATTGGCCACGAAAGGGGGCGCACAGCAATCTTCAGCTCCTGCTCCAGCTCGTCGAGGATGTCGAACGGGTCGCGGCCTTCGCGATCGAGCTTGTTGACGAAAATAATCACGGGTGTGTTGCGCATCCGGCACACCTCCATGAGTCTGCGGGTCTGCTGCTCGACGCCCTTTGCCACATCGACCACAATGATCACGGAGTCGACGGCGGTAAGGGTGCGGTATGTGTCTTCGGCAAAGTCCTGGTGGCCGGGAGTGTCGAGGATGTTTATCTTGTAGTCGCCATAGTCGAAGCCCATCACGGATGTTGCAACCGAGATGCCGCGTTGCTTCTCGATTTCCATCCAGTCGGAAGTGGCGGTTTTCTTGATCTTGTTGCTCTTCACCGCGCCTGCCACATGGATGGCGCCGCCAAAGAGGAGGAGCTTCTCGGTAAGAGTTGTTTTGCCGGCGTCGGGGTGGGAAATGATGGCAAAAGTGCGTCGGCGTGCTATTTCTTCTTTGAGAGTCATTTGATCTGAGGTGGAAATGGGAGTAAAAAAATCTTTAGAGATCGGAAGGATCGATGCGGGCTATGGTGGCCTTCAGGCTTTCCTCCCAGTGGGGGATGGTGACGTTGTAGGTCTTTTTGATGAGTTGCTTGTCAAGCACACTGTAGGGCGGACGGGCGGCTGAAGTTGTAAATTCAGTGTTGTAATCGTCGGTCGATATGGGCCTGACGTCGATGTCGGTGATACCGGCGATGCGGAATATGGCTTTGGCGAAATCATACCATGAGGCCACACCCTCGTTGGTGTAGTGGAATATGCCCGGGATCCATTGGGGTGCTTTCAGTATTGCCACGATTGCCGATGCGAGGTCGGCCGATGCGGTAGGAGTTCCTATCTGGTCGGCCACCACTCGTAGTGTCTTGCGCTTTGTGGCAGCTTTGAGCATGGTCTTGACAAAATTATGGCCGTAGGGGGAGTAGAGCCACGCGGTGCGGATGATTATGGCGTTGGGGCATAGGCTGAGAAGAACCATCTCGCCCTTGCGCTTCGACGAGCCGTAGATCGATGTGGGATTGACCTTGTCGCTTTCGCGGTAGGGCAGGTGGGCTGTGCCGTCGAAGACATAGTCGGTGGAAATATGTATTATCTTGGCGCCGATTTCATAGGCGGCTTTGGCCAGATTGGCCACAGCGTCGGTGTTGACGCGAAGACATAGGGCCGGCTCTTGCTCGGCGCGATCCACAGCCGTGTAGGCCGCGCAATTTATGATGTGTGTGTAGTCGCCTTGGGCCACGGTGCGTGCCACAGCGTTTCCATCGGTGAGATCGAGTGTGTCGATGTCGGTATATGTAGTCAGCCCCGGAAGGGATTGTTCGAGGAGGGTTCGGAGTTCGCGGGCAAGCTGTCCGTTGGCACCGGTAAGTAAAATCTTCATTGGAGGTAGAAACATCGTTTGGCCCATTGCATCGGGCAAAGAATGTGCAAAATTAGCAATTTTTGGCCCAACTATCGCATCAATCGCCATTTTTTGGCGCGCTGGGCCTCCGTGGCGCTATAGCGGCAGTTGTAGTTTTTTATGGCTGCGGGAGGATATGAACCGGCAGCGTCGGGAAAAATATGTAACTTTGCAAAATATGGAACAGATGCAACAGGGGCGCGAGCTCAGGCGCCTCATATCAAGTCTCGACGATGCCCGCGGTCGCAGGGAGGCCCGCGCATGGAAGGCCGAGGGCACAAAGTGTGCCGGCGACCTGATGGGCCATTTCCCTTGCCGGGTGCTGGTGGCAACCCATGAGTGGCTCGAAGCCCACAGCTCTTTGGCCGATATGGCGCGGGGAGTGGTGGGGGTGGCTCCCCGCGAGATGGCGCGCATGAGCCGATTGCAGTCGCCTCCGCCGGTGATAGCAGTGTTTGATATGCCGGAACGGAGTCTGCCTCCGGTCGATCCGCACGGACTGATCATCGCTCTCGACACCATACAGGATCCGGGTAATCTCGGCACAATCATACGAACCGCCGACTGGATGGGCATAACACATATTATAGCCTCGGACACCACTGCCGATTGTTTCGGGCCAAAGGTGGTGATGGCCACTATGGGAGCACTCGCAAGGGTCGAAGTGGGCTACACTCCCGATCTGGCAGGCGAGCTCTGTCGCCACCGCCAGGGTGGTAGCCGCATCCTTGGCACATTTCTCGACGGCAAATCGCTCTATGAAGAGTCGCTGCCACAGCATGGCGAGGGATGTGTGGTGGTGATGGGCAACGAGGGGCGCGGAATTTCGCCCACGGTTGCCGCTGCAGTGACCGACCGAATACTTATTCCCCCATATCCATCCGGAGCCATCACATCGGAGAGCCTGAATGTGGCCACCGCAACAGCGATTATCACGGCCCATCTGCGTTTCGCTCCGATGAGGCAAGTATGAGCATTTGGACTTGTCGGATAAATCAGTTACTTTTGCAGACGACTAAAAAAATGGCAGTAATATGAAAGGCATAATCCTCGCCGGAGGAACAGGCAGCCGCCTCTTTCCCATCACCAAGGGTGTGAGCAAACAGTTGCTCCCGATCTACGACAAGCCCATGGTGTATTATCCGCTCTCCACACTTATGCTTGCAGGCATACGCGACATCCTGCTGATCTCTACTCCCGACGATCTGCCGGCGTTCAGACGCCTGCTTGGTGATGGGAGCGATTACGGGGTGAATATCAGCTATGCCCCGCAGCCAAGGCCCGAAGGGCTGGCCCAGGCGCTGGTGATCGGAGCCGACCATATTGCCGATGATTCCTGCTGTCTTGTGCTCGGCGATAATATCTTTCATGGCGCCGGGCTGTCTGAACTTCTTGAGCGGGCCACTGCAAGGGCAGCCTCGGGTCGCGCCACAGTTTTTGGCTATTGGGTGGATAATCCGGGGCGCTACGGAGTGGCCGAAGTCGACCCTTCAGGACGTTGTCTCTCGATAGAGGAGAAGCCCTCCCGACCTAAGAGCAACTATGCTGTGACAGGGTTGTATTTTTATCCCAAAGGGGTATCGGCCATAGCATCGACCATCACCCCGTCGGCGCGAGGTGAGCTTGAGATCACCACCCTCAACCAGCATTATCTCGATGCCGGTGAACTCGATATAGAGCTGCTCGGCCGAGGTTATGCATGGCTCGATACCGGCACGGTCGACTCGCTCGCTGAGGCATCAGCTTATATAGCCACAATAGAGAAGCGTCAGGGACTCCAGATAGCCTGTCTGGAAGGGATAGCCTATTCACGTGGGTGGATAGGAGCCGACAAATTGCGGGAGGTTGCAGCCTCTATGGCTTCTACGTCGTATGGGCGTCATCTGTTGCGGCTCGCCGATACTGAAAGTTTTGCAAATCCATTGAGATCGCTATGACTGTATATCCTACCGCTATCCCCGGCGTGATGATAATAGAGCCCAGACTTTTTCCCGATAGCCGGGGCTATTTTTTCGAGGCTTATGTGGAGCACGACTTTCATCGCCTTGTGTGTCCTGAAATACGATTCGTGCAGGACAATGAGAGCCGCTCCCATCATGGAGTGGTGAGAGGGTTGCACTTTCAGCTGCCTCCCCACTCGCAGGCCAAACTGGTGAGAGTGGTCGAGGGCGCCATCATAGACATAGCACTCGACATGAGGGCAGGATCGCCCACCTTCGGACAGCACGTGGCTGTTGAGCTTTCAGCTGCAAATCACCGACAGCTATTTCTCCCTCACGGTATGGCTCATGGGTTTGCCGTGACGAGTGAGTCGGCCACGATACTGTATAAGGTAGATTCGCCCTATGCTCCGGAATATGATTCGGGAGTGTCGGTCCTTGACGAAACTCTCGGCATACAATGGCCCTTTCCTATCTCCGATGCTATATTGAGCGATAAAGACCGGTGCCGGGTTGCATTTGCCGACTTCGCCACACCTTTCAGCTATCAGAAATAAGCCCTGCACATCTCCCACCAAAAAAGAATTAATAACCCCCACCGATAAAAAACATATGAAGAGTAAGCGAAGCTACGCTACTGTGATGGTGACAGGAGGAGCCGGATTTATCGGCTCCCATGTCGTGAAGCGACTGGTCAAGAGATATCCTTCAATGAGGGTGATCAATGTCGATCTGCTCACGTATGCCGGCAATCTGGCCAATCTTGCTTCGATAGAGGATGCGCCAAACTACCGCTTTGTCCATGCCGACATTACCGATACGGCGGCTATGCGCTCTCTGATGGAAGAGGAGGGGGTAGACGCGGTGGTGCATCTTGCAGCCGAGTCGCATGTCGACAGGTCGATTCTCGATCCCGATTGCTTTGCCCGCACCAATGTTATGGGCACGTTGTCGCTACTCAATGCAGCGCTTGCCACATGGAACAAACGCCCGGAGGGCTTTGAGGGAAAGATGTTTTACCAGATTTCCACCGATGAGGTATTTGGCGCTCTCGGTGCCGGCGACGCTCCGTTCTGTGAATCGACACCGTATAATCCCCATTCACCTTATTCGGCTTCCAAAGCATCTGCCGATCATTTTGTGAGAGCCTATCACGATACTTACGGGTTGCCGGTTGTGATATCCAACTGTTCCAACAATTATGGCCCCAATCAGTTTCCTGAGAAGCTCATACCGCTTGTGATCAACAATGTGCGCCACGGACGGACTATCCCGGTCTATGGACAGGGGCTGAATGTACGTGACTGGCTGTATGTGGGCGATCACGCTGCGGCAATTGACCTGATACTCCATACCGCAGAACCGGGCTCGACTTATTGCATAGGCGGCGACAATGAATGGCGCAATATCGACATAGTCAAGGAGCTGGTGAGAATAGCCGACCAGAAGCTCGGACGTAAGGCCGGAGCCTCGGAGGGTTTGATCACCTATGTGGCCGACCGCAAGGGGCATGATCTGAGATATGCGATTGATGCCACACGTATCCGCACCGAGCTTGGATGGAGGCCTGAGGTGGATTTCACCACCGGACTCGCTCTCACTGTGGAGTGGTATCTTGCCAACGACAAGTGGCTCGACGATATAACATCGGGCGAATATGTGCGCTACTACGAGCGTATGTATTCGGGGCGCTGAGATTCGTTAAAGCGACTTAGGAGCGATATATTGTCCTTTGCGGCGGGTGCGTCCGCCATATTCCACGGCATGTGATGAGCACACATGGAAGCATGCCAGACAGGTGGCGCAGCGGTCGCCCCATTGCGGATGCTTTTCGGTATCGAGGGTAATATTGTCGAGAGGACATGCTTTTGCGCAACGTCCACATCCGGCACACCTTGACGGATCGGCATGAAACGGTTTTGGCGACATAAGAAACCGTCGGAAAAATGGGCGGATCAGTCGACTTTTGAGCCAGGGCAACGCTCCGGGCTGGATGTCGGTGATAGCCATGCCGTGGCGTATGGCTTTAGCAATAAATTCTATTCTTGACGGAGCATCGAGCAGCTTGCCGGCGGCCACGCTGTCGGAATCGGTGTCCATTCCGGGCAGTAGAACATAGGTGTTGGGCATACGGATGCTGAACGCGCCGACCGTCGTGCCACCGCGCGATTCAATCAGCTGCCGCCATATGCGGTCGGTGTGTCCTATGTCGTCGCCGCAGGTGGCAACCATATAATGTTTTGTTGCCGGCGGGAAGTTAAGCCGGCCTATCACATCTTCAACCACTCCGGGAACGCCCCAGGCATGGACAGGAAAAACCCAAATGATCCGATCCTGGCCCTCGACCATATCTTGGGTGAGGGTCAGGATCGGTATTATGGGCTCGTTGGCGATAAGGATGGCCAACGATCGGGCCACTAAACGGCTATTGCCTGTGGCGGAAAACAGTGCGATCATCTAATAGTGACTTGGGTGGCGCCAAAACCGTATTCACGGAAAGAGGCATCCTGTACATCATGGCCTTTATAGCGGTGATTGAGTTCTTTCATTATGGCTGCACGGAGCACTCCCTCGCCTTTGCCATGGATGAAGATCAGTTTGCGGCCGTGTTGAGAAAGATTGGCATCCATCACCTCGCGGAAGCAGTCGATCTGAAGATTGAGCATATCGGCATTGGAGAGTCCACGGGTGGAGTCGACAAGTTCGGATATGTGAAGGTCGGTCACCAACGGTTCGCCCGGAGCAGCTTTTGGCGCTGATCGGTGTCCTACTGGACGTGGCTTGCGGTTGTCGATACGTTTCTTTTCCATAAGGTTGCGGCGGAGCACCTCGGGATCAGGTTTGATCGGGTGGCCTGCCATGCAGTCGTCGGTCACGAGAGCCATCTCTATCACCGGTTCATCGAAATAATCGGATGGACGGAAGCAATGGAGCTTGAAAAACTTGGTAGTGTCGAGATGTTGCTCAATCTCGCCGGGATGCTTGAGCTCAAAGGTACGGGCGCGCTTGAACGCAACATATTGCAGGGCAATGCGATCCATGGCGGGGAGTATGTCGCGGGTAATCTCCGCTACAAATTCCTGGATGTTAGGCTCGATTTCACCTTGAGCCAGAAGGGTCCATTCCTTTGAGTCGTCGCCACGGGCAGCAAGCGCATACGACAGGTAATAGTTGCTGTCGTTGACGATAAATGCGTCGTAGGTGGTTGACTGGTCGGATAGACGCTTGAGGTCGGAGGCGGCAAATGCGAGAGTGATGTTGAGCTTGTCGGCCCCCTCGACCTCCTCGACGGGGATGGGCGCCTGCACCGGAGCCGCGGCAGGGGCGGGAGCGGCCTTGGGGGCCACTCCACGCAATGCTGCGGATGATGAAGATGATAATGATGCTTTGGCCGGAGTGTCGACCGATGCCGCCATGCGTGCATCATCGGCGGCCGATGCCACAATCACGCACTCGCGTTGGAGCACCGGGACTTCAAATCCATCCTCATCCTCCACATAGGCAAGCTGGCCATCGAGGCGCACCACTCGGCCGCCACCTATTGAGTTGAGGAATCTAACAGTATCTCCTATTTTCATTTCTTGGCTGAATCGATATCGTTGAGAAGAGCCTTCACAGCGGCCTCAAGCTGCTGATCTACGCCGGAAACGACAGTCTCAGCATCATTGGCCACCTTTATGTCGGGCTCAAGCTGCTGATTTTCGAGATAAGAACCATCGGGGAGACGATAGCCTGTGACAGGCACACCAAACACGAGGCTCGGATCCTGAAGGGTGATCCAGTTGACCGACGACATGGTGCCGGGCACGGGCATGCCGACGAGTTTGCCGAGGTTTTTGTGCTTGTAGACCCAAGGGGTGCCGTGGGCGTTGGAATAGTTGGCTTCGCCGATGATCATGATGCTTGGTTTGTTCCAGCGGCGCGAGGGCATATCGCCTGAGCGGCGACCGTGTACCTCCTGATGGAAATATTTCTCGCCCGAGAACATAACCTCGATATCCTCGTGCATGCGGCCGCCACCATTCCAGCGGGTGTCGATCACTATGCCGTCCTTGCCTACATACTCGCCGAGCACCTTGGAATATAGGTCGCGGAAGGCGGGGTCGGCCATGGAGCGGATATGCACATATCCGAGGCGTCCGCCCGACAGACGGTCGACGTCGGCGGCGCGGTTGCGCACCCAACGGTCGTAAAGCAGGTCGCTCATGTCGCCTGCCGAGATGGGAAGAACAACTTCCTCGACCTTCTCACCAGAGGGGAGGGTGAAAGTCACGAGGGTCTTGGTGTGGCGCTTGTCGGCCAGCAGAGCGAGTGGATCGGAATCGGAGGAGAGGGTTGTTCCGTCAATAGCGGTGATCACAGCTCCCGGCACCATGGCCGATGCAGAGCGGTCAAACGGTCCGCCGGTGACAATTTCGTCGACCTTGAGGCCGGGACCGTTATATCCGAGGTCGTAGAGCAGGCCGAGCGAAGCGGTGGGGTGCTTGGCGGGGAGGCCGCTGTAGCGTCCGCCGGAGTGACTCACATTGAGTTCGCCGAGGATTTCCGACATGAGGTCGGCAAAGTCGGCATTGTTGGCGATGTGTGGTAGGAACTTGCGGTAGTGGGCAACGTAGCCTTCCCAGTCCACACCGCCCATATCGGCTTTGTAGAAGCGCTCGCGGGCCTCGCGGTGCATGTAGTCGTACATGTAGTTGCGTTCGGCAACCGGGTCGAGGTTCATGCTGGCCGATGTGGTGATGGGAGTCAGACGGTCGGTCTTCGGGTCGAGCTTATTCATGCGGCGACCCATAAGAAACATCTTGCCGTCGCGCGAAATTTCTATGCCGGCGGGACTGTCGAGATGCGATGCCACCTTCATGTCGCCTTTGCGGAGATCTTTTTTCCAAAGATCATAACCCTTTTCCGACTCGGCTATGAAGTAGAGGCTTGTGCCGTCGGGGGTGATGGCGAAATCGTAGATGGAGGCTGAAGCGGGAGTGAGGCGCACAATGCGGTCGCGGATACCGTCGCGGTCGATTGTGATGGTCTTTGCAGCAGCGCTGTCGGTCTTTTCCTTGCTCCCCTTTTTCTTGTTGGCTTTCTCTGTTTCCTTGAGCAGCTCATAGTCTTCGGGTGAAAGGCGGTAGCGGTCGTAGGCGTCGCGGTTGAGGAATGCGATCATCACATCGCCCTGCGAGCCCCACGAGGCGTGGTTGCGCATGCCGTAGCGTTCCGATCCAAACACCACGGCGTTGCCGTCGAGCGCCCATCGAGGGCTTTCGTCGAAGTAGCCCGATGCGGTGAGTTTGGTCATTTCGCCTGTTTCCGAGTCGATGACGGCGATATCGGTATAGGGCTCGTGGAGATACTCACACTGCTCCAGAAGGATATAGCGCGAATCGGGGCTCCATGAAGTGCCGAAGCCGTGGGTGCGGGCGGTGGTGATGTTGTCGTCGGTGAGACGACGGGTCTTTCCGCTCTTTATATCCATCACCATGAGATTGTTGCGGTCGATAACATAAGCCATCTTCTTGCCGTCGGGCGAGATGGACGGATTAGTGCGCTCATGCTTGTCGGCTTTAAACACCGGCTCCTCCTTGATAACGGTGGCATTGGCAAAGTTAGGGTCGGCTTCGCGGGCTATTGTGGCACGGTAGATGTTAAACCGGCCATCGCGCTCGCTGGCATAGTAGAGCTCGCGGCTGTCTTTGCCCCATGCCAGATCGGTCTCCCCTTCTGGGGTGTGGGTGATCTGCTTGGTGGTCTTGTGGTCGACGGATGTCACAAATACTTCGCCGCGGCTTATGAAGGCAATCTCCTTGCCGTCGGGCGAAGCCACTCCGCGGCCTCCCGACACAGTGAGAGTGCGTGTCGGATCGGCATCATCGACTGTTACATCGATGGCAACCTTCGAGGGCTGCGCGCCCGGACGCTGGGTGT
>CAJTUF010000025.1 GCA_910579675.1 uncultured Muribaculaceae bacterium | reverse complement strand
GAGTATTGAGAGGTCGTTGTCTGACCCTGTCGGTAATAGTTTCAGTTTCCGCATCAGTGTATCCGCTGAATAGTTACTTCCCAACCCCATTGTAATCTCTTTGCACTTAGGTTAAAGTGTCAAAATTTGAAACGAAAAATTTTCATATCCGGGCCAAAATGCCTAAATTTGCGCTGCTGCAATAGTGCGCAGCCCTCATAATCTCCTCACTTATTTCATACCGACCTATAACAACAATAACCCATATATCCTAAAAATGAAAAGAGTCTATACATTTGGCGACGGCAAAGCTGAAGGCAAGGCATCTGACCGCAATCTTCTTGGCGGCAAAGGTGCTAACCTCGCCGAGATGAATCTCCTCGGCATGCCCGTGCCTCCCGGCTTCACCATCACGACCGAAGTATGTACTGAATACACCCAGTATGGCCGCGAAGAAGTAGTTAAGCGCATCGAAAAGGAGGTCCACGAGGCTATCGCCCACGTTGAGACCCTCACCGGCAAATCCTTCAACGATCCCGCCAACCCCCTCCTCGTGTCTGTTCGCTCCGGCGCCCGCGCTTCAATGCCCGGCATGATGGACACCGTCCTCAACCTCGGCATGAACGACGCCACCGTGGCAAGCCTCGCCGAGAAGAGCGGCAACCCCCGCTTCGCCTGGGACAGCTACCGTCGTTTCGTCCAGATGTATGGCGACGTTGTGCTCGGCATGAAGCCCAAATCGAAGACCGACATCGATCCCTTCGAGGAAATCATGGACAACATGAAAGAGCAGCGCGGCGTGAAGCTCGACACCGAGCTCAATGTCGACGACCTCAAGGAGCTCGTCAAGCTCTTCAAGGCTGCCGTAAAGGAGCACACCGGCAAGGACTTCCCCGACGACGCCTGGGAGCAGCTCTGGGGTGGCATCTGCGCCGTGTTTGATTCATGGATGAACGAGCGCGCTATCCTCTACCGCCGCATGAACCAGATCCCCGAGGAATGGGGCACCGCCGTTAACGTTCAGGCTATGGTCTACGGCAACATGGGCAACAACTCCGCCACCGGCGTAGCCTTCTCCCGCGATGCCGCTACCGGCGAAAACATCTTCAACGGCGAATACCTCATCAACGCCCAGGGCGAAGATGTGGTTGCCGGCATCCGCACCCCCCAGCAGATCACCGTCGAGGGTTCGCGCCGCTGGGCCTCCCTTCAGGGCATCAGCGAAGAGGAGCGTGCAGCCAAGTATCCCTCGCTCGAGGAGTCGATGCCCGTATGCGCCGCCGAGCTCATCGCCATCGCCCATCGCCTTGAAGACCACTACAAGGATATGCAGGACATGGAATTTACCATCCAGGACGGCAAGCTCTGGATGCTCCAGACCCGCAACGGCAAGCGCACCGGCGCCGCTATGGTGAAGATCGCCATGGATCTGCTCCGCGCCGGTGAGATCGACGAAAAGACCGCCCTCTCGCGCATGGAGCCCCAGAAGCTCGACGAGCTCCTCCACCCCGTATTCGACAAGGACGCCCTCAAGCGCGCCAAAGTGGCAGCCAAGGGTCTTCCCGCATCGCCCGGCGCTGCTTGCGGCCAGATCGTGTTCTCGGCCGACGAGGCTGAGGCTTGGGCCGAGAAGAAGAAAAAGGTTGTCCTCGTCCGCATCGAGACCTCGCCCGAAGACCTCCGCGGCATGGCCGTGGCCCAGGGTATCCTCACCATGCGCGGCGGCATGACATCACACGCTGCCGTTGTGGCCCGTGGCATGGGTAAGTGCTGTGTATCCGGCGCCGGCGAAATCATCGTCGACTACAAGGCCAAGACCGTACAGATGAGCGGCAAGACCTACAAGGAAGGCGACTGGATCTCGCTCAACGGCTCTACCGGCGACGTTTACGACGGTCAGGTGCCCACCGTTGATCCCAAGCTCGACGGCGACTTCGGCGCAATCATGAACCTCGCTGCCAAATATACCAAGACCCTCGTGCGCACCAACGCCGACTCCCCCCGCGACGCCCGCAAGGCCCGCGAACTCGGCGCCCAGGGCATCGGCCTCTGCCGCACCGAGCACATGTTCTTTGAAGGCGACCGCATCAAGGCCGTGCGCGAGATGATCCTCGCTTCCGACGTTGAAGGCCGTCGCGCAGCCCTCGCCAAGCTCCTCCCCATGCAGCGCGGCGACTTTGAAGGCATCTTCGAGGCCATGGACGGCTATGGAGTGACCATCCGCCTCCTCGATCCCCCTCTGCACGAGTTCGTACCTCACCAGACCGCCACTCAGAAGGTTATGGCCGAAGAGATGGGCATCACCCTCGAAGAAGTGAAGGCCAAGGTTGACTCGCTCGAAGAGTTCAACCCCATGCTCGGCCACCGTGGCTGCCGCCTCGGCATCACCTATCCCGAGATCACCGAGATGCAGACCCGCGCCATCATCGAGGCTGCCCTCGCTGTCAAGACCCGCGGCATCGACGTTCACCCCGAGATCATGATTCCTCTCGTTGGCTCCCTCAAGGAGATCCAGAACCAGGCCGACGTGATCCACACCACCGCCGCCAAGGTGTTTGAGGAAAAGGGCCAGACCGTGATCTACAAGGTCGGCACCATGATCGAAGTGCCCCGCGCAGCTCTCGTAGCCAACCAGATCGCCGAGGTTGCCGAGTTCTTCTCGTTCGGCACCAACGACCTCACCCAGATGACCTTCGGCTTCTCGCGCGACGACGCTCCCAAGTTCCTCAAGTTCTACAAGGAAAATGGCCTCATCAAGACCGATCCCTTCGAAGTGCTTGACCAGGAAGGCGTAGGCCAGCTCGTCCGCATGGGCGTTGAAAAGGGTCGTGCCACCAACCCCGACCTCAAGGTTGGTATCTGCGGCGAACACGGCGGCGAACCCTCGTCGGTTAAGTTCTGCGCCAAGCTCGGCATGAACTACGTCAGCTGCTCGCCCTACCGTGTGCCCATCGCACGCGTAGCTGCCGCTCAGGCTGCCATCGAAGACTAACGATTAGTTCTACACACATAAATACCTTAGGCTGTAACACGCTAATAAAAACGGTGGTTACAGCCTAAGTTGTTTTTTTTGCGGTTCGTTCATCTGGCACCATTATTAAAGCCAAATAAACGACAGAAACTGACACCTCAAAAAAACGGGTCCAGATATGCTTCCGGTACCCTCCGCCACAATAGGATTGAAGCGCGAGACAGACCGGTCAAGCCTAATCCCTACCGGTACCGGCTATCATTATGGATGACAATTCCTCAATTTTCGTTTATAGCCGAATGCTCTCCAGATCTCTTCCTGACAGCCTGAATGTTGCAGCTCCCATCTCGCCATTATGAAAAAAAGATCGGAAAGACGATTGAGATAACACAATATTTCAGCGGGAACTCGATCCTGCTCATTCAAGCTCCATAAGCGGCGTTCGGCTCTTCGGGCAAGCACACGGCACTGATGAAGTTGAGCCGCTACAGGTGTACCTCCGGGAAGAATGAAACTATCGGGCGGAGTACATTCTGCATGGATTTTGTCAATCACACGTTCCATTTTATCTATAATATCTTCCGGAAGAGTATTCGGATTGGCTGAGCGCAGTTCACTCCGAGTAGCTATAAGACTCATCATCGCCATGAGATTGAGTTGTATTTCCTTAAGCAAAGGCTGCCACGGATGGTTGCTGACGAGCATAGTACGCAAAATGCCTATCGCAACATTCAGTTCGTCAACACATCCATTGGCCTCAATACGAATGTCGGTCTTCGGCACACGCTCGCCTCCATGTATTGCAGTCGTTCCTTTATCTCCAGTGCGGGTATATATTCTTGCCATTATTCCCAAAGTTTTAATATGTCGGTTTCTGCCCAATAGAGATGAGTATAACCGGCAATGGTGTTTTTATACTTGTAGACGGGTGTGTCAACCTTCAAGCCCTTTGCATTTTGCTGAGAAGCGATTCCGGGTATGCTTGAAGGGTCAATCATATGTGAGTAATGAAATTCATGTCCTTTCAGGGTGGTATGAGAAAACTCAATCGTGCGGTATCCCAATGACAGTTTGCTATCTTCCATAGTAGCTTTCAAAGGGAAGACTCCACACATTTTTTCGCCGTCGATATCTTCACACAAATAAATCAGTCCTCCACATTCTGCCAATATATGACCACCTTGTTCTGCAAAATCCTTTATATCATTTCTCATCTCAAAGTTTGCGGAAAGTTCTTTAGCAAACAGTTCGGGATAACCTCCCGGTAGATACACAAGGTCAGCTTCCGGCAAACGCTGATCATGCAAGGGGGAGAAATAGATGATCTTTGTGAATATACTGAGGTTGGCCGGGTAAATAAAATTGAAAGCCTCATCGCGAGCCACAGCAACCGTCAAATTCTGCACCACCGGGATATCCAGTTGTTCTTCTGGGAACTCTCTTCGCGAAGTGACCTCAACAAGACTGTCGATATCAACATTTTTTTCCACCTCATCGGCGGCCATATCTATGAACCTGTCCATAACCTCCCGCGACGATAGAGTGAGACCGAGATGTCGGGATGGGGTCTGCAACGCTTCATTCTTTGTTAAGTATCCAAAACACTCCATGCCTACATCTTCACAGGCTTTTCTTAGAAAGGAAAAATGATTTTCTGATGCGACCCTGTTGAAAATCACTCCTGCCACTCTTACGTCGTGACAAAAGCGTGTGAAGCCATATATAGTTGCAGCGACTGAATAAGCCGTAGATGCCGCATTCACCAATAATATCATCGGAATGTCGAGAACACGGGCAATATCAGCACTACTCCCTTTCATTTTATCGAATCCGTCAAACATGCCCATTACTCCCTCTACGATACTCACATCAGAGCCTTTGGAATAGTGGGAGAATAAAGCACGCACATGGCTTGCTGACGACATAAAGAGATCCAGATTTATAGACTCTCGCTCGGCTGCAATCGACTGAAACTGTGTGTCGATGTAATCCGGACCGCACTTAAAAGGCTGAACAGAAATATGTTTACGGGCAATGGCACGCATTAGTCCGAGCGACAAGGTGGTTTTGCCGCACCCCGACGAAACAGCTGCTATGAGAAACGCTGATTTCATATCCGATATCTTATGTTGCCGTTATCATCGATAAGCACTGCCTCCAAGTCACCACGATAGATAGCTGAGCAATGGTTATGACATAGTTTTAATATCGCTGGAAAGAATCGGTCGTCATCCTGTTCAGACAAACCGCTCCATAATTCGCGAGCCATATTCATATTTTCAATTACGCTTACCCCCTCCGGAGAGCAACCGGCTTCCTTCGCAATTCTACTCAGGAAATCACGGTTGAGAGTAATCCTGTGACTATGGGTGTCAAGATTGCCCTCTGCGAGTTTCACCGCCTTTCCAATCATTAATCCGATGGTCAAATTCGGCACTTTAAGCTCCTGAGCCAAAATCATTGTATCGCCTACGGCATTCCCATAGTGAATAAAGGCCTGCTGAGGTATAGAGGGATAAAGAGTCTTCATGTACCGTTCGCTCTTCCCCCCGGAATTTACGACAACTCTTTCGCATCCGATTGCCAACGCCACCTCCATCTCCCGCCGAATAGCCTCGACAAAGGCTTCATGAGAAAACGGACGGACAATACCGGTTGTACCGATAATGGAAACACCCCCCATCACACCTACACGAGGATTGAACGTCTTTGTTGCTAACTCTTCGCCATTTTCAATAGCTACAGTCACATCCAATCCGGCGGGATGCAAGGCTTTCAACTCGCGTTCAATCATTGCGCGTGGCACAGGGTTGATTGCAGGCTCTCCAATCGGAAGCCCCATGCCCGGCAAAGTCACGGTTCCCACTCCGCGTCCTCCGATAAACCGTATTCCATCATGCGCTGCAAAAGCAACCGTGACAGTTATGCGGCTTTTGTCAGTGACATCAGGATCATCTCCGGCGTTCTTGATCACACACGCAGAGGCAGAAGAATCATCGATTTCAACCTCCTCGATCTTCATGTGCATCGTTTCTCCTTCCGGAATCCGGAAACTGACTTCTGAAAGTCTCTCTCCATTCAGAAGCCCCCATAAAGCCGCTTTAGCGGCGGCAGTAGCGCAGGAACCGGTTGTGAAACCGGTGTGCAATGTATAAAAATCGGGCAAAAGCCGCTCTACCGCCATACGCAGCCCATGTCGTCCATCAACGATAATGAAGCCTTCAGGAAGTTTTGGGCGCTGAACAACAAAAACCTTTACATCCTTTTGCATTGCAGCCTTAACCTTCTCTTCAAATCCACCGCTTGCTCCACTCTCCTTTGTAATTATAGCATCGGGCGAAAGTTTATCAATCAGAGTGTCAGTAGCATCTTCTTCATAGAAGCAAAGATGGTCTGCCGGAAATCCATAGCTTTCAGCTTTTTCAATGGAGTCTTTCCGATCGAGCACGCGAAAGAATGTTTCGTAGCGTTGCCAGAAGTCCTTCAATTCCGGGATAGTCTGCACTCCCGTAAGAGCCAAAAGTTTTTTTACTCCGTCACTTTCCATTTTGCTTACCGCATCGGAATAAGTGACACACCACACTATGCCCGAATCCTGCATCTCGGGATAGATACGCTCCAGCCGTATGACTGGAATATCCAATATTTCGGCAACTTTCCCTATGGTGTTATGGAGGTTTATAGCAAAAGGATGTGCGGCATCTACAACCAGTTTAATAGAGTTTTCCCTACACACTTGCAGCATATCATTTTCTGTCATAGCTCCACTAATGTGAACGCCATGTCCACATTCCACCTTCTGGCTTGTGCCTAAAGTAGAGTAAAGATACTTTCCCTCGCCTTCGTCGAGAGTCTTTATCGCCAACCGCCCCTCTGTAGTGCCACCAAACACAAGTATCATCGTCTGAAAAGATGTTTGAAGTTATCATTATAGAGCCGTGACAATCCTTCGCGGTTATCGATAGCATCGCCCACCACCAATAGCGTGGTGAGGGTCAGATGATTATCATGGACAATACGCGCAAGGTCCTTGAGTACTCCACGATAGATTTTCTCCTCCTTCCACGTCAGTTTATAGCAAGCCGCCACCGGCGTTTCAGGAGGATAAACCATCAATAATTCCCGCTGCACATCATCTACTATTCCTGCGCTCAGGTAGATGCACATAGTGCTTTGAGAAGCCGCGAGCTTATGTAATTGTTCTTTTTCAGGCATCGGTGTGCGCCCTTCCCCGCGGGTCAGAATTATTGTCTGTACTTTCTCCGGAATCGTAAATTGAGATTTCAAAGCGGCAGCCGCAGCCTGAAATGAGGATATCCCCGGAGTGATGTGATAATTCATCCCGAAGCGGTCAAAGAAAGCCATCTGTTCCTGTATTGCTCCATAGATGCATGGGTCGCCTGTATGGAGTCTTACAACGAGCTTATCACGGTCGTAAAACTCCTTCATCAACTCAAATTGCTCTTCGAGATTCATAGAAGCCGAACTCCTCACCCTGCAACCGGGTTTAGCGTAATATGTCAACTCTTTTGGTACAAGGCTGCCGGCATACAAGATTAAGTCTGCTTGCTCAAGGAAACGTTTTCCGCGCACGGAAACCAACTCCGGATCACCGGGACCGGCACCTACAATCTCAATATGCCCACCGCGGAGCGCTCCTTTATCAATGGCCACAGCAAACGTGAAGTCTGAATCATCCGAGAGTTTGCCCTTATGTTTCTCCAAGATAATCTTGCCGTTGTCGGATGCTTTTATCGCACAGCTTTCTGCAACCCCTGCAACCCCCGTGACCTCCTTTACCTTCTCAGAAGGATTAGGAACTTCTATCCCTGCAAGCTGCTCCGGAGTGTAGATATTGCACATATGGATATTATGCCACGCTGAAAGTTCGGAGATGAGTGGTTCATCTTTCTTAAGGTCTATCGTTGAAACCGACTTTATAGCCAATGGACTAATGTTATTTTCAATCAATACCTTCTCAATGTATTCAGCTACTCCCGCAGGGTTGCAATCACGTCGGCAGCCGACTCCCAGATTAAGTATCGGAGGACGATAATAGATAACCGGAATGTCAAAATTATAAATGTAGGGACTTACGGCTATAATCAACCGATATTGCGAAATCTCAGCCCGGTCAGTCACGACAGAGACATTTACAGGGAGATCTGCTTCCAGGCAATCTGTTCCCCGGTCACGTATATCAAGCAACAACCCTACTGGCTTACCATTGACCAGCGTGGCGATAGCTTGATTCATTTCGGTTCGAGTTGCATCGGTTTCCCAGCCCATACACTTTCCCAAAACATCAAGCTTCCACGTTCCGGTATTATCACTCTGGGTAGTGATTACAGGTCGCGCACCGATGATATGTGCCACCTCTTCACACAAGCGGTTTGCTCCTCCGACGTGACCGGAAAGCACTGATATGGCATTACGGCCCACACTATCCACACACACCACAGCCGGGTCGGTATATTTGTCAGCGACCATCGGAGCTATCATCCTTACACATATACCTAATGCTCCGATAAAGACTATTGCTTCAATCGAAGAAAAGTCGCTCGCAAGAACTTCCTTTTGTGATATCAAAGTAAACTCAGGCAGCTCACTCTGTATTGTTTCGCCCAACTTGCGTCCGGCGTCATTTATGAATATGATGTATTTCATTTGGCTTTGAGTATTGTTATGGGATTATGATTGTCTAAGCTCAGTTTATGCTCAGTTACGATTCTTCCTCCACATTCAGCAACGGCTTTCCGGAATACTTGACAGCTATCGTCACTTACCGAATTGAAGACAATCACTCCATCATTGTTTAACGATTTGTAGATTTTTCTCACCATGTCTTCAAGTCGACCGCCATGACCACCTATAAACACAGCGTCAGGAGAAGGATAAGCGCTCAGGTCACAATCCATAAAATCTGCTATGACCCCTGTGATTCCGGGGACACCGAACCGGCGGCTATTTTCTTCAAGCAGATTTCTTGATTCCTCGCGACGCTCAAAGGCTATAATATCGAGCGAAGGAAATTGCCGCTTCGCCTCTATCGAAACCGAGCCGGTACAAAATCCTACGTCCCACATCACCTTCCGGCCATAAAGATCAAGCATTGACAATGAAAGCAACCTGACGGGCATCTTGGTAATCATATTGCTTCGTCCCGCAAGGTGAGCAAACATGTTCTCAGGAATGCCGAAATATTCCCTGCGGGCGGAGATCATTTGAAGAATCACGCAATTAGGATCCGCAAATGATTGGTCTACAGCCTTATGCAAACGCAATGTCGTTATCCTCTCCACATCGTTTCCCAGACATTCGCCCACCGACATCTCATAATTGTCATAGCCGTAATCCAACAGACGTGAAGCGATTTCCGAAGGACCTTTCTTACGGTCGGTAAGTACGCCTATGAATGGTCGGTTTTCCAAAAGAGCCACATCAAGCGCTTTCCACGGTCGTCCAGTAACAGAGACATTTACCATATCGGCATACGGCAACAATAGTCTGTGGGCTAAGAGTTGCAAAGAATTGAAAGTGGGATAAACCTTGATCTTCGCTGAAGGAAACTCTCTTATGAGTGTATTTGCGTAGCCATAGAAAAACGGATCACCCGAAGCGAACACTACAATATCATTGTGGTTGAGATATTGCTTGTAGACGTTCTCCAGGGGTACGGTTATATCAATCCAGACCGAGTCTTCCGGAAGAACGTCGGCCACAATCTCATTATGGCGACGCCCTCCTGAAAAGACTTTACCCTTTGAAATTATATCGACTATTTCAGGGGCAAAGAATTGATTGCGCTTATCAGAAAGACCGATTACGTGAAATATTTTCTCAGACATCTCTTCCCGGTTTTAGCAGTTGCGCATCTGGCCAGCAAAGAATCGAATTTACCAATGTGGCCGCCAGATTACTTCCTCCTTTTCTTCCTTCCACTATTATTTTAGGGATATGGGTAAAAGGCTTTAACATGTGCTTGCTTTCGCACACATGGACAAATCCAACCGGAGCAGCAACTATTCCGCACGGGTCAGCTTTCTTATGACGAATCAAGGTGCACAGTTCCATCAAGGCAGTGGGTGCATTACCGAACACGTATAGAGCATCGGGATGTTCTGCTACCGCGCGTCTTATTCCGGCTTGCGTACGTGTAATTCCTTTCTCTCTTGCAAGCTCAGTGGTAGCAGCATCATTAAGATAGCATTTCACTTGCACACCCAGTCTTTCTAATGCTCCTTTCCGAATGCCGGAAGCAGCCATAGTCACATCTGTGACTATAGTATTGACCCCTCCATCGGTCAGTGAGTGATAGATTTTTTCTACGGCTCCGCTATCCGCTTTTACTATATTCTCCATATCGAAGTCTGCAGTAGTATGTATGGCATGGAGCATAGGCCATTTCAAGTCGAGAGAGATTGCCGGATTAGCCATCTCTTTCTCTATGGTGCGGAAGCTTTCTATCATTATTGATTGACCTGGAGTAGCGGCATCCTCACCCTGGAATCTGTAATAACCTCTTGGAGTAGTGAAGTGATTGCTCCAAATATAAGATTGGGAATTACCGATTATAACGACTGTAAACATGTCCACCTCTTCCGGATCAAACTCACGAAGAGTAGTTACTGTAACTTTCTCCTCCTTGCGTCCGGCCTGACGCACGAATCCAACCGGTGTTTCAGGACTACGACCTACTAAAAACAATTCCTTAAGCCTATACAGTTCCCAGTATCTGCCAGTGCTCTTGGGATTATAGACGGCAGTGATGAAGTCTGCATCCACAGCTGCCTTTATCCTCCGCTCTATCAAAGACCACGGAGTCATAAGGTCGCTTAGAGAAATCACACAGAAGTCATGGCCTATCGGTGCGCCGAGAAGTGAAGCGGCCTTCTGAAACGCACTAATTCCGGGAATTACCTCAACTTCAATATCCGAGACACGGTCGCGCAGCATTTCATATACCAGAGGAGCCATCCCGTATATACCGGAGTCGCCGGAACTGATCACACAAACATCTTTTCCTGTTTCAGCTATTTCAAAGGCCTTTTCTATACGGGCTTGTTCCTGCTTCATTCCGTTCTGTATGATTGTAACATCCGGTCGAAGCATAGGTGCTATAAAGGGTATATAGTATTTGTAGCCAACCACAACTTCAGCTTGCCGCAACGCGTCGATTGCTGCCGCCGTCATATCGGACGCTTTTCCCGGTCCTATGCCTATAACAGTTATCTTTGGTTTCATATATTATTCGGTTTTATATAGTTAATCATCGTCACGGGATGGCCAAGATGTTTTCCCGATAGTGGTGAAATAGCGTGGCCTGCCTGAACCGCCAAGTGTTTCATTCACCAGATCTATGAGCTCCTCAATAGATCTGACCTTCAAACCATTGGCAGTATACTCACCCTTGGCCGCTTCTATAGCTATCGGAGCATCAGGATCCAATGTCACAGCTATACCTTGACGCGCTAAGGCTTTCTTAACCATATTATATTCAGCTCCTTCACCAATTAGACGAACTGATTTGTCAAGTTTGTGGCATATTTTGAATAAGCCGCTATCAATATCAAATTTCACACCTTCACGATGGAAATATCGGCTCATATCTCCGTTTAATGCCAAATCCTCAGGCGTACCGATCGTTACCCCATGAGTCTTATCGATAAGCCATACCTTATCAGCAATCTGTAGTGCTAACTCAAGATCGTGGGTGGAAAGGAATACTGTCTTGGATTGATCTCGCGCAAGGGTCTGGAGTAATTGCATTATTTCCACCTTACTGGGATAGTCGAGAAATGCTGTGGGTTCATCGAGGAAAATGATAGGAGTCTCTTGTGCAAGAGCTTTCGCTATCATCACTTTCTGACGCTCCCCGTCGCTCAACGTCTGTACCATGCGGCATCTGAGATTTTCTATTCCCACAAGCTTGATTGATTCAGACACGACCTTCTTGTCGTAGGCGTTCATGTGGCCCCAAAATCCTGTGTAAGGACTACGACCCATTCCTACCAACTCGTCGACCGACATATTATTGATTGCGAGCTTTTCTGTCAGCACAACTCCAATCATTTTTGCCAACTCAGCATCAGTATAATCCTTCAGGGGCTTCCCTTCTATGAAGATTTCTCCTTCTACTGAAGGCAAAAAAGCAGTCAGTGTCTTGAGTAGGGTTGATTTGCCAGCACCATTTGGTCCTAACAGGCATGTCAATTCCCTATCATACAGTGATGCATTGATATCACGAGTGATAATAGTGGTTCCTTTCTTATTATGATAGCCTGTAGAGAGATCCACTACCTTGATTGTCTCTTTCTTTTCCATCACGCTTCGCTTTTACGTTTTTTGAACAGTACCCACATCACAACCGGTGCTCCTACCAATGCCGTCACTGAATTAACCGGCATCGCACCTTCAAATCCGGGCATTCTTGCTATCAAATTGCACAGCAATGCCAAAGAAGCTCCTCCCAACAATGAAGCCGGGAGAATGGCAGCATGATTGGATGTTTGAAATAATCCTCGACAGATATGGGGTACAGCAAGACCAAGAAACATCACCGGTCCGCAATATGCAGTCACTACTGCAACCAATATACCTGAACACCCAATGACAAGAAGCCTCGCCTTTCTGATGTTCAGACCTAAATTTCTTGCGTAAGAGTCGCCCAATAGCAATAGATTCAGTGTCTTTATGAGGAAAAAGGCTGTAGGCAACATCATAACCATGAGCATGATGAAAACGTAGGTCTGTCCTCCTGATACTCGTGAGAAACTTCCTAAACCCCATATCACATATGCACGTATGTCTTCCTCCGCACTGAAGAATTTTAATACACCAATTATCGCATTTGCTATATATCCTATCATCACACCCATGATGAGCAGGGTGACATTGCCTCTGACCTTTTGAGCCACATACGCAATGAGTGCCATTATAAGCAAAGATCCAATTATAGCGGATAGTGTAATAGTCACTTCTCCGATTACTCCCAATTTGCTCAACGTGTGTCCACCTATGCTTCCGGATAACAGCACCACGCAGGCTACACCGAGACTCGCACCAGAACTTATACCCAATACCGAAGGTCCTGCAAGCGGATTACGGAAAACGGTCTGCATCAACAGGCCACTCACAGCCAATCCTGCTCCCGCCATCGCTGCCGTCAACGACTGGGGCAATCGAGATTTCATGATGATGTTAGTCCATATAACATTATCACTTCTCTGACCAAATAATATCTCTATAATATCCCTCATAGGAATGCTTACCGAGCCTAAGAATAAGTTCAGAATGAAAAATATGATGATGGAAATGCCCAACAACATCATCAGTATCGTTGTCTTGCTCCTGCTCATTTCTCCAAAAGATGATAGTAACTCGGCTCGTAGCCGGAGAGAATATCTGGATGAAAAACAAGAATGAAATCGGAAAGAACCACCTCCGGCTCGACCGGCATTTTCTCATAGAATGGCACCTCCTTCATATTGCAATAGATTACACCATGATTCTTCCACGCATCAAAATCAGTGTAACGGTTATCTTGCTCTTTAAGCACATTATAATTGTAATCGCCGTCAAAGCTATTCACTATTCGCCAGTAATCGGCATGTGCTGCATTCGTATAGACCGTCTCATAATCGAGTGTCACTCCCCCCGATTCGTTGTTATCTTCCAGGAAATAATCACCACCGGCGTCCCTGAACAACTGAGCAAGAAAACTTTTTCCTCCCACAGCATACCAATTGCCGCCACGCATCTCGCCACTAAATACAGTCGGTCGATAGCTCACGGTGTCAACCATTGCTTTCAAATCGTTATATCGCTTCTCTATTCCGGCAAACTCTCGGTTGGCATCTGCCGATTTCCCGGTAAGAAGACCGATGACCTTGATCCATTCAGCTTGTCCAAGAGGCGTAAGTTCCTTATATCCCAAATGAGGAATCATAGGTATATCCACATTACGTATAGCATCGTAACCACCACGCTTGAATGGAGAAATGAATATCACATCAGGATTGATTGCCATTATCACTTCATTATCAAAGTTTCCTTCGATACCGATTTTATGTGTCTTTCCCTCTTTCAACTGCTCATTCATTTTCTCGTTGTGGAGATGACGCGTACTGGTGATTCCCACCACTTTCTCCGGGATGTCGAGCTTCAAAAAGTTGGAAAGTTGCAGTGAGGTCATGCAAATCGCCGACTCAATAGGAATGTTGAGTCGAGTATAACCATCTGGAACTTTTCCGGAAAAATCCTTGTCGGTTAATGCAAAATGGAATTGTTCAGCCTCTTTATTCTCAGGATCATTGATATCAAGTAGCACCAGATCATCCTGATAGCTCACATTGAATCCCTTGGCATAATTGGGGTGGATCATCCCCAAAGTGTCAGTCACAATTGAGCCTTTCCCATTGTTTGCCTCAGAGGATCGGTGTCCTCCGCATCCCATCAGCGCTACCACTGTAGCAAAAGGAATAAGATATTTCAAAAACTTCATGGTTTTTATTTTTCAGGGATATATATTATTTCTCCATTTTCGAGTTGATAAGCCGTCCCGACACGTCGGCCTTTTGAGCCGTTGGTAGGTGAATCTGAATCGGAAGGAGTGTATTTTTTGATTTCATTTCCCTCTTTGGTTATAATCTCCATATTTTCCGCGCCGGGATTCTTGACAATTGTATAATCCTCTTTTGAGAATATCTCACTCATATTGAAATGCGTGACCAAAGCCACCATAAGAGCCACAGCAAACACCATTGCCACATCAAAGAGATTAGTGAGCATACCCAGAGGGTTATCACTTTCATCGGCTTCGTTAAGTATCGGATTCTGTCTCATTTGCCGGTAAGTTTATGAAATACAAATTCCAGTGCGTTGAGTGAGCAGGCATAAAAGCGTTGTCTCTCTTGCAAGGTAATCAATCCTATGCCGGCAACCAACATGCCCACTACGGTTGTAGCAAACGCCACTTGCATATTATAAGCCATCGACGCGATATCGCCGGTAGCTAATCCTACCAGCGCAGGTCCCATGGGTATAAGCGTACCCATCAAGCCCAGCATCGGACCAAACTTTATCAAAATACGGTTTTTAGAAAGCTGCTGTTGCACATCTACCTGAAAGTCGGCTAAGGAATGTTCGCAATAAACGGAGTCATCCTTATGCGAAACCATATCACGCAAACATTTGACAACAGGGCAACTATCCGAGGTTTTCAGGCTTACATCAAGCTCTGTAAGCGTTTCACTACAGAAATTCTCTACGAGATGTTGAAGTTGAGCCGACAATTGTTTATTCTTTTGCCTCTCAGTGTAAAACCCGATTCCCAGCATGATTGCCTTGACAAGCAAAAAGAGCAGCAAGACTATCACCGGAATAAGAAGACCGTTTGAAATAATGAATAATATGTCAGAAATTGCAGTCATGCGATTCCGTAAATCAAGATATAAATGATTAAACTCACTATCGAGGCTACATATAGCGACGATTTTTCACACCTGAGCCATCGAAAAAAGGATGTTAATCCCGTCAGCAAAGCTACCGTCACCAACGATGCCGATACTCCGATTGCCATAAAACTTACCCCATTAATTACGCGGCTCATCCAAAACGCCAGTAGTGTCACGGGGAATATCATCATTAATCCAGGGTAGTAAGACAACATCTCTTTCCGCTTGCCACCATAGAATAAATAAGATATGAAAATCATACTCTCTATGAAACCGAATAGACAGACAGAACGTATGTTAAGGTATCCGTAAATATCTTCCGAGGATAGACCGGTAAGCCACATAGTAGAGCCATAGGCTACTATCATCCAAACCAAGCTCCACAGTGTTCTTATTTTCCAGCCCATCAGAGAAAGCCGGATGGAGTCAGTCAGTACAATGACCAGACCGAGTATGATCAAGATTGAAATCATGCGCTTCTCCTCCTCTTGATTATTAGAATCATAATAGCCAAAACCAATAAGAGCAGTACCGCTCCGACGGCATAATATGAGGTAGTTTTCCGAGAGATTTCAGATAGTCTATTTAGTTTATCCTCCTTCAAAACCTTTGCGTCAGATTTTTGAGCTGTCGCTTTCGATATACCATTGAGATACCTATCGGCAGTTGCGTCATCAAGATTTGAAGCGGCAAACTCCTGAAGTTTGGCATTTGCACAAACAAACTCGGTACAGGGTGCTCCATGGCGTTCAGTAATCCGGGCATGGAGTCTGGCAGTAGCTTCTACCTTACGGCTATCTGCCTGCCAAAAACCTTTGCGAGCGCTTTCAAGCATCGTTGCAGTCATTTCCTGAAGAGCTGCCGGATTAACCCTTTCAAAATACCCCTCTATTCCCAGACCATTCACATCCTCGACATATATCTCATATAGATCATCATAAATATCTTCCGACAATGCGCTCGGACGTGTGGCACTCCAACCGAAAATATTGCGGAATATCTCGCCAAACATCTGTGCGGTAGTTGCCTCACCCTTCATCCGTTGCTTGATATACTCCGGATTCAGGATGGTGGCTCTTGTCTCTATCGCCACCGCTTCCTTGGTGTTTTGCAAACGCGGGAGATATGAATTGCGGTAATCAGCCAACATTGCCTCAGGCTCCTTACCGTTGATTGATGTGGCTGCCAATGAGAGTGCTCCCGTAAATTCATACACATGGTCAAGCGAAATAGGTCCCCATGTATTGCTTTGGCGGGGCTGTACAATCAAATCGGTGTTTGTGATAGCCGCTTGGAAAAGGTTCTTGTCCATTTCGCCCCAATGCTCATCATCCCCATATAACGCACTCATATTATTGAGATAACCGTCCACGAGTTCCTCTCGGTCATCCCATTCTCCTGAACTTTCGGTATAGCGCAGCATACCTGTGCTATAGCCTGAATTTACCGGTCCGAAGACTCTCATATTTGCAAGTTGACGTGCACGTTGGGGAGAAGCCCCATTGTCAACGAGTGCCTTCTCTTGTGCCAATGATCCGTCGGCTACATAATTTGGATAAACATCGTCCTTACTGTCAGCGGCAAGTGCCACTGCATCAGTAAGCATCTTCAGGCGCGAGCCGGCTATATCACGCAACTGTCCCGAAACTTGGACCATGATATTGATTCTCGGCCGCCCAAGCTCGGCACTGGGTGTCAGTTTTAGATCCATCACGCGCCCCTGTTCATCTCTTACCGGCTCTACTCCAAGCATTCTAAGTGCCTGGGCTATCGTAGCTCCTTGTGATGAGATGAATTCTCCTGCCCAGAAAGTGTAGCCGACCTTTTGAGGATATTCCCCATGCTTTGAATAATAGTCTTTCAATGATTGCTCTGCAAGTGCTACACCATCATTCCACGCTTTAGCTCCCGGTGTGGCTTCGGCATTGATGCTATACATATTACGTCCCATAGGCAAGACATTCGGATTTAGCACAGGGTCTCCTCCGGGAGCGGGTCTTACGGGCACCCCGTTAAGAACGTCGGCCATAGCATCAAGCTCAGCTCCGGCAGACTGTTTTAATAATTCGCGATATTCAAGAGCATCAGCCAGCTCGCCCTCTGGATTGCTGCCTCCGGATAAAGCATTAATGACATCCTGCTTTGCCTGCGGAAGATAATGGTGAGAGATAAACGAGAAGTCCTGAAGATTATCTTTGGTGATTTTCCCTTTTTCATAGTCAGCTTTGGCTCTGCCATAGGCCAATGGATCGGCCGCTATTGCCGTTACGGTCGTTTTCATATCGGCATCCGAATATGGTATTCCCATTACATAACAGGCACCCGTGATTTTTTCATTGGCAAGCTCCTCTACGAATCCATCTACTTTTTCCAACTCTTCAGCTGTATAAGTCCCCCCCCTTATAGAATCTAAGCCTAAGTCTTTATGGAAACCAAAGCTGATAATTTTGTTTTTAAGAGCAGGTGTGTTTTTTTCAGGATGGGCTATACCGTCGTGAAGTTCCTCCAACAAAGCAGAATACTTCTGACGCAAACCACTTTCCACATAAGGAGGCGTGAGATAGGTCACCAACACTGCGTGGCTACGTCTTTTGGCAATGATGGCTTCCCCGACATTTCCGGTTGTATAAAAATAGAAGTGCGGTCGGTTGCCAATCAGAACTTCGGCCCAGTCAGCTTGTGAAAGTCCTGCATTCTTACCGGGAGTAAACTCAAGATTGCCATGTGTGCCGAAATGAATCATTGCATCGGCACCAAATTCTTTCTGCATATATAGGTAAGGAGCAATATATGAATGTGGCGGAGCCACTTGCGCCCCATGTATCAGCTTAAAGTCATCGTTTCCCAATGCCGGCCGAGGCTGAGGGAATATTAATATATTGCCATACTTGATTGCTGCTATTGCCAGACTGTCGCCACGTGCAAGAAGATTGCCGGGAGCTTTTCCATAGCGTTGTTCTACCTCGGCATATTTTTCGGGAAGCAAAATGGACTTTGCCCAATTTTCATACTCTGAAACTTGAACCCATAACGGCTTGCAGTAATCCATAAAGTGTTCCTGTGCAGAGGGAGCATACGAACCCATCACACTCCCTTTCTCCATAATTTGCTGCCTGAACTCCTCTACTGTAGACGGCAAACCGGCAACATCATAGCCATCGGCTTGAAGACGTTTGAGGAAATTGTAAAGAGATGGCACCACCTCCATACCGGAAGCAAGCAACGCATCCTTGCCTGGCGATTTGAAATAGCCGATTGCAACTTTCTTTTCAGCATTAGGCTTCTCCTTCAATTTCATAAAGCCATCAAACTGCCCCATAAAGGCATCTATTCTCTCCGGCTCAGGCGTATAGAGCAAATAGCCCTCCTCACTTGGGTTTTGCGTGGAGATGCATAGCGGGCTCATACCTCCGTCAATCTCAGGCACCACTATCCTCGCATTGAGCGTGCCTCCACCCATAGGTTTATTAATGTCAAGCCAATCCTCCCGACTCTGTATCAGAGGAAACGGCATAAACAGAGGAATCTTGTTATCGTATGCCCAATTTATAAGGGAGTCATTTCCCAGTCGCCCCATCGGCAGATACACAATAGCGTCAGGGTTGACAGATTTGATCATCTTGGCTCTTTGGCGTCCCGTTGCTGTCAGGGGATAAACATTATATCCCTTACTGGTAAGTCTCGCAACGAGAGTGTCGATGTGTGCCCGGTTATTCTCGACTGGGAAACTCACGCCCGACACAAAGGCAATCTTTTTCCCACCCTTGTTATATAATCCCCTATTTTCCAAATACTCGGTCAATTCTTCCTGTTTCTTGAAATATTCATTGGCTTCAATATGATAAAACATATCAGAAGGCATCTTTTTGGGGAGATCGTAATCCTTGTCTCCAATCCGGTTAGGAGTAGCTATACTTCTCACATAACGAAGCATATTGCGGTAATTATCTCTGCATGGATTGGAAAAGTATTCTTGAAGTGTAGCCGTCTGAATTGAATCAAGGTTATGATTTACTACAAAGCTGAAGTTTCGCAAGGTGTTGGTGAAAACCGGCACCCCATTCTTGGCTGCCTTGTCGAGCGATTGTAGTTGCAGAGAGTCAAGATAGAGACCACGCCCATATATTAGCACCGCGTCGTAATCTTCAAAATTGGTTGCTTCCTCCATTGAGGAGCAAACCACCTGGATATGACGGCTGTCATTATTGAGCACAATCTCTGCTGCCTGAGCGGGCAAAGGGTTTACTACCAACACTGTAGTCGGTTTCAACCATATATTGTATGCGATATAGGCACAGCAACATATCGCAACAAAAATTATTATGACCGGTGACAGCTTCTTGACTCTTGACATTTCTTACAAGTTTTCTTGGATATATGTTGACTTTTGCTTGACTGCATCCAAGATGGGGGCTGCAAAAGCTTCCTTGATATGCTCTATGTAAATATCTTGTATATCAGGAATCTGACCTAACCCTTCCAAAATTGTGGAAACTGTGAATCCGGCAGTTGTGAGCTCCTCACGCATTTCTCCGTCAATGTCATTGCGTGCATGGTCGCCGGCAACAAACATAAATGGTACGAGAGTGACTTTTTTATTCCTGGCAGTCTTCAGGCGTTCTATAGTTGTCTCAAGTGTAGGATATCCTTCCACGGTCGCCACATGGAATGCAGGTGAGCCGTTGGCTGTGAACATATAGTCCATTTGTGAGTAGATTGCGTTGGCCGGGGTCGATGTGCCATGTCCAATAAGAACCACTGCTCCATTCTTCTCTGTTGCATCCTTATATCTCAAAGAGAGGATTCCAACCACTTTTTCGCAATCCTCAACTGAATATAGCAAAGGTCTGCCTACTCTTATTTCCTTAAAGAATGGCGACATAAGCTTGGCATCATTCCTAAGCACTTCAGATTCAATACCGTCAATCACATTTGTGCCTTGGACAATGACATGGGTGTAGCCATCTGCTGCTAAACGTAGAAGAGCCTCTTGTGGAGTAGGTTTGGAAATACCTCTTTTCTTTAGACGATTGATTATAATCCGTGATGTATAGGCTTCTTCCACTCTCACACCGGAGAAGATATGCTTTGCCTTCTCATTGATAGCGTCAATTGTAATCGCACGTGTATCGTCGAAAGTGGTCCCGAAATGCACCATAAGTATGGCGGTTTTATCCTTCGGGAAGTCATTGGTGACCCCGGCTTTCAATCCTACCATAGTGCATAGAAATATTAAAAAAGTGAGAATATGTTTCATGTTGATTTTGAAAATGACCATTCTCCCGGACAGTAATGGAACCTGTCGCAGGAGAATGGAGGGCAGAAAAATTAGTTGTTCATGTTGCCGGTGATGCTTTTTGTCAGACGGCCGATATATTTTACACCAAGCCACACAGATGTGTAACAGAATACTATGCCTAACAGACACACTATCCACATACATGCTTTCCAGATGATCGGATGGCCTGTGAAAACCGGAAGATTGAGATAGTGTATTCCGCCGAACAGAATGCTTCTCGCCTTTCGGTTATTGTTGAAATAGGAGATCTGCCCATCGTCAGGATTGATGTATAGCAGGGCATTATCCTTATTTTTTACCGAGATCTTATAGACGGGGAGCGGAGCCCTGCCCGAGATAGAGAAATAATTGTTATCGTAGGCGGTCATCAACTCGCTGCTGATTGCCAAGCTGTCGCCAAACAGTTTCCCTACGGCTTTCTCGGCAGCCTGCAGGCTGATGTGGATCTTTGTGGGTGAGGCAAACGAGGCATCAAGTTCAACTGTTGAATCCGGCATCACGACACGGCATACCGGTATGTCTCCCGTCTTACCGTAAACTATGTTTCTTGCCGACGGATATGCAGATATTATACTGTCGTAACTCAGCCTATATTCTTCAATAGGAAGCATGCCTCGCCCCCACAACTTTGTAAACGACACTGTTTCACGACCTTCTACAGGCACCAACCACTGCGGCACTTTCCGCATAGCAAACATACCGCTTATACTCCATGCTATCAGCGGGATAGCGAAAATCAGTCCGAGGGCGAAATGCCACCGGTCCATTTTCCTATGAAAAGGATTTACCCACAAACCGGTTTTCCTACGTTTTTTGATCCATACATATAGCCCTGCATAAAGTCCGGAAAGAGAGGCTATAAGACAAAGGCTGCTTCCGACAAGAAGCCACACTTTCCAGCGGTCCACATCCGAGCGTATGGCAGGGAAATACAGCTTATGCGGTATGGCCCCCATCCATGCCCATGTTCGGGATTTACGGTCGGTGTACATGAGCACTTCTCCACTTCTCGAAGCCACATATACCTGACTTCCAGCTGGATCATCGAAATAAAACTTATAGATAGGCAGTTCGTCGAGGTAGCGGGAATACATTATCCATTGGTCCCGCTCGTGGAGTGTGTCCACATGTGCTATCGGAGCATCAACCCATTTGAGTGCTTCTGTCTCTGCGGTCTTGAAGGTCACTTCCTTTACCGGCTCCCCGTCGGATGTCACAATCCCGGAGTCATCGCGCGTGCTCCACTCCACGAGAGTCTGATCTTGGAAAGAGCCTATGCTCAACGCTTTAAGCCCCGACGGTAGCGAGTCGGGAAGCGGGTTGGTTTTGGGTAATGCGGATGCAAGTTCGAGAGCTTTGCCACGGTCAAGCCTTGGAAAGTCGTGATAAAGCAATATGAGTCCGGTGAAAAACCACATCAGGAAAAATACGGCAATCACCGTCCCGCTTATTCTATGGACAGAGAGAACTATTTTATTGAAGTTTGCCATGGCAGTGGTTGGTTAACGGGAAGGTGGCAATCCGGGACACTCAATAAGCTCCCGGAACGCCACTTTCCCTTTAATCTATCAACGGTCCGCAACGTAGGTTATGCGGTCAAATCCGAAGCCGGCCTGGATGGAAGCTCCTTTGGTCATTGATCCTGTACGTATGTTGTAGACATATATCGTAGGATTGGATTCCTTGGGGTTGGTGCCTATATATACCTTGCCGTTGAGCACGAACGATCTCTGAGCAAAGGTTCCCTGAGAGTAGGGGAGATTCTTACCGTCGTATTTAAACTCGGTCGAAACATCTGTGGGAATATCGAGAACGCAGTAATACACGTTGTAGTTGTTGCCCCAGCCCTGATTCTTATCGTCGGGATCTATCACGACACCGCAATGTTCGGGATCCTGAATGCTAAGAACCAGTTTGTCCTGACCCATATAGTCGATGGTGAGGATCTTACCGCGATTGGGTGTGCCCGACGGATCCTTACGGAATCCTTCATAAGAGGCATCGAAATCCATTTCGTTGCGGTTGATACGGAAAATGCGACCGTACTGCTGAGTGGTGGATGAGAAGCCATCCATATGGAAATTGGCAGCGATATAGAGGTTGTCGTTGTTATCAAAAGCCATCTTGTTCTGCAGAAGTTCCCCGTATGAGGTGCCGGCCATTACAACATCCTTAGCCTCATGGGCAATCTTTTCAATCTCCATTGTCTTTGCATCGATGAAGGCAGCATAGAAGCCATCGAAGGCAAATGCCGACCGGGCATAGAAGTAGATCAGTTTGTTGTCTGACTTACGGTAGCCGAGCAGACCTGAGGTGGTGAGGGCATTGATGCCGCTGAGGGTGGTGAGGTCAAACTCTCCTTCGCTGATTATGGTCATCTTCTCTGTGTCGAGTTTGGTCCACAGGGCCTTTTCCTTTGCACCGTCAGAGCTCATGATGACGAGCGTCTTATCGTCGATCCATGCATGACAGTAACGGTAAGCTCTGTAAGTGTTCTTTTCAAACGGTCGGCGGGCTACAGTGACCAGGCCTGAGTTAGTTATCTGATACTTACCGAAGCAATCTCCTGTGGGGGGCACCTCGTAGTAGTATTGACCTTTCGAGATTATCTCCTGATCGAGTTTACCGGTTATGTCGCAGCCGGTGTTGTCAAACGTTATCACGTCGGGGTCTTCGAGTGAATTTACGTTCTTCACAAGATAAGCGGTGCCATTGCTCGTTCCGGCTGTAACCCAGACATCGAAATGGACATCCTTGATCTCCTCTCCGCCGATATCTTCCGGCTCGTCATCGTGCGAACACGAGGTTACGGCTGCTCCGGTCAGCATCAACAGTGCCGCCAGAAGCCAATTTTTACATTTAGCTCTCATGCTGAGTAGTTGTTATATGGTTGGTTATAGAGTTTCAAAAAACATGTTATTCCAGGAAAAGCCGGAATTTTACCATTATCGACCGTCCCGGCTTCTGAAGTTTATAGTTGTCATAGAGGGTCCGGTCAAATATGTTGTTTACTTCACCTGTCACATTATAGCGCTCGTTTTTCCATGAATATGTCAGGTAAACGCTCTGATCAAGCTGGGTAGGTATCTTAGATTTGCTCGACAGGCTTCCGTAACCCTCCCATGTCAGGAAGAACCAGTGTACATATTGAACCGAATAACCAAATCTTACCCGGTCATACTTATCGAAAAGTTGGCGGTGTATGTAAGTCAGTTCAGTATTTCCGTAGAACCAGGGCCTGTTGGGAATCCTGTTTTTATAAGTCACCGATGGTTTCCCGTCCGATCGCCTCGCATTCATGTCGCGGCTCACAGAGTAGCTCCAGTTTGTAGTCAGATGAAGGCGGTCTGCAAAATGATAGCTTATCTCCCCCTCCACTCCTCTCACCGTCACTCTTGAGATGTTGGAGTATAATGAAAGGCCGGTGTTCTCGTTTGTTACAAGATGTATCATGTCGCGGACACTGCGCCAATATCCTCCCGCCTCATAATAAATGCTGTGGTTGTCGCCTATTCTCAGGTTGCCGAAAACGCCTGCATTGATGTTACCGGAGCTTTCCGGACGCAACGACATATTGGCGGCCACAGTAGTGCCGTTTCCAAGGAGTTCCCGCGATAATGGCAGCCTGACGGCATGCTCTGCCGATGCCTTGACCTGTAGCCATTCCGAGACGTTATATCGCGAGCCAATTCCGTAACCCGGATACGTCTTCACCTTCGATGTCTTTGCATCCTCGTTCCATCTGTCCGACAGCTGGATTATCCTGAGGCTCTCCACATATATCTTGCCGAAAGCCGTATTCTGAAGCCGGCCTCCGAGAAGGCTCTGACTGTAGGAGAGTCCCGCAATGTGCTTGGACAGAATATCTTTAGCCGGCTCATATTCCGGATCAAGGTCGTCATATCGCTTATTACCCCGGTGATTGAGCGAGTAGTTGAGATTTACAATATGGATTCCACCGAAGTTATAGTCGATGTTTACTCTGGCAGTAAGAAGGGGTCGGCGGTAGTGCCTCACCGACCTTGCGCCTCCGGTTATTTCATTTCTCTGCGATGGAATCCAGTTCCCGTTCCAGTCGTATTTGCGGAATACAGTATCTATTGTCTGTGAGTGGTCGGCTGTGTAGGAGACACTGCCTTTCACGCTCATTCCGGGGAGCAGAAGACTATCTTTAGAATATTGGGCTCCTATGTTCCATGCAGTACTCTTGCGCCGTGGCTGCCCGTAGACTATGGCTTGGACAGCTCCGGTCTGTATCTCCTTGTTAAAGCTGGAGTAGTTGACTCCGATGCTTAGCCGGTCGGCCCAGGTTTTCTTTTGGACCATCAGCTCGACACCTCCCTGAACGGAGCGGTAGCTGTCGTGGAATCGCTTTCGGTCGGTGATGATATACTCATCCTTATCCTTGTCCCAGACCTCCACATCTCTCATCATATAGTCGTTCTTGGAATAGCCGAAACCAAAGGTAGGCCTTACCATCAGTCCGGTTCGGCGTTCGATGCCAAGCGCTGAGAAATCGGCAGTGTATGTGCCGAAGGAGCCTGCGGCGACAGAGGCATCCACATATCGCTTGCGGTTGTTCTTTGTTATGATGTTTATTGCGCCACCCATTGCATCACTGCCAAGAAAAGAGGGGACCACACCTTTGTAGACATCCACGCGCGCAATCTGGTTGAGCGGCAGATTGGCAAGCGATACATCCGATCCTCTCGTCTCCATCGGCACCCCGTCAATGAAATATCTTATTGCGCTTCCGGTCAGGCCATTGATAGAAACATCAAAGTCAGAGCCAAGACCACCCTCCGCACGTATCCTGATTCCTGATGTCCGACCTACCAGATCCGACAGGGTAGAAGTGGTATTCACCGAGCTGCTCACATCTATTGAGTTGACCGTAAATTCACTCTCCTTTCTCTGTTTGGCGAGACTCTTGCCAACTATCGTGACTGCATTCAACTCATTGATCGACGATAATTTGAAGTTCAGTGCCACATCTTTGTCCACCGTCACCTTCATGCTTAGGCTGTTATAACCTGTGGCAGACGCAACAACCGTCCATGTGCCCTCAGGTACAGTCAAGCTGTAGTAGCCGTCTCCGTCTGCGCGGCATCGGCTATCGGTTTCATTTACAGACACTATCGCATATCCTATCCCCTCACCGTCGGCATCCGTCACCCGGCCACGGACAATAGCGGCATCAGCCATCCCCGGGAGCAGAGCGGCCAGTATGATAATAAAAAATTTAAATTGCGCTGTCATATCGGCTTAAACATGTAGTAGCCAGACATTGAGCGCAACACACACCGTCGATCAACACACACATTGAGCCGTGTTGTCGTCCCGGATTGTTGTCTTGTTGTTTTAGCTACCCGAAAACTACAAAACTATGTTGTCTTGGCAGGTCTCCTGACTTATCCTGCTCATCGGCGCCTTCCCATCGAAACCGACAGTGGCATTATGCCGTTGAGTTGTAAAGGAATTACAGTAGCGGGTCTGTCCCGGATTCTCACCGGATTCCCTATTAATCGCGTTGCCGCGAACCAAAACGTCCGCAAAGTTACTTTATTTCTTCTTAATCACCAAATTTCCAGTTTGAAATTCGGAAAAATTTGAACGCATAAAAACTTACGACTTTTGATAGTGCTTTTTCCCATCAATAGATATTTTGACTGATATGTGCCGACCTTTGAAACCGAAATTGGAGGAAGCCGTTGACGACAACGACTCCTCTATCTTTTTCCCCTGGTTTCTGTGGAACTGACTATATCTTCTCAGCAGGTAAATGTGAATTACTCAATGACGTTTTCTGTGACTTTCCGGGCTGTTATTAGCTCCATAGGCCGATAAGGAGCAGCCCTATTCCGACAGCCACCACTGTCGACACCATGCCCGGCATCATAAACGAATGATTGAGCACATAGCGGCCTATCCGCGTGGTGCCGGTGCTGTCGAAGTTGATAGCAGCCACCACTGTGGGATAGTTGGGGATGAAAAAGTAGCCGTTGACAGCAGGGTAGAGCGCGATGAGCAGCCACGGGCTGAGCCCGAGCGCCACCCCGAGCGGCATAACAGCCCTCACTGTGGCCGCCTGGCTGTAGAGCAGGATCGACATCACAAACAGAGCTACGCAAAATAGCCACGGCATACCGGTCACAAGCTCCTTGACCGACCCTGTCAGCTCGGTCATGTTGCCGTTGATAAATGTATCTCCCAGCCATGCTATGCCGAATATGGCTATCACTGCCTGCATGCCGGCTATAAACACGCTACCCCGCGTGGGAGATATTCCGTCGATGCGACACAGCAGCATGATCACCGCCGCCGACGCCAGCATGAGCATCTCTATGATGGCCGGCATCCCGAGCGGCTCGCCGCCGAAGTGGGGCCGCAAGGAGCCAAACGAGCCGAAGAGCACTATGAGCAGCGTAGTGGCCACAAAGATGGCCACCGACAGCCGCGCCCGCAGCGGCGATGCCTCGCGGTTGTAGCTCCTGTCGTTTTCCTTTATCATACCCTCCCTGACCCTGCGCTGATATTCCGGATCGTCCATAAGCTCCTTGCCAACACGGCGCGAGAAAAAAGCGCCCGCCAGCACTCCGCCGAGGGTGGCAGGCACAGCTATCTTCATTATGTCGAACAAGCTCACCCCGGCCCCGGCAAGAAGGCCGAGAAGCGCCACTGTGGCCGCCGAGATAGGACTCGCCGTGATGGCCTGCTGCGACGCTATCACAGCAATGCCCAGCGGGCGCTCGGGGCGTATGCGGGTCTCGCGTGCCACCTCGGCTATGACCGGAAGCACAGAGTAGGCCACATGGCCCGTACCAGCCACGAATGTAAACGCATAAGTCACCAGCGGGCTTAGGATAGTGACATGCTCCGGATGCCTGCGCAGGAGGCGCTCAGCCACCCTCACGAGATAGTCGAGCCCACCGGCCGCCTGCATGGCCGACGCTGCCGCTATCACCGCCGCTATCATCAGCATCACATCGATAGGGGGCGACGTGGGCTCAAGCCCGAACAGAAACACGAGCACCGCAGTCGCGGCGCCACCCGTCACACCCAGCCCTATGCCGCCCAGTCGGGCACCGGCCACTATGGCAGCGAGCACAAAAATCAGTTGCAATATCATCCTTACCGGTTTATCTCATTGAGAGTTATTATTATTGCCCCGCAGGAGGCCGTATCAATTGCAAAAATAGGCAGTCTTGATGTGATTAACAAACCAATGGATTAAAAAAGCTGAAAAATCAACCTTTCGTGCCATGGCCGGGCGCCTGCCGGCGCTATCTTTAAGTTTTTTTACGTACCTTTGCAACGCCTTGTGGCCTGACGGCTGCAATCCATTCCTCCATTCCTTTGCAATGAAACGCTACAACCTTATCAACAACATCCTCGGATGGCTCTGCTTTGTCATAGCCGCCGTGACCTACCTGCTCACCATCGAGCCGACGGCGAGCTTCTGGGATTGCCCCGAATTTATCCTCCAGGGCTTCAAGCTTGAAGTAGGACATCCACCGGGCAACCCCGTGTTTATGCTCGCAGCCCGTTTCTTCTCAAACTTTGCCGGAGGCGACGTCACCAAAGTGGCCGCCTGTGTCAACTCCATGTCGGCGCTCCTGTCGGCAGGCACCATCCTCCTGCTGTTCTGGACCATCACCCACCTTGTCAAGAGGCTCATAGTCAGCGATAGTGCCTCTTCCGTCTCGCTCCCGCAGATGCTCGCCATCTTCGGTTCGGGCATATGCGGCGCTCTGGCCTACACCTGGAGCGACACCTTCTGGTTCTCAGCAGTCGAGGGTGAGGTATATGCGTTCTCATCCTTCTGCACGGCCCTCGTGTTTTGGCTCATCCTCAAATGGGAAAACAGAGCCGACTTGCCCCACAGCGACAAATATCTGGTACTGATAGCCTATGTGATAGGCATCTCCATCGCCGTCCATCTGCTCAACCTCCTCTGTATCCCAGCCATAGTGCTGGTGATCTACTACCGCAAGTGGGCCAACCCCAACGCAAAGGGATCGCTCATCGCCCTGCTCATCTCCTTTGTCATCGTGGCTCTGATTCTCTACGGCCTCGTGCCCGGATTCATCGCCGTGGCTCAGAAGTTTGAGCTCCTCTTCACCAACTCCTTCGGCATGAGCTTCAACACCGGCACCCTCGTCTATGCCATCCTCCTCACGGCCATCTTCGTGTGGGCCATCGCCGAGCTCTACCGTCAGAAGTCAAAGACCCTGATCGCCATCTCATTCACACTCATGTGTGTCATGTCGGGCATATTCATGATCGGCGGCAATACCCTCGTCACCATCGTTCTCATCGCGGCCCTCGCGGCCTATCTGTTCATAGCGCGCAAGCTCCCCTACCGCATCCTCACCCTCGCTGCCCTGAGCATATTCGTGATATTCATAGGCTATTCATCCTATGCCCTGCTCCTGATACGCTCTTCGGCTTCGACCCCGATGAACCAGAACGCGCCCGACAATGTCTTTGCCCTCTCATCCTACCTCAACCGTGAGCAGTATGGCGAGCGACCCCTCATCTACGGCAAGACCATAGAGAGCCGCCCACTCTATCAGGTGGGCGACGACGGACGCACCACCACACCCATCGTCAGCGAGGGCGCCGAGCTATACGCCAAGACCGTTAAGAAAGACCCCTCCGAGCCCGACTCCTACACCATGACAGGCCGCAAGAAGACCTACACCATGACTCCGGAGCTCAATATGCTCTTCCCCCGTATCTACGACAATCTCGACCGCCACCCAGCTCAATACCGCGACTGGGCCGGATATAAGGGTTCGCCTGTCGAAGCCACAATCTATGTCGACCGCAACGGCAATCCGATACAGAAGCAGCTGATGAACAAGCCCACCTTTGCCGAAAACCTCAACTTCTTCATCAACTACCAGCTCAACCACATGTATTGGCGCTACTTCATGTGGAACTTTGCCGGACGCCAGAACGACATCCAGGGCAATGGCGAGGTGAACCACGGCAACTGGATCTCGGGCATACCCTTCATCGACAATCCCCGTCTGGGCGACCAAAGCCTCCTGCCCCCCGCCGAAGGAAGCGAAAACAAAGGCCACAACGTATTCTTCATGCTCCCGCTTATCCTCGGAGTCATAGGCCTCTCGTGGCAGGCTTTCACCTCCAAGCGCGGCATAGAGCAATTCTGGGTGGTATTCTTCCTCTTCTTCATGACCGGTATCGCCATCGTGATATACCTCAACCAGACTCCCGGACAGGTGCGTGAGCGCGACTATGCATTTGCCGGTTCGTTCTACGCCTATGCCATCTGGATCGGCGTCGGCGTGGCCGCTCTCTGGCGTGCATTCATCGTCCTCCTCTCCGACCGCAAGAGCAAGACCGAGAAGCCCGGTGTGCCCCTTTGGGCCGCTGTCGGCGCATGCGTCATAGGTCTCTTCGTGCCTTTGCAGATGGTGAGCCAGACTTGGGACGACCACGACCGCTCGGGCCGTACCGCCGCCCGCGACTTCGGCATGAACTATCTCAATTCGCTCGACGAAAACGCCATCATCTTCACCAATGGCGACAACGACACCTTCCCCCTCTGGTATGCCCAGGAGGTAGAGGGTGAGCGTACCGACGTCAAGGTGGTCAACCTCTCATATCTTACCACCGACTGGTACGTCAACCAGATCATACGCCCCTCCTACGAAGCGCCCGCCATCGACATTCAGGCCACCCCGGCCGACTATGCCTACGACCGGATGCAATACAGCTACTTCATCAACCCCGACACTGCTTTTGTACCCGCAGTGGCAGCTCTTGCCGAGCTCTACTCACCCCGCTCATCGGCCAACTCCCACGGTGTGGTAGAGATGAAATATCCGCGCGTCTACATCCCCGTCGACACAACAGCCCTCGTTGAGGCCGGAGTGATCAAACCCGAAGAGGCCAAGGATGCCGTTCCGGCAATCATCACCGACCTTCTCTTCCCCAATCCCGACCCCAACTCACAGCCGGCCTCGGGTGCAACCCTCAGCCAGATCATATCGCTCGATATGCTTGCCACCTCGGCGCAAAACGGCTGGAACCGGCCCGTCTACTTCGCATCGACCGTACCCTCCGACTACTATCTCGGCCTCTCACCCTACATGAAGTCGACAGGCGTGGCCTATCAGGTCACTCCGTTTGAAAACCCCACCGGCGACACCGGTGTCGACATCGACCGCATGTACCGCAACATCACCGAGCGCTTCCGCTGGGGCGGCATCGACCTCAACCCCGAAGGCATATACCTCGACGAGACTGTGCGCCGTATGGTTTCGACCCACCGTCTTGCCATGCTCGATCTCGCCACCGAACTCTACAACCGAGCCGTGTCGACCGACTCCGTGGCCGACCCCGAAGGTCGCCGCCGCGACTTCGACCGAGCCATCGAGATCCTCGACCTCATGCGTGAGAAACTCCCCGTGAGTGCCCAGCCTTGGGGCCCCATCGTAGGAAGCCAGCTCCCCGAACTCTACCTCCGCCTCGGTCTGGTCGACCATCGACAGGATGTGTTCGACACCGGCATGGATCTCCTCAACGATGTGATCGACACCTATGCCCGCAACATAGTGTATTACCAGAACCTCAGCCCTGTTCAGTACTCGACTCTCCAGCACGAGGACCGCTACATCGACACCGCGCTTTTCTGGGATCTCCTCCAGACCTATGTCGACTTCGGCGGCGACCCCGATCCGCTCGAGAAAAAGCTCACTTCGATGGGTGTCGATCTCAACCGTCTGGCCGCGATAGCCCAGAAAAGGGCTGCCGCCCAGGCCGGATAAGCCATCGCCACCATGCTGATAGAGCAGCCCCCTCTGCTGTATCGCCTTCTCTTTCCCGAGGCGATATGGCGCATCAAGCGCCGAGGTCGAAAGGTGGTATATCTCACCTTCGACGACGGCCCTATACCTGAAGTCACTCCATGGGTCCTTGATCTCCTCGCTCGCGAGGGGATCAAGGCCACCTTTTTCCTTGTGGGCGACAATGTGAGGCGCAATCCCCACCTCCTCGACCGCATCAAGGCCGAAGGCCATTCGTTTGGCAACCACACCATGCACCATCTTCAGGGGCGCCTCTCGTCGACGCGGCGTTATCTGCGCGATGTGAGCGAGGCTCACGATCTCATCGACTCTCCCCTCTTCCGCCCTCCCCACGGGCTCCTGCGGTGGGGTCAGTCGAAGGTTATCAGGCGCCATTTCAATCTCGTGATGTACGACCTCGTGACCCGCGACTACTCCCGCCATCTCAATCCCGACGATGTGCTCGCCAATGTGCGCCACTATGTCCGCAATGGCTCCATCATAGTGTTTCACGACTCTCTCAAGGCTGAGCGCAACCTGCGGGAGGTGCTCCCCCAGGCCATCAGCTATCTGCGCGACGAAGGATATGAGTTTCTACCTATCCCGATGTGAACTCGACTCCCTGATGGGAGCATCGGGTGCCGCTGCATGGCGGGTTGCTCCGGCCGAAGCTGTCAGCCCCGAGGCCGACTCTGCTTTCCACCGATGGATCGACGATGGATGTTCTGCCACGATGGACTGGCTCGCAGCATATCCCGAGCTTAGGCGCGACCCAAGGATGCTTGTCGAGGGCGCACGCTCGGTGATCATCGCCGCATTTCCCTACCGGCGCGATCTATCCGATCCGGCCCTGCGCCCCATCCTGCCCATATCACGCTACGCTCTGGGAGCCGACTACCACGACGTGGTGAGGCGAAGGCTCACACCTGTGGCTGAAGCATGCGGAGCCGGAAGCCGCGTGTGTGTCGATTCAGCGCCCGTGCGCGAGCGATATTGGGCCGTCCGTGCCGGTCTCGGACATATAGGCCGCAACAATCTGCTCATCATCCCCGGCCTCGGATCGATGAATTTCCTCGGATGTATCATCACCCCCGCTCTGATCGAGCCCGACTCTCCTCTCCCACCATCCGCCTCGCCATGCTATGACTGCGATGCCCCGTGCCTCAAAGCGTGTCCGACAGGTGCCATACGCCCCGACTCCACAATCGACGCCCGCCGATGTCTGGCCTACCTGACCATTGAACACCGGGGTCCTTTCCCTCCCGGCACCGACCTTCATGGCCGATTGTTTGGTTGCGATGCCTGCGCTCTCGCTTGTCCCCTCAACCGTGTCCCTCTCCCTCCGGGACAACCGCTTGCCGACTTCGACCCTCTGCCTCAAACCCTCGCGCTCACCCCAGGCGACATCAACACCCTGAGCCAAAGGGCATTTGCCCGACGGTTTGCCGGTTCGCCGCTGATGCGTGCACGCATATCATCGCTGCGGCGAAATCTCGATCTCCTCAACTCAATACATAAGTAGACAACCCTATGCTCGACAAAGACCTCATACCGCAGGCCCATCTATGGTCAATGGCTCTCCTCATAGCCGAGAGATTCATCGACGCGATGTTCTTTCCACCGGTAGGCTCCGACGACATCATCTACCGGCGCCTTACCCTCGACCCGGCAGCGCCGTCGCATCTCAAGGCCATAGAGGATGCCATCTACGACAATCCGCTTTTGCTCAATCCCTTCAGGAGCATATCGGTTGCGGTCGACTCCAACCTGTTTGTTGTCCTGCCCTCCGAGCTCGACTCCGACCTCGCCACCATTGCCCCCGAGGCCATAAAGCTCGCCTCAGGCCTGACAGAGATACCATCCGACGAGGTGACTGTCGCGTCGGTTTCCGCTCCTGACACCGCTGTCTGCTCAATGATACCCTCCACTTTGGCCGGCTTCCTGCGCCGCACCTTCTACAATGTGGAGCTGACCCATCCTCTCGCCCCGATAGCGGCTTGGCTGCCCGGGTGCGACACCCCGGAAGGGGTGATAGTGGCCTCACTCCGCGACGACTCGCGGCTCGACATCGTGGCCTCGCGCGGAGGTCGCCTCCTGCTGGCCAATTCATTTTCATTCGAGGCGCTACCCGACGCCGCATGGTACATTATGGCCGTGCGGTCCTCACTCCCTGTAGCCCCGTCGGCATCTATCCGCCTCGCCGCAGAGCCATCAGTGCGCCAGGAACTGGCACGTATTATCTCCCTCGCGGCTCCGGGCGCACCGGCGCCCGAGGCTGTCACCCTTCCTGCCTCGCTCTGGCAAGCCGGCTCTGCTGTAGCCTCGGCCCCCCTTTCATTAACCCTAAAATCCACACTATGAGAATAATCAGAGGCAAATATGGCCGCCGCCGATTCGATGTGCCATCATCAATCACCGCCCGCCCGACAACCGATTTCGCGCGCGAAAACATCTTCAACGTCATCGAAAACATGATCGACATCGAGGGAATCCGGGCGCTCGACCTCTTTGCCGGCACTGGAGCCATCTCTTTTGAGCTTCTATCGCGAGGCGCCGCTTCGGTCACCTCAGTGGAACGCGCTCCGGTGCAGGGCCGCTTCATCACCGACACTGCCCGCAAGCTCGGCGACTCCAATCTCCACTTGGTGCGCATGGATGCTCTGCGATACATAGCATCGGCCCCCGCCCGGTTTGACTTCGTGTTTGCCGATCCCCCCTACGACATGGAGGGCTTTGCCGAGATCCCCGGACGCATCCTCGCCTCCGGACTCATAGCCCCCGGAGGACTCTTCATCATGGAACACTCAGGCAAGCACGACTTCTCGGCCCTCCCCGGCTTCCACTCCCACCGTTCCTACGGCTCTGTCAACTTCTCAATATTTGTCGTTCCAGAGGTGTAGCGCGAAAACACCTGAGCTGAGCGGATATACTCATCCACTCTGCTGTAATCAAGTTCATCCGGGAGCCTGACCTCATTGTCGGTTGCAAAAAATGTCGTCGGTCGTGTTCATTGTTGTTCAACTATTTATACTCGTTAATCCATCACATCCTCCAAGAATTTTTCGAGTTGCTTCTTGTCAGGAAGGCATAACTGATAGGTAGACACGAATAAGGAATTATCCATACCGGCCAAAGCATACTCGACCATTTGTTTCCCTTTCCGGGTGCATAGCAATATGCCGACAGGTGGATTATCACCCAGTTGCATTTCGTTTACTCTGTAATACGAAACATAGGCGTTGAGTTGACTGAGGTATTCGTGCTTGAACTCATCATTTTTTAACTCAATCACGACGTTGCAATGAAGCAAGCGATTGTAAAAAACGAGGTCAGCGAAATAATAACGGTCGTCAATAATCATTCGCTTTTGTCGTGCCTCAAAACAAAAGCCCTTTCCCAATTCAAGCATAAACTCTTGAAGGTGGGAAATGAGACTGTTTTCCAAATCACTCTCTGTGATACATTCTCCCGCATTTAATCCAAGAAATTCCAACGCCAAAGGGTCTTTGATTTGAAGAACGGAATTCTGATGCTCTGTAATCTCCGAAAGCTTCTGCATAACCAGCTCAGGGGATTTGCTCAACCCTACGCGTATATGCAGATTTGTTGAGATTTGCCGACGCAATTCTTTAACACTCCACACATTACGCATGCACTCAAATTCGTAGAAGAAACGAATTTGAGGATCTTCTACGGTAAGAAGTTCAACAATATGGGAGAACGAGAGATTGGCGATAAGCGAGGTTGCCGGAGTTGTGAATTTGTCCGACGGTGTCGGACAAATTGGCAAAGTTCTCAGAGGTGATGAGAAAAATGAAGACAACTCTGGAAATTTGTCCGACAGCATCGGACAAATTGGATTAGCAATTTCTGATACTTGAGGATATGTCAAGTAAAATTTGCGCGCATTTTTGAGTAATGTCGAATTGATTCCCGATGAACTTAATTTAGCTGATAACTTCGGTAAAAGCTTCGCTCCATATTGCGCCCTGTCATTACCGCACTGCTCATATTCAACGATATAACGACCGATCAGCCAATTGCGGATAGTGGCATAGCGATTAACCTAATCTTGGTCAAAATGAGATTATGTAATTCCAAGAGTCGCAACTGAATCATCTATCATTCTGCAAGACAAGTAAT
>CAJTUF010000024.1 GCA_910579675.1 uncultured Muribaculaceae bacterium | reverse complement strand
GTCACAACCATCGTGATAGGGGAGGGGTTGATGGAGATTTTTACCGGCTGCAACGAACACACCAAGACTCCGGAAGGCAAGCTGCTGACATCGCCATTCAATGTCGACAAAGGCGCCACGATCCATATCTATTTTCCCGAGCCGGATGATCTCGCGAGCCTGGTGGTCGGCACATCGGCTCTGGCTCCCGACAATCCGTCTTTTGTAAGCACCCGCTACGGCCTCATGCTTCCGGTGGCAGTGGATTCTGATATGACCATCATAGCCACCTTCGCCACAACGACGGGAGTCGACAACCTCAAATCCGACAGTCGCGAAGGAGAGGAGTGGAGCGATCTGAGCGGCCGGAAGCTGTCTGGACGCCCCACCACCCCGGGCTACTATATATGCCGACGTGGCAGCGGAGCGGCAGCAGTGGTGATGATTGCTCCGTAGACGTTTTTACATATTACATTACCAAGCAATTGAGTCGGGCGGATGCACCTTCGCATCCCGACTCAATTGTCATATTATTGACGAAACTCGACGGACCTTACTTCGGCAACATGAAAGTGACCATCAATGGCACTACCTACACTGAGTCGGGATTTGACCTCCAGTTCCACGACGGTGATGTGATGCAGGTCATGGCCTCCCATATTCAGGAAGGTGGTCATTGCGCCTACACCTACCATAACCACACTCAGTCGTCGAATCATGGCGCAACAATCTCAGTTATCGAGGACGGCACTCTTATGATTATGCCTGACTGACGATTGTCGCCACGACTGATGGGCGTTGGCTTCACTATTTGTGGAGCTGACGCTTTTCTTGTATAAGCATCGCTGACACAGGTATTTAATCGAGGGATTGTGGTGCCAGAGGGTCGGTCAATCGGCGCTTGCTGTAAAAAAATCTTTGTCGCGTTTACATTCTTTAACTAAATAAAGAGCTGTCGGGTAATAACGGGCCATTACCTTTGCGGCCATTGATAAACCGCTAATCTATTATCCCTATGTGTGTAACACGTTTACCTTTGAGTCGCATCAAGGTTGTGGCCGTGCTTATTCTGGCTCTTGTGTGTGTTAATGTGTCTTTAGCCGAAAAGGTTGATGCAGATGCAGCCCACCGTCTTGCCAGTGAGTTTTTCTCCGGCCCTGCCTCCCGTTCAGTCGGTAAGCTGTCTTTGGCCTATACATGCCCTGAAGATGCAGCCTACTATGTGTTTAATGCAGAGGCCGCCGATGGTGGCTTTGTCGTTGTGGCCGGAGATGATGTAGTTACACCCATTCTCGGCTACTCGGATGTGGGGACCTTCGACCCCTCCAACATCCCTCCTGCCCTGCAATGGAAGCTCGACACCTACAAGGCCGAGATTGCAACAGCGGCCAGCAAAGGCATCAAGGTCGTTGCCTCTCGCTCTGCCTCCCCCGATAAAGCTCCCATCGACCCCCTGATCACCACCCAGTGGGGCCAAGGCGAACCATACAACAATCTCACACCTATTTATGGCGGAGAACACAGTGCAACTGGATGTGTCGCTACCGCATTGGCCCAAATTCTTTATTTTCATAGAGGCGCCGAAGTATCTTCTGGAGTTTTTGCATATAAATGGCACGATAGCTTACTATCCTGTGATTATTCTAATACTCACTTTGATTGGAGTAGTCTGCGTAATAGGTATGTATCAGAACCTTACACACAGGATGAAGCTGATGCTGTCGCAGGACTCATGCTCGCTTGTGGAATTGGTACTGAAACAAATTTCGGAAAACAAAGTGGCTCCGACATCAGTCGTGTGAAGAGGCTGCTCATTGAGAATCTTGGATATTCCCCTGAAATATATATTCGTTATAAAAATAACTACTCTATATCTGAATGGGGTGACACTCTTTACAATGAGTTATCCCAAGGACGCCCTGTATTCTGCCAAGGTGGTGGCCATGCCTTTATTTGTGATGGCTATGAGGGAAATAATTATTTTCATTTTAATTGGGGATGGGATGGAATCTGTGATGGTAATTTCCTTCCCTCGTTGCTCAATCCTACTGAAACAGATCGGTTCCATGAAGATGAATACATATTAACCGGAGTACAAACCAATATAATCGGGCTATCTTATCGAACTCCCGACCTTATTTGCAAAGATGACTTTAGAGTTGAACCTTCCGGACAAGTCACCATGACAGTTTGGAACTATTCGTCACATGCTTTCAATGGGAGTGTTGGTTTTAAAATCACAACCGCAAAAGGCGGAGATGCAACATATAAGGAAATCTATCGGCCTTTTAAACTTGAATTTTCAGAGTTGATTGGAGCTTGGATGCTTAGACATGCTTTTCACGAGACTATAGATCTCCCGAAACATTTTGGTCTTAATGCGGGTATATATAAACTTTATCCCGCATATCGTGGTGAAGACAATATTTGGCGTAATCTTCGCTGCTTTACGGGGTGTCAAGATCATATCCTTCTTGAAGTAACCGAAGATAATGAGTATATCTACTCCAATCCTCCTCTTCGTAACGAGGCCAATTATAATATCAAGGTAGCGGATGTTATTATCAATGAGGATACAGAATATGCAGGAACGGTCTATGCCAATGAATGGTTTAACGTCAGTCTAACTTATTCTAATTTATCGGATGTAATTTGTCGCCCCAATATATTTCTGCATTTTTACTCGAATGATGAGATCTGTGCTATATTTGAGACCTCAATTATCTTAGAGGGACAGATTGATTATCAGTTCAGTTTCGGTGTGACTCAGACCTTTGATGTCGGCGATTATGAGCTTGACTTCTATGATGAGTATGGCCGTCGCCTTAATGACGAAACGGTATGCTTCTCTGTCATTCCTCGCCCTGATGGCAGCGGCATCGAGGCGCCGGAGGCCGATGGATGGGATGCTGATGCTCCTGTTGAGTATTACGACCTGCAGGGCCGCAAGGTGGCTAATCCGACCACCGGCTTCTACATTGCCCGCCAAGGCGCACTGACCCGCAAGGTGTTCATACGCTGATTAAGCGCCGTTAATATCCCCAAGGAGGTGTAGGCTCTGCGGCCAGTCCGCAAGTCTGCACCTCCTTCTATTTTGGGGCGGGATTGGAGGGCGCACGGCCCGGCACAAGCTGTCGGTCGGCGAGCAAGCTCACTGACCGATAGCAGCGCCCTGGCCATGAGCGCCACTCCGGTTGGGGAGATCAAGGAGAAGTGGATATTGGCGATGTTGTCACCAAGTCGTATCCCGCAAGCCGGGAATCGACTTGGTGACACAGACGCCAAACTCCACTTCATGAGGATGGGGATTATTGCTCCTTCACCATTCCTCCCTGTGGTCAGAAACGTGAAGGAGCATAATCCGGCAGGAGGTGTAAAGCGGTGACAACCATGTATATTTCAATGGCTGGAATATCGGAGCATTTGCATATTGTATTATCGGAGTATAGGAATATAGTAGTATATAAGACAGGAAGCCACGAGTGAGGCCATCTCAGTCCCTTTGTTCGGCCTCCCGTGGCTTCTCCGTTGCAGGCAACACCATCAACCGTTGTAGTTAATCGCGCCCCTATATGTCAATACTTTAAGGAATGTATAAACTTTTAACTCCGATGGTTTGTTCTGTAACTGAATTTTAGTTACCTTTGCGAATAAATAAAACAAATGGGAACTAAAGACAAACTTATTGCCCGGTTCAAGGATGCACCCAAAGATTTCACTTGGAATGAATTTGTACGTCTTTTCGGAGTCCTTGGCTTCGAGCTTGGCAATAAAGGCAAGACAAGCGGTTCTCGTGTCATATTCAAAAAAGGAGAAATGACATACATTGCCCACAAACCACATCCAGAACGGTTTATAAAAGGATATGTCATGAGACAGACATTAGATTTTCTCACCAAAAACAAGCTGATATGAATACGTTGACCTACAAAGGATACATTGGCAGCATCGAAGTTAGCGAAGATGATAATTGTCTTTTTGGTAAGGTACTGGATTTACCCAACAATACGTTAATCAGTTATGAAGGAGAAACCGTAGCTGAGTTACGTGAGGATTTTCATACCTCTGTTGACGACTATCTCGCAATGTGCGAAGCCGAAGGTATAGAGCCTCACAAGAGTTATTCTGGTGCATTGAATGTCCGTCTTACCCCGGATCTCCACAGTCAGGTGGCAGCACTCGCCAAACAAGCTGGCATATCAATCAACGCTTTCATAAAGAAAGCTGTTCAAAATCAGATAGCGGCAATGCTATAAACAATCACAAGTCGACATTTGTCGCATTGTATTTTTCACTTCTATGATTTGTCTTGCCAGTTTTTATTGAAGTGGCAGGGAGGTGGCGCACGGCCCGGCACAAGCTATCGGTCGGCTCGCAAGCTTACTGACCGGTAGCGCTTCCGGGCCATCTGCGACACCTCCAGATTGGGAATATTGGAGTATCGCATTATATACCGCAAAGCGTATCGGAGTATTTGCATATAGTAGTATTGTATTATCGGAGTAGAGGAGTATAGTAGTATATAAGACAGGAAGCCACGAGTGAGGCCATCTCTCTCCCTTTGTTCGGCCTCCCGTAGCTTCTCCGTTGCGGGCAACACCATTTTCGTCGCGAAGTTACGTCGGCATCACGGCCCGGCAAGGATTGCTGCACTGTCTCCTTGCCTGATGGGCCATGATACCGGCGTTGTGGTTACTTGCGCGAAAATGGGATACCCTGCACGGGCATCGCTCGGCTCCGAACAAAGGGAGAGCAATCCCCAAACATCTTCAACCCCTCAAAACCCCACAATATGGATACTCGCGAAACTCAGCTCATCAACGCCATCGAAGATGCCATCAATGTGTTTGGCTTCGACAACAAGAAAGCGGCGCAGCAAATTACAGCAATGCACCAAACCAATCAGCAATCGTTCTGGCGTTTCATTCGCGCCTGCATCGAGGTTTAAGGCGATGATGCCTATCCTACCGACCCGCGCAACGCCGCCGCTCATCATGAAGCTGCCGAGATGCTGTCGTGGCTCAGCAAAAACGGTCGAGCTATTCCTATGGTGTAACCTTTAAATTCCTCCACAATGACCAATATTATTTCCCGCTATCGTCATACCTTCAAACAGATGAAAGACGACAAAGTAATAGCCAACTCATTCGCCGCCGTGGAGCGCGTTGATGCCAACCTGCAAGATGTTTTTCTGAGCATCTGCAGCGAAGTGAGCAACATCGACAAAAAAGAACTTGTCGGTGCTTCCAAAACTTTCGCCTACTTCATAGCCGCGATTATAACCGTCCCCATCGCCATCCTACTCGTTGCCTACCATGTAATCACTTTTTGCCTTTTGCCTCGACAATAAACCGGCCGAAGCCCCCACATTCCATGGCTTTCCCCAAGAGCCTCATGTTTACAACCCTGCGGAAAAAACAAATCCTAATCAATGAATAAATATACCTCCACAAATCACAGCCATATGAGCAATAGACTTCTCACCCCTGAGCTTATTAAAGCATTTGACGAGTTTCCCATCCGTTCACAAGAAGGCCTTATTCAGCGATAACGAGTCAGAAGAGTTTATGACATGGTAACGGTTACTCCATTGGTCAGAGTAAACTTTTATGCCGGTCGATATCCACTTACGTTTACGTTGGAATGACACTTCAAGTTGTATAAGACCTTTCTTCGTCTTGGACGCTTGCTTTTTTCTATCGAAGACAAGTCGTACAGTAGGATGTTGCATATTCAAGATGATTAATGATATCTATAAAGAAAAATGGGTGTATAATGGTATCACACGTGGTATCTCATCGGGTTCATTTGTTGTGAACTTCCGTGATATTGGATGATATTAAATGAACATCAACATCCGCAATCGGGTTCAATAATGCAATCCTGCAAACGTGTAATCGGTTGAAATACAAAGTCGGACCACCGTTTTGAGCAGTGACCCGGCTTTTTATCTTGTGACCCCGTGGGGAGTCGAACCCCAATCGTTGGAACCGGAATCCAATATTCTATCCATTGAACTACGGAGCCATTATGTGAAGCGGGTAGGTACTATGACGCCCTCCTCGTTTCGTATTGCAAAGTTAGTAAAGTTTTTGAAGATGTGCAAAAATAGTGGCATTTTATCGTCAGCCCGCGAAAGGCATATATAAATGGCGATAGCAATTCAGTTGATTATTGTATGGAATTTATTGCGGAGTTGATTGATAGTTTGCAATGTATTTGTTACCTTTTGTTTTTCGGGTAAGGGATCATGGAGTCGGAAGAAGGGCATTGAGAATTTCCAGACGGCGGAGCCCATCGGCGAGAACCTGTCGCGGGCAGGCAAAGTTAAGGCGAATAAATCCATCGCCACCTTGGCCGAATATATTGCCCGGACTGATCATGATACGTCCGCGGTCGAGAAGAATCTCCGCGATTTCGGAGGAGGAGAGCCGGGTGGCCCTACAATCAATCCATGCAAGATAGGTGGCTTGGAGGGGCGTGACGGTAAATGCCGGCATGTGCTGTTCCATCCAGTCGGAGAGGAAACGGAAATTTCCGTCGAGATAATCTCGGAGTTGAGTGAGCCAATCGCCCCCGTGGCGGTAGGCCGCTATTGAAGCTACGACGCCAAAGGGATTAACATCGCATACTTCATTGTCGTTGATCGCACGGTCGATTTTGGCGCGTACACCGTCGTCGGGCGCAATGATGTTGGCAATCTGCAGCCCGGCAATATTGAAGGCTTTTGTTGGTGCTACACACACCACCGAATGGTGTGCTGTGTCGGCATCAACGGCGACAGCCCACGGTGTGTAGTCAATGCCGGGGCGGGTGAGCTCACAGTGTATCTCGTCGCTGACCACAGTCACATTGTACTTCCGGCATATTTCGGCGACACGTGTTATTTCGTTCCGCGACCAGACCCTCCCCGACGGATTGTGGGGATTGCAGAATATCAGCAGTGTGGCTCGCGGATCCGAAGCAAGCTCTTCGAGGTTGTCAAAATCTATGGAATAATGCCCACGGTTGTCGCGGATCATCTGGTTGGCCGCCAGGATGCACCCGTTGTTGCGTATCGATGAGAAGAAGCAATTGAAGGCGGGAGTCTGGGTAATCACCTTATCTCCCGGTTTGCAGAGCGCCTTGATTATGGCCGATATGGCAGGCACTACTCCCGACGTGTAGATCACCTCGTGACGCTTTATTTTGAACCCATGTTGCATCCCAAACCAATCGATCAGTGAAGCATAATACTCATCAGGAACCTTGGTATAGCCAAAAATACCTTGATCGACACGACGGCGCAGAGCGTCGTCGATAGCAGGTGCGACGAGAAAATCCATATCTGCAACCCACATGGGCAGAATGTCGGTGCTGACAGGGGTGTCCCACTTGTAAGAGCAAGATCCACGACGATTGACGGGAGTATCGAACTCGTATCTGACGCTCATCGCTCAGTCTCGATTATGGTGCAGTCGGCAGGGGCCTTTATATTTTCATCGAGAATGATCTCGCCTATCTTGCGAGCTTTGATAAGTCCCGACCGTGGATTTTTGACACTTGTGATCTGGGAGTTGATCACAGCCCTTAGATCGCTGTATTCAAAGGCGCGGTCGCAGTCGGGGCCGAAGGTGCAATCTTCAAGGACCAGTCCGGTACAGTAGCACAAGGGCTGCGTGCCTGTGATATGGCACCGGATCAGATGAAGATTCTTAGAATGCCATCCAAGATATTCACCGTCAAGGCGAGAATCCATCACGGTAACATTCTCGCTTTCCCAAAGAGCATCTTTAGTGGTGATTTCGGCGTGTTGGAGCAGGACATCGCTCGCATATTGGAAGGGATATTTGCTATCCGATTTAAGTCCGTCTATCTTGATGCCCTTGCTGAACATGAACGGATATGAGCCGCCCCGGAGCACAATATCATAGCCCTTTATGTCGGAGCAGCGCCAAAAGGTCTCGTTGGCGTCGTTGAATCTGACATTTCGGATATCGATATGGTGCATCTCCCTTATCATTTTGGGGGAGTCGAATATGGTGTCGCGCAGTTTGAGATTGGATGAATACCAAAGTCCAGACCGGGCACCGACATCGAAGAAGCATCGGTCAATTGTGAAGCGGTTGACATGCCAGAAAGGATAGTTGCCTTCAAAGCGGCAGTTGACAGCTTCAATGTCCGAACACTCTTTTATGGCACTTTCGCCTTCGGTGATGGTGACGCGTTCCAGTCTGAGGTTATGACTCTCAAACAAGGGGCGCTCTCCGCCAAGAGTGATATCGGTAAGGGTTTGCATTTTAGTAGTCATGAGATTGGGTGTATAATGTGTGAGCGAATGAGTCAGTGAACTGACTATATCATAATAAACAAATATTGTGCCAAAAGTTTGGCCGAAGGGGCAAGTTAATGAGTTGCCGGGCCTGTCAGCTCAATGATAAGTCAGTCGTTCTTCTTTCCGGAATGATTGTCCTGCTTCTTGTTTTTCTTCCTACGAAGGGCCTTGAGCCAGGAAGTGAAAGAGTCGAAGTCGCGACGGAACACTATGCCTACTCCCTGAGTGGTCAGCGCATTTTTGACATAGAAATTCTGGTCGTTGTATCGGTTGTAGGCTTTGAGGCGGAGAGTGCCTGAGCGATTGAGGAGATACTCAAGATCGAAGTCGCCTATAAAGCTGTTGTTGTTGAGATTTTTGTCGCGGTAGCCGAAATTGCCGTTGAAGAGCAGTCGGTTGTTGAGCAGAGAAGATGAGAGGGCAAGATCAAACTCCACGTCAGAGAAGTCGCCTCTGTCGGAACGCAGATTTGGAGCAATAGTCCAGTTTTCAGATAGGGAGCCAAGGAGATTGCTTATCTGTGAGGATATGGTTGATGATGCAACCGAAAAGAGCTCATTTCCCTTTGTCGCGCTCATATATTCAGGGGTATAGAACCGGTTGAGGGCAAGCAGATAGAGCATCTGGCGCGCACGCATTTCGTCGGTCGATACGATTGAGTTGACCTTGCGCTTCACATCGTCCTTGAGTGTTGGGAAACCGAGGTCGTAGGCAATCTCCGGAGCCCGCATGTCGCCGGTGACATTTATCATGGCATCGACCGGCACCGAGGTCCGCGTAAGCTCGGGATCGTCGAGGAAGGATTCGTCGAGATCAGACAGGTTGGCCGTGAGCCGATAGGTAGCCTCGATATCGAGTTGTGCCGCATAGGGGTCGCCTATAAATCGTATGGTGCTTCCCGGATTGATCCTGAAATCTTTGCGTATGATATCCTGGAATGTGAAGTTGTAGGTGCCGTTGTCGAGGGTATAGTCGCCTCTGAGTCCGAGATCTTCGGATGCACTGTTGTAGGTCATGGTGAGTGCGCCGCTGCCACGTGCTTTTATCGCATCACCTCCTATAGGATCCATCACCACTGTAAGGAGAGCGTCGGGACTCACGGCTACTGAAATCGACATGTCGTAAATGCTTGCGCTCTCATTATCGGCTTTCTTGGCCAGAGCCTTGCGCATTTCGGCCACCTCAACCGGAATCCCCTCAGCAAGCGCTTCGGTCAGAATGCCGGAGCCAACTCCCTCGCCTCGATTGCGGAAGGTTATGAAATTGTAGTCGTATGCTTCCTCTGAGTCGGAGAGGATGAATGTAAACGATGATCGCGGAGCTGTGGCCATGTCCACTCCGATATCAATTTTGCCGGGTTCTCCGGTGATGGTCGCAGAACCGTCGCCATAGATGGTGCCAAACCACCGACGGTCGCTGCTCTCCGGCAGATCATACACCAGCAGATCGTCGGCATCGGTTATCCTGAACTGGAATCGAGGCTCATGGAAATTTGTGTGGCGGAGGAAGCCGCCGAGCTTTGCCGTGTGCCCTTCGCGGTCGCGGAGTGTGATACCGTTGAGGTCGATGTAACCTGGAGTGAGATGCACCGAGTCGGTGGCCCAATAGGTTGTGCCGGTAAAGTCGAGAGTGAGTGAGAGATCTTCAGCATATATGTCGCCACTCATATTGACATCATGGAAGGTGCCAAACAGATGGGCAGACCCAGAGGCATAGCCGTGGACGGCTGAAGCGAATGCGCTCATGAAGGGCTTCATGAAGCCCACTTCAATCTTGTCGGCGTGGAACGTAAGGTCGAGATACCCCTCTGAGGTAGGCTTGATATAGCCGGTGATATACGAGTTCAGTCCATTGGGCTGGTCTACTTTCGCATCAATGTTTACTGCCGGTGCCGATGGGTCGAATGAAGCCTTGATGTGAGTATCGCCCATTAAGGAGAAGTTATATTTGAGGCCCTTGACAAATAGGTCGGGAGTGTACGCCACCATTTCAGGACCAAGAAGGCCGGAGGCATATAATTTACCGGAAGCAACGCCGCCAAACATGGCGTTTGGGATATTAAGGGTCTCAAAAACATAGTCGAGATCGACATTGGCGAGGTTTATCTCTACGGAGTCTTCATGTGAGGCGGTGACAAGGCCATCGATCTCGACATATTGGCCTGGTCGCCCCACCCTGAATCCATCGACGTCAATGATCCCCTTTGAAACCCCGATATGCGACGGTTCCATAGTCCACACTGTGTCGTTGAACACCAACGAGCTTGGCTTAAAGTCGATCGCAGCGTTGAGATCGCGAGGATTGGCCGCATCGCGCCATGCAGAAAGATCAAATCCTATTGAGCCTGAAAAGTCGCGCTTAGCATCGACTTTCCAACTCACCAGCGACGAGAGTGTCCGCAGCGAGCTGTCGGATTCGGCTGCGGCCTGCATGGCAGAGGTGACATCAAGCCGCATCATGCCGTTTTTGGTGGGCATCGATGTCGTAGCGAGCATATTGAAATTGGATCCATTGGCATCAATGCGGACCAATGTTGAGTCAATCTCCTTGTTCCCTTGCCATAGATAAGGCGCATCGATCGTCACTTCGGCGGTGGACAGCCCGGCGTTGAATCCGGCTTGGAAACTTATGGGATATCTCACCATTACCGGTAGCTTCATGATCTTTTCGATGGGAGCGGTGGAGAGAAGCCGTCCGCTAAGGTTGAAACTATTCACCGGAGCATTGACATCGGTCTTATGATGAGGGCTCTCCACTACCGATGGCCAGATATTGGCGGCGAGCTCTTTCAGATCGGCAGCGATAGTGGCCGGATTGATAGATCCGCTCAAAGTGGCATTGAATATGTCAGAGCGGATGTTAACTTCGGGCAAGCCGAGACCATCAGAGGGAATGCGGGATTCGATCTCCACATCTGAGATGCTCATCTTGCAATCTCTGTCGTTGCGGTCGGCGAGCAATATGTCGTGGAGCGATATATTGCCGGTAGCGGGGAGGGGAGCGCCTGCCTTCGATAAAGACAATTGTCCGAAAGCGGTAAGCGACAGCTTCTTCTCACCCTTGAAAGGAAGGTCAAAATCGTCGAGGGTGAGTTCAAATCCTCCCATCCGGTCATTGAGGTCGATTGTAGCGTCGGCATTTAGTGCAAAACCGTCGTTGGCGCTTTCAAAAGCAGCATCGACCACACCGCGTTCGCTCGACAAGTCTATGATCACGTCGGTAAGCGTGGTAGGCGATCCGTTGAGTTTGTTGAGGTCGATCCGTGCTATCGATGCCGACAATGATCCATCGGGCAGTTTAGCTCCCTTGGCAAAGTTGGCGCGTCCTTCAACTGTCGCGGTGAGAAGTCGAGGTAGTTTTCCAGGCAAGGAGGTGGAGCGACCAAGCGCCCGTTCCACAACCGAGGCGATTTCAGCGATGCCGAGACCATCGGCAACAACAGATCCCTCCAACTCGTTGAGCGTACGGTTGGCCCCGAGTTTATAGCCGATGCTGGCATTAAGGTCACCTGCGCGGTTGCTGTCGAGAGTCAGTCCGAGGTGGCCAGCCGTCAAACTGCCTTCACCTTCGATTGTGGCGACTATCGGCAGCACGAGTGCCGACACACTGTCGGTGCCGTGGAGTTGCAGGGGCAGTAGTCGTGATGCCGAAGGATTGACAGTAAGTTTAACCTCCGGGAGTTCAAAACGGACTGAGGGAATAGAATCAATTCCGGTGACGCTGATTCCACGAGGAGCGTCAATTCTTACGGCACCATCCGCACATCCGATGGCCATACGATGTACATTGACCATGCGCTTTGACACCTCGGCGTCGGCCACTATATTAATCCGGCTGTCAAACAGATTCGCCCAATGGCTTTTTAAAGCTGGATCGACAAATGCGCTGAGATCTGTCAAACAGATGTGGCTTCCCTGAAGGATGCTGAGTCTTGCAGGAGTGTCAGTGTTGACCGAAAAAGCCGACGGACCTATCATTATGCGCGACGATGGCATTGCAAGTTCGAGCCCCCCGAGGTTGATTACTTCGATAGCGCCCGAGGGAGCAGCCGCTTTATGTAAGGAGAGTCGCGTGGCAAGTCCATTCAAAACGAAGCCCGAATGAGTCTCGCTTGCCGCCAATCGCCTCAAATCGACATTGATTTCGCGTCGGGCCTTGTCAAAATATAGACGTAGGTCGGCACGAAGATCTTCAATCGAAATATGAGATGGGTCAAAATGACCTAATGGAGCGGGCGACTCTGAAAGCACATGATAGCTAACTTTCGATCGACGGATAACTATAGTGTTGATCCGCAGATCAGGTACACCGCCATCGCCTCCGGGCTTGTTCAGACGGGCCAGAATAGGTTCAATATTAAGCGGAGCTCCGGCGCTGTCGCGGCTCAATCTGAGGTCAAGGCCGAGAGCCTCTACATAATTGAGCACGAGCCGATGCTGAAAAAGCAGATCGGTGAGGCCAAATCCGGCCCCGAGGCGTCGGGCCTTGACCAGAGTGTCGCCTTTTTGGTCAGTCACCGACACATTTCTCAGAGTGGCTTTATTGAAAGGGGTGATCGACAGATTTCCTACCTCTACGTCGGCTCCGAGCAAGTCGGATAGCCGTCGGCCAGCCTCATTGCGCGCATAATCCTGCACGGCAGGAAGCGAAAGCCCCACATAAAGTGCAGCAGGCACTGCCACGACGAGTAGCAGCGCCATTACTATCACAAGACGTATGAGCTTATAAATGCGGCGTAACACGAGTGCAAATATAGCGCTTTTTTCCCGATCTCGGCACCATGGTCAGATCAATGCCGCAGGATAGTGAATATTGTTTTTTGTCAATCTTTAGAATCCGGAGTGGTGCGTGCCTGCTGGCTACGGGCAAGCATCAGTTGTTGTTCAAGCTTGTTTTTCCGCAGAGCGAGCATTCTGGCACGGGTATAAACCTGCGAGGCTGCATATAGCTGGGCCATGGCACTGACTTGTTCAGGCTTCAGTTTGGTCGACCGTTTGCCACGTTCGCCGACAAAGGTGAGCGTGATTTCTTTGTCGGAGTTGACAAACGCAAAGTTGCCGATCGAGTCGCTCTCGGCAGGGAAGAATGTGATGAGTTCCGCACCGAGTGTTCGGTCGTTGCGCTCTCCGTCGTTTGGCACATCGGGAGTGCGTACGCTTCCGCATCCGGGGGCCGACACTTCCAGAGCAATGGAGAGAGTGCCTTTGCGTGCCGAAGATATAATGTAGAAAGCGCCCTCGGGGCTCATGCGGGGATAAATACCCTCGGCCTGCGATGGCACACCATCGGGCATGGATGCTGCAACAAAATAGCCGTCAAGGCCCTCGGGGCCTTTTTTGAATTTCACCAGATTGTCCATGCTCTCGATCACCACCTGGGTCTGGGCCAGCAGGCTGTCGGTCTCTTCCAGATCGCGAAGGGTCTGAAGTTCGATAGCCTTGGGGCGGAGCGGCATTGCCGCTCTCCGGATGTCGACCTCGGCAGGATAAGTGTGGTCGAGCGAATCGAGGAGCAGTAGTGCGCCTGCCGGATCTGAGGCTTCGATGGCTGCGATAGCCTGATTATGGAGGCTTTCTGCCGCCTTTTTGTCGCCGGAGCAGGATGTGAGGATCATACCCCCGGCTATAGCCGAGATAAGTATTGTTTTAGTTGCTTCGCTGAACATCTTTTATGCCTTTTATGGTCTTGATTTTCTTAATTATATTATTTAGCGCTTCAGTGGTGGGAACTCCCACGACAAGATAACCGTCAAACAGTCCGGAGTGGGAATCGATGGATATATTGCGTAGGGTCGACCCATTTTCTTTGTTTATTATCGAAGTGATGTTGGTGACGATGCCCACATCGTCGTGGCCCACTACTTTTAGTGTGGCGGCGAATTGCTGCCCAACCTTGCCCGACCAGCGGGTGGCTATCATGCGATAGGGGTATCGCTGGCGGATGTTAGATGCGTTGGGGCAGTCGACGCGATGAATCTTGATAACCCCTTCGGATGAAATGAATCCAAATACCGCATCGCCATAAATGGGGTTGCAGCATCGTGCGAGCCGGTAGTTGACTCCCTTTATGTTGTCGCCGATCACAAGAACATCGTCAGACTGTGAGGCCGCTTCGGGTAAGGTTGGCTGGAGGGTGAAGGTCTCGGCCGATTTGGTCTCGGCTTCCTCCTCAGTGGCTTTGATAAGGGCATCGTATTCAGCAATCACCCGATTGATGTCGAGTATCTCTTCTCCCAAGGCTACATAGAAGTCGGTAACTGCCTTATATCCGAGTTTCTTGATAACTCTCATGAGCCACGACTCTTCAATGTCTATCTTGCGGTTTTTGAGACGGCGGTGGAGCAGTTCGCGGCCGAGATCAGCGGCTCTGTTTGCTCGCTCGTTGATGCTTTGGCGTATTTTGTTGCGCGCTTTCGTCGTGACAACTATGGAAAGCCAGTCGGTTTTTGGTTGTTGCTGGGCCGAGGTCATGATCTCGACCGTGTCGCCACTTTTGAGCTTGTAATTGAGCTTACGTGTGCGTCCGTTGACCTTACCTCCGGTACATGTGCATCCAAGTGCCGAATGTATGTTGAAAGCGAAATCAAGCAGAGTTGCACCCTGTGGCAGCCTGAACAGGTCGCCTTTGGGGGTGAAGACAAAAACCTCCTTCGAGTACATGTCCATGCTCATGTTTTTCATGAGTTCGGTTGGACCACTCTCGGCTGTCTCAAGTATTTCGCGTACATGATTCATCCATGAATCAAAACCGTTTTCGCTCTTGATACCTTTATATTTCCAATGGGCGGCGATGCCCTTTTCGGCTATCTCATCCATCCGGCGGGTACGGATCTGCACCTCGACCCATTTATTGTCGGGTCCCTTTACGGTGATATGCAGGCTCTCGTACCCATTGCTTTTTGGTATGCTGAGCCAGTCCTTTAGTCTGGCAGGGTTGGGCTGATACATATCGGTCACCACCGAATAGGCCATCCAGCAATCTGGTTTCTCACGTCGCGGAGGGGTGTCGATTATGATACGGATTGCAAACAGATCATAGATATGCTCTACGTCGTTGTGCTGCTTCTGCATCTTGTTCCATATCGAATAGATCGACTTGGTGCGTCCCTTGATATCAAAATTTAGCCCCTCCATCTCAAGAGCCTCTTTTACCGGTGCGATAAAAGCATCGATATAGGCGTCGCGTTTAGCCTTGGTCTCATTGAGCTTGCGGGCAATACGGGTGTATATGTCGCGGTTGGTATATTTAAGCGACATATCTTCCAGCTCGCTCTTTATGGCATATAGGCCAAGCCTATGGGCGAGAGGTGCATACAGGTAGGCTGCTTCACAGGCCACGAGTCTTACAGCCTCATCGTCGGGGTGATGGTTGATGGCCCGCATAAGTATGAGACGTTCCACAATCATTATGATTATGACGCGTATATCTTCAGCAAAAGTGAGAAGCAAGCGGCGGAAGTTTTCGGTATCAGTAGCGGCAGCATGATGGCCGTAAAGCCCCGACACCTTAACAAGGCCACGGATAAGGCGCGCCACGTCATCGCCCCATTCCTTCTCAACGCATTCGACAGTCAGGACTCCGCATTTGCAAGGCTCGGCGAGGAGCACGGCAACAGCCATGTTGCGGTCGGGGCTGATTCCCTGGCAAATGGCCCGGGCGGTCGACATGGCGTGGATCACCGGATCGATACCGTCAAAACGTATCGAATGGGAATTGCGTATGGCGTAGGCACTGTCGCTGATGATACGGCGCAGTCTGGCGGCATCATTCTCCTGTGCCACATTTCTTGTGAGTCTCCGCAGATCGCGGTAGAGATCCGTCATTGAGCTGACGGCAGTGCTTGATACTTTAAATTCTCGCATATTCGTCGGCAAAATTATCACTTTATATCCAAACGAGCATCATCACTCGTGAAAATATCCATATCTTCGCGTCATGAATTTAAAAAAAGCTTTTTCGGCACTGGCAATCTGTGCCATTAGTGGCTTGCCGGTAACGTCACATGCACAAGCCGTCGACACAGTGTCGCCAGCAATTCGATTCATAGACGAGTGGGGGCGTACTACTCGCCGGATGATGGATGGCGCCACCGGTTATATTCCAGCAGGAAGCAGTTTGGCACTTGGCCCCGTCGCTTCGTTTATCGGATATAACACCCTTGAGGGATTTCGGTTGGGTCTGGGAGTGAAAACCACCGCCGGACTGTCGAGGCATATTTCGATAGGTGGATATGGAGCATATGCTTTCGGCGACCATCGCTGGAAATATGGTGCCGAAGCTGAATGGTCGTTCCGTCAGGTCGATAGCTATTATGGCTCGTACCCCATCAATGCCTTGAAAGGTGTGTTTTCCTACGACACCGAGGCGCTCGGGGCATCGTCGCTCTCATGTGCCACGTCAGCATCGCGATTCCGCTTTTCGTTGCGGCGCAACGAGATGATGCTTTACCGTCGTGAAGGGCGGTTGGAATACAATCTGGAGCCGTCGGTGATCACTGCAATACGCATCTCAGGATCGCGCGAGCGATACTATCCGACGCGATTCATTGGTTTCGGGCCGCTCCACACTCTTGACGCCTGGCGCTTGAGCGGACAGTTTTTATGGCACATAGGGGGAGATATGTTTCAGACCCCCACAAGACGTATCAACCTGAAACCATATGCGCCCACCCTTGCTTTGCGGGGCCAGTGGGTCAAAGGGGCTTCTGATGCTGACCATACCGATATGCTCATTGTAGAGGCATGTGCCGAGAAATCAACCCCGCTGGGCAGTTCGGCGTCGACATTTTCGGTGTTGGCCCATGCCGCAGTCACAGTGGGTCATGGCGCATTTCCCTTTATGCCCTCGCTCCCATCATCGCCATATATATTGCGTCGCTTCGGATCATTTGCGCTCCTGAGGCCGCTTGAGCTTCCGTCCGACCGATATATCGATCTTCATATGCGATTTGACGACGGAGGCTATCTTCTTGGTCTCATCCCAGCCATCAAGCCTCTTGGCATATCTGCCACAGCTTCATTTGATGCGGCTGTCGGATCGCTTTCCGATTCAAACAATCCGTCGCTTGATTCATCTCTCCCACCTTTTCCATACTATCCTGAAAAAAGCCTCACATGGTCGCGACCATATGCCGAAGCAGGCATAGGACTTGATAATATTCTGGGTATCGGTAGGATTGAGTATGTATGGAGACTCAACTACCGCTCCAACGTCGGTGCCCGCCGGGGAGGGATAGCTATTGGCATTGATATGCTCTTCTGATTCTTAACTCTGATTGGCCGCAGGCTGTTTTTTTAACGCAGCCATTGCATTTTGTGGTGGCTTGACGTGACACTGTGGGGATTTTTGCCTATTTTTGCAAAATCACCACCTCACCCCAATCTTCCAATATGCGACACGACGAATACGCTGACATCATCCAGCAACGAGCCGACCATGTGTTTCATGTAATGGCCCAGCGGGTCACTCCGCAGGAGATGGCTGTCATGCGCGATGCTTTTTCTTTTGCCCGCGAAGCTCATAAGGATCAGAAGCGAAAAACTGGCGAGCCATATATCCTTCATCCAATTGCGGTGGCAACCATTGCAGCCGAAGAACTGATGCTCGGTGTCAATCCTGTGGCGGCGTGTTTCCTGCATGACGTGGTGGAAGATACGCCACACACTATCGAAGAGATAAGGGAGCGTTTTGGCGACGATATTGCTTTTCTGGTTCAGGTGGTGACAAAACAGAAAAAGGAGCATTACGATGAGTCAAAACAGGTCGACAATTACCGTCAGATGCTGATGTCGGTGAAATACGACATTCGCGCGCTTCTTGTCAAGTTGGCCGACCGCCTCCATAATATGCGCACTCTGTCGTCGATGCGTCCCGACAAACAGATGAAAATAGCGGGCGAGACCGACTATTTCTATGCGCCGCTTGCCACGCGCCTTGGTCTCTATCGCGTCAAGACCGAGCTTGAAAATCTGAGTTTCCGCTTCCGTTGCCCCCATGAATTTGAGGAGTTGCGTAAGATGATAGCCGATGACGAGGCTGCTCAGGCGGTCCGTCTCAGCCGGTTTGCCGATCAGATAAGGGAGGTGCTCAGCGATGCCGGTATAAAAGCCGAAGTAGTGGTGGAGTATCGCGAGCCTTACAGTATCTGGCGCAAGATGCACAAGTATGGCGATGATTTCAACCATCTCAAATACCGACATTTCACCGACGTGATTTTCAGCACTCCCGAAGGAGTGAAAGAAAAAGATATGGCGCTGAAAATATATTCAGCTCTAACTGATCGTTTTATGGAGAAACCGGGCGGGATCATCAACTACATTGATGCACCCAAGGAGAATGGTTATCAGAGTTTCCATGTAAAACTACTGGCCGATTTCGGTCGATGGCAGGAGGTGCATATCAGTTCGGAGCGCATGGTGAGAGACTCTCAGCTCGGATGTGTGGCCGAGCGTGCAGCCGACGAGGATACCATAGCGCGTTGGATTGAAAAATTCAGAGGCATTTTGCGCGATATTGCCGCACAGGGATCCGATGGCTCAAATTTTATAGAAAAGGTGGTGTCGTCGTTCTACAACGACGATATCATGACTTTTACTCCTACCGGCGAGCCGGTGGTGCTTCCACAGAAATCCACCATCATTGATTTTGCCTATGAGGTGAGTCCCGAACTTGCCCTCCATGCCAAATATGCCAGGGTCAACGGTTTTCTCGCATCGGTGAAGTCGCCGTTGCGGAGAGGCGACGTTGTTGAAATATTCACAGATCCGATGAGCCATCCACGAGCCGACTGGTTGGATGCCTGCGTGTCATATAAGGCCAAGAAGGAGATTGCCGAGTATCTGGATTCGCTTCCCAAGCCGCGCTATCATTTATGTGGTATTTGCAACCCCATACCTGGCGAAGAGATCGTTGGCTTCAAAGCCGACGATGATGACGACGATCAGACCGTGACTCTCCATAAGCGCGATTGTAAAGAGGCTATAAGCCTCGCATCGCAGAAAGGAGATAATATAGTGGCGGTTGATTTCACCCCCGACGGAACACTCTATCCTGTGACGATTGTTGTGAAGGCGGTCGATCGATTTCACCTGTTTGTCGATTTGGTCGATACCATTACCAACCGGCTCGGGCTCTCAATCAACTCCATCTCAACCTCTACCTCCGACGACATATCGACGGTGACCATATCTTTCGGAGTTCATTCGGCCGATGAACTTCATGCCGTGATTGACGATATCCACGCCATACCCGACGTAGATGAGGTGAAGCGGCTCAACCAATAGTTTTCAATAATAATCGCCTCTGCTGTATCAAGGGATTTGTGTTTTGACATGGCTGGTCGATTTGCCTGTTGAAGCATCTTGTTGCTGCTTAGGTGCTTGGCTTTGACCATTGGAAAACTTATCAACAATCGCCCAAAATAATTACTCTCCGATTGGAGAGGATTGCAAAAAAAATGCCATCTTTGCATGACGCTTAAGTCATAAGCTAAAACCAATCCATTAACCTCAGATATATAATAATACAGAAGGTGGAACGCCCGACATACACCTACGATCAGGCCTACGATGCCTCGCTCCGCTACTTTGATGGCGATGAGCTTGCCGCCCGCGTGTGGGTGAGCAAATATGCTTTAAAAGACTCTTTCGGTAATATCTACGAACAGTCGCCGGCCGACATGCATCATCGCATTGCCTCGGAGCTTGCAAGGATAGAAGAAAATTATCCCAATCCGATGAGCCATGACGAGATATTTGCGTTGCTCGACCACTTCCGTTATATTGTTCCGCAGGGTTCGCCAATGACCGGAATAGGCAACAGCTATCAGGTGGCTTCGCTGAGCAACTGCTTTGTGGTAGGGCTCGACGGCAAGCCTGACTCGTATGGCGGTGTGATAAAAATCGACGAGGAGCAGGTGCAGCTTATGAAGCGCCGCGGAGGAGTGGGCCACGACCTTACCCACATCCGGCCCAAGGGGATGCCTGTGAAAAATTCGGCTCTTACCTCTACCGGCCTTGTGCCGTTTATGGAGCGATATTCAAATTCCACCCGCGAAGTAGCGCAGGATGGACGCCGTGGAGCCTTGATGCTCACAGTGAGCATCAAGCATCCCGACGCTGAGAAGTTTATCGACGCCAAGCTTGTGGAAGGCAAGGTGACAGGCGCCAATGTGTCGGTGCGTATCGACGACGACTTCATGCGGGCGGCAATCGACGGCACGGCATATGAACAGAAATTCCCTACCGATAGTGATTCGCCACTCTTCACACAAGATGTTGACGCTTCCCAGCTTTGGGCCAAAATAGTGCACAACGCATGGAAAAGTGCCGAACCAGGCGTGCTTTTCTGGGATACGATTACCCGTGAGAGCCTGCCCGATTGTTATGCCGACCTCGGATTCCGCACCATTTCCACCAATCCTTGCGGCGAGATACCGCTCTGTCCTTACGATAGTTGCCGACTTTTGGCCATCAATCTCTACAGCTATGTGGTCAATCCGTTTACTCCGGAGGCATACCTCGATCTCGATCTCCTGCGTAGCCATGTGGCCAAAGCCCAGCGCATCATGGACGATATAATCGATCTTGAAACCGAAAAGATTGACCTTATAATCGACAAAATCGAGAGTGATCCGGAAACAGCCGAGGTGAAGACCACCGAGATGCATCTATGGCGTAAGATACGAGCCAAAACTCTTCTCGGGCGACGTACCGGCGTTGGCACTACCGGAGAGGGTGACATGATTGCAGCCCTCGGCCTCCGCTATGGCACTCCCGAAGCAACCGAAAAGTCGGTCGAAGTGCATCGGACAGTAGCTCTCGCCGCTTACAGATCATCGGTTGAATTGGCTAAGGAGCGTGGAGCATTCAGCATTTTCGATGCAGAGCGTGAGAAGTCAAATCCGTTTATGGCGCGTCTTCGCGAAGCCGATCCCGACCTTGTGGCCGATATGGAGCGGCATGGACGCCGCAACATAGCGTGTCTCACGATAGCTCCCACCGGCACTACGTCGCTCATGACCCAGACCACCTCCGGTATTGAGCCGGTGTTCCTTCCCGTTTACAAACGTCGTCGTAAAGTCAATCCCAACGACACCTCAGTCAGAGTGGATTTTGTTGACGAGAGCGGCGATGCGTTTGAGGAGTATGTGGTATATCATCCTAAGTTCATCACATGGATGAAGACTCTCGGTCTGGAACCTCGGCAGGATTACACTCAGGAAGAGCTCGACGATCTTGTGGCCCGCTCCCCTTATGCAGGGGCAACAAGTGCAGATGTAGACTGGCTCGAAAAGGTGAGGATGCAGGGGGCAGTACAGAAATGGGTCGATCATTCGATATCGGTCACCATCAATCTGCCTAATGATGTTGATGAGGCTCTCGTAAACCGCCTCTATGTCGAAGCGTGGCGCTCTGGGTGCAAGGGCTGTACGGTATACCGCGACGGATCGCGTGCCGGAGTACTTGTGGCTATTGACAAAAAGAAAGGGAACAAGGATCAAGCCCCTCACCCCCTTGCAGAGCCGGTGATACTCACCAAGCGTCCTAACGAGCTCGAAGCCGATGTGGTCCGATTCCAAAATAATAAGGAGAAATGGATTGCGTTTGTAGGTCTTGTCGATGGAAAGCCTTACGAGATTTTCACAGGCCTTGCCGACGACGAAGACGGTATCTTCTGCCCCAAGTCAGTGAGCCACGGCAAGATTATAAAAGCTGTCGACGATAAAGGCAACAAGCGCTACGACTTCCAGTTTATAAACAAGCGCGGATACAAGACCACCATTGAAGGTCTCTCCGATAAGTTTAATCCCGAATATTGGAATTATGCAAAGCTCATATCGGGAGTGCTTCGTTACGGCATGCCTATTGATCAGGTGCTTAAACTCGTAGGAGGTCTTGAACTCGACAGCCAGTCGATCAACACCTGGAAGATGGGAGTGGAGCGCGCGCTAAAAAAATATCTGCCCAACGGCACCAAAGCTGCCGGACAGAAGTGCCCCAACTGCGGCAGCGAGAGCCTGGTGTATCAGGAAGGTTGCCTGATATGCACCTCTTGCGGAGCCTCGCGGTGTGGCTAATACAATAGTTGACCGAGATTATATCATACTTACACTTTCTATACATCATGAAAATATCATTTAACGTCGACTACCACACCGTGTGGGGCGAGTCGCTGGCTCTATGCCTCTCCCGACCACTCGACGGACCTGATTCGGTTCATCCACTGCCAATGGCCATGCTGCCCGGCACCTCGATATGGCATATCGAGCTTGCCTGCGCTGACCTCAGGAGCGTTGAACAGATGGAATATACCTATATAGTGGTTGGCCACGATGGCAGTCAGCTCCGAAAGGAGTGGAAAGGACATTTCGTACCTGCAGTCGATGCTGCTACTGCAAGCCTTGAGCTTTATGACGCGTGGCGCGATCGTCCTTCTGATGCGCCATATCTCTCCACACTCTTCACCGACTGCGTGTGCCGCAGGCCCGACTACAGCCGTGGAGAACCGATCATTGCAGAGCCGGGAACCATTGTCATTGAGGCATCAGCCCCTGTTGTGCCTTCCGACTGTGTGTTGGCCATCGCGGGCTCTATTCCTGCACTTGGATCATGGAATCCCGAAGAGGCTTTGGAGTGCTCAGATGCCTCTTATCCCTTGTGGCGTGCTTCATTTACGATTGATGAACCGGTTGAGAGATTTGAATACAAATTCCTCATAAAAAAGAGAAAGACCGGCGAAGTGGTGTCGTGGGAGCCTCGTTCAAACCGCACTTTCATACTCGCGGAAGCGCCCGATCGCGGAGGAGCCATCATATTGTCGGGCCTCACAGTCCATGCACCGATGCCATTGTGGCGTGGAGCAGGTGTAGCAATCCCTGTGTTCTCTCTCCGATCTGACGACGATTTCGGCACAGGCGACTTCTCAGACATCAAGGCTATGGCTGACTGGGCCGCTGCAACTGGACAACGCATCATTCAACTTCTCCCGGTCAATGACACCAACATGACAGGCAAGTGGACTGATTCATATCCCTACAACTCCATATCCTCGTTTGCTCTTCATCCGCTCTATCTGCGCCCCGCGGAGGCGGGACGGCTGCAGAACCCGGCCCGCAGAGAGTATTATGAGGAATGTCGCAGGGCATTGCAGTCGAAGGATGCGGTAGACTATGAAGCCGCTTTTGCTCTGAAGATGGAATATATGCGCGAGCTCTTTGATCAGGATGGCCCGGCGACTGTGGTGAGCGAGGAGTTTACTGCATTTGTAGAGGCCAACAAACATTGGCTTACACCCTATGCTGCCTTTTGTGTGTTGCGCGACCGTTACGTCACAGCCGACATGAGCCGTTGGGGGGAATATGCCACCTACGATCCTGCCCGCATAGCCGATTTCATTGATGCCAATATAGCTGAGATACAGTTGGTCTACTTTATCCAGTACCATCTCGACCGTCAGCTTAGATCGGCCCGTGATTACGCCCACTCCAAAGGGGTGGCTCTTAAAGGCGATATCCCTATCGGTATCTCGCGCAATAGTGTCGATGCGTGGCTTAATCCAGAACTGTTCAATCTCGATGCTTCTGCCGGAGCCCCTCCCGACGACTTTGCGGTAAACGGACAGAACTGGGGCTTCCCTACCTATAATTGGGATGCGATGGCGCGCGACAATTACCAGTGGTGGAAAGACCGTTTCCGCAACATGGCCCGATATTTCGACGCTTACCGTATAGACCATGTGCTCGGATTTTTCCGTATATGGCAGATTCCGCTCGACCAGCTTCATGGATTGCTTGGTGTGTTTAATCCTGCGTTACCGTTTACCGAGCAGGAACTTATCGATAACTACGGATTTAATCTTAATCCAGAGGTCAACTGCCGTCCGTATATAGCCGAGTGGACACTTCCCGATTTCTTTGGCGATCGTGCCGATGAGGTGAAGGCCCGTTTCCTCAACTCCATCGGTGCAGGGCGCTACGAACTGAAAACCGAATATTCTACTCAGAAGGCTCTGGCTGAATGGGGAGAGTCGCTTCCCGCAGATTCATCTGACCGCAATCTTGTAGCTCCCCTCCAAGATCTTATTGATCAAGTGCTCTTTGTGCCCGACCCTTACCGCAAGAATATGTGGCACCCGCGTATCGCCGCGCAAACCACCGTGGCATATCAGGCGCTCAATGATTATGAGCGCAATTGCTTCAACCGCCTTTACGATGATTTCTTCTACCGCCGCAACGATGCCTTCTGGCGCAGCAAAGCCATGGAGAAACTTCCACCAATCATCGAGGCTACCGATATGCTCACCTGCGCTGAGGATCTCGGTATGATTCCCGCCTGTGTGCCTTCGGTCATGGATAGCCTGAGCATCCTTGCTCTCGAAATACAGCGTATGCCCAAGGATCCGGCGCGCCAATTTGGCGATCCCGCCACATACCCCTATCTGTCGGTGTGTGCCACATCCACCCACGATATGCCCGGTATCCGGGGATGGTGGGAGGCCGACCATGCGGCGAGTCAGGCATTTTTCAATCATATGCTCTATCAGCCTGGAGAGGCACCGTTTTATGCCGAGCCGTGGGTATGCTCCATGATTGTCGACAGCCATCTCCACAGTCCCTCTATGCTCTGCATCCTTCCGCTGCAGGACTATCTTTCGATTGACGGGCAGATGCGACGCAACAATCCGTGGGAAGAGGTGATCAATGATCCATCCAATCCCCATCACTACTGGCGTTACCGTATGCACCTCACGCTTGAGGAGCTTCAGCAGGCCACGGAATTCAATGGACGCCTGCGCACAATGATAGCCACCTCCGGGCGCTAAGGCCAGTTGATTCCGTAATAAGATAGCCTGCTCTCAAATCGGGAGCAGGCTATCTTATTATGATATGCTTGGCGGCGATGCAGAGGGTTACTTCAGATCTGCCCAACCGGCCGGGATATGCTTTATCACTTCCGGATCGTCGGGAGAGATGATTGAAAAAAGTGGCATAGCCTTGCTTGCCGCTTCGACCCATTCACGCTTGGGATTGGAATCTTTCATTATTCCACCACCGGCAAAGATATTGAGTTTCATGCCCCCTTTTGCCGATAAGTCGGGCGAAAGGAGCACACATCGGAGGTTGACATAGGCCCGCAGATCATTTTCAGAAATCACGCCAACCACGCCGCCATAGCAATAACGATTGTGGAGCTCGGTGTCGCTTATCAACTTGATCGCGGCATCGGCAGGATAACCGCCGAGTGCAGGTGTCGGCGACATGCGGTCGATGAGATTGAAGACATTGCAATGGCCCGATGCGGTGATGCGGTGGCATAAATGCTCTATTCCGCCAAATGGCACGAGCTCCGCTTCATGCACTTCTGGCTGCAGCCCTTCGTTTGTGAATATGTCGCGGATAAAATCGAGCACGGTGAGATGTTCGAGCCGGTTTTTCTCATCCCACGAAGCATCGGGAGAAGGGACGCGGGTACCTGCCAGCGACATAGTCTCGAAGGCAACTGGAGAATCGTCGTCGGAGTCCTTGTGGGCCGACAGCAGGAGCTCGGGAGTTGCTGTGAGCCATAAGCCGGTTTCCTGGGTGAAATAAAGCGCCCTGAATGTGCCGGGGCAAAGATCGAAATATCTTGACGCAAGGTCGAAAGGATCAAGAGTCGATTCGGCAACAATCCTGCGCGAAAGCACGGCCTTTGTCACTTTACGACGCCCTATCGCATGACGGAATGTGCGTATCTGCGCATAATAGTTGGCGTAGGATGTGGAGGTGGGGCGGGCGGTAAGTTCCGGGCCGGGCCATGGCTCGGTGTCGGACGGAAGCGCAACGACCTCTTCGGCCGACAGCTCGGCCTTGATCATAGATCCTCCACCGATGGGCTGGGCAAACCGTGTTATAAAAAAGGAGTCGCAGGTAGTGATGCTGTCGTTGACAGCATTGTAATCATCTTCATCGGGGCGCGATGCGTAAAAGCGATATTCGTCGCTCCCGGGCAGAGCAAATAGAGCAAAAGGGAGGTTGAGCTCAATGGCTCTTTTGGTGGCCTCCTTATATATATTCGGTATCTCCTTGTTGAGCATTGCTGTGTTTTAAACAGGGCGGCCTATGAGCTCGAAGGGTAGGGCAGAGGTGATTTCCACATCGAGATATTCGCCACGCTTCAATTTACGTTGCTTTTCTATCAGAACTTCAGGATCGACTTCCGGAGAGTCGTATTCTGTACGACCGATATAGTAGTCGGGTTCCTCGCGGTCGACCACCACCCGCATCGTCGATCCTACTTTTGACTCTTGAATCTCAAGCGATATTTTTTCTTGCAAAGCCATGAGTTGGTCAAGGCGCGATTGCTTCACGGTGTCGGGAATAGAGTCGTCGAGATGCCGCGCGGCATACGTGTCCTCCTCCTCGCAATAGGCAAAGGCACCCATTCGCTCAAATCGCTGCTCCTCTACGAAGGCCATCAACTCGTCAAACTCCTTGTCTCCTTCGCCGGGGAAACCCACCATAAGTGTTGTGCGGATATGTATTCCGGGCACGCGCCTACGGATTTCAGCCAATAGTGCGCGTGTTTCAGCACTTGATATGTGGCGTCGCATATTGTCAAGCACAGGATCGGAAATATGCTGAAGGGCGATATCAAGATATTTGCACACATTCGGGCGGCGAGCCATGACATCAAGAATGTCCATGGGGAAATCGGCGGGATAAGCATAATGGAGGCGTATTCGCTCAATGCCTTCCACATCGGCCATTGCATCAATCAGCCGGGCGAGCAACGATTGACGTTCAGGATTCAGGTCGCGGCCATACGCTGAAAGATCCTGAGCTATGACATTAATCTCGCTCACTCCACGCGCTGCAAGCATCTTCACTTCGGCTATGATCTCATCATGAGGGCGGGAACGGAATCGACCAGTGATGATGGGGATGGCGCAGAAAGCGCAGAAACGATCGCATCCCTCGGCTATCTTTACATATGCGTGATGCCGGGGGGTGGTTATGACGCGGTCGTATGGTGAAGTGGCAGGATGCGTCCGGGCGATGCGCGACACGAGCGACTTCCAGTCGTTTTTGCCTACCCAATGATCAACCTCGGGCATCATGCCTGGAAGCTCGTCGAGATAGCGCTGCGACAGACAGCCCATGGCTATTACCTCAGCCACATGACTTCTGTGAAGCTCCTTAGTCTTAGCCCACTCAAGGAGGGTGTTGATGCTTTCCTCCTTGGCATCGGCTATGAAACCGCAGGTATTGACGACAACAATCGATCCTTTCGGCAACTTCGAGTAAGGGGCGTCGAACAACACGTTGCAGCCTGCGTCGGCCAGACACTTCATGAGTTGCTCGGCATCGACAAGGTTTTTAGAGCAGCCGAGCGATATGATATTGACAGTGAGGGGCAGTCTGGTGCTTCCTTCCATAATTGAAATCAATCGGGGAAAAGGGAATCGACAAACTCCTCTTTGCGGAACACCTGAAGATCGGTGATTTTCTCGCCAAGGCCAATATATTTGACCGGTATGCGGAATTGATCGGAAATGCCTATGACCACACCACCTTTGGCGGTGCCGTCGAGTTTCGTTATAACAAGCCCGGTGACCTGTGTGGCCGCAACAAACTGACGAGCCTGTTCAAAGGCATTCTGTCCGGTTGAACCGTCGAGCACAAGGAGCACTTCATGTGGAGCGCCGGGCACCACACGGTCCATCACGCGACGTATCTTGGATAGTTCATCCATGAGACCCTTCTGGTTGTGGAGACGACCGGCTGTATCAATAATCACCACGTCAACATCATTGGCAACAGCACTCTGGAGAGTATCGAAAGCCACTGCGGCAGGGTCGGCTCCCTGTCGCTGCTTGATAACGGGCACACCTGCACGCTCGCCCCATACGTCGAGTTGCTCTGTGGCAGCAGCACGGAAAGTATCGGCAGCGCCAAGCATTACTCTATGCCCCTTAGCCTTGAACTGGGCGGCCAATTTGCCTATGGTGGTGGTTTTTCCTGCACCATTTACGCCTACCACCATTATTACATGAGGCTTATGGTCGGCAGGGAGTGAAAAATCCTCATCGGCCATAGTGGTTGCATCATTTTCGGTAAGCAGCGCCGTGATCTCCTGGCGGAGCATCTTGTTGAGTTCTCCTGTCGTGACATATTTGTCGCGAGCGGCGCGCGCCTGGATGCGCTCGATGATCTTTAAGGTGGTGTCGACACCCACATCGCTGGTTACGAAAATCTCCTCAAGCTCGTCGAGAAAATCATCGTCGATAGAAGTGCGCCCGGCTATGGCGCGGCTGATTTTCTGAAACACACCTGTCTTGGTGCGCTCCAGCCCTTTGTCGAGTGTCTCTTTTTTCTCCTTGTTGAAGAAGCGTGAAAAAAATCCCATAGTGAATTCTTTGCGGATTAACAGCTGCAAAGGTAGCTAAAATAATTGATATAACAGGCCGGGAGATAAATAAAGGGGGCTGCGGAGCGATAATGTCGGGGATTTTTTGTACTTTTGCGGGCTGAAATTGGACACGGGCGTCGGTCCGTGTGGCTCCATCACCACAGCTAATCCTATTTCCAATAGACTCAATCACCTCATCCTTACCGCGATGCAGAATATACGCAATATAGCCATCATAGCGCACGTTGACCATGGCAAGACTACTCTTGTCGACAAAATGCTCATGGCCGGAAACCTTTTCCGCGACAATCAGTCGACGGGAGAGCTAATCCTCGACAATAATGATCTCGAGCGCGAGCGCGGTATCACCATTCTGTCGAAAAACGTATCAATCAATTACAAGGGTTATAAGATCAATATCATCGACACTCCGGGACACGCCGATTTTGGTGGTGAGGTGGAGCGTGTGCTCAACATGGCCGACGGATGTCTCCTTCTGGTTGATGCCTTTGAAGGCCCGATGCCCCAAACCCGCTTCGTGCTCCAGAAGGCCATTCAGATGGGACTCAAGCCAGTAGTGGTGATCAATAAGGTTGATAAGCCCGGATGCCGCCCCGACGAGGTTCAGGAGATGGTGTTTGATCTCATGTTTAATCTTGATGCCACCGAAGATCAGCTCGACTTTCCCACCGTCTATGGATCAGCCAAGCAGGGCTGGATGAGCCGCGATTGGCGCGAGCCGGCCGATAATATTCTGGCAGCTCTTGACACCATCATAGACACCATACCTGCCCCCACTACCATTGAGGGCCCCGCCCAAATGGTGATCACAAGCCTCGACTTCTCGACATATGTGGGCAGAATAGCTATAGGACGTGTTCATCGTGGCACTATCCGCGAAGGCATGGATATTGCACTGATGAAGAAGGACGGCTCGATTGTAAAACAGCGCATCAAGGAGCTTCACACATTTGAAGGCATGGGCCGCAAGAAGGTGGAAAGCGTGGAAAGTGGCGACATATGTGCCATCGTAGGTCTGGAGAATTTTGAAATTGGCGACACAATTGCCGATTTCTCTACTCCCGAGGCTCTGCCACGCATAGCTATCGACGAGCCCACTATGTCGATGACATTTACCATCAACGACAGTCCCTTCTTCGGACGCGACGGCAAATATGTCACCTCGCGTCACATCGGCGACCGCCTCACCCGCGAGCTCGACCGCAACCTTGCCCTTCGCGTGGAGCGTCAGCTCGATGCCGACGGCGTATGGATTGTCTATGGTCGCGGCGTGCTTCATCTCTCAGTGCTTATCGAGACAATGCGTCGTGAGGGTTATGAGTTGCAGGTAGGGCAACCTCAGGTTATTGTAAAGGAGATCGACGGTCGGAAATGTGAGCCCGTTGAGTTGCTGACTATCAATGTGCCGGAGGAATATTCATCAAAGATGATCGACATGGTGACTCGCCGCAAGGGAGATCTCACCGCCATGACGACACAAAATGACCGTGTGCAGCTTGAGTTTAACATACCGTCGCGAGGAATCATTGGCTTGCGTAACAATGTTCTCACCGCTTCAGCCGGCGAGGCAATAATGGCTCATCGCTTTCTTGAATATCAACCTTGGAAAGGCGATATCGAGCGTCGCACCAATGGCTCGCTAATCGCTATGGAGGCCGGTACGGCCTATGCCTATGCCATTGACAAACTTCAGGATAGAGGCCGATTCTTTATCTTCCCTCAGGAAGAGGTGTATGCCGGTCAGGTTGTAGGCGAAAATGCGAAGGACAACGATATTGTGGTCAACGTGACCAAATCGAAGAAGCTGACCAATATGCGCGCTTCCGGTGCCGATGACAAGGCAAGGATTGTGCCTCCCGTGGTGTTCTCGCTTGAGGAAGCCCTCGAATATATCAAGGAGGATGAATATGTAGAGGTGACACCTCACCATATCCGTCTGCGCAAGATCATCCTTGATGAACTCGAACGCAAACGCGCTAACAAGCAGTAATCATCTACCAACGGCAATCAGGCTTCTGTGTTATTTGATAGCAACGCCGCCCGGCTTCTGATGAAACCCGGGCGGCGTTGCTGCTGTTGCAAATATGATATGTCAGAGGTCGGATGACTCGCGGACGCCGTCGTCGGATGGATCGGCAGAGGCTGAAGACTCGAGAGCGTGATCGTAACGGTCGTAGGCATCGACGATACGTTGCACAAGCGGATGGCGCACGATGTCCTTGCGGTCGTAGTCGATGCGCCCTATTCCCGGCACACCTTTCAAGACTTTCAGCACATGTATCAGACCGGAGGCCGTTGAGCGCGGGAGGTCGATCTGAGTGACATCGCCGGTCACTATCATCTTGGCGTTCATGCCAAGGCGCGTGAGAAACATCTTAATCTGGTGGGTGGTGGTGTTCTGAGCCTCGTCAAGCACAATTATAGCATCATTGAGGGTGCGGCCGCGCATGAAAGCGAGCGGAGCTATCTGTATCACGCCTGTTTCCATATACTCCTTCAGCTTGATCTGAGGTATCATGTCTTCGAGGGCATCGTAGAGCGGCTGCAGATACGGGTCGATTTTATCCTTCATGTCGCCAGGCAGAAAACCAAGTTTCTCTCCGGCTTCCACTGCTGGCCTCGAAAGGATTATCCGGCGCGCCTCCTTGTTTTTCAGCGCCCTTACAGCCAAGGCTATCGCTATATAGGTCTTGCCTGTGCCGGCAGGGCCGAGGGCAAAAGTCAGATCGTTGCGGCCAAAAGAATCGACCATCCGTTTCTGGTTGGCATTGCGGGCTGATATCGGCTTGCCATTTATGCCGAAAATGATCACGCCATCGCCAGCTTTGGCATCTTTGGGCATCTCTCCTCTTGCGGCTTCGATGATTGCATCTTCAGTGAGCGAATTGTGGCGGATGCAATACTGTTCCATGCGGTGGATCGCTTTCTCGAAATCGGAAGTCTCCTTCTCCTCGCCGATCACCTTGATCACCTGCCCTCGCGCTGCTATGCGGAGCTTGGGAAACAGGTTTCGGATAAGCTGCATGTTTGAGTTGTTGACCCCGTAAAAACTTGCGGGATCGGCTGAATCTATGATTACGAGGCGTTCGATCATATAGTGATGTTGGAGTTGCTTGAATAATGGAAAAAGAAGGCGGGGAAGCACCAAATGGCCCCTTCCTTCTGATTATATAATCACACAAAGTTAGCGTAAGTTTGGTTGATGGCGAAATTTTTATGCCGAATTTGTGGCCTTATTATCATTTTGTGGCTAATTTTGCAGTCAGATAATAACTCAACGCAACCTCTACACCTATGGACGAAGCTTTGAAGAAGGAACTCGCAAAAGACTGCGATGGCCTGCTTACCTATGAATACATAGCAAATCATATCGACACCTGTACCGACATGATGTCGGATCTGGTAGACAACATGATCAGAGTTGATCTCACCGGTCAATTTATGGTCAGCGCTGCCCGATATCTCGCTGCTATCAACCGCGATGGATTCAAAGCCGATATCGACAGGCTGGTGGCGGCCTCTATCGACCGTGACCGCGAGCGCAAGTTTATCGCCGACCTCCTGCCGTCGCTGTGGGGTGTCGACTATGCCGATCATGTGGTTGAGTTGGCTGAAGCCGATAACAATTTCAGGCGCATCTACAAACGCGTCGTTTCCTCTTCGGCCATATGATGCCTTAGAGCCTACTGCAGATCCTTACCGTGATGAACAATTTACTCCGAAATATCGCTGTCGCAGCCGCACTCCTGCCTGCTGCCGCATTTGCACTCCCTAACACTACAATAATGACAACAGCCCATACCGCCAACACTCAGGCCCCCAAAGAAGATATAGTGGTGGAGATGACCACCACCCTCGGCCCCATCAAACTCCTCCTCTACGGCGACACCCCCCGCCACATGGAAAACTTTGTGAAACTCGCTTCGGAAGGATTCTACGACGGATTGCTCTTCCATCGTGTGATAAACGAGTTTATGATCCAGGGGGGCGATCCCGACTCGCGCAATGCCTCAGCCGGGGCTCAGCTCGGTGGAGGTGATGTGCCTTACCAGATTGACGCTGAGTTTGTGTATCCCAAGCATTTCCATAAACGCGGAGCACTTGCAGCAGCCCGTCAGGGCGATGCTGTCAATCCAGACAAGAAATCTTCGGGATCGCAGTTTTATATCGTTACCGGAAAAAGCTACACGCCAGCACAGCTTGACCAGATGGAGCAACGCCTGCGTCTCACCCGTCAGAAAGAGATATTCGACGCTCTTGCCCGCGAGCAGCGCGACACTATCATGGCTATGCGACGCAACCGTGATCAGGCCGGTCTGAATGCACTTCAGGATGAACTGATCAAGAAGAGCGACGCTATGGTGAAGGAGCAGAATGTAGGCTTTACGCCTGAACAGCGCGAGGCTTATACCTCTGTCGGCGGAACACCCCATCTTGATGGCGCTTATACTGTGTATGGTGAGGTGATCGAAGGTATGGATGTGGTCGATGCTATCCAGAAGGTTGAGACAGGAGCCGCCGACCGCCCTGTAGAAGATGTGCGCATCATATCGATGAAAGTTGTTGGTCCGGCAGATAAAAACTGATGCTTGAGATTCATAGGGCAACCCTCGGCAACGGATTGCGGGTGGTGGTACACCCCGACCGCAACACGGCCATGGTAGCCCTTGACATACTTTACAATGCCGGTGCGCGCGACGAAAGTCCGTCGCGCACCGGCATGGCTCATCTCTTTGAACATCTCATGTTTGGAGGGTCGGCCAATGTGCCCGATTTTGACAGTGCCGTAGAGCACGCCGGTGGTGTCAATAATGCCTGGACCTCCAATGATTTCACTAATTTCTACACCATAGTGCCGGCCGTTAATGTCGAGACAGCATTTTGGGTAGAGAGCGACCGTATGCTTGCCCCTATTCTTACGGGGAGGGTGCTTGAGGTGCAAAAAGATGTAGTGGTGGAGGAGTTTAAGCAGACCTGCCTGAATGCTCCATACGGTGATTTGATGCACCATCTCAGAGGTCTGGCTTATACAGTGCATCCATACCGCTATCCCACTCTTGGCCTCACTCCCGACCATGTGGCATCGGTTACCGACAGCGATGTTACATCATTTTTTGAGTCGCATTATTCACCCGACAATGCTGTGCTGGCGGTATCGGGCAACATTACTCCCGACCGGGCCTTTGATCTTGCGCAACGCTATTTCGGCGATATCCCGAGATGCAGAATCGCACCGAGGCTCTACAGTCAAGAGCCGCCGGTGACGGAAGCGCGGCGAAAGGTGGTCAGTGGCGCTGTGCCGCATACCAAGATAGTTATGGCATTTCCGATGGCGGCCCACGGAGCCCCGGGATATATCGAAGCTGATGTAATAACCGATATTCTTGCCAATGGACAAGCATCAAGGCTTGTACGCGACGTAGTGATGGCCGGCGATGTGATTTCGGCTGCTGATGCCTCAATCATAGGCAGCGATGAGCCTGGTTTGCTCCTTGTGTCGGCCAATCTACGCGACAATAATGCAGACGCAATTGAGCGGGCTGAGCTACTGATTTGGGATCAGATTGACCGTTTGGTATCTGATAAAGCATCAGTGTCGGAGCTCAAAAGATGCACCGCGCGGTTTGCATCGCTCAATGCTTTTGGGCAGATGAGCTATGTGGCCTGTGCAGAAGAGATAGCTCAGGCTGAAATGCAGGGAGCCGACATCAATGCACGAGTGGATAATTACCGCAGTGTGACGCCGGAACAGATCCGTGACTGTGCAGCTGAAATACTGCGCCGCGACCGATGCTCAACCCTTATTTATACACCTTCGGGCGATGAGTGAGCCGGCGCGACGCTCTAAAGACATCTTCCGCTTCAAGCGCTTCGCGATATCAAACACGCGGAGCGCCCAGAAGGTGGGTACCGACGGCGTGATAATAGGCGCGTTAGCCTCTGCTCCATCGCCTGGAGAGATATGGGATGTCGGGGCAGGGACTGGACTCATTGCACTCATGCTTGCTCAGAGATATCCGTCGGCCCATATATCTGCGATAGAGATTGATAGCGTGGCGGCGCTTGAATGTAAGGAAAACGCCGGAGCTTCGCCATGGCACGATCGCGTGGAGGTGGTAGAGGGGGATGTGACATCTGTAAGCATCCGGCTCAAAGATCCCGATATGATTGTGTCGAATCCACCTTTTTTTGCCACGACAGGAGGTCGATCGCCCGATGCCCGCCGTGCAATAGCCCGGCAGGATGGATCGCTCAGTCCAGTGTCGCTGATCGGAATTGCTGTCGAGCGACTGGCTCCCGGAGGCAGATTGGTGTTTATCGCTCCCTACGATAGGAACGATGAGATCACGCTTGCCGCCGAGCTGGCGCGTATGAATCCTGTGGAGGTTGTTGATATTGCATCACATTCAGACAAGCGACCCCAGCGTCGTGTGTGGACTATGATGAGGCGTGCTGAGTCGAAAGGTGTCGCAGTTGCTGCGTCGAGACTCGATATACGCACCTCGTCGCCTGACGGCATTATAATATTCACGGAGCCATATATCGATCTCACCAAAGATTTTTATCTTGATTTCTAAATATCGGGCTATAAGTGGATTTCGTAGGCAAGTCGGGGGCCCCAGATAAAATCGACCAAGCCCACAGCTTCGTAGCCGAGCCGCGCAAGTAGATGCTGCATACATCTGTTTGCCTCGCCGGTATCAACCCTCATAGCTTCGGCGCCACTTGAGCTTGCTATCTTGTGGGCATAGTTTAATATTGCAGAGGCATATCCGCATCCGCGCAAAGCCGACGAAAGGGCAAGACGATGAACTACGGCAAACGGGCCATCGTAGCGCCACGCCACTCCTGTGCCGTCATAGCCGGGATCGTTGAAAGCAAGATAGAAATATCCCTCGGCTCTTGACTCTTTAGTTGCGATTACATAGGCATGTCCCGACTCAATATCGCTTTGAAGCACTCGTGCTGGAGGATAGTCGTCGGCCCATTGGGTGAAACCGGATCTCCTTTGGTGGCTGCGGGCATCATCAAATATTCTGGCAAGATCGGGCAGGTCACATTCAGTGGCTTGTCGGATTATGAGAGGGGAGGGTATAGGCATAGATATAACAGTTGATTGGTCGCCACAAAGGTAAGCAATTATTCCATAAATATGAACAGGTGGAAAAAGTCAGATGGTCGGAAGCAATGGCCGGATAAATCTTGGCGCCACGGCTCTTTCATTTAAAATTTAAATAAACGCACAACACCCTTACCCGATTCAGAGCGAGTCGGGTAAATTTTTATATGTTGTATGTCAGTTATTTATCTTTAATTCAAAA
>CAJTUF010000023.1 GCA_910579675.1 uncultured Muribaculaceae bacterium | reverse complement strand
TCTTTTCCATTGTTCTAATTTTATTTCTGCAAAGGTACTAACTTATATCGGTAAACACAGCTTTTTTACTATGCGCCGCTTTTCCGGCAAAGATACATCAAAAAATGCGATTATGCAACAATAAATCAGCGCTTCACCGTCCATGCGATGAAGCGCTGACTCTTTGTAGCGGGACCGAGAATTGAACTCGGGACCTCCGGGTTATGAATCCGACGCTCTAACCAACTGAGCTATCCCGCCTTGATTACCATTGCACCGGGCTTGTTCCCGTTTGCGAGTGCAAAGGTAGGACCTTTATTTGGATTGTGCAAATTTTTTCGGCTAAATTTTTCCTCGCCCCGATGTTTTTCCATCTTTACTTGTACCATCCGCAAAGATCGCTACCTTTGCCGTGGATTAGAGTTTTATCAGACTCCGAACCAGAGCTGATGACACCTTGTTGTCAAACTATAAATGTATATAATAGCCCCGCTTTTGCGGAGTTCTCACAGCCACTCATAACTTTCAACTTATAATTCACGTATTTATGAACAAGTATTTTGCCGAGTTTATCGGTACTCTTCTTCTCGTTCTGCTCGCCTGTGGCAGCGCCGTTCTTGCCGGACCGGCTATCGGTGTGCTCGGCATTGGCCTATGTTTCGGCCTGATCCTGCTCTGCCTCTGCTATTGCATTGGCAATATATCCGGATGCCATGTCAATCCTGCTGTATCGTTTGCCATGCTCCTTGCCGGACGCATGAGCGGACGCGACTTCTGCGGATATGTCGTAGCGCAGCTCCTCGGCGCTGTGGCCGGTGCCGGTCTTCTTGCATGGTTTGTGGCCCTCGCGCCCGGCTATAATTTCGGAGGCATCACCCCCGGCGTGGCCGATCTCGCTGCCAATGTGGTACAACCCGGTGCTACCCAAGGCATGGCTCTTCTTGCCGAAGTATTGCTCACTGCCACATTCGTACTCGTGATTCTCGGTGCAACCGACTCTAAAAAGGGTTTCGGCAATTTTGCCGGTCTGGCCATAGGTCTGGCTCTCGGACTGGTCAATATCGTAGGCATCCCTGTTGACAACTGCTCGGTCAATCCGGCCCGTTCGTTCGGACCCGCCGTGTGGAGCCCGGGTGCTTGGCCTGATTTCTGGATCATGGTGGTTGGCCCTCTCGCCGGTGCAGCCCTTGCCGTAGTGATCTGGCGCATAATGACGGCGTCCAATACATGCAAGGGAGCTTCGTGCGACGCATGAGTTAAAAAGCCCTAAAGCTGCTTCGCTCCCGAACCATATCTCTCTGCCAATTGTATTAATAGCAGAGAACGATACTAAGAAACAGCTTTTTGATTAATAAGGTATAAGCCGGGCGCTACTCGCGAGAGCAGCGCCCGACGCTTTTTGCGCGATATTGCAGCATTGCCATATTTTGATTATTTTTGCACTGACAATGCACCCGGGCTCCGGCCCCGATCCCCTCACCTCGTCTCCACTCCATAATATTTTTCCACTTGATGAACAGATCTGTGAGCCAAATGATAGCCACGAGGCTTATCGAGGCGGGCGTAAGACGCGCCGTAGTATCGCCCGGCGCCCGCAACTCCACGCTCCTGCAGAGTGTGGCCGACTCAGGCATGGAGCTCACGCCTGTGGCCGATGAGCGCGTAGCCGCTTTCGTCGGGCTTGGTATGGCGGTCGAATCCGCCGGGCCGGTAGCCCTGCTTTGCACGTCGGGCACCGCTTTGCTCAACTATGCTCCGGCGCTCGCCGAAGCGCTCTACCGACGGGTGCCACTTATTGCCGTGAGCGCCGACCGCCCGGCTGTGTGGATAGACCGCGCCGACAGCCAGACCCTCCGTCAGCCCGGCGCGCTCGATGCGGTGGTGAAGCGCAGCTTCGCGTTGCCGGCGGCTTCGGGAGCCGATGCCATGCGCCACTCGGCTCTTCTTTTGGGCGAGGCCATCACCACCGCCACGAAGTGGCCTCCGGGTCCGGTGCATATCAATGTGCCCATCGACTTCGAGGCTGACACCGACACCCCATTTCACGCATGGCCGGTAGAAATCGTCGGGCCCGACATGACCATATCCACAGCCCGGGCACGTGAGCTCGGACGATCAATAGCATCGCCCGTCAAGGTGCTTGTGGCTGTAGGAGGCGCAATCCCTTCTCCACGCATCAACAAGGCTCTTGCCAAGCTCGCGCAGCTCCCAAATGTGGCGGTGGTGACAGAACCCTGTGCCAATGTCCATGCCCGGCTCACGATACCTTCGGCCGAGGCTACCCTCGCTGCCGCCCGGCCCGACATGATCGACCACCTGCGTCCCGACGTAGTGATCACAATAGGGGGCGCCCTCGTGAGTGCCCGACTGAAAAGAATGCTGCGTTCCACTCCCGGGCTGCGCCACTGGGCTGTTGGGGGATCCATATGCGGCTCATTTCCCGACACCTTCGGCGCCTTGTCGTGTGTGGTCGACATGGATGCCGAGGCTTTCATGCCTCTGCTCGCTTCGGCCATGCAGCCACATAGGTCGCCCTCGACTTTCGGCGACGACTGGAGGGTGGCATTCCATCGTGGCGAGGCTCTGCTTCGCAGCGCTGTCGACCGCGCCCCGTGGTGTTCGCTCAAGGCTGTTTCGGCCATGCTCGCCATGGTGCCCCGCCGGTGGAATCTGCAAGTGTCAAATGGCATGAGCATACGCATTGCCGGACTTGCATCGGCAATCGCCGGCCCATGGCATCGCTGCGACTGCAACCGTGGCGTGAGCGGTATCGACGGCTCCACCTCCACTGCCATCGGCGCCTCAATCTCCTATTGTGCCGCGCCTACTCTGCTCATAACTGGCGATATGAGTGCGCTCTACGATCTCGGCTCACTCGCCTCGGGCATCGTTCCGCCCCGGTTCCGCATGGCTGTTATCGACAATGGCGGAGGCGGGATATTCCGCTTCTCCGCTGCCACCCGCGCCCTCCCATGCCGTTCCCGGCTGCTTGAGATGGAAGGGATGCAAGTGCCTCTGAAAGCTATGGCCGAAGGGTGTGGTTTTGACTACTACGAAGTGGCGTCGATGGAGGAGCTGCGGCAAGTATGGCCCCGCTTCACCTCGGAAGAAACGGGGCGCCCTGCGCTGATGCGCATCATCACCGATGCTTCTACCGATGCCGGTTATTTCAACGATTATTATCATAATTCTTCACAAAGATGAGAGAATGGAAACAGATAAAAGAGTATTCCGACATACTCTTTGAACAACATGGCCGAGTGGCCCGTATCACAATCAACCGTCCTGAAGTCTACAATGCCTTCCGTCCGCAGACCGTCATGGAGATGCTCGACGCTGTGGCATATACCCGCGAGGCCCAGAATGTGGGTGTGCTCCTCCTCACCGGTGCCGGCGACAAGGCATTCTGCTCCGGCGGCGATCAGCGCGTAAAGGGCCAGGGCGGCTATGTCGATGCCAACGGAGTGCCACGTCTTAATGTGCTCGACCTCCACAAAGCCATCCGCTCGCTTCCAAAGCCAGTGATAGCCCTTGTAAATGGCTATTCGATTGGAGGCGGCAATGTGCTCCAGGTGGTATGCGACCTCACCATAGCCTCGGACAATGCACGCTTCGGTCAGGCAGGCCCCAAGGTGGGCAGTTTCGACGGTGGCTTCGGCTCCTCCTATCTCGCCCGTTGCGTAGGACAGAAAAAGGCCCGCGAGATATGGTTCCTCTGCCGTCAATACACTGCCGCCGAAGCCCTTGAGATGGGGATGGTCAATAAAGTGGTGCCTCTCGAGCGCCTCGAAGATGAGGCCATGGAATGGTGCGACGACATACTCAAACGCTCACCCATGGCCATACGCATGATCAAGCGCGCACTCAATGCCGAGCTCGATGGTCAGCACGGCCTCATGGAGCTGGCCGGCGACGCCACTCTGATGTTCTACATGATGGCTGAAGCCCAGGAGGGCAAAAATGCTTTCCTTGAGAAGCGCGATCCTAATTTCGACGATTTCCCCCGCTTCCCCTGATGAATGCACGCTTCCTGCGCCGCGACCTGCATTTCATACGCCCCGCCGTGACGTCGCGCGGATCGTTGACTCTGAAAGAAACATACTTCATAGAGCTCACCGACCCCGGGCGCCCCGGAGTGGTCGGCATCGGCGAATGTGCCCTGTTCAGAGGTCTCGGAGCCGACGACCGCCCCGGATATGCCGAAAAGGTGGCCGAGCTATGCGACTCTATCAACCGCGGCCTGCCTCTCCCCGACCTTTCCGACTGGTCGTCGATACGGTTTGGCCTTGAGATGGCCCTGGCCTCGCTCGCTGTCGGCGCCAATGGCATGGTGTATCCATCCGACTGGACAAGCGGCAACGGACCCGGCATCACAATCAACGGACTGGTGTGGATGGACTCGCCCGACAGGATGGAGGCAGCTGCCATGGCCAAGGCCGAATCAGGATTCCACTGCATCAAATTCAAGATAGGCGCCTGCGATTTCAGAGCCGAACTGCGCATGATAGAGCGGTTGCGACGTCGGTTTGGTCCCGACCGGGTAGAGATCCGGCTCGACGCCAACGGTGCCTGGCGCGACGACAGCGAAGCACTGCGTCACCTGCGCGATCTTGCTCCGCTCGACATCCATTCGCTTGAGCAACCTGTCAAGGCACGCCAAGAGGAGCTGATGCAGGCGGTGGTGGCCAACTCGCCGGTCGATATCGCCCTCGACGAGGAGCTTATCGGCCGCGACCCGACACGTGAGGCTTCAGAGCTCCTGAGCTTTATACGACCCGCCTATATCATCCTCAAGCCCTCGCTGTGCGGCGGGTTCTCGGGTGCGGAGCAATGGATAGATGCCGCCATGACTCTCGGCATAGGCCATTGGGCCACCTCGGCTCTTGAATCGAATGTAGGACTCAACGCAATAGCTCAATGGACGGCCCGCAACGGCATTCCGTCCATGCCTCAGGGGCTCGGCACTGGCGCGCTCTATCTCGATAATCTCTCGGCGGGGCTCCGCCTTGATGGCGAGATGCTCCACTGCGTCCCTGCCGGGCCATGGGAATCTCCGTTCGTCAAATGACAACACAATGACCTACGACGACTTTATGGCCGAATGGTCGGACCCGGCGACCGACCATGTAGGCGCCTCAACAAGCGGCTCCACCGGCAAACCCAAGCCGGTGAAACTCGCCAAGGCTGATATGCTTATGAGCGCCCGTGCAACAATCGAGTTTTTCGGAATAGGCCCGGACGACACTCTTGCCACCCCTTTGGCTGCCGACTACATTGCCGGCAAGATGATGGCGGTGAGGGCTCTCGACTGCGGCGCGAGGCTATTGGTCGAGAAGCCGTCGCGCTCCCCCTTATCGTCGCTTTCGCCAGACACAAGAATCAAACTTGTGGCAATAGTGCCGCAGCAGATCGAGGGCCTTATAGCATCAAAGTGTGAGGTGCAACATGTGATAGTCGGGGGCGCACCCACTTCTCCCGAAGCCGAGACCGCGGCCACGCAAGCATGGCCACGCACTTCATGGTGGGCCACATATGGCATGACCGAGACCTGCAGTCATGTGGCACTCCGACCCTTCGGCGACTCCCGCTACCATGCGCTGCCAGGAGTGGAGTTTTCGCTCGCTGAGGGGGATCGGCTCGTCATCTCTCGGCTGGGAGCAACATGGAGTCCTGTGGTTACAAACGATATTGTTGATCTGATCGACAACCACACATTCATATTCCGGGGACGGGCCGACAATGCCATTATCTCCGGAGGGCTGAAGATACATCCCGAAGAGGTAGAGCGGCTTATAGCTCCCGCCCTCGATCCTTACCGATTCTATGTCACAGCCCGCACTTCGGCTGAATGGGGCTCAGAAGTGGCGCTCGTAGTAGAAGGCGCGGCCCCCGCCGATGGAGGCCGCGCCTTGCTCGATGCGGCTGCCTTGCTGGCAGGCCGCATCCGACGTCCGCGTTCAATTATATGGTTGGATTCGCTGCCGCTCACCGATTCCGGCAAGATTAAGCGGCAGACCTTTTGACAACTCAGAGGCCATCAGCGCCTTGTGAAGCTGACTCCCCGGAGCAACGCCCCGCGGCGCTCACCCGGAAACGATGAGCGCGCGTAGCCGCCAAGCGACGCCCGCCCGGCGCGTAGCGCCCAAAGCCCCCATAGGGGCGCACCTTGAGATTAGCCCCACTCAAAGGCGCGCGTAGCCGCCGCAGAGTGGGGTCAAGCGGACTAATAAATAATAGCTCAGCGTCAGCCGAGCTCCTCGGGCGGCATAGTAGTCGCGCTTTGGGACTCGGCTGACGCTGAGTATTTCGTGGAATGGGCACCTTTATCCTCGGGCTGCGGCGGCTGACGCGCGCTCATCGTCTGGGCTATCGTCGCCGGGCGGATGCTCCGTGGAGCATCCCTACAAGTCGCACGCGCTCAATCAATTGACCGATTACGAGCGCCGCTTGCTACCACATCCGCGTTCAAAGAGCCTGATGCAGAGGCAGCGAGCGCGATGACGGGCCCACACTTATGCCTGCTACAGGGAGGGGGGCCCAGTCGCGTGTAGAATTGTCAAAACGGCGCAAGGCCACTGCCGGTATCACCACCTCGATGCGGCGCGTCTCGCCCGGAGCAAGCGACGTCTTGGCAAAACCCTTGAGCTCGCGCAGCGGTCGGACACCGTCGGGATCGACTGGCTCTACGTATACCTGCGACACTTCGGCTCCGGCGCGCTTACCGGTATTGGTCACAGAAAATGTAACCACAATCGAGTCTCCGCAACGTTCGGCTCTCAGATCCGAGTAGTCGAAAGTGGTGTAGCTCAATCCGTGGCCAAATGGGAATAGCGGCTCTGTGCCATCCTTGTCGTAGCCTCTGTAGCCGGTCATAAGCCCCTCGCCATAATAGACTTTCTTGTCTGAACGGGTCTCATCGTAGAAGCCACACGCAGGGGAGTCGGCCCATCGGCGCTCGATAGTGAATGGGAGCTTGGCCGAGGGATTGACAGCTCCCGAAATTATCTCGCCGAGAGCTGTTCCGCCCTCCATGCCGGGATAGAGTGCATGGACAATGGCCGGAGCACGGTCGGCCCAGCGGCTCATATCGACACCGCCGCCACCGGTCACCACCACAGCTGTCGCCGGATTGGCCGCGAGCATACGCTCGACGAGCATATCCTGTCCATAGGGGAGCTCAAATGGACGGTCGCGGCCTTCAAGCTCTATCGAGCCATCGAAACCAACGCAACACACCACAGCATCGGCCATGCGGGCAATCTTCTCTGCCTCGCTGAAATCGAGATCGGAAGCAGCTATGTAGCCAAGACGCATCTCGCCCGGCGCTATATTGACACGTCGGTAATCTACCTCTACATCTATCGGGCGCCCTTCCTCTGCGGGGATTTTTATTGTGTCGTAGAAAAACGACTGGTTTTCCGATCGGTCGAGCATAGCTACTCCATCAACCTTGATGGTGCAGGCTCCCTGGCCATCGGCAAAGAGTATGAGAGTATCTGTGACTTCCGGCACAATCTGTCCACGCCACACAATACGGTGCCTGTCGGTAAGCCCATCGACCCTCTGCGGCATACCCCACCATTCATAGTTGAGGCGGCGCTCCACGCGTGATGCAACAGGAGTCGACGCTTCTTCGGTGGCATAATACTCTGCCTGCAATCCCTCCGATCCGTCGGGCGCCACAAATACAGAGTTGGCAAAAGCATTGCGTTTCAATCCGGCCGATACGCCTTCGGCATAATACACCTCAGCATCGGGATAGGCGGCAATGATACCGTCGAGCATATTGCGGATATACCACGGATTGACTTTGGAGCTTCCGCCACCTCCGTAGTTTATGCCATCATTACGGAAGCGGCGGTCGGAAATAACCGACGGATTAGCCATCGGACCAACCACTGCTATGCGCTTCACCTCTGATGGGGCAAATGGAAGTGTGGCATCGCTATTTTTGAGCAATATGATACCCTCGCGGGCTGCATCAAGAGCCCTCCGGTTGCGTAGCGGGCTATAGAGAGTGAGAGAATCGACTTTCTGAGGACGGTCGAAAAAACCCACCTCGAAGCATGGAGTGTAGATATTGACCACTTTGCGGTCGATATCGGCCTCAGTGAGAAGTCCCTGTTCAAGCAGCGGCTTGATGCTGTCGGCAATAAAATAGCTATTGCTTCCCATCTCAAGGTCAAGCCCGGCGCGGGCGGCCGCGAGCGTGGAATGGGTAGCACCCCAGTCGCTCATATGTATTCCCTCAAAGCCCCAGACCTTATGGAGCAGCGAGTCAAGATACTGGTTTTCGGAACAATGCTGGCCGTTGAGCAGATTGTAGCCGCTCATTATCGCCTTGACGCCCCCTTCGGTGACAAGACGCTCAAAAGGAAGGGTATAGATCTCGCGCAGTGCATCCTCGGCCACTTCGGTGCTCACATTGTAGCGGTCGTATTCCTGATCATTACCTGCAAAATGTTTCACCACCGGAAGCACACCGCCATCGGCCACAGCACCGGTAAATGCCATAGCCATCTCAGAGGTAAGCCACGGATCTTCACCGAAATATTCGAAATTGCGGGCACCTTTTGAGGCACGATAGATATTGACACCGGGAGCAAGCATAAGATGGATTCCACGGGCACGCCAGTCGTCGGCAAACGCCTGTCCGGTGGTCGTGGCGAGGTCGCGGTTCCACGATGCTGCGAGTGAGAGCGCCGACGGATAGGCGGTGGCACGTCCGAAGAGCCCCCACGAAGCTATGCCAAGCGGGCCATCGGCCATTTCAAAAGCCGGCACGCCGAGGCGCTGACATGGATGTAGAAAAAAGTCGTTGTAGCCACTCAGAAGAGCTATTTTCTCATCGAGTGTCATGCGGGAGGCCAGGTCGGTAGCGCGCTGGCGCGGAGGCAGGTTGGCATCGCGGAAAGGCTCTGCCGCCACGACCTGCACGGCTGTCAGAGCCGCTGCCGCTGCTGCTATTATAATTCTTTTCATGGTTGTGGAATGATGATAGATTGAAACGTATGCTATAATACCACACTACGCCGCCTCCCCACGCTGAATTATCAGCGACATGGACGAGGCGACGTCGTGACTGCCATAAGGCCCTGCGCGGGGGATCAGAGTCGACCCCCGCAGGTGGCAGGAATAGAGTCAGCTAAGTGTGGCCGGAATTACTCCCCTTTCGACGCACTCTTGCGCACGGTGCGCTTGGCGCGTGCCGGCTTCTCGGAAACAGGCACATCGATCTTCACACCGGCAAGCTCGGGGTCGATCATGATGCGGCCGCAGTACTCACACACAATGATTTTCTTGTGCATCTTGATCTCCATCTGGCGCTGCGGAGGGATGCGGTTGAAGCAGCCGCCACAAGCATTACGCTGGATATAGACGATGCCAAGACCATTGCGGGCATTCTTGCGGATGCGCTTGAAGGCATTGAGTGTGCGCTCATCGATCTTCGGCTCAAGAGCGAGAGCTTCGGCGCGGAGTTTCTCCTCGTCCTGTTTGGTCTCGTTGACGATCTCTTCGAGCTCCTGACGCTTCTCGTCGAGGATATGGTTGCGGTCGACAAGCTCGCTTTCAGTGGCTTCGATCTCAGCTGTCTTGGTGTCGATGGCACGGGCATACTCGTTGATATGCTTCTCGGCAAGCTCGATCTCAAGTGTCTGATATTCCACTTCCTTTGTCAGAAGATCATATTCGCGGTTGTTGCGCACATTGTCGATCTGCTGACGATAGGTCTCGATCTGCTTCTGGGCGTCGAGGATATGATTCTGCTCGGCAGCCGACTTGCGACGAAACTCTTCTATATCAGCGCGATACTTTTCGATGCGGGTGTGAAGACCTTCGATCTGATCCTCAAGGTCACGCACTTCAAAAGGAAGCTCGCCGCGGACAAAGCGGATACGGTCAATCTCTGAGAGAATAGTCTGGAGCTTGTAGAGCGACTTAAGACGCGACTCTACGGAGAGGTTTTCGGCCTTGGTTTTAGGTGTTGTAGCCATTCTATGAAAAATGGATGTATGGGAGTATATGGCAATATGCACCGGGCCCCGGAAAGGGATCAGGCATATATTATTGGATTTGCGATGTCCGATTCAGACAATCGGACTGCAAAGTTACTGAATTTTTCTGAAATAAGGCGATAAAAAATATCGCGGGCTGCAAGTTCGCTCTCATGATGGCCTATGTCGGCTATCATAAGGCTCTCTCGGCCATGGTCGATAAAGTCGTGATAACGGGTATCGGAGGTCAAAAACACTTGCGCTCCTGATCGCTCGGCATCGGCCAGCATCGAAGAGCCCGAGCCAGTACAGAGCGCAACCCTACTGATCTGTACGCCCGATGAATAGCGGTCGATAGCGGCTGAACACCTCACCACCGGCGATCCGAAGCGTGCCTTGACCAACGCCACAAATTCGGGACCCGACAGAGGCTTCGGGAGAGTTCCCACAGCCCCGCTTCCCGCGCCCTCGATAAGATCGGACGGCACGAGAGGCTTCACCCCCTCGAGTCCGAGCAATGCTGCCGCGTGGCGGTTGAGGCCACGGGGAGCATTGTCGAGACTGGTATGGGCGCTGTAGATGGCTATGCCGGAGCAGAGCGCACGCTCTATGATGCGCTGCTGCGCGGTGTCGCCGGTGATACGGCGGGGTGCATGAAATATCAACGGATGATGGGTCACGATAAGATTGCAACCACCCGCCTTGGCTTCCTCAACCACCTCCTCCGAGGGATCAAGGGCCAGAAGCACGCCGGTACATTCCCGGTCGGCATGGCCTACCTGAAGTCCTGAGTTGTCCCAGCTCTCCTGAAGGATGAGCGGGGCCTCGGCCTCTATAGCGGCTATGATATCGGAGATCAATGGCATCGGATCACTTTGTTTCAGCTTCCTCGGAGGTGGGGAGCACCACGTCGATAGAGAGCTCCTCAAGCTGGGATGCGTCGATCTCAGAGGGGGCGTCAATCATCATGTCGCGACCCGAATTGTTTTTCGGGAAGGCGATAGTGTCGCGGATCGAGTCGAGACCTGCGAGTATTGCCACAAAGCGGTCGAAGCCAAATGCGAGACCGCCGTGAGGGGGTGCGCCATACTTGAAGGCATTCATCAGGAAGCCAAACTTATACTGCGCATCGGCCTCACTCAGTCCGAGCAGACGGAACATATGATCTTGAAGCTCAGCATCGTGGATACGGATGGAGCCGCCGCCGAGCTCATTGCCGTTGACCACCATATCGTAAGCAGTGGCGCGCACCGAACCGGTATCGCTGTCGAGCTTGTCGACATCTTCGGGGTTGGGAGCTGTGAAGGGATGGTGCATGGCATAGAAACGCTGGGTCTCATCGTCCCACTCGAAGAGGGGGAAATCAATCACCCAGAGGCATGAGAACTTCTGCGGATCGCGGAGTCCCAGACGGCTACCCATTTCGAGGCGCAGCTCGCAGAGCTGCTTACGGGTGCTCATGGTGCTTCCGGCAAGGATAAGCATCAGATCGCCGGGCTTGGCGCCTGCGCGCTCGCCCCATGCACGGATCTGATCCTCAGTGAAGAATTTACCCACCGAGCTCTTGATCGATCCGTCGGCCTCAAACTTGACCCACATCATGCCTTTGGCGCCGATCTGCGGACGCTTCACAAAGTCGGTAAGCTCATCGAGCTGCTTGCGGGTGTAGCCGGCACATCCGGGAGCCACGATGGCGCCTACATAATCGGCTGAATCCATCACAGCGAAGCCGGAGCCTTCGGTAAGATCCTTGAGCTCGACAAACTCCATCCCGAAGCGGGTGTCGGGCTTGTCGGAGCCGTAAAGACGCATAGCGTCGGCCCATGTCATGCGCGGGAAGGGCTCGACAAAGTCAATATCCTTTACATATTTGAATATATGCTTCACAAGGCCCTCAAACATATTGAGCACATCTTCCTGCTCAACAAAGCTCATCTCGCAGTCGATCTGAGTAAACTCGGGCTGGCGGTCGGCGCGCAGATCCTCGTCGCGGAAACACTTCACGATCTGGAAGTAGCGATCGAAGCCGCTCACCATAAGGAGCTGCTTGAAGGTCTGGGGGCTTTGGGGAAGAGCGTAAAATTGGCCTGGGTTCATGCGCGAGGGCACAACAAAGTCGCGTGCGCCCTCAGGGGTCGACTTGATGAGCACCGGTGTTTCCACCTCAAGAAATCCATGGTCGGAGAGGTAGCGGCGCATCTCAAATGCCATGCGGTGGCGAAGCTCAAGATTACGGCGCACAGCTCCTCGGCGCAGGTCGAGATAGCGGTAGCGCATGCGGAGGTCGTCGCCGCCATCGGTATCATCCTCGATTGTAAACGGAGGCACTTCCGAGCGGTTGAGGATTTTGATGTCAGAGGCTATGATCTCTATATCGCCGGTAGGATTGTGGGCGTTTTTCGACTCTCGCTCGGCAACGATACCCTTGACCTGCACCACATACTCGCGCCCGAGATGGGCGGCTGCTTCCTGCAGATTGCTGTCGCGCTCCACATTGGTCACTATCTGTGTGATGCCATAACGGTCGCGGAGGTCGACAAAGGTCATGCCGCCCATTTTCCTGACACGCTGCACCCAGCCGGCGAGAGTAACCTCGCGGCCCGCGTCGGCGAGACGGAGCTCGCCGCATGTATTGGTCCTGTACATATATATATGTTTATGCTATAGCTTTTTGATCCGGACGCCTCTACGGCGCCATCTGCCATGAAGCGACCCGCCCGGCGGGCCGCATACAAGGCCGCCGCAAAGTTACTAAAAATCCCCATCCCCTCAAAATATTATCTGCGGCATTACCCATGGGTATATTTGGATGCTCCACGGAGCATCTGCTACGACGACGATGGAGGAGCGCGCGTTAGCCGCCTTTGAGTGGGCTATCATCCGAGGGACGCCACCAAGGGGGCTCTGGGCGCTATGCGCCGGGTGGGCGACCCGATTCATTGACTTTTCCTACAGTAGTTGCTTTTCCCCTCCCGACATCATCCTTATCATAGCTTGTGACGTCATTCATAATGCCGGGCGAATTTCATTTTTGAGGCATGATTGAGAAGCGCCAGGCGAGTGTGAGGAGAACATATCGTGACATGGAATTGGTCCAGGTCTCAGTGCGCCCGAGCGAGTTGATCCTCACATTTACGTTGTTGATGCGGTTGAGTATGTCGTAGGCATCGACTTTGGCTGTCAGTCGGCCGTTGAGCCATGAGCGTTCCACACGTGCATTCCATATCCAGTCGGTGTTATTGAGTGCATTGTCCTCATATCCCATCCTGTCGGTGACCGAAATGTCTGTGGCAAGTATCACATCGCCCGGCAGCCGGAGGTTGGCTGTCAGTCCACTCCGCAGGTCGACGGCGCTGATGGTCGAGAAATCTTGGCGATATGACGAGACATTGCGCCATGTCGCCGAGAAATTAAGTCCGATGGTATAGCCCTGGGCGACCTTCCACTGCAGCCGGAGATCCTGCGATAACGACAGGTTGCGTATTGTCTCCTTTATGGCGGCATCTGGCGTCGACTCGCTCACCAAGTCGGGGTTATGCACATAATCGCACTTGGTCGATGACGTGAACCAAAACCGCTTGCTCCGTGACGGAAATGGCGTGGTGAAGTCTACCGTACCGTAAAGACGATATGACCCCTTGACATTTACAGGCATAAATGTGCTCACGCCATTGGTCGGATTGTATATCTTCAGCTGCCCCACACGATTGGAATAATTATAGTAATTCAACTGTGCCGACAGAACCCGTTCAGCCAACGACTGACGCTGCTCGTAACGCAGCATGCCGGTATACGTCGTGGATCCGCGCAGAGCCGGATTGCCGAGAAATATATTGAGGGGATCGGTGTTGTCGGTGGTGTTGAAGAGCCTCGTCATGTTGACGGGTGTGTTCTCGGCCTTGAAAAACAGCTCGTATTTCCGTGTGATGCGGCTTTCGTGTGTGAGGGTCAGCCATATCTGAGGGGTATACATCACGGTGTTTCGGACTATGACCGTGTCGATGGCGGCTCTGTCGTAATGCAGGTTGCGATGGAGATATTTCAGCTGTTGACCGACTTGGAGGTTGAGCATCCAGTCGTTGCTGATGCGGTGTGTCATCTTCACATCGGCATTGAGTCCGTTGTCGGTTGTGGTGAGCAGTGAATAGAAAGAGTTTGTCGCGTCCATCATCGCCTGGTCGAGCGGCATGTCGGGGTCGGAGAGAGCGTATACAGCCTGCTCGCCCTGTTCCTTGCCGTGTCCCATGCGGTAGAGGAGAGTAAGCTCGGTCTGCCCCTTCTCATAATCAAATTTCTTAATGGCTCTTACCGACGGGGATAGTTTCAGATTATAGCCTGGAGCTGAGGTAAGGAGATTACGGTGAATATCGTCGGTATGATTCAAGCGGTAGTCGATCATGCGGCTGACATTGTCGCGATAGCGTAAACTGTTGTAATCCCAGTCGAAATAGACATTGAGCATCCGTCCATACAAATATGCATTTCCGATAGATATGTTAAGATTGCCGTCGGTACCGATGGCCCTGCGTGTCGTCATGCCGTTCAGATTCTCCCGGTATATAAGGAGATTGTCATTGGCATACCGGCCGTCGACAGAGCCGCGGACTGAATCGATGGCCTCTCCCCGTGATGTCTCATGCGGATTGACAGCAAATTCAGCTTCCGTGGCGAAAGTGGTGAAGCGACCGGTCTGATATTTGAAAGATGGTTGGATATAGATGGATAGATTTTTTTTCGGAACGCCCCAAATATAAAGCTGGCTATAAAGTTGCTCGTCACGGCTGCGGGTATCTGAAACAGTGCGTCCATATCGGTTGCCGTCTGTCAAAAACTGTGTCGTCGACACCATTTCAGTAAGATTTTTGTGTTCAAGGGTATATGTCGCGGTGCCGTCTAAACCGAAACTTTTTGTATGCACTCCGAGAGAGTCTACTTCCTGGTGAAATGTCCATTGCCAGTCGATACCGGCTTTGACAATGCGCCGGTCGCCATCGTTAGAGCGGTTCTCACGCCAGTTTTCATCCCACAGACCGGGCCCGCGTGAGTCGTTGTTGATATTGTTGACGTTGGCAAAAAAGCCTATACGTCCGTTTCGCGCATATTCGAGAGCGAATATACGCCCCTGATACTTGTTCCCGCTGCCGTATCCTCCTTCAAGGTTGGCAAGGAATCCCTGCTGATATTGCTTCTTTAGTCTCACATCCATGACAATATCTTCTTCCGTCTGCATCCCAGGGCTTTTTCGATTGAACTCTTTCTGTCTGTTATAGACCTTGATGTTCTTCACGATATAAGCGGGCAGATTTTTAAGCGCGATATTCGGGTCGCCTGAGAAGAAATCCTTTCCGTCGACAAGAAGTGAACTTACGAATTTGCCGTTGACCGTGATACGCCCCTGATTGTCCAGCGCTACGCCGGGAAGCTGGCTTACGAGTGCGTCAAGCATTGAACCTTCGCTTAGCTGAAAGGCGGCTGCGTCATAGACAAGAGTGTCGCCTCTGACCACCATCTTGATGCGGGTGCCGACGACCGAGACTTCTTTAAGCTCCCTTACCATTTCGGCAGTCAGGGCCGAAGTGTCACTGACCATCCATATTGGCTCATTCAATTCTATTCGCTTGGGAGTACCATGCCCTATTTTCAGCGGGATGGCTTTCGGCTTATAGCCGGGTTGGTTGATTCGAAGCAGAAGATTGAGGCTATCACTCCCCTCAGTCCAAAAGTTGAAGATGAACCAGTTCTCTTTATTGGGCTTGGGACCATAATACGAGTCAACGCCTTCGCCGTGAATCGTCCCGTCAACGGGGTCGACTACGGTCAGTCTTGCGTTGCCAAGCCGCTGCTCGGTATTGGCGTCAAATATTCTGCCCAGAATCTCATATTCTCGAGCTGAAGCATTGAAAGCCGCTCCAATTAACAACAATATCACAAATATCTGCTTCATTTATAGGCTATATTTAAAGTATCGCTGTGGACCTGATCACCGGCTCCTCAGCTCCACACATAATGGATGTCAACGTGCAGATGGAGATTGCGAGAAGTGTGATAAATTGTCTCATAGGAATCGATTTACCGATTTGATGCTGCAAAGGTAAATAAAAATAGCGATTATTACCCTAAATTAAAGGACACCTTTGTTTTTATGCCCGGCCAACAAAATATAAATGAATAAAAGCACTATTTTTGCAGCATGCGACACATCAGACTATGCGATACAACCGACTTCAGGGAGCTCACGCTCCTCTGGGAGCGCTCGGTAAGGGCCACCCACTCTTTTTTGAGCGAGGAGGATATTGCGGCGATCAGAGCCAACCTCCCTACATATTTTGCCAATGTAGTTTTATATGCCATAACCGACGGCGACAAGATTGGCGGATTTATAGGCCTTTCAGACAATAGGATCGAGATGTTGTTTGTCGACGCCGACAAGATTGGCCGGGGCTTCGGCACCATCCTCATCAACCACGCTGTCAGCCTGGGCGCGACCCATGTGGATGTCAACGAGCAAAACCCCGACGCCCTCGCTTTCTATCAAGCTAAGGGATTCCGCGTCGCAGGGCGTTCAGATCTCGACTCCGACGGCAGGCCATTTCCGATCCTCCATCTGTCGCTCTGACAGGATATGCCCGATAATGGGGACCGACAATCAGCAATAATGGTTGGTTTGAGAACGAGATAAAGCAGTAACTTTGCAGCACGATTCATCACATACTCTTTGACCATGCGATCAGTTCTCACCTCACTTTTAATCCTCACCACTTTTATCATGAGCCATTCAGAAAACCCCACGCGCCTAACGCCCACCGAAGTTAATCCGGGCCAGACTGCCGGCCGCAACCAGCTCGGCGATTTCGCACCTAAATTTGCTGAGCTCAACGACGATGTGCTGTTCGGTCAGGTTTGGAGCCGCACCAACAAACTCTCGGCGCGCGACCGCAGTGTTGTCACTGTCACTGCCCTTGTGGCAAGCGGCATTATTGACTCCTCGCTCACCTACCATCTCACAGAAGCCCGCAAGAATGGTGTGACAAGGACTGAGATCGCAGAGATACTTACTCAGATAGCATTCTACGCCGGATGGCCCAAAGCATGGGGTGCATTCCGTCAAGCTGCCGAGGTCTGGCGCAACGATACCGACGCATCCGATGCTAAAGCCCGACATGAGCAGGAGCTCATGTTTCCTATCGGCGAGCCAAACGATGCCTATGCCGCCTATTTCAGCGGCCAAAGCTATCTCGCACCGGTGTCTACCGATCAGGTCAAGATGTTTAATGTGACCTTCGAGCCGGGATGCAGGAACAACTGGCACATCCACCATGCCACCTCAGGCGGCGGCCAGATGCTTATAGGAGTCGGAGGCCGAGGATGGTATCAGGAAGAGGGAAAGGACCCCGTGGCGATTCTGCCCGGCACTGTGATCCATATCCCGGCCAACGTGAAGCATTGGCATGGTGCCGCAGCCGACAGCTGGTTTTCACATCTGGCCGTTGAGATCGACGGCTCTGAGACTTCCAACGAGTGGTGCGAACCGGTAAGCGATGAGGCTTACGAAATCCTGAAATGACCGCTCCCGACTCACAGATATCCCCTCTATAAATCTACCTCTACAGATGACATGCTAAGGTTGTTTATCGCTGTGTTTCTGGGCGGGGGCATCGGGAGCGCCATGCGCTATGGCATCCAGACCCTGATCCACCAGCACATCACCCCGGGCCATTTCCCATGGTCAACGTTTACTGTCAATATCGCAGGCAGTTTCCTTATCGGACTTTTTTACACACTCTCGGACAGATACTCCCTCTCGGCCGAGGTGAGACTGCTCCTCACAGCGGGATTGTGTGGCGGATTCACCACCTTTTCCACATTCAGCATCGACATCTTGGGGATGATACGCCAAGGCTATACGGCCTTGGCGCTCATCTATGTCGCAGCCAGCATCATTCTCGGTCTGGGCGCCTGCTTTCTCGGGAGCGTGGCGCTGTCGTCGGCGCGTATGTCGTGAAAATTCACTAATTTTGTCGCCGTTTTTCCATCTCTATCACCTAAAGCAGAAATGAACGTCGCGACCAAACTGAAGCGCATGGCATCCATGCCGGCTTTTCCTGTCCTGCTCGCTCTCAGCGCATCCCACTGTCTCAATGATCTTCTCCAGTCGGTGATCACCGCCGTCTACCCTATGCTCAAGAGCGATCTCGGCATCAACTTTGCACAGATCGGACTCATCACCCTTATATATCAGCTCGCGGCCTCAATATTCCAGCCGGTGGTGGGTTATGCTTTTGACAAGCGGCCCTTTGTCTACAGCCTCCCTGCCGGTATGTGCTGCACCACCGTAGGCATCATCCTGCTGGCTTGGAGCTCCTCGCTCGCCGGGGTGCTCGTGGCGGTATTTATGGTTGGCATCGGATCGGCCACTCTCCATCCCGAGGCATCGCGCATCACCTCGCTCGCAGGCCATGAGCGCCGAGGCTTTGCCCAATCGGTGTTTCAGGTCGGGGGCAATTTCGGCGGATCGATAGGCCCGCTGCTGGTGGCCCTCATCGTAGCGCCCCACAACCGCCACTACATCATGTGGTTTCTTGTCGTGGCAGCGCTCTGCTTCGTCACCATGCGCCCGATATGCCGCTGGTATTCCGGCTATCTTGCCCGTATGCGGGCCGACGTGGCACGCCGGGAGGCCCACGCCGTCCTCCCCCTTTCGCGTGGTCTCACCATCTTTACCATCGTTGTGATCATGCTGCTCATATTTTCCAAGTATGTCTATATGGCCAGCATATCGAGCTACTACACGTTTTATCTCATCGACAAGTTTCATGTGTCGGTATCGGAGTCGCAGATCTTTCTGTTTATCTTCGTTGTTTCGACCGCTGCCGGCACCCTTATCGGCGGTCCCGTGGGCGACCGCTACGGCCGCAAGGTGGTGATCTGGGGGTCCATCCTCGGCACCGCGCCCTTCTCCCTCCTCCTGCCCCATGTAGGTCTTCCCCTGACTGCCGTGATGAGCTTCTGCGCAGGCTTCATCCTGTCGTCGGCATTCCCATCCATCCTGCTCTACGCCCAGGAGCTCCTTCCCACCAAACTCGGCATGATCTCCGGCCTATTTTTCGGCTTCGCTTTCGGAGTGGGCGGCATAGCGTCGGCAGTGCTCGGTGAGTTTGCCGATATCTACGGCATTGAGGCCATCTATGATTTTTGCGCCTATATGCCTCTACTGGGCATAATTGCAGTGTTTCTGCCAGATCTTCACAAAGCGCGCCGACATTCTTAATTGTGAATAAACGTAAAACTTCCATAAGCGTTCAAAAAACGCTTGTCGGTATAGGGCTAAAAGCCTAATTTTGCGATAATATGTCACTCCGCTTATTCTCCATTCTCCTCCCGGCCCTCGCGGCCTTTGTATGCTCCATTCCTCACGCATCTGCCCAAGGACGGCGCACGGTGGCTCTGACCTCATCGCAGGGCGCCACAGCGAGCGCGTATCTATATGAAGAGGTCGACATCCACCCTTCCTTTCCGGGCGGCGACCACAAGATGTACAGCTTCATCAATTCCGAGCGCCGCTATCCGGCCAAAGCCTACGACGCCGGAATAGAGGGGCGCGTGCTCATAAGCTGCATCGTCGAAGCCAACGGCGACATCTCTCATATCGAAGTAGTGAAAGGCGTAGAGGACAGCCTCGACCGCGAGGCTGTAAGAATCATAGAGTCGATGCCCCGATGGGAGCCCGGAGTTATCGGCGACGAGCCGGTCGACACCTACTGCCTCATCCCGGTGCCATTCCGCCTCTGAGCCCGACCTTGCCCCACCGCTCAACAATCCATTCATTTACCATCTAACCCACACCATCCACACGCCATGCGCGAATATGCCGCTTACCTCTCTCTTATCGAAAACCGTCTGAAAGAGTGCGCTTCGCCAAAAGATCCCGACTCGCTCTATCTCCCGATACGCTACACCCTCGAAGGGGGTGGCAAGCGGCTCAGACCCATCCTGCTGCTCGCGGCCTGCGACGCCGCCGGAGCGCCAGCCGAAAACGCCATCAATCAGGCTGCGGCAATAGAGATGTTTCACAACTTCACGCTTCTTCACGACGACGTGATGGACCGTGCGGATATGCGTCGCGGCCGCGCCACAGTGCATGTGCGCTTCGATGAAAGGCGAGCCATCCTCAGCGGCGACACCATGCTCACCCTGGCCACATCGCTTCTGGCCGACGGGTGCCCCTCGGCTCTCCTGCCCGACGCCCTCGCGCTTTTCAACGCCACCGCAATCCAGATCTACGAAGGACAGCAATATGACCTCGACTTCGAATCGCGCGATGATGTGACCGTCGATGAATATCTCATGATGATACGCCTCAAGACCTCGGTGCTTCTCGGAGCCGCCTGCGCCCTCGGCGCCCTCATGGCAGGGGCCACACGCGACATCATAAAAGCCTTCTACCGCTATGGCGAGCGCCTTGGCCTTGCGTTCCAGCTTCAGGACGATCTGCTCGACACCTACGGCGACCCTATAGTGTTTGGCAAAGAGATAGGCGGCGACATACTCAACGACAAAAAGACATGGCTGCGGATCACAGCAATGGCCGAGGACACATCGGGGGTGATCGATGCCGAGACCACGGCCCCATCGCCCGATAAGATAGAACGCGTCAAAGCTGTCTACGACAGACTCGACCTCGCCGCCCGCTGCCGGAGCCTGATCGACCGATACACCGACGAAGCCATCGAGGCCCTCGCATCAACACCGATTTCACGCTCGGCCCGTGATTTCTTTTCCGAGCTTGCACTATCGGCACGCACACGCAACCACTGATTCCATCACCCTCCCATAAGCCTGAGACCTTCCATATCATCCGAAGGTCTCAGATTGTTTTATCACCTCACCGGGTCAGAACAGCGGCACGCACTGCTCCATTAACGTTTGTTAACCCTCGCATCTGTAACTTTTATCCTCCTGATGCGTCTTTAAAACAGAGTTCCCGAGACACGGGTGCTCCTATCCATCCATCACCCGACTATGGCATCTATCATATCATTGACCGACGTAAACAAAACCTACCCCGGCGCGGTGCCGCTCCATGTCCTCAAAGGCATAAACCTTGAGATAGAGAGCGGAGAGCTCGTGGCCATCATGGGGGCATCCGGCTCAGGCAAATCAACCCTCCTCAATATCCTCGGCATACTCGACAACTACGACACCGGCACATATACTCTCGATGGCACTCTGATACGTGACCTGTCAGAAAACCGTGCCGCCGAGCTACGCAACCGCCTCATCGGGTTTGTGTTTCAGTCGTTCAATCTCATAGGCTACAAAAACGCGCAGGAAAATGTGGCTCTCCCTCTCTATTATCAGGGAATAGGTCGCCGCAAGCGCAATATCCTCGCCATGGAGCAACTCGAGAGGATGGGGCTTGCCGACCGTGCCCACCACCTCCCCGGCGAGCTCTCGGGCGGTCAGAAGCAGCGCGTGGCCATTGCCCGCGCCCTCATCACCAAGCCATCGCTCATCCTGGCCGACGAGCCCACAGGTGCCCTCGACTCAAAGACCTCACGCGAGGTGATGGAGGTGTTCAGGCAGCTCAACGACGACGGCATGACAATCGTCATAGTGACCCACGACCCCGGCGTGGCCGCACAGTGCAAACGCACCATCCGCATCTCCGACGGATTGATAGTACCTGACAACTCCTCCATCATCCTACCCCCCGATCCCGATGCTTGACCTCATCAATGAAATACGCCAGACGCTGACAAACAACCGTCTGCGCACCATCCTCACCGGCATCTCCGTGGCTTGGGGCATTTTCATGCTCATCATTCTCGTGAGCATGTCGAGAGGTGTGTTCAACGCTTTTGAGTCGCAGATGTCGTCGAGCACCTCCGCCACCATCGAGATCTACTCCGGCACCACCACCATGGCCCACGGCGGATTCAAGGAGGGCCGCAGGGTAAGGCTCAATGCCCGCGACATTCCGGAAATCGTGGCCGCACATCCCGACATGGTCGATGAAGTCCACTCAACCCTCTCGGTCGATACTGCTAAAGTGGAGACTCCCACCGACTATACCTCTCAGGGCCTCTACGGTGCCTTCCCCGGCTCGCGCGACCTCAACCGATGCAAGATCATAGCCGGACGCACCCTCAACCACGCCGACAACTCCGAGAAACGACGCTCGTTGCTGCTGGAGAAACGGAATGCCGAGCTCCTGTTTGGCTCGGCCGACAATGCCGTGGGGCAGACGGTAAAGAGCATGGGCCTCGCATGGAATGTGGTAGGTGTGTTCCAACACGATTGGGACCGCGACAACTATGTGCCCTTCAACACCCTCATGCAGATTGCCAACAACGGCGACGGATATGTGTGGCGACTCTCAGTGCTCGCCCCCGGCATGAAAGATGAAGAGGACGGAAAGAAACTCGAACAGGATCTGCGCGCCACCATGGCTCGGCTCAAAAACTTCAGCCCCGACGATTCGGGCGGCGTGTGGATCTACAACCGATTCACCTCCTACCTCTCCAGCCGCGCCGGCCTCGGATATCTCGACATTGCCATATGGGTGATCGGAATCCTCACCATGCTCTCGGGCATAATAGGCGTGAGCAACATCATGTTTGTGTCGGTGCGCGAGCGTACCCACGAGATAGGCATCCGGCGGGCCATAGGCGCCAAGCCGCGATCCATCATGGGTCAGGTGGTGGCCGAGAGCGTCGTGATCACCACCCTCTTCGGCTACATCGGCGTGGTGATGGGCATGGCCCTCACTGAGGTTGCCACCAAGCTGATCGAGGGGAATGCCACCATTGGGCAAGCCATCCAGAATCCTACCGTCGATCTGTCGATTGCCGTCAAGGTCACTGTGGTGCTCATCATCTCAGGCGCTCTCGCAGGCCTCGCCCCCGCCATCAAAGCCACCAAAGTAAAACCAGTAGAAGCGCTCCGCGACGAATAATATCATGGCTCTCCAGACATCACTCTTCGACATCGACAACTGGCGCGAGATTGGCGCCACCCTCGCCCGAAACAAGACCCGCACTTTCCTCACAGCTTTCGGCATATTCTGGGGCACAATGATGCTCGCCCTCCTCTGGGGCGGCTCCAACGGCCTTGAGGGATTGCTTATGCGCAACTTCTCGAGCATCGCCACCACCAATATGGGCGCCATGTCGACCAGCCGCACCTCCCTCCCCTACCGTGGTTTCAACAAAGGACGCCGATGGTATCTCAACCAGACCGATGTCGACAATATGCGCTCGCGCATCAAAGGCATCGACTATGCCACCGGTGTCTATCAAAGCTGGGGCACAATGACTTATGCCGACAAAAACTTCTCAGGATCGAGCATGGGCGTGGAGCCCGACTATGCGCGCATAAGCCGGCCCGCCATACGTGCCGGAAGGTTTATCAACGAGGCCGATTGCGCCAACTCCCGCAAGGTCACTTTCATAGGCACCAAAGTGGCCGAGGCTCTGATGCCCGGTGTGGCCTATGAAGATATGCTCGGCAAAGACATAAGCATACGCGGAGTGTACTACAAGATAGTGGGCGTTGGCTCGCAGATAGGCGATGCAAATATAGGCGGGCGCATAGATGAAGCGTCCATCATACCGCTGCCCACCATGCGTCAGGTGGAGAGCGGTGCCGGCGACCGCGTCGATTTCTTCACCTTCTCCATGAAACCCGGCTACAAGGTGTCGGAGGTTGTGCCTCAGATGCGGCGCCTGCTCTATTCAGTCCACTCCATCAATCCCGCCGACACCGAAGCGATATGGGTGATGGATGTCAGCGAGATGTTTGACATGATCAGCAACGTGTTTCTTGGCCTCACCATCCTCGCCCTCTTTGTGGGTATAGGCTCGCTTATGGCCGGCATAATAGGCGTGGGCAATATCATGTGGATCATAGTCAAGGAGCGCACCCACGAGATTGGCATCAGGCGTGCGATAGGCGCAAAGCCCTCCTCGATCATCGTCCAGATCCTCTCCGAGAGCATGGTGCTCACCACTGTCGCCGGTCTGGCCGGAATCGTGCTGGCCGTACTCGTGCTCGTGGGTGTCGACACCGCCTCGGCCGACCCCGTGACAGGGCAGGCCGGATTTACCCTCTCCTTCAGCCAGGCCATGACGGTGCTCGTGCTCTTCATGATCCTCGGCACCGCCGCCGGTGTCATCCCCGCCCTCAAGGCCATGCGCATCAAGCCCATCGAGGCCATCAACGATAAGTAATCCATCACAAAACAGATATAACACTTTCACCCCTCCATACACCACAATGAAAAAAATGTTCCGCATTCTGCTGTGGATAATTGTTGCAGCAATATTCGTTGGATCTTTCGTATTTCTCTACCTCAATTCAAGGGAGAAAAAAGCAGTCTACGAAAATGTGTCGCCCGAAATCACCACCCTTGAGCGCACCACAGTGCTCACCGGCACCATCGAGCCGCGCGACGAAATCAATATCAAGCCACAGATATCAGGCATCATCACCGAGATTCTCGTCGAACCCGGCGACAAGGTAAAGGAGGGCGACATCATTGCCCGCATCAAGGTCATACCCGAAGCATCATCGCTCTCGTCGGCTCAGAACAGAGTTGACCTCGCGCAGATCAAGCTCACCGACGCCCGCACCAAATATGACCGCGCCCGCACCCTTTTCGACAAGAAGGTGATAGCCCGCGAGGAGTATGAGACCGCCGAGACCACTCTCCGTCAGGCCGAGAAAGAGCTTGAGAGCGCCCAGGACTCCTACAACATCGTGCGCGAGGGTGTGTCGCGCTACAATGCCTCCGAAGCCAACACCATGGTGCGAGCCACCATCTCGGGCCTCGTGCTCGATGTGCCTGTCAAGGTGGGTTCGTCGGTGATCCAGGCCAACACCTTCAACGACGGAACAACCATCGCCACCATTGCCGATATGACCGACCTCATTTTCCTCGGCAAAGTCGACGAAACCGAAGTGGGTCTACTCAAGCCCGGCATGACCATGGAGGTGACAATCGGTGCGCTCGACTCCTTCACACCCACAGCCGTGCTTGAATACATAGCTCCCAAAGGCTCGACAGCCACCGGCGCCAATACTTTCGAGATCAAGGCTGCAATCAATGCCCCCGACTCAATTGCCCTCCGCGCCGGCTACAGCGCCAATGCCCGGGTACGCCTCTCTGGCGCCGACAATGTGCTCGCCATCCCTGAGAGCACCATCGAATGGGCCGGCGACACAACTTATATCTATGTCATGACCGACTCCCTCCCCGAACCCGTGTATGAGCGCCGCCGAATCACCACCGGTCTCTCCGACGGTCTGAAGATAGAGGTCAAGGAGGGCGCCGACACCACTATGGTGATCCGCGGCAACCAGATCCAGAACTAACCTCCATGGCCTCTCATATCATCATAGCAATGAAAAGATCAGTATTAGCCGCCATAGCTCTCGCCGCAGTGTGCTCGGCATCGGCCCAGACCGACGGTGCCTGGAGCCTCGACAGCTGCATTTCCTACGCCACCACCCACAATATTACCGTAAGGCAGAGCCGCCTCCAGCAGGTCAACGACGAGATCGGCGTCACCTCGGCCAAAGACGCTTTTCTGCCCACTCTCCACGGCTCGGCAAGCCAGTCGTGGGCCTTCGGCCGTGGCCTGACGGCCGACAACACCTATGCCAACCGCAACACCTCGTCGACCGGGCTTAATGTGGGCATGTCGCTCCCGATTTTCCAGGGGCTGAGAGCGCTCCGCAACCTCGACTACGCCAAGGCCGAACTCGCCACCGCCCTTGAGCAGACCGAGGCCACCCGCGACAATGTCGAGCTCCGCGTCATATCCTACTATCTCCAGACTCTACTCTCGCGCGAGCTCCTCACCGTGGCCCGCAACCAGCTCGCCCTCTCCCGCCTCGAACTCTCCCGCCGCACCGAGCTGTTTGAGGCTGGCAAGATCCCCGAGCTCGACCTCGTGGAGGCCCGCAGCCAGATGGCTCAGGACGAGATGAGCGTGGTGAGCTGCGAGAGCGACGAGAAGCTGTCGCTCCTCAACCTCTCGCAACTGCTTGAGCTCCCTGCCGGAACACCCTTCGACGTGATGCCCCTCGACACCACATCGGTAGCGTTTGGCAGCGCTTTCGCCATGACCCCCGACGAGATCTACGGCATAGCCCTCGAACACAACCACTCCATCCGCGCAGCCGCCCTCTCGGCCGCAGCCGCCCGCAAGAGCATCAAAGTGGCCCAGTCGGGATATATCCCCACCCTCTCCTTCTCAGCCGGGCTCGGCACCAACTACTACCACTCCGGAGGCGGATTTGCCAATGAGAGCTTCAGCTCGCAGATGCGCCACAACTTCAGCCAGAGCCTCGGATTCTCTCTGTCGGTGCCCATCTTCGATGCCTTCTCGACCCGCAACAGTGTGCGCCGCGCAAAGGCTTCGGCCCTTGCCGCCGATCTGAGCCTTGAGAGCACACGCCTCGATGTAGAGAATGCCATTAACCAGGCCTACGCCCAGGCCACCACAGCGCGTGCCAAGGAGATATCCTCGCGATCGGCTGCCTCGCATGCCGAAGCCGCACTCGCCGCCGTGACCGAGAAATACAATGCCGGCCGCGCCACACCCACCGAGTGGGAGAGCGCAAAGACCACTGCCACCCGTGCGCAAGCCGACGCCGTTCAGGCCCGCTATGAATATCTCCTGCGCCTCCGTGTGCTCGACTTCTACGCCCGCCGCTGAAAGGCTATAATTTATAAATCATCCCCCGTGCCTCACCGTAGGCACGGGGGATGATTTATTTGATTATAAGCTGTTTGCATGACGTTTGCGACTCGTAGGGATGCTTCCTGAAGCATCCGCCCCGGCTAGTAAGGGTGCGTCGCCCAATTGCGCGTATGCGACTCGTAGGGATGCTCAACGGAGCATCCGCCCCGGCGACGCGGAGCACGCTTAGCCGCCGCAGCCCGAGGATAGAAGCGACCACCCCGCAAAAGTCTCAGCGTCAGCCGAGCACTGTTCATTGCGCCGGGCGTTCAATCTATCTTGGTGAGAAAATCAGCTATATCAAACCTCACTATGGCATCTTTATCGGCATCGAGGCAGTACAGATCGCCATTTTTGATATCGATGCCAATACGTCTGATATCACTGCACGTGAGCGAAAGAGTGGCCCGAGGGGTGCCATCCCAGCCAAAGAAGTCAATGTGGGGGGTGCCGTCGTCGCCATAGCGCTGGAGCGCAAAGAAGTCATCAAAGGCAACACCTCCGCCAAACATCGGTTTATTGGCCTCCAGCCGTGATTTCTCATCGGCCGCCGTGTCTCCGTCGGTATATCTGATCCGGAAACTCTCGCCTGTCGACGTGTTCCACACCTCAATCACAGGCGTGAATCCCGGCACTTCGGCTATCCATGATCCATCGGGCTTGATCACCGGGCGAAACATTATCTGCGGCATCTGCGACATATCGCCCACGCTCTTTTCATTGAGAGCCGACATGGCCGCATTGGCCACCGGAGTCCCATCTTCCGCCACTATGCTGCGCCTGAGCTTGCAGCTGTCGGGTATTATCTCGGTGTTAAACCAGCCTGAGCCGCCGAGACGGTAGGCCATCACCGTGGTCGGGCCGATCGTGTTGTTTATCACTGTGTCGGTTGAGCTATGGGTTGTCAGATCGCCCGCGATAAATCGCCCGTTCATCGTCGAGGAGATGATACACATGGTGTGGCCGTCGCTCCCGCGGCTGTAAAACGACGCTGCTATGCCCGGTGTGGGCATAAGCAACTCGCCGGGCCCTCCGCCCACACTGAAGAGGCTGCCGCTCAATGCCACCTCAGGCAACGAGTATGTTTGCCAGGCGTCGCGCATATCACCCGTCGACACCACCAGCATATCGCCGGCAATGTTGATCTCCATAATTCCGGTTGAAGGGATATCAAGGATCCGGCCTTCGCCACACTCCATTACCTCTTCGACCGGAAAACCGTCGACGGCTATCTCTACCGGCTTGCCCTCATGGCTGCACGACATTGCAAGCGCAGCCATCGAAAAGGCCCCCGCAAGGCGGGCTATCCCCTGTATAATTGTTTTTTCGTCTTTGCCTGATTTCTTTTTCATGGCTATCAGTGTTTTTTATGGTTGATTAGCGGGATCGGCATGATTTTCTGTACCCCGGTGATTGACCGACCGGAGCAGAAATCATTAGTCACCTTCTGTAAGATTTATTATCTCAATGGTGTCATCTTTTGTAGGGATATAGAGCTTGTTGCCGCTGACGGCCTCCGGGGAGAAGTAAAAATCTCTGTCATCCCGGTAGGTCGCGCCATCCGATCTCATCTTGTCAAAGATGTGGAGATATTTATCTCCCTCATAATCAAAGCTCACAACAAGCCAACGGTTGTTTTCCTCAACCCTTATCGTCGTTATCGGAAATGACATGAATTTTGAAGCCCAGTCATTTCCGCTATACTCCTTGGCAATGGTTGCCTCATCGGGCCACAGGCCGTCGAAATCAAGCTCATATTTCAGCCATGCCTTTCCGTCTGAGAGGCCGTAGACGCGCGGCTCAAGAACCGGGCAATAGTTGATCGACCCGTCATCAAGTCGGCTTAGATCCTGACCGGAAATAGCCGTCATTCCCTTCAGATATTCAGGCACCGGAAGTATTTCAATCTCCTCGCTTTCGGGCGTTGCGCGCCACGACAGCTTCGTTGTCTCCAACTGCTGATTGGAGTAATTGGTCCATATTCCTCCCGACTTATCTGCCATAGCACCGCATGCCATCGGGTTGACGGCAATCCGTTTCGCAAAATTGCCGTTTTTATCTACAAAAACCAAGGCTCTTGACGAAAAGTCGAACGACGATAATAAGGTGTCATCTACAGTCAGCCCAAAAAGCATCCCGAAATCCTCAGGTCCGCTTCCTGGCGAGCAATAGCTGAACAGCTGCCGCCCGTCGTGAAGATACGCATAAAACCCCGTCGACTTAACCGGGTCGATGATATAGAGTGTGTCGCCCTCTACCTTGATATATCCCGGAATCCCGACAAAGTTGGCGTATGCGTCAGATAATCTTAGCTCCTCAATGTCGCCAAACGATTGCGACATAGGTCTTGCATCCTTGATCGAGAGCTTTATCCTGACCGGTTTGCTATCCTGCAAGCCGGTTATAGTCTCTTTATCCGGTTGGGATGCTCCCTCGGCAGCCTGACGCCCACCTTGGTTGGCACATGACATCAACCACAGCGCCATTATCAACACTGAAACAAATCTGATCATTAGCATATCCGCCAAAACACAAACGTGTTACGCTTGCCGACACTCCTATGTGGAATATCGGCAGACGCATCTATCATTCTTAACTTAGTAGCAACACTCCAAATTTCCTTGACCGGCACAGTTACATCCGACATACCAATCTTCTTTAACTGGCACAACTATCAGATATCCGTTCTGTTCCGGGCTATCGGCAAGAGCTTCGGCGTTGGCGAGGAGCAGGTCACTTTCACCTGCGTTGGTGAGAGTCTGGGAGCGATGGCCGAGATAGCCTCCTACTCCCATCAAAGCCACAATTGCGGCTACTACAATTTTCTTTTTCATTGCAGTTGGCTTTTGAATAGTGATGAAATCTCATTGGGATTGGATTCTCCGCAAAGATAATTGTTTTTTTTTGCAGATATGATATTATCACTGAAAAAATATCAACTTTTTTCAGTGGTGATCAGAAGACTGTGCGGCGCAGCATGGCCGAGAGGCTGATGCCACGCATAGCAAGATAGCACAGGAAGGCGAGCCACAGCCCGTGGTTGCCAAGCGACGGAAATGCCAGCAGGTAGACTGCAAAGAAAACAACCGCTCCCGACCCAGCCGACACAAGCATGCGCCGGGTGGCCGTGATGCCTATGGCCACCGCATCGAGCGAGAATGCGGTGAAGCCCACAAGCGGCACACTCACCGCCCACATGAAATAGTCGGAGCTCATGGCCGTCACCCGGCTGTCGCTGCTCATGATGCCGAGAAACCACTCGCCCCCCGCGAAATAGAGAAGCGTGAAGAGTAGGGCCACGCCGCCGCCGCAAGCCATCACCACGCGGGCCACCCGGCGGAGCCCGGCCTTATCGCCGGCTCCGTAGCGCAACCCGCACAGGCTCTCGCCCGCAAAGGCAAATCCGTCCATAAAATAGCTGAAGGTAAGGAAGAGCTGCATAAGCAGCGCATTGACGGCAAGCATCACATCGCCCTGACGGGCACCCACGCGGGTGAACCACACCGTGACAGCCACCATACACAAGGTGCGCAGGAATATATCGGTGTTGACGCTGAAAAACCGGCCCAATGCCCTGCGGTCGAAAAGGCCGCCGCGACGTGGCAGCCGCAGCCGGTAGCGGCGCAGACAGATGGTAATGGATAGCAGCGCACCGGTCCATTGAGCAATGAGGGTGCCTGTGGCCACCCCCTCGGTCTTCATCCCGAGCACCACCACCAGGATGAGGCTCGCGCAGATGTTGGTGACATTGATCACCACCGACACCCACATGGGCGACCGCGTGTCCTGCACTCCGATAAACCAGCCTGTGAGGGCAAAGGTCGAAAGCACGGCGGGCGCGCCCCACACGCAGATAGATATGTAGCGCCTCGCCGGCTCTATGGTGTCGGGGTCGGGATCCATGAACCGCAGCATCCCCTCGCCGATAAAACCTCCGGCAAGTATTATGGCGCCTCCGAGCAGCAGCGCCACGGCAAGCGCCCGCCACAGGGCCATGGCTGTGGCGGCGTCATCGCCCGCTCCACGGGCCTGCGATGTGATGCCCCCGGTGCCCATACGCAGGAATGCAAAGAGCCAGTAGAGCATCGTAAACACACCGCTGCCCACCGCTATCGCGGCTATATACATTGCGCTGTGGCCGTCGGGGCCATCGGAGATATGGCCGGTTATGGCCAGATCGACCAGTCCCAACAGAGGAGTGGTGATGTTGGTGATAATAGATGGAACGGCCAGCGCGACCACCTTGCGGAGGTCGGCGCCGGCCGCACCGTTGAGTCTGTTGCTTGACCAAGCCATCGGCTTACCTTGTTTTCGCTCTCATGGATGCTGTTGCGAGGTAGACTATGATCAGGAGATACATCACTATGCCGAGGCCCTGATTGAGAGAGGTCGACATGCCTGAGGTATATTCAAAGCCGAAGAAGCGGGTAAGGGCCGCAAATACGCCGAAGAGGGCGCCGCCTGCTATCAGGCCGGATGCGATGAGGGTACCGCGGTCGCGGCGCAGATCGTTGACCTCCTTGTCCTTGCTGCGGGTCGACACAAACCATGCCACTGCGCCGCCCACAAGGAGGGGTGCGTTGAGCTCCATCGGGATAAACATGCCGAGGCAGAACGCCAGCGCGGGCACGCCGAGCCAGTTGAGCAGAAGCGCCAGCACGGCGCCGGTGGCGTAGAGGGTCCAGGGTGTCTCGCCGCCCATCATGATCGGCTCGATCACCTTGGCCATGGCGTTGGCCTGAGGTGCCACGAGGGCATTGGGGCCCGAGAAGCCATATACGTCGTTGAGGAGCATGATCACGCCGCCCACTGTGAGAGCCGACACAAGGGTGCCGAGAAATTTCCAGCGCTCCTGCACCCGGGGGGTCGAGCCGAGCCAATAGCCTATCTTGAGGTCGGTGACAAAGCCGCCCGCCATGGAGAGGGCTGTACATACCACGCCGCCTATGATCATTGAGGCCACGATGCCTGAGGTGCCGGAGATGCCGGCGCCGACAAAGATGGCCGACGCCACGATGAGGGTCATGAGGGTCATGCCGCTCACGGGGTTGGTGCCCACGATGGCGATGGCGTTGGCTGCAACGGTGGTGAAGAGGAATGCGATGACTGTCACCACCACCCATGCCACGAGTGCCTGCCAGATGTTGTGGAGCACTCCGAGCCAGAAGAAGGCAAAGACAGCCACGAGGGCGATCACGATGAAAAACACGATGTGCTTCATCGAGATATCCCACTGCCAGCGCACGGGCTTGGCGCTCCCGGCGGCGCCCCCTTTGAATTCGCGCACTGCCAGACCGGCAGCCTGGGTGATGATGCCCCAGCTCTTGATGATGCCGATGATGCCGGCCATGGCTATGCCTCCGATGCCTATCAGGCGGGCATAGTCGCGAAACATGGTCTCGGCCGGGAGCGCTGCGATCTCAGGATTGCCGTAGGCGCCCAGCAGAGGCAGGAGCACCCACCACACGAAGGCCGAGCCGGCAAAGATGATAAAGGCATATTTGAGGCCCACGATGTAGCCCAGACCGAGGAGAGCGGCGCCGGTGTTGCAGCTCACCACCACCTTGGTCTTCTCGGCAATGGTGGCGCCCCAGCCGCAAAGGCTGCTGCTCACCGTCTCGGCCCAGAAGCCGAATGTGGCCACCACATAGTCGTAGATACCGCCTATGAGCGATGCCACCACAAGGGTCTTGGCCTGCGAGCCGTCGGTCGAGCCCTGTCCGCTGGCAAGCACCTGAGTGGTGGCTGTGGCCTCGGGAAAGGGGTATTTGCCGTGCATATCCTTCACGAAATATTTGCGGAAGGGAATGAAAAAGAGTATACCAAGAATGCCGCCGAAGAGCGAGCTCAGGAATATCTCAAGGAAGTTGACCGTGATCTCGGGATAGGTGGCCTGAAGGATGTAGAGGGCGGGGAGAGTAAAGATGGCACCGGCCACGATCACTCCCGAGCAGGCGCCGATCGACTGGATGATGACATTCTGCCCCAGGGGATCTTTCTTCTTCAGGGCGCCCGAGAGGCCCACGGCGATGATGGCGATGGGGATGGCGGCCTCAAACACCTGCCCCACGCGCAGACCGAGATAGGCAGCGGCGGCGCTGAAGATCACGGCAAGGATAAGGCCGAGGGTAACACTGTAGGGGGTGGCTTCGCGATAGCTGCGGGCCGGGTGCATCAGAGGCCGGTAGGTCTCGTCGGCCGCCAGTTCGCGGAAGGCATTTTCCGGAAGCTCGACAGGATCGGCATCGAGATATACCTCCTGCCCGTTTGTTTTGTCAGACATGATAGATAGAATATTGATTTAAGGGATTTCAGCTCAGAAAATCTACGGCGGCGCGCTCGGCTATCATAGGCTTGATGAGCGCCACGGCTGCCAGATGGGCGGGATGGCCGGCATAAGCGGCCAGATCATCCCAGCTCTCTACCTTCGACTGGAGCACCATGGTCCACTTCTCGGCCGGATTGGCGTTGATGCCTACCGATGCCTCCACGAGCTGAGGGATCTGAAACACGAGTGCCTCTATGGCATCCTTGAAGCGGAGAGCTGCCTGAGCCACCTCCGGGCCCTCGCCTTCGAGGCGAAACATTACGATATGGTTGATCATCGTCTTTCTCTTTTTAAGGGTGATTACTGATTGGCGTAGAGGCGCTCGCGGGCAGCAAGCACACGCTCGTCGGTGATATAGTCGTCGTAGTCCATGCGCTTGTCGATTATGCCATTGGGGCCGAGCTCGATGATGCGGTTGCACACGGTCTGGATAAACTCATGGTCGTGGGAGGCCAGAAGGATATTGCCCTTGAAGGTGCGAAGGGTGTTGTTGAAAGCCTGAATCGACTCAAGATCGAGATGGTTGGTAGGCGAATCGAGCACCAGTGTGTTGGCGTCGCGGAGCATCATGCGGGCTATCATGCAGCGCATTTTCTCACCGCCCGAAAGCACGGAGGCTTTCTTGAGCACATCCTCGCCCGAGAAGAGCATCTTGCCAAGAAATCCTTTGAGATAGATCTCCGATGAGTCGTCGGAAAACTGGCAGAGCCAATCGACAAGATTGAGGTCGGTGTTGAAGAAGGCGCTGTTGTCGAGCGGTAGATAAGCTGTGGTGATGGTCTGACCCCAGTCGTAAGATCCTTCGTCGGCCTTTCGGGCGCCGTTGATTATCTCGAACAGAGCTGTCATGGCGCGGGGATCGTGGGAGAGGAATGCCACCTTGTCGTCCTTCTCGATCTGGAAGTTGACGTCGCGGAAGAGGGTCACTCCGTCGTCCGACACCGCCGTGAGCCCATGAACTTCAAGGATCTTGTTGCCCGGCTCGCGCTGCGGGGTGAAGATAATCCCGGGATAGCGGCGGCTCGAAGGCTGGATCTCCTCGATGTTGAGCTTCTCGAGCATCTTCTTGCGCGAGGTGGTCTGCTTCGACTTGGCCACATTGGCGCTGAAGCGGCGGATAAACTCAAGGAGCTCCTTGCGCTTCTCCTCGGCCTTCTTGTTTTGTTGCTGCTGCTGGCGGAGGGCGAGCTGGCTCGACTCATACCAGTAGCTGTAGTTGCCGGCAAAGAGGCTCACCTTATTGTAGTCGATATCGAGGGTGTGGGTACACACTGAGTCGAGGAAGTGGCGGTCGTGGCTCACCACGAGCACAGTGTTCTCAAATTTGGAGAGATAATCTTCGAGCCATGCCACAGTGTCGAGGTCGAGGTCGTTGGTAGGCTCGTCGAGGAGCAGATTGTCAGGGTTGCCGAAGAGGGCCTTTGCCAGAAGCACGCGCACCTTCTCGGCGCCGCTGAGATCTTTCATCAGCAGATAGTGCTTATCCTCCTTTATGCCGAGGCCCGAGAGGAGGGCGGCGGCATCGCTCTCGGCGTTCCAGCCCTCGAGCTCGGCAAATTTCTCCTCAAGCTCGGCGGCCCTCACGCCGTCGGCGTCGGAGAAGTCTTCTTTGGCATAGAGGGCATCTTTTTCCTGTATAATGTCCCAAAGCACCGTGTGGCCCATCATGACGGTGTTCATCACGGTGCAGTCGTCGTATTTGAAGTGGTCCTGTTCGAGCACACTCATACGCTCGCCCGGACCTTGGGTTATGGTTCCGGCGGTAGGGGTGAGCTGTCCCGATAGCATTCGCATCAGAGTCGACTTTCCGGCTCCGTTGGCACCTATGATGCCGTAGCAGTTGCCGGGAGTAAACTTCATATTGACGTCCTGAAAAAGCGGACGCTTTCCAAACTGTATACCAAGGTTGGTTACTGTAATCATTCGGGTGGGTTGGATTCGTGATTCTTTTTGTCGGGAGTCTCGACAAAGGGGTCGAGATCGTCGGGGGTCAAGGGATCGGTGCCCTTGATATAAGCGTTGATTTTTAGCAGATACTCCATGAGGCCTCGGCTCTCAAGTATGTCGTCGACGGTTGAGTTGAACACCCCGTTGAGCTGCGAGGCGATAAGCGATTCCACCATATGGGCTATCCCGTCGGTCGCTCCGGCGCGTATTGCCGACAGGATAAACCAGAAGGCGGCAAAACAGTCGTTGAGCTCATCAATTGACACCTGCACCACGGCGCCCTTATTGGCATCGCTGTCTCTGAAATGATACTGATAGGCTGTGATGGCCTCAGCATACATTCCCGAACGGTACAGCTCCTCCATCATGAAGTCGAAGTCGGTCTTGAGCCTGTAGGCATCCTCGACACCCAGAAGCAGCCGGGCAGCCGAGCGGTGGCGTCCCTCATCGGCGTGGCGGCGGGCCATGTCGATGAAGTTGTCGGCATACTCACTCATGGCGGGCGTTAGAAATTCGTGCAGGTCGGGCAGCTTCTCGTCGGGAAGGAGATCGGCCAGCAGGAGCATCACGTCGAGCGTCTGTGGATTACCGGGATGGAGCATATTGTAGTCGCGGATTATCTCCATCCCCTCGGCGGCGCGACCGCTGCGCGCATAGACCATGGCTTTGGCGAGATATGGCGACACCATGTCGGGATCGGCCATGATCACCTCGTCGAGCACCTCCTCGACCTGCTCAGCCGGATAATCGAGCTCGTTATACACGTGGGCCTTCATCATTAGGGCACGCAGATTGTCGGGCTCTATGGCAAGCGCATACTCCACTGCGGGGAGGGCTTTGGATGGACTCGACTGCTCGAAATATATCTGGGCGGTGAGAAGCCAGAAGTCGATGCTGAAGGGCTCCATCATGGTGAGCTCCTCAAGGATCTTGAGCGCTTCATCGGGATCCTGCGACTGGGCTATCTGACACAGTTCGTAGAGAAATGTGGGAGGATAGTCGGTCAGAGCGGCAATCTTAGAGCGATTGTCGATGAGCCAGCTGTAGAGTCCGAGCTCCTCGGCGGTGTCGCAGATCTGGATTATCTCCTCGTCGTTCAATTCGGCCTTGGTGGCAAGCAGGCTGTCGAGCTCCCTGCGCGCCTCCTCAGGGCCGGTGCGGGCCACTCTCAGAGCCGTGAGGCGCTTGATGACCGAATCGTCGGGGAGGGTCTCAAGAGCCGCGACCGCCGCTTCGTCGTCGATGGCAAGATAGAAGAGTACCTTACGCTCGGCCAACGCCACACTGGAGGGATAAAGGCGCTCGCCGCAGAAAAGCACCTCGAGAGCCGTGTAACGGTCGCGCAGGTCGCTTGCGTAGTCGTACAGCTCCACCAGCTCCTCCTCGTCGAAATAAAGCGAGGAGCGGTTGGTGGCCAATTCGCTGCGGAAGCGGTCGTAAAGCTCCCGGCGGCTGTCGTCGCCGCTCGAGTGGGGGTTGAGCGAGGAGTCGTTAGCCATTCTTTTTCTGCTCTTTCTCCCAGCTGTCTTTGAGGGCTATGGTGCGGTTGAACACCAGAGCTCCGGGACGGCTGTCGTAGTCGGGCGTGAAGTAGCCCACGCGCTGGAACTGGAAGCGGGTGCCGGGGTTAGCGTTTTCGGCGATGAATGGCTCCACCTTTACTCCGTCAACCACTTTGAGCGAGTCGGGATTGAGCAGTTCGCGGAAGTCGCGGTCGGTCTCGGCGGCGGGGTTCTCTACGTTGAAGAGGCGGTCGTAGAGCCTTACTGTGGCGTCGACTGCTGTCGGGGCGTTGACCCAATGGAGTGTGCCTTTCACCTTGCGCATAGCTCCGGGGAGGCCCGAGCGAGTCGAGGGGTCGTAGGTGCAACGGAGCTCGGTGATGCGGCCTTCGGCATCTTTCACCACCTCCTCACACTTGATGATATAGGCGCCCTTGAGCCTCACCTCGCCGCCGGGGGCGAGACGGAAAAACTTCTTGGGCGGATTTTCCATAAAGTCGTCGCGCTCGATATAGATCTCGCGGCTGAAGGGCATAGAGTGGGTGCCTGCTGTGGGGTCTTCAGGGTTGTTTTCCATCTCGACGGTCTCGGTCTGACCCTCAGGATAATTGGTGATCACCACTTTGAGGGGATCCATCACTGCCATGGCGCGGGTGGCGGTGGCATTGAGATCCTCCCTGACGGCATGCTCCAGCAGGGCCACGGAGTTGAGAGCCTCATACTTGGTGTAGCCTATGCGGTCGACAAAGTTGCGGATCGACTGGGGGGTGAAGCCGCGGCGGCGCATACCCGAGATGGTGGGCATGCGGGGGTCGTCCCATCCGGCCACGAGCCCCTCCTTGACGAGCTGGAGCAGCTTGCGCTTGCTCATCACGGTATAGGTGAGGTTGAGACGGTTGAATTCTATCTGACGGGGGCAGTAGCTGTCGTCGGCCAGCTCTTTGACAAAATATTCGTAGAGCGGACGGTGAACCACAAACTCCAGCGTGCATATCGAGTGTGTCACCCCCTCGAAGTAGTCGCTCTGGCCGTGGGCGAAGTCATACATAGGATAGACCTTCCATGTGTCGCCGGTGCGGTGGTGGGGGGTCTTGATGATGCGATACATGATGGGGTCGCGGAAGTGCATGTTGGGACTCGCCATATCGATCTTGGCGCGGAGCACCCTCGCTCCCTCTTCAAATTCGCCCTTGTTCATGCGCTCGAAGAGATCGAGGTTTTCCTCCACCGAGCGGTTGCGGTAGGGGCTCTCGACGCCGGGCTCGGTGGGAGTGCCCTTCTGTGCGGCTATCTCTTCCGAGGTCTGATCGTCGACATAGGCTTTGCCCTCCTTGATCAGCCTCACGGCCAGATCCCATAGCTGGGGGAAGTAGTCGCTCGCATAATACTCCCTGTCGCCCCAGTCAAAACCGAGCCAGTGGATATCTTCGCGTATTGCATCGACATATTCCACATCCTCCTTGACGGGATTGGTGTCGTCGAAACGTAGATTGCATGTGCCGCCAAACTTCTCAGCTACGCCAAAATCCATACATATTGCCTTAGCATGACCTATGTGGAGATAGCCGTTGGGTTCGGGTGGGAAGCGGGTGTTGAGGCGCCCGCCATTCTTGCCGGCTGCAAGATCGTCGGCCACAATCTGTTCTACAAAGTTCAGGCCGCGGCCTGCGGCCTCGCGGGCCTCTGCTTCTTTTTCTGCCATCGGTGTCGAGTGTTGGTTGATGTTATTGTCGTGGTTGTTGTCTGTGATGCTGAATAGGTGGAGGAGGGAGGTGATTGCCGGCGCCCCCGGAGGGGACTGCGCGCCGACCATATAATCCGCAAAATTACACATATTCCATCAATCCGCCAAATAATCAGCCTAAAGCCCGGCGACGAGGGCCACCCGTGTGGCGGCACTCATCGCCGGGCTGCATTTACGACTCGGCTGCTTTCTCTATACTGGCAGGCTTATTTCTTGTCGGCGGCTGTCGCGCTCTCTTTGGCCTTGGGTGCCTGCAGGCGGAAGGTGACGGGCACTGTGTACCATACGCTCACGGCTTTGCCCCCCTGGTAGCCGGGCTTGTCAAATTTGAGCTGCTTGACTACACGAATCGCTTCGGCGTCGAGCATTGGATCGGCTCCTTTGATCACCTTGACATCCTCCACGGTGCAATCGGGCTTGACCACAAAGCTGAGCACTACGCGTCCCTGAATGTTCTTTTCCACGGCCTCGACGGGATAGCGGAGGTTCTGCGCCACCCACATCATCAACCCTGCTTCGCCGCCGGGAAACACGGGGGGCACCTCCACCGCTTCATAGACCTTGTCTTTGGCCACCTCAGGGCTACCGGCTTCTTGCGCCGATGAATAATTGTTTGTAACTTTGACCTCCGAAACCGCATTGAGCGCATTAGCCACTGCGGGACTCGCGAGCATCATCAGGCCGGCTGCCATGACGGGCAGGGCCGCTGCCGCTGCCATGCGCAGCGACGGGTGAGACTTTTGTTTAAGCATCATTTTAATACGTTTTGATATATTGGAATGATATGTGAGGTTGCAGGCAATTGACGGGAATCGGCTGCCTGCAGCCTTTTTTATTAGCATTTTCTGATAGTCGGAAGCCGCCGCTCCGGAGAGGAGCACTGCCTCATCGGCTTCATATTCGTGGACGGTCGACAGCTCATTGCGCATAAGCCATGATGCCGGGCAATACCAGCACAACACCGTCGCCACATCGGCAAGCATGAGATCTATCCAATGGTGATGATCGAGATGGGCGCTCTCATGCACCATCACCGTGCGCTCCAGACCGGGAAGATCGGCGGCGTCGACCACTATGTAGCGCCCGAAGCTGAATGGGCTCAATCGCTCAGGCCCCTCATTGACCACCACGATCCAGCGACCCCAGCGGCCCCAGCGCGTGGCCGAGCGGATGATCGAGGCAAGGCTCACAAGACCGGCCATCTCCCTTGCTGCAAACACCATGAGCCCCGCGGCATAGATCCACACCGCAATGCGTATCCATGAGCTCCCTGACTCTACCGGCCCGGCGGCGATACCCCCTATCTGAGGCAACCCAGCCTCTGCTGTGACTCCCGATCCTCCGTGAACCAACAGTCCATCAATCATCCCCGCTGCAAAGGGAAGCAGAAGCGACGCCACGATCGATCCCGTAAGCATCAGCCGGGTCAGACGATGGAAGGTAAGGCCTCCCATGACCCACTTCACCGTGAGATAAAGCGGTATGAGCATGATGCTCACCGCGAGCGAATAGGCAAAGAGTCGGGCTATCATGACTTTGAGGTTGATGTCGGGTTATTATCCTTATTTTTCTCTATCTCGTCGAGAAGATGGCGCAGCTCATCGACACTAACCTCCTCGTCTTTTATCAGACTCGACACCATGCCGAGAAAGGAGTTGTTGAAATATCTCGCTATGGCACCACACACACTCGATCGCCCCACATCGGCCGGCGTCACTATGGCATAGTACTCGTAGCCCTTCCCTACTCCCCGGTGAGCCACGCATCCCTTCTCCTCAAGGATACGCACGAGGGTCGAAACGGTGTTGACATGGGGGCGCGGTTCAGGGAAAAAGGTCACCAGACGCCTTATGGTCATCGGGCCTTCTTGCCAGAAAAGTTTCATTATCTGATCTTCGCGGGTTGTTAGCTTCAACATGGCTGGAGGATTAATTCATTTGTATGTCGCAAATGTACAAACTAATTTTATTCGTTGCAACTAATTTGGTTAGTTTTTCACTCCGGCCTCTGTTTTTTCTTTAAAAAGTGTAACTTTCCTCTAAAAAGTAAAGGTCACCCAACTTATCTGTCTGCTTTCCATTAGGCGATTCGAAGATCCATTCAAT
>CAJTUF010000022.1 GCA_910579675.1 uncultured Muribaculaceae bacterium | reverse complement strand
CGTCAGCCGAGCTCCTCAGGCGACATGGGCGTCGCGGTGGGGGGCTCGGCTGACGCTGAGCGATTTTCTTTGGGCCGCGTCGACCCCACTCTGCGGCGGCTACGCGCGCCTTTGAGTGGGGCCACCAAGCAGGAACGCCCCCAAGGGGGCTTTTGGCGCTACGCGCCGGGTAGGCGTCGCGGTTGCGGCCTTTTGGGCACGGGCATCGACGCGGGTTCGGCTGCTCCGGGGAAGCAGCCCTACAAAGGGCTGTCTCCCCGGTCTGCACAAAAAATAGGTTGCGCTCCCGCCTTACAGACCCGGGAGCGCAACCTTGCATAAACGGATTGGATAAAAACTTTATCTGTTGGGGATGTCGACAGGATGAGTCGAGGTGTCGTTTTTCAGATGGTCTGTAAAGTAGTCGACCAGACGCCAGTAGAAATATTCATCCATATTGCCGAAGCTGTGGCGCTGGGTGGGGAGCAGGAGCAGATCGAAGCGCTTGTTGGCGCGGATCAGAGCATCGGCCACCCTCACGGTGTTGCCCGGGTGAACATTGTTGTCGATATCGCCGGTGACGAGCATCAGATGACCCTTGAGGTTGCGGGCAATCTCGGGATTGGTGCGGATGCTGTAGTCGAAGAGTGTATCGCCCTTCTCGGTCACACGCTCTTTCACGCCGTGGTGGGTCTCGCTCCACCAGCGGTTGTAGATGCGGTTGTCGTGGTTGCCGGCACACGACACAGCTGTCTTGAAGAAGTCGGGATAAGAGAGGATGGCAGCCGTCGACATGAAGCCGCCGCCCGAGTGGCCGTGGATGCCCACGCGGTTGATGTCGATATAGGGATGGCGGGCTGCAAGCTGCTCAATAGCAGCCTTCTGATCGGCCAGACCATAGTCGCGCAGGTTGCCGTAGCCATAGTTGTGATACCACTTCGAGCGGTTGGGGTGGCCGCCGCGGTTGCCCACGGTGATCACTATAAATCCGGCCTGGGCCAGACGGTCGGTGCGCACGCTCATGCGGGTGAAGGGATAGCTGGTGGCCTCGACCTGAGGGCCGGGATATACATAGTCGATGATGGGATATACCTTGGTGGAGTCGAAGTCGAAGGGCTTGTACATCGTGCCCCAGAGGTCGGTCACTCCGTCGGCGGCCTTAACCTTAAACACTTCGGGGAACTGGTATCCGGCGGCGAGGAGGTGCGAGAAGTCAGCCTTCTCGAGGGTCATGATCTTGTTGCCCGAGGCGTCGTAGAGCGCCGTCTCGGGGATATTGTCGACGCGTGAGAAATTGTCGACAAAGTAGTGGCAGGCATCGTCGATCACGGGGCTGTGGAATGAGTCGCCCTTGTCGAGCAGCTTCACAGGGCCGCCGTCGAGGCTCACGCTATACATGTGCTGGTAGTAGGGGTTCTCGCCGGCCTCGCGTCCCATGCCGGTGAAGTACACGCGGCGGGTCTTGGGATCGACATTGAGTATCTGATGCACATGCCACGGACCCTCGGTGAGGCGACGCTTGAGGTTGCCCTTGTCGTCGTAGAGATACAGATGGGCCCAGCCGTCGCGCTCGCTCCACTGTATGAGCTCCTTGCCGTTGCCAACGGTAGCGAGGGGGCGCACCTCCTGATAGGTGTTCATGCGCTCCTCGATGATAGGCACGAGGGTGTCCTGACCTATGGTGTAGGAGCAGATGTCGATGCGGTGGAGATCGCGGCTCGATCGGGTGACAAAAAACCTGCTGTCGTCGCCCAGCCAGATAGCGGGCACATCGTGCATCGAGCGCTGCTTCTGCTCATAAGGGCGTCGGGCCACCGAGATGGTCTGGTTTTTGAAGCGCGAGGTGTTGATCTCCTTGCGCGAGTTGTCGGTCATGTCGAAGAGATAGAGGTGCTCCTCGGGAGCTTCCATCTCGCCCGGCATCTGATACTTGTAAGTCTCGAGGGTGGGGCGGGGTTCGGCCACGGCGTTGATCACCCAGAGGGGCTTCACGGCGCGGTTGTCGGTGAGCTCGGTCACGAAATAGCGCGAGTCGGGGCTCCATACGCCCCACACTCCCTTGCGCTTGCCGTCGACTATGGTGTCGGTGTTGAGATAGCTGTAGCCAAGGCCATAACCGAAGTCCATCACGCCGTCGGTGGTGATCTGGATGTCGGTCACGGTGGTGTCTTTGTCGTCTTTCTTGAGCTTCTCATAGTCCTCGCGGCTCATGCGGTAGAGGTTGAGATCTTTGGCGTAGACCACGGTCTTGCCGTCGGGCGACACCGAAGCCCAGCCGAGTTCCTTGGTCTCCTTCTCCTTGTCCTTGAGGTGGGTAAGGGCGCCGGTGTTCATGTCGTAGGAGAAGTAAAACACCTGCTTCTCACCCTTTTTGGGCTGCTTCACCTTAGCGGCTGCCACTGAGTCGAGCCCCTCGGTACTCTTCTTGGGAGCATCTTGGCTCGACACCACCTCAAAGGTAAAGGTGTGGCCGTCGGGCTCCACATCGAGATTGCGGATAGGGAGCTGGGCGGCAATGAACGGGTCGCGAACGGTTTCTGTGAGCTGGGCGGCAATGCGGTCGTGGTCCCACAGCTCGCGGCGGCTCCGGGTGGCCGGATCCACCACATACCAGCGGGTGCCATCGCCGGTCTTGTAGCTGTACCAGAACTTGTCGCCGCTCTTAAACCAATGCGGATCTACACTTGTGGAGAAGAGCATAGTGCCCAGCTTGCTTCCTGCAAAGCGCTCGGCGAGCTCATAAGGATTGGTCTGGGCCTGCTGCGGCGCCGGATCGGCCGCGATGGCGGCTGAGGCGGCTGCGCATATTCCGGCCATGACCATTACCAGTCTTTTCATGTTATAGAGGGTTGTGATGATTGATTGTCAGTTGAAACTGGATAGACTCTGTTAATTTCGTGCAAAATTAGTCATTTTACCCGAAAAACCATCAATCCCACATCATTCACCGCCCTCCCTTCGCGCTCAAAGCGGCGGCAATCATGGTTGGCGGGGATGCCATGCGTCACCCTTTTACCGCCCCACGGCTCTCAAATATCTTCACCAGCCGCCCGGCACACCCGGTGTTGGTGAAGCTGTTGCGGCAGGCCACGCAATTACCGTGAAATTCGTCATAGCGTGCTATCATCTCATTAAGATCCATCCAGTCCCAGCCATCCTTTGCTATGCCGAGCCCCATTTCGGTGACATATGCCGAGGTGTTGGGCACTGTGTTCATAAGCACCGGTGTGCCGTTGGCAAGAGCTTCCGACACCGACACCATGTTGAGATCACGGTCGGTGTCGACCAGCAGCGCAGTGGCATGACGCCCTATGGCCGCTATTTCATCATGACTTCTGAAGCCCAGAAACTCCACATTGGCGCCCACCCCCGAGCTCTCGGCAAGATGCTTCAGAGCCGGGGCCTCATCGCCATCACCCACGATAAGCAGGCGATAATCGGTCTGTCCGCTGTTTTCGACAAACCGTGCAAACTTCTCAATGATGCGATCGACCCGCTTGCGCCTCACGAGCATGGAGATAACCACAAAGCATTTTTCAGAGCTCCCATCCGGATCAGGACGGAAAATGTCGTCGTTTACTCCGTGGGGCACACACATTGCCGACACCGCAGGCTGGTATCCCGAGATAAACCGCCGGGCGGCCTCCGACTGCGGCACTGTCAGCACACCTCTTATCGACAGTGGCATGACAATATTGTGCCATATCTTGGACGGGAGATTGCGCATGAGCCGCTGATGATACGACATTTCTTGCCAGATCATCAACTTGTCCCGGCACACTGCCGACGCAATCAGAGTGGGCACCGAAAAAGTCTCCACCGTGAGCACCATATCCACCTCATCCTTATGCCGGCGCAGATAGCGGGCAAGACCGGCCGGAAACGGAAGCAGCCAAGGCTTGAAAAGCCGTGACAGCCGCGACTTGAAATAGACCACTTCAAAATCGTTCGTCTCCTCACGGAGCGGCCTGAACTCGTCGGCACACAGCAGCGTCACCGTGTGCCCATTTTTCACAAAGCCGCGGGCCATATTGTATATCATGGTGTCGCGGTTAGTGTCGCGCCGGATAATTTTCCCGTCGACAGGAGTCGACAATATAAAATTCAGTATAAGGATGTTCATACGGGGGGGAGGTGTGTGTGAGTTAGTTGTTAATGAGTGATTACGCCGCAAAGATAGCTCTTTTTATCGTCAATCAACCCCTTGCCCCTTGATAAAACAGTTTCAGCAACAATATATCCGCTTTGTGGAACGTTTATCCCAATGAAGAAGGGCAGCCAAGGGCCGCTCGCATCCCATCAACCCACGCATAATGATATCTGTAATAGTCCCCATCTACAATGTTGCTGATTATCTGAGGCAAGGACTCGACTCATTGCGCAGTCAGACCTTTTCCGACCTTGAGATCATCATGGTCAACGACGGCTCGACCGACGGCTCGGCTGACATAGCCCGCGAATTTGCCTCCGCCGATCCACGCTTCAAATATTTCGAGCAGAGCAATGCCGGACCGTCGGTGGCCCGCAACACCGGCCTCCGCCACGCGTCGGGCTCTCATGTGGCTTTTTTCGACAGCGACGATCTGATGCACCCACGTGCACTCGAAATCGCCATGGCCGCCATGACTGAAAGCGGAGCCGATATCGCGAGATTTGGCTTCAGGCAGTTTACAACCGATGGCGACTCTTACCCGCAATATTCCCCTGCCGAGATAACGGCCCGGACTTCAACCTTTTCCGACTCCGGGGATATCCGGGCCATCGCTTTGGGTTTGTTTTCACGGCCTGTCGGTTCCCGCCGCCCATATATCCACCACGGTATGTCGACATGGGGGGGATTTATCTGAGGAGCATAATCGAGAGCTATAAAATCACTTACAACTCCGACCGACGGATTTTTGCAGAAGACGCGATATTCAACTTCGAGTATCTGCAACATGTGGGCAAATATCTGTTTATCGACCTGCCGCTCTATCTTTACCGGGTCAATCCGGGATCGATCACCCGGAAGCCGAGAGCCGGGTGGGGATCGGATATCCTCGACTCCTCGATCTTTATTGAAAAGCTGATAAGCAAACATTACCACGATCCTGCCGACCGGCTGGTAAGCATGGGGTATGCCATCAATGCACTGCGCGCCCACACCAAGCGCATCATCGGATCAGACTTGTCGGCAAAGGAGAAGGCGCGGCTCATAAAGGAGCTGGTGGCCGACAGGCGTCTGCGCCGCATCTACAGCGAATATCCGTGGCAGCAGATGCCGGTTCTCGACAGGCTGCATTTCCGCATCATGATGACAGGCAACTATACGCTCCTAAAGCATCTCACCCGGCTCAGGACCGCCCTCGGCCGGCTCACGGGCCGGCAGCCGTGACCATCACGCCCTGAGTTTCCCCCATACCACGCCAACAATGATAGACCGCAACATACAGGAGGCTCTGAGAGCCCGATACAATCCCGACGGATCGCAGCTGCGCGAGGCCCAGCTCCGGATGCTCGACATCCTTAAAGCCGTAGATGCCATATGCCGCCGCCACGACATAAAATATATCCTGTCGTCGGGCACTCTGCTCGGCGCGCTGCGCCACGGCGGATTCATACCCTGGGACGACGATATCGACATAGAGATGCCCAAGAGCGAATACCGGCGATTCCGCAAGGTTGCCCCCGAGGCCCTTGCGCGATATGGCCTCGTGTTGCAGGATCAGTCGTCCGACCCCGAATATATGCCACGGTTCCCTAAGGTGCGCGACCTCTATTCATCGACGGCCGAGCCGGGCGATATCGACCGCAACTACCGCTACCGGGGCCTATGGGTCGATATATTCATCATGGAGCCCTCCGGATCGTTTTTCTTCTCCCGCATCGGACGCCGCATCTACCGGTGGCTTGTCGACCATATCGACAGCATCCCCGCGCCTAAGGTCCGCATGGTGGCCAAGCGATTGGTGCGCGATCCCATCTACCGCTTTCTCTTTCCGGCGCTGAGCGCCATGGCCTCGGTCAACTCGCGGGGCCGGATGCGCCACATCATCGGTGTGGGAATATCCAACCTGCGCCACCGGGCCGACTTCCTCAGCCGCGAGGAGGTGGAGTTTGAGGGATGCCGGTTTTACGCCCCCGAAAACCCCGACTCCTACCTGCGGCGGCTCTTTGGCGACTACATGGCGCTCCCGCCCGAAGATAGCCGCGCATTAGCCCACCTCGACCGGCTCAGCATCTCTCCCCGTCCCGCAGTCGGGCCATGACCCTCCGGCCCCACTCCCCCACCCTCCACCCGGCAAGCATCAGCGAGCCGGGATTTTTTATCAAAAACACCCGATGCCACCACGTTTTTTCAACTAAAAAGATTTTGGCGGTTGGTTAATATTCCTTAACTTTGCCGAAAGGAAATTTCTACCCGCAATTAACTCAACCTATAAACTATACCTAATCCATTCCCATCATGTGGTTAAAAAGCTCATCCATCGGACGTAAGCTCATCATGGCCATTACAGGAGTGTGTCTCGTGCTGTTTGTCACCTTCCATGCGGTGATGAACGGTGTGGCCCTCTTCTGGCCCTCGGCCTACAATGCCATCTGCGCATTCCTCGGCGCCAACTGGTATGCCCTCATCGCATCCATAGGCCTGGCTGCCCTCTTCGTGATCCACATCCTCTACGCTCTGTGGCTGACGGTACAGAACCGTCGCGCCCGCGGCACCGACCGCTACGCCGTGACCTCCACCCCCAAGCAGGTGGAGTGGGCATCTAAAAACATGCTCGTGCTCGGCATCGTGGTGGTGGCTTTCCTCATCATCCACCTCATCCAGTTCTGGGCCAAGATGCAGCTCGCCGAAATCCTCCACTGCCCCGCTGTGGTCGACGGCGCCACCGTTGCTCCCCAGAGCGGCACTCTCTTCATCCAGGCTGCCTTCAGCCAGTGGTGGACTCCCGTGGTGTATATCATTGGCTTCGTGGCTCTCTGGTTCCACATGAATCATGGCTTCTGGTCGATGTTCCAGACCGCAGGATGGGACAACGACACCTGGCTCCCCCGCCTCAAATGTATCGGCGCATGGTGGACCTCCATCGTGGTGGCCCTCTTCATCGCCCAGGCTGTGGTGTTTACCGTTCAGGCCAACCGCGGCACCTACCTCACCTGCCCCGAGCTTCAGGAGCAGTATATGGAGTTTAACGCCGAGATAGCCGAGCACGGCATGGAGGTGGTGATCCCCGCCGCCGCTTGCTCCGATTGCTCCGACAACAACTGAGTTCATTACCCCAAGTCTCTATAACCCCTTCACCCACCCCATCTCACTAATGGAAGATCTCAAGAAACTCGAGGGTATGATCGACTCTACCCCCATCATGAAGGATTATGCCGACATCGAATCGTCGAAGCTCCCTGAATATCAGATCGACTCGAAGATTCCTGAAGGCCCCGTCGCTGAAAAGTGGACCAACTACAAGGCCCACCAGAAGCTCGTAAACCCCGCCAACAAGCGCAACCTCGACGTGATCGTGGTAGGCACCGGCCTCGCCGGCGCTTCGGCTGCCTCCACCCTCGGCGAGCTCGGCTTCAATGTATATAACTTCTGCATCCAGGACTCCCCCCGCCGCGCCCACTCGATCGCTGCCCAGGGCGGTATCAACGCCGCCAAGGACTATCAGAACGACGGCGACTCCGTTTACCGCCTCTTCTACGACACCGTGAAGGGCGGCGACTTCCGCTCACGCGAGGCCAATGTGTACCGTCTGGCCGAGGTCAGCAACAACATCATCGACCAGTGTGTGGCCCAGGGTGTGCCCTTTGCCCGTGAATACGGCGGCCTTCTGGCCAACCGCTCCTTTGGCGGCGCACAGGTGTCGCGCACATTCTACGCCAAGGGTCAGACCGGACAGCAGCTCCTCCTCGGCGCCTACGCTTCGCTCAACCGCCAGATCAAGAAGGGCACCGTCCGCTCGTTCAACCGCCGCGAGATGCTCGACATCGTGATCATCGACGGACGTGCACGCGGCATCATCGTGCGCAATCTCATCACCGGCGAGATCGAGCGCTATGCCGCCCACGCTGTGGTGCTCGCTACAGGTGGCTACGGCCGCACCTTCTTCCTCTCCACCAACGCCATGGGCTGCAACGGCTCCGCCGCCATCCAGGCATTCAAGAAGGGCGCCTTCCTGGCCAACCTCGCCTTCACCCAGATCCACCCCACATGTATCCCCGTGCATGGTGAGGATCAGAGCAAGCTCACCCTCATGAGCGAATCGCTCCGCAACGACGGCCGCATCTGGGTGCCCAAGAAAAAAGAAGATGCCGAAGCCATCCGCGCCGGCAAGAAAAAACCCACCGAGATCCCCGACGAAGACCGCGACTTCTATCTCGAGCGCCGCTATCCCGCATTCGGCAACCTCTGCCCCCGCGACATCGCCTCGCGCGCCGCTAAGGAGCGCTGCGACGCCGGCTACGGCGTAGGCACCGGCAACGCCGTATATCTCGACTTCAAATATGCCATCGACCGTCTGGGCGCCGACGTGGTGCGCGACCGCTACGGAAACCTCTTCGATATGTATCAGATGATTTCCGACGACAACCCCTATGAGACCCCCATGATGATCTTCCCAGCCTCCCACTACACCATGGGCGGCATCTGGGTCGACTACGAGCTCCAGACCTCAATCAAGGGCCTCTTCGCTATCGGCGAGTGCAACTTCTCCGACCACGGCGCCAACCGCCTCGGCGCATCAGCCCTCATGCAGGGCCTGGCCGACGGTTACTTCGTGCTCCCCTACACCATGCAGAACTACCTCTCCGACCAGATCAAGGTGCCCCACTTCAAGACCGACGCTCCCGAATTTGACAAGGCCGAGAAGGAAGTGCGCGACCGCATTGCACGCCTCATGGCCATCAAGGGCACAAAGAGCCCCGACCAGATCCACAAGAAGCTCGGCCATGTGATGTGGAACCTCGTGGGCATGGGCCGCACCCTCCAGAGCCTCGTCAAAGCCCTCAACGAGCTTGAAGAGGTAAAGAAGGAATTCTACACCGACCTCCGCATCGTAGGACGCGCCGACGACCTCAACACCGAGCTTGAGAAGGCCCTCCGCCTCGAAGACTTCCTCATCATGGCACGCATGATGGCTATCGACGCCCTCAACCGCAACGAATCGTGCGGCGCCCACTTCCGCGAGGAGTATCAGACTGCCGACGGCGAGGCCGCCCGTAACGACCAGGACTACATGTATGTGTCGTGCTGGAAATATACCGGCGAAAACGAAAAGCCCATCCTCATCAAGGAGCCCCTCAAATATGAGGCTATCCAGGTGCAGACCCGCAACTACAAGTCGTAATTTCCTTACCCCTTCATCACCCATACTCAGAAACAAATGGAAACAACTATAAGCGTTAACCTCAAAGTCTGGCGTCAGCGTGGCCCGAAGGAGAAGGGACAGTTCGTCAGCTACCACCTCGACAACGTATCCACCGGCTCTTCTTTCCTTGAGATGCTCGACATGCTCAACCAGCAGCTCGTCGATGCCAACGAGGAGCCTGTGGTGTTCGACTCCGACTGCCGCGAGGGCATTTGCGGCATGTGCTCCCTCTACATCAACGGCCATCCCCACGGCCCCGTACAGGGCATCACCACCTGCCAGCTCCATATGCGTAAGTTCAACGACGGCGACACCATCACCATCGAGCCCTGGCGCTCGGCTGCATTCCCGGTGATCCGCGACCTCATGGTCAACCGCAACGCCTTCGACCAGATCCAGCAGGCCGGCGGCTACGTGTCGTTCAACTGCGGCGGCGCCCAGGATGCCAACAATCTCCCCATCTCCAAAGAGGTGGCCGACATGGCCATGGACTCTGCCACCTGCATCGGCTGCGGCGCTTGCGTGGCCGCCTGCAAAAACGGCTCGGCCATGCTCTTCGTCTCGGCCAAGGTGAGCCAGTTTGCTCTCCTTCCCCAGGGTCAGGTTGAGCGCAAGCGTCGTGCCCGCGCCATGGTGGCCAAGATGGATGAGCTCGGATTCGGCAACTGCACCAACACCGGTGCCTGCTCCGCCGAATGTCCTAAAAACATCCCCCTGAGCAACATCGCCCGCCTCAACCGCGAGTTTATCAACGCCAAGCTCGCCGACTGATAGTCCAGCCGCCGCAAGGCAGCCACAATATCCCCCATCATCTGTGCAATCCGCAAGCGCCCAGTGCGTTTGCGGATTGCCCCTTTTACAGCAGTCTGAGCCAAGATGCGTTTTTCATTTTTTCAAAAATTTTCAATCATATTTGGTTATCCATTCAAAAATCGCTATCTTTGGACATTCCATCAGTGGAATTTAGGTTTTACTACAACACATCATCTATCCCTCTATGAAGAAATCATCACTTATCTGTCTCACCACTATCGGTTTATTCGCGTTGCAGGGCTTACTACAGTCATGCGACAGCGAAGATTCGCCCGATATCTTGACCCACGAGATCTCCTCAATCAATGTTGCCCCCTCCAATGTCCTCAAATCGGAGGCTATCAATGTTGCCCACAACTTCTCTCGCCTCGGCAAAGGAAGAGAGATCTCAACCGAAAGCAGGAGCGCTGCTACTGTCGGGTATCTCAACAACCGATTGGGCGAACTTGTCGCCTATGTTGTCAACACGCCGGGGGAGGGCTGGGTGATAGTAAGCTCAACCCGCAACACCGTTCCTGTGCTCGCTTATTCTGACGACCCGTCTTCCACATTTATGGTTACCTCTGATCTTCACGAGGGTATCTTGATGTGGCTCGACGAGATCACTCCGGCAGTCACGGGTAGGACAACAGCCACCGACGAGCAGTCGGCTCAGATTTCAGCCGAATGGGAATCGCTTTCATCAGAAGCAACGGCCATCGCGTCGGCCGGTCTGCCAACAGGCAATTCGCCTCAGGCCATAGCTTGCCGCAACAGGCTTAAGGAACTCAATGAGACATATTACTCCGATGGGTGGTCATTCACCACTCTTTCCAACGTGTCGGGCGTCACAATGCCGAGCAGCGTATTCTCTCTTGCCGACCAATACGACTCCCCCTATGAATACACAATCGTGGGGCTTAAAGCCGATCCCTCATCAGTCAACGTAGGGCCGCTTATTCAAACACGTTGGCATCAAGAGGCCGATTTCAACAAATTGTGTCCCCATCAATATCTTGCCGGATGCGTAGCCGTAGCTATGGCCCAGATAATGAATTACCATAGACATCCATCAACCTACGATTGGACCAAAATGGATTACTATACTGCAACTGAGGAATGTCAGCGCTTGATAGCGGATATTGGACAGGCAGTACAAATGAAGTATCAACCTAACTTGTCAGGTACCTCGCCAGAGAATACAAAAAAAGGATTTAAAGCATTTGGATATCAAGCTGAGCTAAAGGATCTTAACCATGAGGAAGTTGAACAAGAAATAGTCAACAATAGGCATCCGGTTTATTCTCGCGGTAACAATCCAATCTATGAATATGGTCATGCGTGGATTTGCGATGGTGTTATACGTAATAAAGATCACCACTTCTATTACGTAGAGTACATTAATTCAGTTAATGAATACTCTAACAAAGGGGAAACATTTATCTACAACCCCGGATCCATCGGTGAATCTCTTTATCCACAATATCACATGAACTGGGGTTGGAACGACAAAAGTACAGTCGGATGGTACACCAGTCTGTCGCCAAGCGAATCTGAATTTACTACTAACCGCCAGTCTATAATTGTAAGCCCCGAAAGATGAAAACAGCAATCAAACTTTTTACGGTCGCGATTCTTGCAGCTGTCCTGACGTCATGCCATCAGGACGAGCCTGACACACCCGACTATTATTGGCCTTGGGATGGCTTTCCTGCCACTGAAGAGTTTATCGGGAATCCTGAGTACTGGATTTCAGACTATGGTCTAAACATTCTCTTCATCAATGAAGATGGCGACAATCTGTTTGAAGGAATAAAGAAAAGCTTCTTTGGCGGCTCTGTGAGCGACGAAGAATACAATCTTATCACTATCAGTGAGTTCACGTCAGATGAGTATTGTGATGTGTCTTACAAGCTCATGGATAATGGTCAGATATATTTTACGTTTCCCTTCACTTCGCCATATCTGCAATCGGGCAAAATGGTGACAAGAAAATTCACCTGCCCCCATATATTTGGTGATGACCGTGAGCACACCATCATCACAAAATATGTCGAGCTCCCTAAGATTCCATACTGCCTATTTCCCCACGAATGTGTGAGCTTCACACTCGACGGCAACGAATATGAGGTGAGAGACGGAAACAGGATAACGGTAGTGATTCCCCGCAGCGCCGACTGATAGCCCAGCCGCCGCAAGGCAGCCACAATATCCCCATCATCTGTGCAATCCGCAAGCGCCCAGTGCGTTTGCGGATTGTCCCTTTTTACATCAGGCGCCCCCAAGATGTGTTTTTTCCTTTTTTCAAAAATTTTCAATCATATTTGGTTATCCATTCAAAAATCGCTATCTTTGGACATTCCATCAGTGGAATTGCATATACGCGACTCCTTTGAAATAAAGTCAACGTCAATCAAATCTATGTTATGAACAAACTTATTTATTTTGCGACTGCCGTGATTCTTGCAGCTGTCCTGACGTCATGCCATCAGGACGAGCCTGATACATCCGACTATTATTGGCCTTGGGATGGACTTCCTTGGACTAAAGAGAATACCGAGAATCCTGAGTACTGGATTTCAGACTATGGTCTAAACATTCTCTTCATCAATGAAGATGGCGACAATCTGTTTGAAGGAATAAAGAAAAGCTTCTTTGGCGGCTCTGTGAGCGACGAAGAATACAATCTTATCACTATCAGTGAGTTCACGTCAGATGAGTATTGTGATGTGTCTTACAAGCTCATGGATGATGGTCAGATATATTTTACGTTTCCCTTCACTTCGCCATATCTGCAATCGGGCAAAATGGTGACAAGAAAATTCACCTGCCCCCATATATTTGGTGATGACCGTGAGCACACCATCATCACAAAATATGTCGAGCTCCCTAAGATTCCATACTGCCTATTTCCCCACGAATGTGTGAGCTTCACACTCGACGGCAACGAATATGAGGTGAGAGACGGAAACAGGATAACGGTAGTGATTCCCCGCAGCGCCGACTGATAGCCCAGCCGCCGCAAGGCAGCCACAATATCCCCATCAACCGTGCAATCCGCATTGAAAGATATCATCCAATAATCACTGTTAATCCTCCTCTATTATGACAAAACGAATCATGAATGTCGGCGCTCCTGCGGGATTGTTGCGACGCTTTATCGGTTGGGGCATTACGCTCTGCATGATGCTTGCGTTGGCGGGGTGCGGCACAGACGACGAACCACAAGCTCCTGAACCTGAAGATCCCTCCAAGCCATATGTCAGGGATGAAACAGGCCTGGTGCTGACCATCCATATTCCCGCCGAAGGAATCAATGAGACATATCCCATAGAGAAGCTAACGACTCTCTGCGACCACTCTGCTCCTTTAAGCCTGAAAGAGGCAGAGGTAATGCCATTGGTTTATGGTGGAACTGACTCAAAAGGCAAGGACACCTTTCATGGGAGTGTCAACTCTTACTTCGACCCCACGGCGACCATACCATGGGGCAATATCGAAGTCGATCCCAAGGCTCTGACATATTCCATGAAGTTTGAACCCAACAACGACGGCCAGCGCCGATGGGGCAAAATCAAAATCCACCTCGCCAATCCGGCGTTCCTGCCCGATGTTCCGACCGGCAACAAGCCGCCCGGCAATAAAAACTCCTATGAGTTTAATGTCATAGTGTTGATCAGGCAAGACTATCTCAGATAAGCCTTCCGGCCATCGACCGGAAGGGCTGCCTCATAGCTGTCCCCACGCCACGACAAGAAGTGGCGCGGGGACAGCTATTTATACCTCCCGTGCCGCAAAGAGCCCGCATCATTGGCCGCCATCGCTCACTTTCTTGCCGCCGACCAATCAAAATTAGCGCTAAATTTGTTATTTTTGCGCAGACTCGCGTCTGCGGGCCGCACCAATTGCTTTGACCCAACCATATTCCCCTCTCCCCATCCCAAGCCTATGATGAAACAGGATCTCCTCCAGATATATGCCGACTCTTTCCGCTCCAACTGGGATCTGCCGGCCCTGACCGACTATTCAGGTGGCGCCACCCTCACCTATGGCGACTTCGCCCGGAGCATAGTCCGCACCCACATATTCTTTCAGGAATGTGGCATAAAGCGTGGCGACAAGATAGCCTTGATGGGCAAAAACACCTCATCGTGGGTCACTATCTATATGGCCACCATCACCTACGGCGCAGTGATAGTGCCTATCCTGGCCGAGTTCAATCCCGCCGACGCCCAGCACATCATCAACCACAGCGAGGCCGTGATGCTGTTTTGCTCCGACTCGGTGTGGGAAAATCTCGACTTCGCCCAGCTGCGCGCTGTCAAGTCGGTGATGAGCCTCGACGGATCGAGGCTTCTGGGCGAGCATCCCAAAAACTCGGGCCGGGTGGCCAAAGCTCTCGACCGCGTGGCCGGGATCTACGCCTCGCGCTACCCATCGGGCTACGGCGCCAAAGACATCAGCTATCCCCGCCTCCCCAAAGTCTCCATGTGTGAGATCAACTACACCTCCGGCTCCACGGGCTTCTCAAAGGGCGTGATGCTGAGCCTCAACAATCTGTGTGGCAATGTGGTGTTTGGCATCCGTCAGCGGCTCCACTACCGAGGCAGCCGGTGTCTGAGCTTCCTCCCTCTGGCCCATGCCTACGGCTGCGCTTTCGACATGCTCACCCCCCTTGCCTGCGGATCGCATGTGACCCTCTTCAGCAAGCCCCCCACACCCCGGCTGCTGCTCAAGGCACTGGCCGAGGTGAGGCCCAATCTCATCATCTCCGTGCCTCTGATCCTCGAAAAGGTGTATCGCAAGCAGATCCTTCCACAGATCACGAGCCCGCGCATCAAGCGGCTCCTCGCCCTCCCTATAGTGCGCGGCCAGATCTACAAAAGCATCCGCCGCAAGCTCGTCGAGGCTTTCGGTGGCTGCTTCAGCCAGATCATCATAGGCGGGGCGCCCCTCAACCCCGAGGTGGAGGCTTTTCTGCTCAAGATCAAGTTTCCGCTCACCGTGGGCTACGGCATGACCGAGTGTGGCCCCTTGATAAGCTACACCCCTTCGGCCCACTTCATAGCCGGGTCGGTGGGCCAGACATTGCCCGAGATCATGCACTCGCGTCTGAGCTTCCCCGAGGGGCATGAGACTCCGATGACCATGGTGTCGGACGGACGCGAGATGCCCGTGGGCGAGATATGCGTCAGGGGCGAAAACGTCATGATGGGCTATTACAAAAATCCCGACGCAACAGCCGCGGCCATCGACGCCGAGGGGTGGCTCCACACCGGCGACATGGGCTCGATCACCCCCGACGGCACCATCTTCATCAAAGGGCGCTACAAGACCATGATACTCAGCGCCAGCGGCCAAAACATCTATCCCGAGGAGATCGAGGCCAAGATCAACAACAAACCCTATGTGGGCGAGAGCCTCGTGGTGGAGCGCGGGCCGCGCCTCGTGGCCCTGATCTATCCCGACTATGAGGCCATGGACGCCGCCGGCCTCACCCTCGACAAGATGCAGCCGGTGATGGATCTGGTGATCAAGGAGGTCAACGCGAGCCTCGCGCCCTACGAGCAGCTCACTTCGGCCCAGATAGTGCCGGTAGAGTTTGAGAAAACCCCCAAGCGGTCGATCAAGCGCTACCTCTACAAATAAATTCCTCGCTCGGGCAATCATCCATCCATCACTCTTCATCCATCAGTCGCTAAAGTGTCATTTCTTGCCATACCATGGGTCTACTGGACCATCGTGGCCATCTACGCAGCCACGGTGCTCGGCCTCGCGGGCATCATTGTGAGCGAAAACCGCAATCCGCTCAAGAGCCTCGCGTGGGTCACGGTGCTTCTCACCTTTCCCATCGGCGGACTGATACTCTACATATTTTTCGGCCGCTCGATCAAAAACACCCGCATGATCTCGCGGCGCAAGAAGAGAGCCCTCAAGAGGCTTGAGGAGAAAGCCACCCTGCGCCCCGACGGCGCAGAGCCTGAAGTGGTGGCCCACTCCAACACCCAGCTGGCCATGATGGCCGCCGACATAAGCGACTCCCGCTTCATACCCGACTCGGGTATAGAGATCTTTACTTCGGGAAAGGAAAAATTTGAAAGCCTTATGGCCGACATACGCGCCGCCCGCAAGTGTGTGTCGATGCAATACTACATATTTGAAGACGATGAGCTCGGCCAGCGCATGGCCGACCTCCTGATCGAGAAAGCCCGGCAGGGAGTGGCCGTGAGGGTGATCTACGACGATATAGGCTCGATAGGCGTGAGCCGCCGCTTTTTCAAGCGCATGGCCCGCGAGGGGGTGCAGATCCATCCGTTTTTCAGAGTGGCGTTTCCCCCCTTCGCCACCCGCATCAACTGGCGCAACCACCGCAAGATAGTGGCCATCGACGGCCGCATAGGCTATATAGGCGGCATGAACATTGCCTCGCGCTACATCTCCGGCAACAAGAAATTTCCGGTGTGGCGCGACACCCATCTTCGTGTCACCGGCCCCGGCGTGGCAGCCCTGCGCTACTCCTTTGCCGTCGACTGGAGCTTCATGGGCCAGCCCCTCGATCTCGACTCCGAATCGGCAGGTCATCCGCAGTGTGTCCCCGCCGGATCCGATCAAGCAGGAAGCCGCCACAACACCCTTCCCGCTTCGGTGCAGCTCGTCACCTCCGGGCCCACCGACCGCTGGAGCAACGTAGAGCTGATTCTGCTCAAAGCAATAGGAGCAGCCCGCAAGCGGGTGTGGATCCAGACCCCCTACTTCCTCCCTCCCGAGAGCATGCTCCGCGCTCTCCAGACCGCAGCCCTGGCCCGTGTCGATGTAAGGGTGATGATGCCACAGCGCTCCGACTCGGCCATCCTCACCTATGCCTCCCGCAGCTATATATCCGAATGCCTCCGCGCAGGCATGAAATTTTATCTCTTCAGCGCCGGCATGCTCCACTCCAAGGTGGTGATAGTCGACGACGATTTCTCGTCAGTCGGGTCGGCCAACATCGACTTCCGCTCCTTCGAGCACAACTTCGAGAGCAACTTGATGATCTACGGCACCGAAGTCAACTCCGAGCTGCGCCGCCTGTTTTCCGACGATATGAGCCGGAGCCTCCGTCTGCGCCTACAGGTATGGGCCCGGCGCCCACTCCACCATAAGGCCGCCGAGAGCATAATGCGCCTGCTCAGTCCTGTGCTCTGATCCCGGCCCTCACGCCGTTTATTGCCCCGGCCGTCTCTTTTTTTGCCGCAGCATTGAGGCGCCACGGAATTTTTTAGTAAATTTGCAGAAAATTGGGAAAAAGCATGAGCGAACTCCAGCAACGCATCGACACCGTGGCCCGCAAGGCCGCCCTACTCACCACCCGATGCCAACTGTTGCGCCGCGAGAAAGCCGAAGCCCTCGACAGGATTGCGCTCCTCGAAGCAACAGTGGAGACGCAGGCACGCCGGATCGAGGAGCTCTCTATGCAGCTCGAATACATGACCGTGGTGTCGGTCCTCGAGCCATCGGCCAAAGACCGGCACGAAGTGCGCGAACGCCTCTCCCGATTGCTGCATGACATAGACCAATGCATCGCCGATCTCAGCGACTGCAATGAAAGATAATCTCAACATCACCCTAAATATAAGCGGTGAGCAGCTCAAGCTCACCGTCCCTCGCGAGGAGGAAGAGATAATGCGCGAAGCCGCCAGCCAGCTCAATCAGGCCATGCGCCGGATGCAGGCCAGCTTCAAAGATGTCTCAGCCACTCATGCCTGGGCCCGCGTGGCTCTCCTCTTTGCCCGCGGCTACCTCTCGGCCAAGGCTGCCAACGCCGCCACCGAAAAGATGCTCGCCGACCTCGAGTCGCAGCTCGACGAGTTGCTGCTGGAGCGTTGAATCGCCCGCCATTCTCTCTCGCTCATCGCCATCCGATGATCTTTCATTGCCGACACCGACCGACGGGTCAGGGCTTGCCATGCGCGCCTTGATCCGATTTTTATTTCCATACCAACCCACCGACTATCAACCCTTTAACAAAGCCTTCATAACCCCACTCACTTATCAACCCCAATGAATGTGATTATTCTTATAATGATAGCGGTCGTGGCAGCTGCAATTGCTGTTGTCGCTACCCTCATCATCCAGCGCAATATGGCTTCGACCCGCGCAAAAGCCATCATGGAGGAAGCCCGCCTCGAGGCCGACGTCCTTAAGAAAAACAAGCTCCTCGAAGCCCGCGAGGAGGGCATCAAGATCACCTCCGAAGCCGAGCGTCAGGCCCAGAGCCGACTCGGCAAGGTGCAGAGCGCCGAGGGCAAGATCAAGCAGCGCGAGATGCAGCTCAACCAGCAGCAGAGCGAGACCGCAAAGGCCCGTAACGAGATTGAGCAGAACCGCCGTAAACTCGACGATCTGGCTGCCCGGCTCGACAGCCGCCGCGCTGAACTCGACGACCTCGAACGCCACGCCCGCGAGGAGCTGGAACATATCTCCGGCCTCACCGCCGACGAAGCCCGTGAGAAGCTCGTCGAGAGCCTCAAGGATGAAGCCAAGACTGCCGCCGCATCATATATCAACGATATAATGGACGAGGCCAAGCTCACCGCCAACAAGGAAGCCAAGCGCATCGTAGTGCAGTCGATCCAGAGAGTGGCCACAGAAACAGCCATCGAAAACTCTGTCACTGTATTTCAGATCGACAGCGACGAGATCAAAGGCCGCATCATCGGACGCGAAGGCCGCAATATCCGCGCCCTCGAAGCCGCCACAGGCATCGAGATCATAGTCGACGACACCCCGGAGGCAATCGTACTCTCCGGCTTCGACCCCGTAAGACGCGAGATTGCACGTCTCGCCCTCCACCAGCTCGTGGCCGACGGACGCATCCACCCCGCCCGCATCGAAGAAGTAGTGGCAAAGGTGCGCAAGCAGATCGAGGAAGAAATCATCGAGACCGGCAAGCGCACCGCCATCGACCTCGGCATCCACGGCCTTCATCCCGACCTCATCCGTCTCGTGGGTAAGATGAAATACCGCTCCTCCTACGGCCAGAACCTCCTTCAGCACTCACGCGAGACCGCCAATCTCTGCGCCGTCATGGCCTCGGAACTCGGCCTCAATCCCAAGAAAGCACGCCGCGCAGGCCTACTCCACGACATAGGCAAGGTGCCCGACGAGGAGCCCGAACTCCCCCACGCTCTCCTCGGCATGAAACTCGCCGAAAAGTATAAGGAGAAGCCCGAGATATGCAATGCCATAGGCGCCCACCACGACGAGATAGAGCAGACCACCCTCCTCGCCCCCATCGTGCAGGTGTGCGACGCCATATCCGGTGCCCGTCCCGGCGCCCGCCGCGAGATCGTGGAGGCCTACATCAAGCGCCTCAACGACCTTGAGCAACTCGCCCTGAGCTATCCCGGAGTGATCAAGACCTATGCCATTCAGGCCGGCCGCGAGCTCCGTGTCATAGTCGGGGCCGACAAGATCGACGACGTGGAGACCGAAAAGCTATCGGCCGAGATCGCCAAGCGCATCCAGGATGAGATGACCTATCCCGGACAGGTCAAGATAACCGTCATTCGCGAGACCCGCTCCGTGAGCTTCGCCAAATAATACACCCCTCTGTGGCAATGGACAATAATCCTACCGATCCCTCCGACAAGCACGACGACACCGCACCCGCCAACGGCTGCTCCGGCTCATGTCGCAAGGCTTGCCCGAGGAGCTTCCCCAGAGGTAAGCTCAACAGCTACGATTGGCTTGCCGACATTCCCGGCTCCATGGCCGAGAGTCCGCTCGTTGAGGTGGTATTTAAAAACACCCGTAAGGGCTTCTACCGCAACCCCGCCCGCATCGACCTCACGATAGGCGACATGGTGGCAGTGGAAGCCGCTCCGGGCCACGACATCGGCCGCGTCACTCTCACCGGCAAGCTCGTAGAGCTGCAGATGAGACGCGCCGGTGTGAAACCCACCGCCGAGCTCAAGCGCATCTTCCGTATTGCAAAGCCAAGCGACCTCGACAAATATGCCGAGGCTTGCGCCCGCGAGAACGACACCATGGTGCGCGCACGCCGCATAGCCGAAGACCTCAAGCTCAACATGAAGATTGGTGATGTTGAGTATCAGGGCGATGGCAACAAAGCCATTTTCTACTACATTGCCGACGAGCGCGTCGACTTCAGGCAGCTCATCAAAATCCTCGCCGACACCTTCAAGGTGAGGATCGAGATGAAGCAGATAGGCGCACGCCAGGAAGCCGGACGCATTGGCGGCATAGGCCCTTGTGGCCGACCCCTCTGCTGCGCCAGCTGGATGACAAACTTTGTCACCGTGGGCACAGCAGCCGCCCGCTATCAGGATATATCTCTCAATCCCCAGAAGCTCGCCGGACAGTGTGCCAAGCTCAAGTGCTGCCTCAACTTCGAGGTCGACGCCTACATGGAGAGCATGAAGCAGCTCCCGCCTAAAGACGCACGCCTTGAGACCACCGACGCCACCTTCTTCCACTTCAAATACGATATGCTCAAGCACGAGGTGACCTACTCCACCGACAAGTCGGTGGCAGCCAACCTCGTCACAATCCCTGCATCCCGTGCCTTTGAGGTGATAGCGATGAACAAGCGGGGCGAGAAACCCGACAGCCTCCTTACCGACGAGGCAAAGGCCGCTGCTGAAAAAGCACCCTACAACGACATCCTCGGTCAGGATATCACCCGCTTTGACAAAAAGAAGCGCAAGAGCCGCAAGCCGGAAAAATCCGACAAGTCCGACAAGTCTGACAAGCCTGAAAAGGCCGAAAAGGCCGAAAAGGCCGAAAAGGCCGAAAAGGCCGAAAAGGCCGAAAAGGCCCCCAAGAAGCCGCGCCGTCAGCGTACACAGAAAGGATTCCGCCCCGAAGACGACACTCCCGAAGGTGTGCCCGCTCCTCGCAAGAATCTCGACGAGCCTACACCCTCCCGTCAGGAGCGGCAGCCCGATAAGCCCGAAGCCAAGACTCAGGATAAGAAGCGCCCTCAGCCGCGGAATCGTCGCAACGGAGCCTCCGGACGCAAGCCTCAGGGTGGCGATCGCCCGCAGCAACCATCCACGCCCGCTCCCGATGCGTAAGATCCTTCCAGCCATTGCAGCGGCGGCGGTCGCATTGGCCGCCGCCTGCTCTTCGCCCGGCTCTGAGCCGCACACCGTCACTCCCGACGAGGCCCGGCTCGGCTACAGTGATTTCGCCACACTGCCCGACTATGGCTGGCGCTACGACGACACTGTGACATTTGTCACCCCCTCGGCCCAAGGAGAAATGCGGGTGGCGCTCCGCCACTCCACACGCTACCCCTACCGCAACGTGTGGCTGGAGGTGACTCGCCTCGCTCCCGATTCTGGGGCATCCCCTCTGCGCGACACCATCGAGCTCGAGCTCGCCGATCCCTTCGGACTATGGAAGGGTACCGGCGTAGGGCCCACACGCCAGATGGAGGCTGTGGTCGACACCCATGTCAAGGTCGACAGCGGCACTCTTTTGAGCCTGCGACACATCATGAGGCTCGACACACTCCCAGCCATAGAGCAGACCGGTATTTTCATCATCGAATAATCTTTCCACTCCACCCCCGCCATGACCCACCATTTCAACGGTCATATAAACCTCCTCCCCGTTGAGGAACAACAACTGCGTCTCGGCCACCTCCGTGCAGCTATGGCCACGGCCCGCGTCGACGCCATTCTTGTGTCCGACATAGCCAATATCTATTATCTCACAGGACGAGTGTTCTCAGGCTATGTATATGTGACTGCAGAGGAGATGCCCGTCGTCTACTTTGTCAAGCGCCCTTCGGGCCTCGAGGGCGACGGCGTGGTCTACATACGCAAACCCGAGCAGATAGCCGAGTCCCTGGAGCTTGCCATTCCCGCTTCCATCGGACTCGAACTCGACCTCCTGCCATTCAGCATGGCATCGAGGCTCGCCAAGGTGTTTGGCCGCGATGCCGCTTCAATAGCCAACGCCTCACCGGTGCTCCGCGCCGTTAGGGCAATCAAGACTCCGCTGCAGCAGCGCATGATGCGCGATAGTGCCATCCAGCAGGATTATGTCTACCGTCAGGTGCCCAAACTCTACCGCGAAGGAATGACCGATATTGAACTTCAGATAGAGATTGAGCGTGCGCTCCGCCGCCGCGGTTGCCTCGGCCAGTTCCGCATATCGGGCGACTCCATGGAGCTATATATGGCCAACATACTCGTAGGCGAGAATGCCGACAGCCCCACACCCTACGACTTTGCAATGGGCGGGGCCGGACTCGACCCCTCGCTTCCTGTAGGTGCCTGTGGCGAGATCATCAGGGAAGGCAACTCGGTCATGGTCGACGCCAACGGCAATTTCACCGGCTACATGACCGACATGACCCGCACTTTCACTCTCGGCGAGATCGCTCCACTCGCCGTCAAGGCCCACGAGACCTCGATAGAGATATGCCGCGCAGTGGCCGCCGCCGCCCGCCCCGGCGCCGAAGCCCGACACCTCTACTCTCTGGCCGAGAGCATGGCTGCCGAGGCCGGACTCGCCGAATATTTCATGGGCCACAGGCAGAAAGCCGGATTTGTGGGCCACGGTCTCGGAATCGAGATCAACGAGCTCCCTGTAATCGCACCCCGCAGCCGCGACATCATAGCCCCGGGCAACACCTTTGCCCTCGAACCCAAATTTGTCATCCCGGGCACTGGCGCTGTCGGTATCGAAAACACCTACATCGTGGGTGAGGACGCCACCGAAGCCATCACCACCACTCCTCAGCAGCTCATCTCGCTCTCATGAACGAACTCCTACCCCCTCATCACCGATCAAAGATAGAACGTGCCCTTGCCGATCATCCCGAACTGGCGCTCGTGGGAGCGGTAGCCGACCGTCTCGGACTCGAATGTTATGTGGTGGGCGGCTTCGTGCGCGACATTTTCCTCGGACGCCACTCCAAAGATATCGACTTTGTGGCGGTGGGGAGCGGCATTGATCTGGCCCGCGCTGTGGCAGCCGAGCTTGGCCGCAAGGCACGTCTCGCTGTGTTCAAGACCTATGGCACCGCTCAGGTCACTCTGCGTCAGCGCGGCCTTGAGCTCGAATTTGTCGGAGCGCGCCGCGAGAGCTACCGCCGCGAAAGCCGCAACCCTATCGTCGAAGACGGCACTCTGGCCGACGACATCGCGCGCCGCGACTTTACCATCAACGCCATGGCCATATGCGTCAACGGGCCGAGGCTCGGCGAGCTTGTCGATCTCTACTCCGGTCTCACCGACCTCGACGACGGGATCATACGCACTCCCCTCGACCCCGATGTGACCTTTTCCGACGACCCTCTGCGCATGATGCGTGCCCTGCGGTTTGCCACCCGGTTTGACTTCACCATCCTGTCCGTCACACTCGATGCCATAACACGCAATGCCGACCGCATCGACATCATAGCCCGCGAGCGCATAGCCACAGAGCTTATGAAGATCATGGAGTCAGACCGCCCCTCGAAAGGGTGGAGGCTGCTGGCCAAGACAGGCCTCCTGAAGCATATCCTTCCCGAGCTCGACGCCATGCGCGGTGTGGCCACCGTCAATGGCCGTGGACATAAAGACAACTTCCTCCACACCATGGAGGTGCTCGACAATGTGGCCTCACGCACCGACAATGTGTGGCTCCGCTGGGGAGCGCTCCTCCACGACATAGCAAAGCCGGCCACAAAGCGATGGGACGACAAGCTCGGATGGACATTCCACAACCACAACTTCATCGGGGCCAAGATGGTGCCGCGACTGTTCAAGTCGCTCAGGCTCCCTCAGGGCGAGCCCGCCAAATATGTTGCAAAGCTCGTGGAGCTCCACATGAGGCCCATAGCCCTGGTGGAGGACGAGGTGACCGACTCGGCCGTGAGGCGCCTGATCCACGATGCCGGCGACGACCTCGACGACCTGATGCTCCTGTGCCGCGCCGACATCACCTCGAAAAATGCCGACAAGGTGCGCCGGCTCCTCGAAAACTTCGATCATGTGAAGCATAAGATGGAGGAGCTGGAAGCCCGCGACCATATACGCAACTACCAGCCCCCGGTCGACGGCCTGGAGATCATGAACACCTTCGGGATAGGACAATGCCGCGAGGTGGGTGTGATCAAAAACGCCATCAAAGATGCAATCCTCGACGGGCGCGTGGCCAACGAACATGATCCCGCCTTCGAGTTTATGCTCGCCATCGCCGAAGGGCTCGGTCTTAAACCAGTCGACAAATGTACTACATCACAAAACGAATAGAGATCGCAGGGAGTCACTTCCTCAACCTTCCATATCAGAGCAAGTGTACCCGCATGCACGGCCACAACTGGATCATCACCATCCACTGCCGCGCACGGGAGCTCAACGCCCAGGGCATGGTGGCCGATTTCAGCCACATCAAGGCCGAGATCACCGAGCGGCTCGACCATCAGTGTCTCAACGATGTGCTCCCCTTCAACCCCACCGCCGAAAACATCGCGCATTGGATAGCCGGGATTGTCGACCACTGCTACCGCGTCGACGTCCAGGAAAGCGAGGGAAATGTGGCGTCATACGTGGCCGACGAACCGGCATCGGGCATCTCAACCCTCTGAGCCATGGCCGCCACCTACCGAATCAACGAGATATTCTACTCACTCCAGGGCGAGGGATTCCACACCGGGCGCCCCGCAGTGTTTCTGCGTCTGAGCGGTTGCAACCGCTCATGCCCATTCTGCGACACCGACCACTCATCGGGCTCTATTATGACCGCCACCGATATAGCCGCGCAGATTGCCGCGTTCCCGTCGCGGTTTGTAGTAGTGACCGGGGGCGAGCCTCTGCTGCAGCTCGACCGCGAGCTCATCGACGCCCTAAAGAATCTCGGAGCGGAGATAGCCGTGGAGACCAACGGCTCCCTCCCCGTGCCCCCGGGAGTCGACTGGGTCACCTGCTCGCCCAAAGACACCCCCTGGGCCATCGACCGCGTCGACGAGCTCAAGATAGTGTTTGACGGGCGCGACGTCGAGGCCATAGCCGCCGCTTTCCCCTCAGCCCGCCACCTCTACCTCCAGCCCCTTCATGATGCGGCCACCGCCACCGCGAATACCGAGGCTACAGTCGACTACATCAAGGCCCATCCCCGCTGGCGTCTTTCACTCCAGACCCACCGTCTCATCAACATCCCCTGATCCACATCCCACCTCACCTCAATCACACTACCCCGAAGGAAATGCTCACCCCACGATCGCTCTTTCCCGACTTCAAGCCCCTTTCCTGTCTCTGCCTCGACGCCGAATTTGCCTCAAGCCGCGACATCCTCGAGATGCTTGAGCTTTCGATAGCCGACAGCGAGGGAAAGCTGATCTACAACCATCGGTTCAAACCGGCACGCATGCGCCGATGGAACCTCATTCCCCACGGCATAAAGCCCGCGATGGTCGACCACGAACCCTCGTTTGCATCCTGTCGCCCGTCGATACAGCGCATACTCGACGGCGCCGACTACCTCATGGGCTTCGCCCTCGAAAACGATCTGCGGCGGCTTGAGGCTCAGGGCACCCGCCATCTGCCCGACAAGAAGATAATCGAGCTGCGCGACTGGTTCTGGCTCATCTATGGCCGCGACCACGGTCTCGACTACACCCAGGATATAGGACTCTCCCGCTGCTGCACTGAGCTGGGGGTGGAGATAGATCCCGAAAAGGCCCATGGAGCAGCCTACGACACCACTGTCACCCTGCGCTGCTTCCACGTGCTGCTGGAGCGATTCGTCGACTCCCACGGCTCTTTCGATTCTTTTGAGGCTCTTTACGACGCCTTCGCAGCCGAAGTTGCCGTGGCAAAGGAAGCCTACGACATTGAGGCCGCCAAAGGCCACTGCTCGATTTATGCCAACACCAGTCCGACAGCATCATCGCCCTACCGCTTCATCGCTGGCAAAGAAGCTCCCGACCCCGACAGGACCGACCTCATAGCCACCATCCCCGTGGCCAACCGCCGCAAAGCCGTGATGGATCTGTCGAAGATGCTCACCGGCACTGTGCTGTCATCCCCTCGTTTCACATTCAGGCGCTTGTCGCCGGCTATGATCGAGCGCTTCAAAGCCTACACCAACTCAGCCGACATTGCCGAGATCGACTTCGCCCGAAACGTAATGAAGCTATCGGCTGCTTTCCAATCAGTATCGCGCCATCGTTGATTCTTCGGCAAGGATGCTCTTTTAGCAAGCAATGTCATAATAAAAGGAGCTTCACTCCGTTATTAACCAAAATGCAATTAGAAATGAAACGCCACATATCCCTCCTCGCCATCATCGCCGCTATAATAGTGGCTGCCAGCAGCTGCTCCTCAGGGCGCCAGCTATCTTACTTCGACGACATTGAAGCCTATAATGAGGGCACTATGGGCGTGCTCGGCGACTATCAGGTGCGCATAAAGCCCGACGACGAGCTCCTGATCACAGTCAACTCCCTCGATCCAAAGGCATCGGCCGACTACAATCTGCCCATGACCAATCCGGCCCTGGCAGAGAAGGCACCGACAACCTCCTCATCCCAGCAACAGCAGACCTATGTGGTCAACGCTTTGGGCGACATCAATTTTCCGGTGCTCGGCAAGATTCATGTCAAGGGCATGACCACTCTTGAGCTCACGGAATACCTCACCTCGCGCATTGCCGAGAGAGTGGTCGATCCGGTGGTGCGCGTCGCCCTTGCCAACTTCAATGTGAGCGTGATGGGCGAAGTGGAGAAACCCGGGCCCGTAAAGGTGTCGACCGAGCGCCTGAGTGTGTTTGACGCCCTCGTGGCTGCCGGCGATCTCACCGACTACGGACGCCGCGAGAATGTGCTCGTGATCCGCGAGATCGACGGCAAGAAGGTCTACCAGCGCCTCAATCTCAAAGACAGCAAGGTGGTTGAATCGCCGTTTTTCTACCTCCAGCAAAACGATGTGGTGTATGTGGAGCCCAACAGCATCCGTCAGGCCAACTCTAAATACAACTCCAACAACGCCTTCAAGCTCACCGTGATCTCTTCGGTGATCTCGGCCGTATCGGTCATCACATCTCTCGTCATCGCCCTTACCCGCTGACACTGCCCCGAGCCTATGATACGCATCGACCGTGTGGCAACATGGATCTTCATCGCGGCTTTCGCGATGCTCGTCCCCTCGATCCAATTCCTCGGCTATCTCGACGAGTGTGTGGCCGTGGCGTTGCTCGCTCTTGCTGTGGCCGATTCGATGCTCAACACCGGCGCATGGCGCCGCTACCGCCTCCTGTGGATCCTGTGGGGCATCATGGCTTTCTATGCCGTGTATTCCATGACGGTGGTCAACTACACCTCGCGCATGCCCATCATCATCGACACCCTTATCGAGAGCAAGCCTTTCATCACCCTGTTTGTCATGATGGCCGTGAGGCCGGTGCTCACCGGTGCCGATAAAAAATTGCTCAGAGGCATTGCTGTTGTCAATGTCGTGGTGTGCGCTCTGGTGCTGCTCCTCCCCAACTCATATATCCGCATGGCCATCCAGCACATCTCCTACGGAGGCATATTCATTTTTCTGTCGACTCTGGTCTATATGATGTGCTCCATACGAAGCGACGGCACCATTTCTTCCCATAACAAACTCACTATTGTAGTCATGGCTCTTACGGGCCTCACATGCGGACGCTCCAAGTTTTATGCCGAGTTTGTGTTTCTGCTCTTCTTCCTCTTTGCCTACCGCCCCGGAATATTACGCCGCATCACCCTGCGGCAGATTGCGGGAGCTGCTCTTCTGGTAGCTTTAGTGGTGGCTGTGACATGGCGTAAATTCAGCTTCTATTTCCTCACGGGCAATTCCGGAGCAACGACCTTCGATCCGTCGGTAGTTGAGTCCTTTGCCCGTCCGGTGCTTTACTTCACCGGATTCCGGATTCTGCTCGACCATATCCCCTTCGGCACCGGGCTTGCCTCATTCGCATCATTCCGCTCCATCGAGCCCTACTCGGGTGTCTACACCGAATATGGCATAAACCGCGTCCACGGCCTGTCGCCCGAGATGCCGTCGTTCATATGCGATGCCTACTACCCCTCACTGGCCCAGTTTGGCATTGTCGGTGTGGCGCTCTTCGCATGGCTCATTGCCTATGTCATTCGCCTCATCGGCTCGCTGGTGAGATGCGGATCATCGCCACAGATAGCCTTGTATTCCGTGGGGATGCTCTGCGTGCTTTTTGTTCTTATCGAGAGCACCACCGGCACCGCCATGGTCAATTGCGGTGGCGTAATGGCCATGCTGATCTTAGGCATTGTGGCCGGACGAGCCATCGACCGTCTCTCATCCGCCTCAGTCGACCAATCTGTTTAACTCCTGATTTCACCCTCCATCAACGATATATGTCAACCACCTGCAAGACCACCTCTTCATCCGACACCCTCGACCTCAGGCGCTTCCTACGCTCCGTCAGGAACCTGAAGTGGATCTATGTCGCTTCCTTTATCTTTTTCATGGGCATGGCCGCCACCTACTGCATCCTGCGCCAGCCTCAATATGAGATCAACTCCACTATGCTGATCGAAGATCCGTCGGCCGACGGTTCGGGAGCGGCCGGCGGCATGGCTATGATGATGCGCACCTTCTCGGTGGGGGGATTCAGCGGTTCGTCGGTCAACAATGAGCTACAGCTCATCAACTCCCATGAGGTGCTGATGAACACAGCCAAGACCCTCGGCCTCAACCGCACCTACTACAGGCGCGACGGCATGGAAAAGCGAATGCTCTTCCTCGACTCGCCCATCGCTCTCGAAGCTCCGCAGACAATCCTCGACACTCTCCGGGTAGGAATGACCGTGACTGTCGACATCAAGGGCGACCGCGCCGACATCGACGTGACCCGCGGACGCTTCAAGACCACCGTGGCCGCAGCTTCCGACGCAACTCTTCCCGCCACAGTCAAGACCCCCTGGGGGCCTCTTACCATTATCCCCACGTCAAATTACACCGGCGAGGAGCAGACCATCCAGATCGATCTGGGCAGCTATGAGGGCGCGGCAGCCTTTCTATACAGTGATATCGACGTGAGTGTGCCCGACAAGCTGGCCGACGCCATCGGGTTTGGTATGCTTTATCCCAATCCTGCCCGTGGCCGCGCCATACTCAACACTCTCATGGCCGAATACAATGCCAAGCGTCTTGAACGCAAGCACGCCACAGCCCGCGCCCAGCTCGAATTTCTCGATGAGAGGATCAACTCCATCTTCGGCGAGCTCAACGAGGCCGAGCAGAAGCTTCAGGACTTCAAGTCGGAACACAAGATTGTGAGCATCGGCGCTGAGGCTCCCCTGCTCCTCGAAAGCACCTACTCAGCCCAGACCGATATGGTCAAGGTGTCAGCCGAAGTGGCATACTATCGCGAGGTGCTCGCCGCCCTGGCCTCACCAGAGCGTTCGGGCGAACTCCTGCCTGTGTTTGATTCAGCCGCTTATCCCATGATCAGGGACTACAACACCATGCTCATGGAGAAAAAAGATCTGGAGCGGTCGGCCACACCCTCCAATCCGGTGCTCATTGCCGCCGAAACCAATCTTGCCGAGATGCGCGCCTCGGTCACCAATAATGTAGAGAATATGCTTCAGGCTGCCGAAACACTCCTCGCTTCCCAGAAAGCCCTCGCAGCCAAGGCCGACGCCAAGCTCAACACCCTCCCTGCCGCCGAGCGCGACTATGTGACGCTCACCCGCGACCGCCAGCTCAAAAACGAACTCTACACCTATCTGGCCGCACAGCGCGAGAATGCAGCCCTGCAGATCTACAACGACGACACCCTCGGCTTCATAGTCGACGAAGCCTACTCATCGATCAGACCGAGCAACCGCAAGGCATATCTCGCCATAGCCGGTTGTCTGTTTATGGCTTTCCTCTGCCCCACGCTGCTCGCCCTGCTCCTCACCTGGCGCAAGCGCTCGGTGTGCGACCCAATGGATGCAGCCTCATCGGGCATCGAGCCTGAAACCGTGGTGATCGACGGCTCACGCGCATCCATCAATAGCCTGCGCGCTCTCATCATGCGCCACTCCGAAGGCGCCGCCGCTACGGTCTATGTGAGTGGCGATGCAGCATCCTCGATAGTGAGCGGCCTGGCCGAGGCCTTCGGCGCTATCGGCCGCGACTCCGCCTCGCTCACCCCTGCGATGATGGGGCTCGACGACGACAACGACTCGCTCTTCCTCCCTGCCTTCCGCAAGCGTGTGGCCGATATTGCCACCGCCACTGCACCCACCACTCTCTTCATTCCTGTTCCGGTGCCCGGACGCACAGCCGAGTTGCGCCCTCTCTTCGACGGTGGCGGCGCCTCCGCCATGCTGCTGCTCGCCTACACCCGCGGATCTCTCCCGATCGCCACACTCAAGGCCACGGCATCACTTTTCAGCGGCATCACCGTAATGCTGGCTATAGTCAAGGAATAATCCTCCCATCTCCCTCCATCGGATTTTTATGCAGGCAATAATACTCGCGGCTGGCATGGGCCGGCGTCTCGGCGCTTTTACCGCCAATCACACCAAATGTATGGTCGAGGTCAATGGCGAGAAACTCATTGACCGGTTGCTGACCCAGATCGCTCCTCTCGGGCTCGACCGCATAGTGGTGGTCACAGGCTATGAAGGCGAAAGTCTGCGCAACTACCTCACCGACACCTACGGACAGTCGCTCCCGCTGGTGTTTGTCGACAATCCGGTCTACGACCACACCAACAACATATATTCCCTTTGGCTGGCACGCGACTATCTCACCGCCGACGACACTCTCCTGCTTGAGAGCGACCTGATTTTCGGCGACGGAATTGTGGAGATGGCTCTCTACGATCCTCACCCAAATGTGGCGCTCGTGGCCAAATATGAGCCGTGGATGGACGGCACGATGGTCACCCTCGGCCCCGACGGGCAGATCGACCATTTTGTCGCCGGAAATAATCTCGACTTCCGCGACATCGACTCTTATTACAAGACAGTCAATGTGTATAAACTCTCGCGCGACTTCTCGACCAACGTCTATCTGCCGTTTCTCGAAGCATATATCCGCGTGATGGGCAACAATGAGTATTACGAGCAGGTGTTGAGGGTGCTCACATTTATCGACAATTCCGACCTCGTGGCTCTCCCGGTGGGAAACAAGCTCTGGTATGAGATCGACGATATTCAGGATCTGCGCATAGCCGAGACACTCTTTGCCTCAGGCCCCGAGAGGCTTGCCAAGCTACAGGCCACCTACGGCGGCTACTGGCGCTTCCCGTTCATACTCGATTTCTGCTACCTTGTCAACCCCTACTTTCCTACGCCGGGAATGATCGGCGAGCTCAAAGCCCGGTTTGAGGCGCTGCTCAGGCAATATCCGTCGGGCATGGGGGTCAATTCGCTTCTGGCCGGAAAATATTTCGGCGTCGACGCCGACTTCATCTGCCCCGGCAATGGAGCCGCCGAGCTGATAAAAGCACTCATGGAGCACTCTTCGACCGGGCGCCTCGGCATCGTGGAGCCAACCTTTGAGGAATATCCCAACCGCCGCGGGCGCGGCTCGGTGGTGGCATTCCGCCCTCAGGCGCCCGACTTCGCCTACACTGCGGCCGATCTCATGGAGTTTTTCGCAACCCATCCGGTCGACACCCTGCTGGTGATCAACCCCGACAATCCGTCGGGCAACCTCATCCCGCCCGCCGATCTCGAAATCCTCGCATCATGGGCCGCAGAGCACTCGGTGAGGCTCATAATCGACGAGAGCTTCATCGATTTCGCCCCGCTCCCTGCCGGCGAGTCCACGCTGATTGACAATGAGATCCTGCGCCGTCATCCCTCGATGGTAGTGGTCAAGAGCATATCGAAGAGCTACGGAGTGCCGGGGCTCAGGCTCGGTGTGGCCGCCTCGGCCGACAAAGAGCTTATAGCCACCCTCAAGCGCGAGGTGGCCATATGGAACATCAACTCTTTTGCCGAATATTATATGCAGATCTTCGGCAAATATGAGAAGCAATATGCCTCTGCTTGCCGACGCATACGTGCCGAGCGCGATCGTCTCGGCTGCCTGTTGCAGTCGATACCGTGGCTCCACACTGCTCCCTCAGCCGCCAACTATTTCCTGTGTAGGATAGACCCCTCGTCGAGATTCGACTCCCACACTCTGGCCCTCGAACTCCTCGACCATCACGACATACTCATCAAAGACTGCGCCTCAAAACACGGCTTCGACCACCCCGACGACCGCCTGCGCTATGTGCGCATCGCCGTGCGCGACCGCGCCGACAACGACCGCCTCATCTCAGCCCTGCGCTCCCTGTCATGACCCTCGACCCCGCTATTGAATCATCGCTCCGCGCCCGTTTCAATCCACCGGGATCAGCCCTGCGCCAAGCGCAGCTCAAAATGCTCGACATCCTTGTAGAGGTCGACCGCATCTGCCGCCGCAACAATATTTCCTACTGGTTGTCGTCGGGCACCCTGATAGGCGCAGCAAGACATGGAGGATTCATACCATGGGACGATGATATCGACATCGAGATGCTGCTCCCCGACTACAAGCGCTTCTGCAGCATAGCTCCGCGCGAACTCCCGCATTACCTTAAGCTACAGAACTCATCGACCGACCCTATGTTTCTGCTCGGCTTCTCAAAGGTACGCAACACCCAAGAGAAAATCATCAGCAACGACACACGGCTTGATCGCCACTACTCGATCGATGGTTTTTTCATTGACATTTTTCCGATAGCTCCATCAGCGGGATTCTTGCTCCACAAGGTGTCGGGAAAGTTGGCCTATTGGGGCATGTTTGCTGTCAACAAAAGCTACGGCAAGCCATGCGGAAAGTTGGTACGTTACCTCTTCGACGGCATGATAGCCACCCTCAAAGGTATCAACAACATATTCAGTCCATGCTTCTCACGCTCGACGCTGCGGCATCTGCTACCCTCTACTTTTTCCAAACCGCGCGACATCAACGACATCATGCCTCTGGGAGAGATAGCTTTCGAAGGCCATTCATTTATGGCACCCGCCGATATCGACAGCTATCTCAAACATCTCTACGGCAACTGGACTGCTTTGCCCCCTCTCGACAGCATAAAGACTCATACCCGACTCTGACTGCGCCGCCGTGCGCGACCGCGCCGACAACGACCGCCTCATCTCAGCCCTGCGCTCCCTGTCATGACCCTCGACCCTTCTTATTCGGAAGTATTGTTTTCTCTAACTTTAAGATAGTATATGGCTTTCTGACGTTCAATTTCAGCGCGCAACTGCTCCGGAGTAGGCATGTAAAGCATATATTTGGAGGCAAACAGATGGTCGTTGTCATGAAGAACTGAGTATCGCGCTATATCCTCATCTGTATCGCCGCAGAGCACAATGCCTATTGTGGGATTATCTCCATCAGTGCGTTTCAGATCATCGTACATCCGCACATACATATCCATCTGACCTACATCCTGATGACATATTTTAGATGTCTTTAGATCTATCAAAACGTAGCATTTAAGATATATGTTGTAGAATACCAAGTCGATATAGTAATCCTCTTTTTCGGTATGGATATGTTGCTGACGCGCCACAAATGCGAAACCTTTGCCAAGCTCAAGAAGAAACTTTTCGAGATTGTTGATGATAGATTCCTCTAAATCCGACTCATGAAAGGAGCTATCGGCAGTAAAGCCGAGAAACTCTCCTATTATGGGATTCTTTATAAACTCAGTAGGGTCATGGGGCTTCGGCTGCAATGAAGTGGCCGGTTTAAGCATCGCCTTCTTTGCAAGATCCTTTTTCTGCGAGGCAACCACGCGAAAATAATATTGCGAACTTATGTTGCGCTGGAGTGTGCGTGTACTCCAATCCTGCGCAGCAGCTTCCAGCTCGTACCATGCTCGGGCTTCAGGGTTAAGTTCTTGAATGAGTGCACGGTAATGAGTCCACGAAAGAAAGACGGAAGATTTTCCACTCACTGCGTGGAAAATTTCAGGATACATCTTATAGAATTGGGAATAGTTATAAAGATTGGTCTTTGTAAACCCCCTTCCATATTTAGCTGTGAGACGTTGGGAGAGACCTTTGATAATGTCGAGTCCGTATTTAGCACGGTCTTCACCTTTAAGTTCTTCCTCAGCGATTAGCTGCCCCAAAAGCCAGTTGCGACGCACAAGTGATTCATTGATCTGGCGATAGGCTGTTTGCCGGGCGGTCTCAATTACGTCGGAAGCCCTCCGGAGAAGATTATGGAAGAAGCCATTGCCGATTTCGTGGGAATCGGGTTGGGGCAAATTGTTGTTGATTTTATGCGTCATAACCAATGGTCTTAAATGCGACAGTCAAGCTCCGGGCCTATATGGTCTATTACAGTTGGCCACGCAATCATATTGAATGACAATGGGTTGATGTCGCGCGCAAAAGTAGCGATAAATTCTGACACTGCAATCAAAAAGCCAATCTTTTAATTGTGTAGCAGATACTATCCGGCCCCGTCATACGTTATATCCTCATAGGGGCTCCGCCCATCGAGAGCCCGCTATTGTTATGGCCAAGAAGAAAGTACTGATAGTCAATAAATTCTTGTATCCCCGCGGAGGCGACTGCATTGTGGCGCTCTCCGAGGCCGACCTCCTGCGCCGCGCCGGCCACGAGGTGGCGCTATGGGCCATGGATTATCCCGACAATATCCCGACGGCCACTTCGGCCCTGTATGCTCCGAGAGTCGACTTCTCGGGAGGAATCAAAGATAAGATCGCCGCAGTGAAGCGCACTCTCGGCTACGGCGATATCGAGGCGTCGTTTGGCCGGATGCTCAGTGAGTTCCGCCCCGACACCGTACACTTTCATAATATCCACTCATATCTGTCGCCACGGATAGTGGAGATGGCCAAGGCCGCCGGCGCGCGCACTCTCTGGACCATGCACGACTACAAGATCGTGTGTCCCTCCTACAGTTGTCTGCGACCCGACGGCAAGCCTTGCACCGAATGTCTGACCCATCCGGGCAGTGTGGTGCGCCACCGCTGCATGAAAGGGAGCTTTGCCGCAAGCCTTATTGCCCGCGCCGAAGCCTTGTGCTGGAACGCAGGGCGCCTCTCGGAGGCCACCGATGCTTTCGTGTGCCCGAGCCGCTTCATGGCATCGATGATTGCTGCCGCAGGCGTTGAGCACGACAAGATCCATGTGGTGTGCAACCACCTCGACCACACCAAGATGGAGATTCTGACCAAGATTCCCGCCGACTCACGCCACCGCGACCCCTCTCTGCTGGTCTATGCCGGACGCCTCTCGCGTGAAAAGGGCATCCACACCCTCCTCGCCACATTTGCCGAAATGGCCGACCCGGCCCTCTCGCTCCGCATCTACGGCACCGGCCCCCTTGAGGCCGAGCTCAAGCGCGACTTCGCCTCCACTCCGGGCGTGAAATTCCTCGGCCATGCCGACGCCGCCACCATTGCCCGCGATATGGCGGGGGCGGCCATGACAGTGGTGCCCTCGGAGTGTTATGAAAACAATCCGCTGTCGGCCATAGAGTCGCTTTCGGCCGGTACTCCGGTGCTCGGCGCCGACATCGGAGGTATCCCCGAGCTTATCACCCCGTCGACAGGCATGCTCTTCGAACCCGCCGACCGCCACGCGCTCGCGGGGGCCATCAGAGGTATGCTCGTCCGCTCATTCGACCACAAGGCCATCAAGACCGAGGCAATGGAGCGATTCTCACCCCAAAAACATCTCAACCTCCTCCAGAATCTGTTATGACACGCATAGCTGCCCTTATATCATTTATCCTCATAGCCGTAGCCACCGCCATTGCGGCCGGCCGATCGGTGGCCGACATCCCAAACGTACATGTCTCCGACCGCTCCCGCTATGTGAGCAACCCCGACGGAGTGCTCTCAGAACGCGCCGAGCGACAGCTCAACAATATGCTCGCCGGGCTATGGGAGCGCACCTCGGCCGAGGTAGTCGTGGTGGCTGTGGCCGATATCGACCGCCCCGACGACATCGACGGCTTCGCCACCGACCTCTTTGAGGAGTGGGGTATAGGCAAATCCGACCGCGACAACGGACTCCTGATCCTCGTGGCGCGCGACAGCCGCAAAGCTGTCATACGCACGGGTCAAGGCATGGAGGGAGTGTTGCCCGACATTGTGGCGGGCCGCATTCTGCGCAACAAGATGTTTCCCCTCTTCCGCGAGGGCAACTACGACGGAGGCGTCATGGCTGCCACCCAGGAGGTGGGGCGCGTGGTGTCGGATCCACAATATGCCGAAGAGCTCCGCAGCAAGTATGCCAACGACAGCCGTGCCAACCGCGGCAGCGACTTCGACGGCGAGGAATTTTTCAACTGGTATCTGAAGCTCTCGGCCATTGTGGGCGTGGGCGCTTTCCTGCTGGTGATCTTTGTCGGCTTCCGCAGCCGCCACGACGACATCCAGATCCGTTGGCGCCGGCTCTCCAATCTGCGTCTGCCGCTCCTGTTTCTCACAGCTCTGTGTCTGGCAATGCCCCTCCCGGCATTGCTCGTGGCCATATGGCGCATGAAAGCCATGCGCTCGCGACCGCGCAAATGCCCCAACTGCGCCACCCGCATGAACCGCCTCGATGAAGAGACCGACAACAAGTATCTCACTCCCGCCCAGGATGCCGAAGAGCGCTACAATTCGGTCGACTACGACGTGTGGCTCTGCCCCAACTGCGGCGAGACCGACATCATACCCTTTGTCAACCGCCATACCACCTATGCACCGTGCGAGCGGTGTGGCGCACGGCTCTCAACCCTCACCGAAGACCGCACTCTCGTGCGACCCACCCAACGCTCCGAGGGTCGGGGAGTGCGCACCTTCACATGCCTCTCATGCGGCCATCGCAAAAACGTTCCCTACTCGATAGCCAAGCTGGCCGTGCCTCCGGTGGTGATAATTCCCGGCGGGGGTGGCGGCGGATTTGGCGGGGGTGGCTTCAGCGGAGGCAGTTTCGGCGGCGGATCCACCATGGGCGGCGGCGCATCGGGCAGCTGGTGACCCCCGCCTTCCACTTAAAGCCTTTTCATCTATCACTTTCATAAACCAATACCATCGACGTGACAGAATTTCTCTCTCAATACCATCTTACCGGGCTGGCCATCGGTCTGGCCACATTTCTCGTGATCGGCCTCTTCCACCCCGTGGTGATCAAATGCCACTACTACTTCGGCACCCGCTGCTGGTGGTGGTTTCTGCTGCTCGGATTAGTGGCCTGCGGCGCTTCGATCGTCATCAGCAGCACCTTCTGGTCGGCAGTAGTGGCTGTTGTGGCTTTCAGCTCTTTCTGGACCATAAAAGAAATATTCGAGCAGGAGGAGCGAGTGGCCCGCGGATGGTTTCCGGCCAATCCGCGCCGGGCTTCCAAGCGCACCGCCGACAATTAAAATCACCTGTCAGCCATGACCATCCGATCCATCCTCCTTCCGCTCCTCGCCCTCGTGGCGCTTCCGGCCCTGTGTGCGTCACGCAAGTCCACTTCCGACCCCACCGTCATGACCATTGCCGGCAAGCCTGTGAGCCTGAGCGAATTTGAATATCTCTACCACAAAAACGCCTCCCAGCAGGTAGAGCAAAAGAGTCTCGACGAATATGTGGAGATGTTTGTCAACTACAAACTCAAGGTGGCCGACGCCGAAGCCGCAGGCATTGACACCACGGCTGCATTTGTCAAGGAGTTCACTACCTACCGCGACGAGATAGCCGCGCCCTATCTCATGGACCGCGATATGGCCGACTCGCTCCGCCGCGCGGCCATATCCCACTATGCCGTCAATGTCGATGTGAGCCACATCATGCTCCCCCTCGACGCTCCCGCGGCTTATGTCGACTCCATCTATCGCGCCCTCATGGCCGGGGCCGACTTTGCCGATGCCGCACGCTCACTCTCGGTCGACCGGCTCAGCTCGCAGAGCGGCGGCCACATCGGATTCATCGCCGCAGGCCGCTACCCCTATCCCTTTGAAGATGCCGCCTTTGCCACTGAGCCAGGAGCCATAGCTCCTCCGGTGGCCTCCCATGCCGGCATACATATCATCAAGGTCAACAGCCGCCGCCCCGACATTGGTCAGATCAAGGTGCGCCACATCCTCAAGCTCACTCAAGGCGCCGACTCAAGCGGCATTGCCTCACGCCGCGCCGCCATCGACTCCATTGCCCGGCTTCTGGCTGCCGGAGCCGACTTCGCCTCGATCGCCAAGGCCGAGACCGACGATCCGTCGGGCCGCGCCAAAGGGGGCGCATTGCCATGGTTTGGAGCCGGCATGATGGTGCCCCAGTTTGAGGCGGCAGCTTTCAGCCTCGCTCCAGGCGAGATGTCGGCAGTGGTGGAGACCCCCTACGGCTTCCACATCATCCTTTGCGACGACCGCCGCCCCTCTCTACCCGACGACGAGATAGCCTCGCAGGTCGACGCCGCGATGGAGGCCGACGGACGCACCGATATGGCCCGCCGCCGATTCATGGACCGGTTCATAGCCTCTCACCCCGATCTGGCCGACGCATCGCCCGACCGGCTGGCTGCCGCCGCCACCGAGCTCCTCCCCTCGCTCTCGCCCGACTTCCGCAATCTCATCAGCGAATACCGCGACGGCATGCTGCTCTATGAGATCAGCAACCGCATGGTGTGGGGCCGCGCCGCCGACGACCCCTCCGGCCTCAACGATTTCTTTGAAGCCAACCGCGACCGATATTCTTTTGACTCTCCTAAATTCAAAGGCTATATTATTCAAGCCACTTCCGACTCGCTGGCTTCCGCCGCACACCAATGGCTCGAGGCCCGGGCCGACTCCATTCTCCCCGCCAACTATGGCCGGGCGCTGAGGGAGCAATTCGGTGGACGCGACGTGCGCATCGACCGTGTGCTCGCCGCCAAAGGCGACAACAAGCTGATCGACCACCTTATATGGGACGCCCCGAAACCCGGCCCGGATACAAAGTGGACTGCCTTCCTGCCATTCGGAGGTCGGGTGATCGACAGACCCGAGGAGGCTGCCGACGTAAGAGCCGCAGCCACAGCCGACTGGCAGCAGCAGCTCGACCGCCAGTGGATCGCCTCGCTCCGCAGCCGCTACGACGTCAAGATCAACCGCAAAGCCCTCCGCTCAGTCGCTCCCCTCTGACACCCCTCCCACATTCCCAATATGCGCATCGGCATCCTGGCTTGTACAGCCCGGATGCCGATGTGCCGCTTAACCACATATCTCGGTCTACGCGACTCGGCGTTCTATCGTAATCATATGATTAGAGCCCGAATGCGCTCTTTTTATCGTATTTTTTTAGTTTTTTTTGGGATATTAAAAATAATAGCATTAACTTTGCCGCTGACAACACACTCAAAAACATCTAATCATCAATCACTAAAATCCATTCCTCCTTATGATGAAATCCCTTCTCACCATCCTCTTGGCTCTGGTCGGATGTTTGGGCCTCCTGTCGGCCTGCTCCGACGAGGTTAAGGAATCCGACGATCCTGTTTGTGGGTTACCTGCAACGGTTGACATTACTGCACCTATCATCGGCACAGCCTGCTATGATAGTGTGGCTAAATCTGTTGTCATTGAAATCGAGCCCACTTCACTTACCGATCCCGGCACACAAAGCTTTTGGCTTACCTCTGATGGAACAAAGTATGACTGTGCTCGCTTGCGACCCTTCCCTGATTCACCTTTCTGCAAGGATAATGCATTGAACGATCTCATCATTCCCGGCCAACGCTTAATTGTGAAGTGTGGTGTATATTCTCATCCCACCGAAGTTATCAATGGTGTGCTTTATCATAATGTATCTCTGAAAGACGTTTGCCCTATCAGTCAGGATGCCGAGGCGCAGTAACTATTTCGCTTCGCCAACGCCATGCAAAATAGTCTGATAGACATAGTGTAATTCTATCTGATTATAAATCACTAAAATCCATTCCCTCCTTATGATGAAATCCCTTCTCACCATCCTCTTGGCCATAATCGGATGTTTGGGCCTCTTTTCGGCCTGCTCCGACTCCGACGCTCCTTTCGTTAACGATATCGTGGTCTGCGATTATGACAAGATCGACACCACGGCTATATGTTTGGGTCAAACTGTGTTTGACACAGAGCTCAATCACATGACAATCCACTTGGATAGCTCTTCTCTGACCCCTTCGTGGCTCAAAAGAATTCCTGAATACTCCGGATATATACTTCATCCATTGCATAAGGAGAGTTTCAATATCGACGAGAATAAATCTATCTCATTTCGCATCACAAAATTCGGGTATATCGACACTGGTGATTCGGCAGTATTGTATGCGAGAGTAGCCGATATCATAGAGCTCGAAAAGTAGCCTTTCTATTTATAATTCTCCATTCAAGGCTGCTCCTGATATCGCGGAGTGGCGATTCAGTCGGCCCCATAGGCTATCTGACATATTTGCGCATCGGCATCCTGGCTTGTATAACTCGGATGCCGATGTGCTTTATTAAGAGCGCTCCGACGTCGTTCCAAACACCCTCAAATTTGGTGGAGAACTGTAATTTTGCCGTTTTAAATTTGGTGGAGAACTGCAATTTTGCCATTTTAAACTATAACTTTCATCGAAGTTACGTAATATTCCAGCCGATCTCAGCCATGAGGTCGGTTTCTTTCTTTGTCATCTCAG
>CAJTUF010000021.1 GCA_910579675.1 uncultured Muribaculaceae bacterium | reverse complement strand
GGCTACGCGCGCCTTTGAGTGAGGCTACCCCTCAGGTGCGCCGCTACGCGGCTTGGGCGCTATGCGCCGGGTGGGCGACGCGGAGGGCGACGCGGGGCGGGCGGCGACGTGGGGGCGCGTTAGCGCAAAAAGCCCCCTTGGGGGCGTTCTCTTTTGGGTAGCCCGCGGCAAGAGCGCGCGTAGCCGCCGCAACCGCGGGTCAGCGTGGCACCCTGCGCCCTCGCTCAGCGTCAGCCGAGCTCCTTGGGCGGGGTGGGTGTCGCAGTGTGGAGCTCGGCTGACGCTGAGCATTGTTTCTGTGCGCGCTGTAGACCTCACTCTCCGGCAGATACGACACGGAATGAGTATGCGGTCATCGTAGATTATCAGGGATAGGATAGACCATGAAATATACATGATCGGCCTCTAAATCGTAGTTGACGGTGATGATATTTCGGCGAGCACGATCTACCGTAAACCACATGGCTTTGCCCACCACGAAGCGGGCCACCGGATTGCCTTCTGAGTCGAGCACCATAAGGTAGGCATCTGTAATATCTTCATTCTCAGTCATTGCAGAAGGTTGAAGAATGGCCACATTGTTGTCGGATATGGCAGCGCCGGTGATAAAACTCTGGTGCATATCATTTGCGGTGAGTGAATATGGATCGACCTCGGAGCCAATGGCAATCTTCCGGATGAGATTGAAATCGGATCCGTAGATCGCTATCCACGGCATGACGTGGTAATAGACAATATATGAAGCGCCGTTGCCCATCGGGACAAGACCGCATTGCGACACATAAAAAGCTTCCTTAGGCTGAAATTCAAATTGAGCCGGAATAATGTTTATTGAATCGTTGCGGGGATTGCAATTGAAAAGTTCAGCTGCTTTGGGTATTTCAAGATTTATGCCGGCGATAAGCGAATCATTCATGAGATAGACCGATTCAGGATCGAGAAATTCAGATGCAGGAATGCGCCACACTGTCTCGATGTCGGTAAAGGGATGCACGCCAAACCGTAGCAGACGTTTGGTGTCAGGATCAAAAACAAGAATCTGTGGCGACTCAGGATTTCCGGTCCACTGTCCGAAATAGAAGGCTCTCGTAAGCTCTCCAGGGCCTGAGCCTTTGACTATCAGAGAGTCCACGAGGTTAAAGTCGCGGTCGTAGACAGCAAAAAGATGTTTGGAGTGACGAGTAGGGCAAATAATGTAGTCTCCGGCACTATGTATCATGTAACTGAGTAGGTATTCGCCATTCTCAGGATCAAAACGCACGCCCTCCAGCACCTCCTCAATAGGGAAATCGGTGATAAGGGCAGGTGTGGTATTTTTCTCACGGCATCCGGTAAAGAATAGTGCTGAGATAAAGCATATCGCTACGATCATCGCACTATTGGCGATGGATTTGTGGCTTGAGGTAAGCATTTGCTGTCTTGCGGTTTAGAAGTTATGGATATTGAAAATAAAATAAGGTGTCAGAAGTCAGCATCTACAAAGGCATCTGCGTTTTTGGGAGTGTTTATTGTTGCGGATAGGGTCATGGGAGCGGCCTAAGAGGGCGGTCAGTCGAGAGGGAATCGCTTCAGGATAATCTCATCCCCCTGACCGGGAGCTATGGTGATAAGATATTTGTGATCTTGCGAGAGGGTCATGACTCCGGTTAGCTCCTCTATTGTATAACCTGCTTTGAGATCTCCATCCCAATTAAACTTCAGTACGCATGTCGGGCCCTTTCGTTTAGGCTCGCCATCGCTGTAATGTCGCTCGCGGTAAACGGCAAAGAGAAAATCGGATGTAGGAATAAGCTGATCGAAGGTGGTGATAGTCTCGGTGGTTTCGTGCATCGACACCGCAGTCTGGCCTCCCACACTCATGGTGTTTACATCGACGGGCGAGTCAAATGTGAAATATTCTTTGATCAACGAGGCTCCATCAGGGGCGATCTTATAAAAAGCAAGCCAGTCGGAATAGCGTCCTGCTGCCACAAAACGCGACCCATCATCATTGGCGGCAAGGAGGGTCTGATGAGCCATGGCAAATGCTGTGGAGTTGGTCATGCCTGATTTGTCGCCGGGATATTCGCCGAAACGATAGATATTATTCCCGCTTTCGTCAAGGATGGCAAACATGGTGTTGCCCGACACCCAGTTGGTAGCCAACCGGTTGCTGCCTATGGGCTCGACTTCGTGGACTTGGGCCGTTTTGAGATCAATCTCTTTTATCAGATTGCCGACAGAAAGAGAGGGATTGCTGCCATTGTAGCTGAATCGCCGGCCACGCCTGAGGGTGGAATCGTAGACAAAGAGTGAAGAATCGGAGGCATTGTATCTCACCGTGCGGGGGGCGAGAAACTCACAAGGCCCTACGCCTTTGGTGCCGACATATGCCACGACGCTGTCGCTCACGCCATCGACAGCTACAAACACCCCGTTGTCGACCTTGTCATAGATGAGCAAAGTATTGCCGGTTGTAATGATATCCTGAGGAAAAACCATATTATATCCAGAGGCGATCTGCTCACCTGAGATGGGCAAGAAACTGTCGGGGGTGATGACAGAGCTCTGCTTCTCAAGCTGTTTGCTGCATGAAAACAGCGATAGAGTCAGAATGAGAGCTGCTGCGTGACGACGCCATAGGATGGTCAGGGATGGGCGCATTGCGAATAGTGATTGGGTGAATTAATTTTTTCGCAAAGATATGATTTTTTTTTAGATGCTAAATTTTATGTTTGTTTTGTGGAGGTCATTGGCTCAGCGTCAGCCGAGCTCCTTGGGCGGGATGGGCGACGCGGTGTGGAGCTCGGCTGACGCTGAGCAATTTTGGGTAGCCCGCGGCGAGAGCGCGCGTAGCCGCCGCAGCCGCGGGTCAGCGTGGCGCCCTGCGCCCTCGCTCAGCGTCAGCCGAGCTCCTTGGACGGGATGGGCGACGCGGTGTGGAGCTCGGCTGACGCTGAGCAATTATCTTTGCGCTCTCCTGACCTCACTCTGCGGCGGCTACGCGCGCCTTTGAGTGAGGCTACCCCTCAGGTGCGCCGCTACGCGGCTTGGGCGCTACGCGCCGGGTGGGCGACGCGGGGCGGCCTTTTGGCCGCGGAGTGTCGTCGCGGAGCGGCTGCTCCAGGGAGGCAGCCCTACAAGGGAGTCGCGGGGTTGTGAAAAAAATGTCGGCCTGCAGGTGGTGAGACCTGCGGGCCGACAATGTGACGGTATGAGACAAGTGATTTACTTGATGGGCTCGGGGGCGGTGAGGGTGGGATAGTTGCTCACTTTAAGATTGGTGAGCTTGCTCTTGAAGTTGCCGGCCTGCTCGAGGGGGAACACGAGGGTGCGCACTTCGGCCATGCGGGGGTAGCGGTCGTTTTTGTCTTTGAAGTAGAACCAACGGCGATCGAGGTTGTCGATGAGCTTGCCGTCGATGAATAGCTGGGTGCCCTCGTTGGTGCCCACTATGGCGTAGTGGTTTTTCTCGCCGGGGCGCACATCGTGGCGGAAGTGGTAGAGCTTGTCCTCGCGGGAGAAAGCCATGGTGCCGGTTACGGGATCGGCAATCCACACGGTGGCGTCGGGGGTTGAGAAGAGCACGGTGCCCTTGTCTTCGGCTGCGCCTTCAAGATCAAACTCGATGGTGTAGTCGTAGCCTATCTCCTTGATGGGGAGCTTCTGACCGGGAGCTACCGCTGCCATCTCGAGCACAACGCTCTGCGGCTCGCCATGACGGGCGAGGAGGTTCACACCTGGAGCCTCGGAGAGCTTGGCGGCACCTGCCGCAAACTCTTCGTAGGGGAAGGTGACGTTGGAGCCATCCCATGTCTTGGCAGCCATCACGGGGAGGGCGGCCATGGTGCGATGGTGTATGTCGCGGACGGTGATGCCGTTGTTGGGGTGGTCGTTCCACACGGCAAAGAGGCCACCCTTGAGCTGGGGATGGTTTTCGTCGATGGTGTAGCCACCGACATTGGCGGGGGTCCACTCATTGTAGAGCATCGGGGCGTTGAGATAGTCGTAATAGTATCCGGCGGCGGGTACGATGTAGACATATCCGTCGGGGATCGACACCACGTCGTAGCCCAGATTGATCATATCTTCGGGCTTGGCATAGCCGTTGCTCCAGAGATACATGAGCACATCGTCGACCTTTACCGGGGTCTGTCCTTTTGCGTGGGTGAGCGATCCCCATATGGCCGCTTCCTTGCCAAATTTCTCGGCAAAGCGTATGTAGCGGTCGGTGAAGGCACGGAACTGCTCCATGGCTATCGAGTCGCCCTGATATTCGTCGGTGCCGATATGGAAGCGCTTACCTTTGAACACGGGGTCGGGGCCTTCGAGATATTCGGTGAGGAGGGCGTCGAGAAATTCGTAGGTCTCGGGCTTGGATATGTCGAGGTGGTCGTAGCCGTTGGAGCCTTTTGATGCGAGCTCGGGCTTGTAGAGGGTAAACGCGAGGGAGTGGGCCGGGACGTCGATCTCGGGGATGATCTCTACGCCACGGGCGGCCGCATAGTCCTGAAGGTCGCGGAACTCGGCCTTGGTGTAGGAACCGTCGCGGGCGGCGAGGCCGGGGAAGGTGTCGCTCTCAAGGCGGAATGCAGCCTGGGTCTTCTGCCAGTCGGCATCGTAGAAGCGGGGGAATCCGTTGTCGTTGAGATGGATGTGAAGCTCGTTCATCTTATGGTAGGCCATCACGTCGACAAGGCGGTAGAGATAGTCGATAGGGATATATTTGCGTCCGGCATCGATCATGAAGCCACGGAAGCCGTAGGTGGGATAGTCGGAGATGCGTCCGCGGGGTATCTCGCTGCCGGCTTCGGAGAGCTGGAGGAGGGTCATGGCGCCCCAGCGGGTGCCATCGACAGTGGGTGCGGCGATAGCCACGCCCTTGTCGGTGATGTCGATGGTGTAGGCTTCCTGACTCTTGGCCTTGCGGTCGGGCTTGAGGCTCAGTGATATGTCGCCTTTGGCGGCGCGGCGTTTCTCCACCACGGGGATCTCGCGGCCATTGAGGGCCTTGAAATCGGCGGCCAGCTGCTCGGCCACGGGGCGGAGAGCTGCGTTGGTGTAGACTATAGCTGAGGCATTGTCGATATTCCAGGAGCCATCGGCGCCTTTCCATTCACGCACTTCGGGCACGGTGAATGGCTTGGGATTCACGGCAAAGAGGCTGCCGCTGCCGGCAATGAGCGATGCGACAGCAAGGGCGGTCAGACGGGTTAATTTCATTATAGGTTATAGGGGGTAAAGATTTAAGGTCGGTTGATGAACTGGCGGACACGCTCGGCAACGGCGTCGGGGGTGTAGCCGAATTTCTCGTCGAGCACCTTGTAGGGAGCCGATGCTCCGAAGCGCTCCATGCCCATCACGGTGCCGCGAGGCCCTACGACCGGCATTAGCGACGAGGGGAGACCGGCAGTGAGGCCAAACACGCGCGCATCGGCTGGAATCACGCTCAGGCGATAGTCTTCGGGCTGGTCGGCAAATAGACCGAGGGAGGGCACCGACACCACGCGGGCTTTGATGCCTTCGGCTTTGAGGAGCACGGCGACATCGCACAGGAGCGACACTTCAGAGCCATTGGCCACGAGCACAATGTCGGGGGTGCCGTCGGACTCCATGACGGTGTAGCCGCCGCGGAGAGCGCCCTGGGCGTCGGCCATGCGGTTGCCCGAAGCCGATGGGAGGTCGGCCACATCCTGACGCGAGAGGATGAGTCCGGTGGGGGAGTCGTTGTTGTCCATCGCCATCTTCCAGCACACGATGGTCTCGGCCGAGTCGGCGGGACGGAGCACGAGCATCGAGCGCTTGCCCGAGAAGTTGTGGATCTGCTCAAGGAGGCGAATCTGAGCTTCCTGCTCGATGGGCTCATGGGTGGGGCCGTCCTCACCCACGCGGAAAGCGTCGTGGGTCCACACATATTTCACGGGGAGCTGCATGAGAGCGCTCATTCGGATGGCAGGCTTCATGTAGTCGGAAAACACGAAGAAGGTGCCGCAGGCGGCGTGCATCGCACCGTTGAGCACAATGCCGTTCATGATCGAGGCCATGGTGAGCTCGGCTACACCTGCGTGGAGGAATCCGCCCGAGAAGTCGTGGTGGCGTATGGGGCCGGTGATCTTCAGGAAGGCGTCGGTCTTGTCGGAGTTGGCAAGGTCGGCCGACGACACTATCATGTTGCCCACCTTCTTGCCGAGCTCAGAGAGCACGGCAGCGGAGGCGGTGCGGGTGGCCTGATTGGCTTTGACCACGATCGATTCGTAGTCGATCTCGGGGAGACGTCCGTCGAGGTAGCCCTGCAGCTCCACAGCCTTGCCGGTGTTGGCTTCGGCCCAGGCATGTTGGGCGGCACGGCGCTCGGCCACTATCTTGCGGAGCTCTTCGCGGCGGCGGTCGTAGTGGGCCTTGACCTCCTCGCGTATCACCCAGGGATTTTCAGGGTCGCCGCCGAGGTTGGCGATGGTAGCGGCCACATCGGCGCCGCTCTTGCTCAGGGGCTGTCCGTGGGTTGAGCATTGACCCTCGAAGTTTGAGCCGTCGGCCTTTACGCAGCCGCGGCCCATGACGGTGTGGCCAATGATAAGGGTGGGGCGCTCACGCTCGCAGTTGGCGGCGGCGAGGGCGGCGGCTATTGCTTTGGGGTCGCAGCCGTCGATCTCCTCCACGCGCCATCCCCAGGCACGGTATTTTGCGGCGTAGTCTTCATTGTCGACGGCGTCGACATCGGTCGAGAGCTGCACCTTGTTGCTGTCGAAAAACATTATGAGGTTGGAGAGGCCAAGATAGCCGGCAATGCGGCCTGCACCCTGGGCAATCTCTTCCTGGATACCTCCGTCGGAGATGAATGTATAGGTCTTGTGGGCCCATTCCTCGCCGAAACGGGTGGCGATGAAGCGCTCAGCGATAGCTGCGCCCACGGCCATTGTGTGGCCCTGGCCGAGCGGGCCGGAGGTGTTTTCAACACCGCGGGCGGGGCAGAGCTCGGGGTGGCCGGGAGTCACCGACCCCCACTGGCGGAACTGACGGAGCTCGTCGATGGTGTACATGCCGCAGAGCGCGAGCACACTGTAGAGCATCGGCGACATATGGCCCGGATCGAGGAACAGGCGGTCGCGTCCGTACCAAGTCGGGTCGTCGGGGTCAGTCACAAGAAATTGCGAGTAAAGCACATTTATGAAGTCGGCACCGCCCATGGCGCCGCCGGGGTGGCCCGAGCGTGCCTGCTCAACCATTGCGGCCGTGAGGACGCGGATGTTGTCGGCACCGGAATCAAGGGTCTTCTTATCCGAATGATTGTACATATTGCAATAGGGTGGGGGCAATTGGTTCCACACTGCAAAGATACTACTTCCGAGCCTACCCGCCAAAAATATTTTAACACACGGCGTCCGCGCCCGGGCTGCGGAGAGCCGGGGCGCGGACGCTGCGGTGGGTTGCTGACGGCTGATCAGCCCATGGCCGCCGGTGCAAAGGTGGCCGTCGGGGTGGGCAGCAAGGATGCAACGGCGGGCCGGGATGTCATTTCAGGGCGGCTTCGGAGTCGTTGAACGATATCACCTGGCCATGGCCGCGATAGAGGCTTGCGGGCTCTTCAAGCTCGAGGGCCACAACGGTGATTTCGGGGTCGAGAGCCTCTTCGGGGATATTGAAGTAGTACACGCCGGGCACCTCGCTCCAGGATATGTCGTTGTATAGATCCCATGTCACGGGGGTGTCGTTGCCAACCACGCGGGCACTCTTGACCTTCGATTTGAGGCCCTTGAATTCGAGCTGACCGGTGGGCTTGTAGGGGAGGTATACGTAGAGGGTGCGGGAGTCGGGGCTGAGCGAGGTGTAGGCCTGGACATGTCCGGCGGGGATGCCGGCACGGGTGCCGTAGATGGCCTCGGAGTGCTTGGATGTCCATCGGCCGAGCTCCTTGAGCACGTCGATATCCTCCTGGGGGATGCTGCCGTCGGCGCGTGGGCCTATGTCGAGGAGCAGGTTGCCGCCGAGATTGATGCAATCGACGAGCATACGGAGCACCGTAGAGGGTGATTTGAAGTTGGTGTCGGCTTTCTGATAGCCCCATGAGTTGTTGATGGTCATGCAGGTCTCCCACCACTCGGCTTCGGGCTTGGTGACAGGCACACCGAGCTCGGGGGTGGCATAGTCGCCGTGGCCCTGTATGCGGGAGTTGACTATCACATTGGGGTTGTAGCTGCGGAGGAGCTCCACAATCTCGGGGGCGCGCCACTCTTCCGATGAGTGCTCCCAGTCGCCGTCAAACCAGTATAGGTCGGGATTCCAAGTCGAGCTGAGCTCCGAGAGCTGGGCATTGTTGAAGTCGAGGAAGTGCTGCCACTTCTCGGGTTCCTTCTTGATGTCGTATTTGGGTGCTTTGTCGCGGTAGATCTCGGGATAGTCCTCGCGGGGCCAGTCGATGAGTGAGTAGTAGAACCCGAGTTTGAGGCCGGCATCGCGCACAGCTTCGGCAAAAGGCGCGATGACGTCGCGCTTGGCGGGGCTGCTCTTGACGGCGCTCACATCGCCGGCCTTGGTGTCCCAGAGGGCAAAGCCGTCGTGGTGTTTGGTGGTGATCACGGTATATTTGGCACCGCTGTCCTTGATGAGCTTCACCCATTCCTGCGGATCGTAGTTGGCGGCGGTGAAGTCGTTGGCCTGGGCCATATAGCCGGGGAGGGAAATGTGGCCGTTGTGGAACGCCCAGCTCTCAGAGGTCTCGCCTTTGGAGTAGATGCCCCAGTGTATGAAAATGCCGAGCTTGGCGTCGGCAAACCATTGCATTCTCTCGCGCTTGGTGGTGTCGTTGTCGATCACACCGTAGGCGCCGGCGCTGAAAGCCACCGAGCAAGCGGCGGCAACGGTACAGAACAGTCCTTTGAAGTTCATGTCATGGTATGGTTAAGAGTGTCAATTGATTTATTTCTGCAAAGATAATACAGAAAGGCCATACTTCTGCCTCGGATGATATTAAAAACTCCTAACAAATATTGGCCGACACGATAATTCTTTGCAATTTTGTGGAAATTTAGCACAATCATGAAGAGAATATTGATAATCAACGGGCCCAATCTCAATCTGCTCGGGCGGAGAGAGCCCGGCATATATGGCTCGGCCGATATGGAGTCGTGTCTGGCCGCCCTGCGCCTCCGCTATCAAGGGAGCGTGGAGATATCCTATTTCCAGAGCAACCACGAGGGGGCCATCATCGACAAGCTCCATGAAGTGGGTTTTGACACGGAGCTCGACGGCATAGTGCTCAATGCCGGAGCCTATACCCACACCTCGCTGGCTATTGCCGATGCCATTGCCGCCATCAAGGTGGCGGTGGTCGAGGTGCATATCTCAAATGTACATTCGCGCGAGGAGATACGCCACCGCTCCATGATCTCGGGGGTGTGCAAGGGCGTGGTGGCCGGATTCGGCCTCGACAGCTACCGCCTCGGCATAGAAGCAATTGCAGCCCTATGATAAAGAAACCAGCAATACTGGCCACTTTGGCCGGCAACCGCACCAATCCCGGGTCGATAGCCACTATGGTGGCCGCCGGGATGAAGGGGGTGAGATTTAATTCGGCACATGCGTCGCCCGACGAGATACGCCGCCTCACGGCTATGGTGAGGAGCGTCGATCCGTCCCAGATAATACTTGTCGACACCAAGGGCGCCGAAGTGCGCACCACCTCTCTGGCCGGCGATGCCGACGATCTGCCTGTGCTCGAAGGGGCCAAGGTGAGGATAATCGACGGTGGCAAGGAGCCCTCGACGGTGAGGTGCCTGTGTATCACCGCATCGGGTGTGTGCCGCATGGTGAAGGAGGGAATGAATGTGACTGTCGACGACGGCGAGATATGTATGCGCGTGGAGCAGGTGACTGGCGACAGCGTGGAGTGTCGCGTGACCAAGGGCGGACGCCTCGGCAGCCGCAAGACGGTGTGCTTCCGTGGCATTGAGCTCGATGCCCTCCCTGCAGTGACCGACCGCGACCGCATGGCCATCGAGGCGTCGGTGGAGGCCGGGGTTGATATCATTGCCCACTCGTTTGTGCGCACGCAGGCCGACGTGGCAGCCGTGAGGGAGCTTATCCCCGAAGGATCGGCCACGCTCCTGTATGCCAAGATCGAGTGCAGGGAGGCGGTGGAGAATATGGATTCGATTCTCGCTGCAGCCGACGGGCTGCTCTGTGCCCGTGGCGATCTCGGCGCCACCGTAGGGATCGAGCGCGTGGCGGCGGTGGAGATGGCGTGCATGGCCCGCTGCGCTGCCGCAGGCAAGCCGCTTATGCTCGCCACCCAGCTCATGCACAGCATGATGACCCAGCCGAGCCCCACACGCGCCGAGGCTGCCGACATCGCTTTTGCGGTGAAGGGGGGAGTAGACTCGCTGCTTCTCACCGGCGAGACGGCACGCGGCAACTATCCTGTGGAATGTGTGGAGTGGATGGGCCGGATAGTCAATGCCACTTGCGATTATCTTGACTCCGGAAAGCTGCTATGACCGAACAACTCGAAGATTACATCCTGGCCAACATATCGCCTGAGCCGGAGGAGCTCAAGGCGGTCTACCGCTCGACCTATCTCCATCATCTCTACCCGAGGATGTGCTCGGGCCATCTGCAGGGACGCATCCTGAAACTCTTGACACGCATGGTGCGTCCGCGCCGCATCATTGAGCTCGGCACCTTTACCGGCTATTCGGCCCTCGCCATAGCCGAGGGGATGCCTGCAGGGGCGCAGCTCCACACCATCGAAGTCGACGACGAGATGGAGCCGGAGTTAGCAGGGCGGTTTGCCGCCTCGGCGCGCGGAGCCGACATAACGCTCCATATAGGCGACGCGCTTGAGCTCATAGCGCCTGTGAGCGTCGCCTCCGGGCCGTGGGACATGGCTTATATCGACGCCAACAAGCGCCATTATACCGAATATTTCGATCTGTTGCTCCCCTTCATGGCTCCGGGCGCCACCATCATAGCCGACAACACCCTCTGGGACGGCAAGGTGGCCGATCCCGGCGCCCGCGACGCTCAGACCGAGGCCATACGCCGCTTCAATGCCTATGTGGCACGCCACGAGGCGGTCGACACCGTGGCTATCCTCCCCCTGCGCGACGGCCTCACGCTGATCACACTCCGCTGACTCCCCGGAGCAGCCGCCACCGCGACGCCCACCCGGCGCGTAGCGCCCAAAGCCGCGTGGCAGCGCACCTGTTTGGTAGCCACGGGCAAGAGCGTGCGTAGCCGCCGCAGCCCGTGGATAAAGGTGTGAAAAAGAAAAAGGCTCAGCGTCAGCCGAGCCCCTTCGGGCGGCACAGGCGTCGCGGTGGGGAGCTCGGCTGACGCTGAGCGAGGGCGTGGGGCTCCGCGCTGACCTGCGGCTGCGGCGGCTACGCGCGCTCTTGCCGCAGGCTACCCGTCAGGTTCGCCCCCAAGGGGGCTTTGGGCGCTACGCGCCTCCCATGCCGCCCATCCCCTCGTCGCCCCTGCTTTGGGCGGCACGGGTGTCGCGGTGGGGAGCTCGGCTGACGCTGAGCGATGGCGCGGGACTCCGCGCTGACCTGCGGCTGCGGCGGCTACGCGCGCTCTTGCCGCAGGCTACCCTTCAGGTTCGCCCCCAAGGGGGCTTCGGGCGCTAACGCGCCTCCCGCGTCGCTGCTGCCTTTGTCGCTGGGTGGATGCACCGTGGTGCATCCCTACAAGCGGCTGATAACTATTGAAATATCTACTTTTGTGGTGATGTTGAGTCGCTTTTTATTAGGGCTGCTTCCCCGGAGCAGCCGCCACGGCGACGTCCACCCGGCGCGTAGCGCCCAAAGCCGCGTGGCGGCGCACCTGTTTGGTAGCCACGGGCAAGAGCGTGCGTAGCCGCCGCAGCCCGTGGATAAAGGCGCGAAAAAGAAAAAGGCTCAGCGTCAGCCGAGCCCCTTCGGGCGGCACGGTCGTCGCGGTGGGGAGCTCGGCTGACGCTGAGCGATGGCGCGGGGAGTCGCGCTGACCTGCGGCTGCGGCGGCTACGCGCGCTCTTGCCGCAGGCTACCCGTCAGGTGCGCCCCCAAGGGGCTTTGGGCGCTAACGCGCCTCCGCGTCGCCCTCGCCAAGTCGCTGCTGCGGGTGGCACATGCGTCGCGGTGGGGAGCTCGGCTGACGCTGAGCGAGGGCGTGGGGGACTCGCGCTGACCTGCGGCTGCGGCGGCTACGCGCGCTCTTGCCGCAGGCTACCCGTCAGGTACGCCCCCAAGGGGGCTTTGGGCGCTAACGCGCCTCCCTCGTCGCTGCTGCCTTCGTCGCCGGGCGGATGCACCGTGGTGCATCCCTACAAGCGGCTGGTAACTAATGAAATATCTGCTCTTGTGGTGATGTTGAGTCGTTTTTTATTAGGGCTGCCTCCCCGGAGTAGCCGCCACCGCGACGCCCACCCGGCGCCCCTCCCCCGTCGCCTCTGCTTTGGGCGGCAGGCATCGCGGTGGGGGCTCGGCTGACGCTGAGCGATGGCGTGGGGAGGCGCGCTGACCTGCGGCTGCGGCGGCTACGCGCGCTCTTGCCGCAGGCTACCCGTCAGGTTCGCCCCCAAGGGGGCTTTGGGCGCTACGCGCCTCCCATGCCGCCGCTATCCCCTCGTCGCCTCTGCTGCGGGCGGCACAGGCGTCGCGGTGGGGAGCTCGGCTGATGCTGAGCGAGGGCGTGGGGGGCTCGCGCTGACCTGCGGCTGCGGCGGCTACGCGCGCTCTTGCCGCAGGCTACCCGTCAGGTGCGCCCCCAAGGGGGCTTCGGGCGCTAACGCGCCTCCCGCGTCGCTGCTGCCTTCGTCGCCGGGCGGATGCACCGTGGTGCATCCCTACAAGCGGTTGATAGCCAATTGTATATCGGATGCTTCATGGAGTGTCAGCACAAGTGTCGGATGGGTGTCAGCGCGTTTGTCGGCGCTCCTCTATTGCTTTGAGGAAGAGGTCGGTGTATTGGCGGGCGATGGATACTGATGAGAAGCGCTCGACGACTGAGCGGTGAAGCTCCATGCGGTCGATATTGGCATTGCAGGCCCATATGATGCCTTCGGCCACCGACTCGATGTTTTTGTATTCGGCCACATATCCGTTGACTTTGTGGGTGACCACATCGACCTGTCCGCCGCGGTCGAATGTCACGGGGAGGCATCCCATCGACTGGCCTTCGACGAGGGTGCCTCCGAGAGTTTCGTAGAGCGACGTTGAGAGCACCACCTGCGAGTGGCCGTAGATGCGGCGCAGGATGGCGGGGTCGTTGACGCGGCCGAGCGATATGCTCGGCATGCGCAGGGTGTCGAGGGCGTTGGGGTCGCGCAGCTCGCCGACAAAGATCACGGTCATGCGGCGTGCAATATCGGGATAGTTGTCGAAGATGTAATTGAGGGCGTCGATGGCGTAGGGGAGTCCTTTGATGGTGTCGTCAATACGGGCGGCACACATCACCACTCTCAGCTCGGCAGCCCCGAGCTCGGCCAGAGGATCGGAGCCGTCGGCGGGAAGGGCGTCGGGCGAATAGTAGTCGGCCGGGAATGCATTGTGGATCACATGTACCTGATGGCGGCGCAGGAGCACGCTCTCGCGTGCACGGTCGGCCAGCCAGTGGCTCACGGCCACAAAGGTCATGGGGATCTTTTCGGAGATCTCTTTTTTCTTCAGCCACACGCGGCGGGAGAGGTCGGCCGGGGAGTGGCCGCCGAGAAACTGGCAGTTGCCGCAGCCGTCGAGCTTATAGGCCGAACATTCGTAGGCGTGATGGCAAATGCCTGTCATGCACCACATGTCGTGCATGGTCCACACGATGGGCTTGCCCATGCGGTGGAGCTTCCTGATGCCCTTGATCGACACGAGGCCTTGATTGATCCATCCCACCGACACCACGTCGGCCTCTTTGACCCAGGGATGGGAGTAGACGCGGCAACCGGTGGAGCCGGTCGACACCTTGAAGAGCTTCTCGCGCGAGAATCCGTTGGCCATCATGATCTGGAAGCGTTCGGCCAGAAACCTGAGTCCGCGGAAGAATCGGGAGCCTATGACGCTCACATTGGGATCGTCGGTGAGCTTGGTGTAGACCACCATCTTAGCGTCGACGCCCTGACGCCTTAGGGCACGCATGAGGCGATAGGTTACTATTGCAGCGCCGCCGAGGGTGTCGGAGTGGCTGATGAAGGTCACACGGAGGGGCTTGGTCTGGTCCACGCGTTGAATGTAGGGGGGTAAGTGGTTACGGAAAGTATGGGAAAACGGATTGACAGGGATGGTTCACGGTTTCGACACGGGGATGATGTCGATGGCCGGGACGCTGAGGCGGGCGCACAGATATTCGTTGAAGCGCTTGAGCTCGGCGCGAGTGAGCGGCTTGGCGAGATATACCATAGCCACGACAGCGGTGTCGGTGGCCATGTGGGCGTCGGAGGGGGCTGTAGCGGCAAACACCGTGCGCGACACGGCAATGTCGCTCACCTGGGGGAAGAGCACCCTGATCTCGGGGGCAATCTCGACTGCAGTGGCTGCAGCTGCTCTCTCCTTGCCTATGAGAGTGCGGAGGGAGTCGATGGCGCTCTGCTGGCGCGTGATGGTCGATTGGGTGATCTGGTAGAAGTCGCGCAGATTTGACTCCGAAGCGTCGTCGCGCACCGACGAGGCCACTCCACCCTGCAGAAACTCGAGCTTGAGATTGCCCAGATCGTAATATCGCATGCGGGGTTCGAGAGCCATGATGAGGGAGTCGACAGGGAGGGTCTGGCCAATGAGGGTGAGCTGGAGATAGCGCTGGCCATTGTCGGTGTAGAGTTTTTTAGACAGCACCTGAGTCTGGGGGAAGCGGCACTCGTCGTTGACAAACCGCTCTATCTCGACATTGAGCTTGTTGGCCCGGAGCATATTGATGGTGAGATAGATCGACGGGAGCATGGTGAGGATGGCCAGAGAGTAGACCCATTTCATCACCCTGCGGGAGCGCTCGGGATTGGCTGTGTCCACAGGCTGATAGCGCATCAGCTTCACTCCAATGAAGGTAGAGAAGGCGATGTAGATGGAATTGATGATGAACAGGTAGAAAGCACCGAAGAAATAGGTGAACTGGGCAGTGGCAAGGCCGTAGCCTGCGGTGCAGAGCGGCGGCATGAGGGCGGTGGCTATGGCCACTCCCGGAATCACATTGCCCTTGCTGCGCGATGCGATGGCGAGGATGCCGGCACCACCGCCTACAAATCCGATGAGAACATCATAGATAGTGGGAGAGGTGCGGGCGAGCAGCTCCGAGTGTTGCTCGTTGACCGGTGAGATGAGGAAATAGATGGTGGAGGCGATCACCGAGAAGCCCGCAGCCATGATGAGATTGCGCAGGGAGCGCTTGATGAGGTCGAAATCGCGCACCCCTATTCCGAGGCCGCATCCGATGATGGGGCCCATGAGCGGGGAGATGAGCATGGCGCCTATTATCACCGCCGTCGAGTTGGTGTTGAGGCCGAGCGATGCGATGAGTATGGCCAGAATCAGGATCACAATGTTGGTGCCCTTGAACGACACGCCGTCGCGTATCGACTGCTCCGCCTCCTGCTGCGGCACGAGCTGGCCGGTGAAGGAGAAGAAGTTGACAAAGAAGTTGCTGAAACGGGAGGCCACGGATGAGCTCATGATTTCTTGAGTTTGGAAAGGTTAGGGAGAGGGATATGCTCGAAATGCACAGCGGCGCCTATGAAGCCGGCGAGCAGGATGGTGCGCACTCCGAGATTGAGCAGTTCGCTCGAAGTGGCAATGGCGCCGGACAGGAAGTAGAGGGCCATTGCCGCAGCGAAATAGATGCAGAGGCGTCCGGTAGGGTAGGGTATGGGCATCTTGCGGCGCCCGATGAGCCATGAGAGCACCATCATCACGGTGTAGCAAGCGAGGGCTGCCCATGCGCAACCCATATAGCCCATCACCGGCACGAGGATGATGTTGAGCACCAGCGTCACGGCCAGACCTATGAGCGAGAACCATGTGCCCCAGATGGTCTTGTCGGTGAGCTTGTACCAGAGGGAGAGGTTGAAGAAGATGCCGAAGAAGAGCTCGGCTATCATCACCACCGGCACCACTTTCAGGCCCGAGAAATAAGCGGGGCTGATGAAATAGCGTATCACCGGTAGATAAAACATCACTCCGAGAAAGATGACGAGGCCGAAGATGACGAAATAGCGCATGGCGTCGGCATACTTGCGGGTGGAGCCGCTCTCGCGGTCGCGGGCAAATATAAATGGCTCGTAGGCAAACCGGAATGCCTGGATAAACATCACCATGATGATTGCTATCTTGTAGTTGGCGCCGTAGATGCCCACCTGGGCCATGGCGTCGGCCTTGTCGGCCACGAGATAGGGGAGCAGGAGCTTGTCGATGGTCTGGTTCATTATCCCGGCGATGCCGAGGATGAGCAGGGGGAATGAGTAGGCCACCATTTCGCGCCACAGGGCTTTGTTGAAGCTCCAGCGGAATCCGGTGAGCTCCGGCAGGAGCAGCAGGGTCACTACGGCCGATGAGATGAGATTGCTCAGGAAGATATAGCCAATGCCGAATCCGGGGTCGTAGAACCAGTCGACCCATCCCGGGGCCTGCTTCATGAGCCAGGGGCAGAGGAGGATGAAAAAGAGGTTGAAGCCGATGTTGAGGGCTATGCTTATGATCTTGAGGGAGGCGAAGCGCAGCGGGCGCCGGCGGTAGCGCAGGTAGCAGAATGGTATGGCGGTGAAGGCGTCGCAGGCGAGCACGGCGGCCATCATGGCGGCATACGACGGATGGGATGGACAATGGAGAAAATCGGCCACCGGCCTGATGAAGCACAGCGTCGCGATGAGGAACGCCACCGAAGTGGCGGCCAGAGATATGAGGGAGGTGGAGTAGACCTCCATCGGGTCGGGGTAGCGGTCGTGGTTGGCGAAGCGGAAAAATCCGGTCTCCATGCCGTAGATGAGAATCACCAGGGCGAGGGCCGTGATGGAATACACATAAGTCACCACGCCATACTCACCGGCCGGGAATACGATGGTGTAGAGCGGGACGAGACACCAGTTGAGAAACCGGCCTATGATGCTGCTGGCACCGTAGACCATGGTGTCTTTGGCAAGATTTTTTATTGCACCCATGATGGTGTGGCGGTGGGGGTGAAGAAGTGTGATGAATCAGTCGTCGAAGAGTCCTCCGAGGTAGTCGCGCTTATCGCCGCCGGCAATATGTGCCCAGGCGAGTTCCGTCACTTCGCGGCCTCTCGGTGTACGGTTAATAAAACCCTCTTTGATGAGAAAAGGTTCGTAAACCTCCTCGATTGTGCCTGGATCTTCGCCGAGGGCGGTGGCTATGGTCGAGAGTCCGACGGGGCCTCCTTTGAATTTTGATATTATTGTGCGGAGAATCTTATTGTCGGTCTCGTCGAGGCCATAACGGTCGATTTTCAGAGCTTCGAGTGAATAGCGTGCAATCTCAGGGTCGATATTACCCGAACCCTTGACCTGAGCGAAGTCGCGCACGCGGCGCAGCAGGGCGTTGGCTATGCGTGGTGTGCCGCGCGACCGCATAGCTATCTCGTGGGCAGCCTCGGCAGAGCATGCCACGCGGAGCAGCGACGCCGACCGGAGAATGATTCGCTCAAGGGTCTCGTGGTCGTAATATTCCAGGGAGCAGTTGATGCCGAAACGGGCGCGCATGGGCGATGTGAGCAGCCCCGACCGGGTGGTTGCTCCGATGAGGGTGAACGGCGAGAGGGCGAGCTGCACCGATCGGGCGCCGGGGCCTTTGTCGATCATGATGTCGATGCGGAAATCTTCCATGGCGGGGTAGAGATACTCCTCCACCACGGGGCTCAGCCGATGGATCTCGTCGATAAACAGCACATCGTTTTCCTCAAGCGAGGTGAGGAGTCCGGCGAGGTCGCCCGGCTTGTCGAGCACCGGGCCTGAGGTGACCTTGAATCCCACGCCGAGCTCGTTGGCAATGATGTTGCTTAGAGTGGTCTTGCCGAGGCCCGGAGGCCCGTAGAGCAGGGTGTGGTCGAGCGGCTCGCCCCTCATGCGTGCAGCGGCAACGAAGATGCGCAGGTTTTCGACCACCTTGGCCTGACCTCTGAAATCGTCGAAGCGGGCCGGGCGCAGGGCCTTGTCCTGATCGCGGTCGGCGGCGGGGCGGCTGTCGGCGGCATCGCGGATGTCGAAATCGTCGGGCATTATTGCGTCGGCGGAGTCGTCGGAGATATTTTTTTTCTTGCTCATCGCGGAGGGGGAAGCATGGGGAGGATATGTCGGACAATCATGTGGGGAGGTATGGCCACGAGGCAAGGAATGAATCCCTTTGTGGATACCTTGCGGCAATATTTATTGCCGTAGATGGAGCAGGGGCTGCATATGATAGGGGCCGTGATGTTGCAGTCGTCGGGCGATGTGAGACCCTGAAATCCAGCGCTTGGTCGAGTGGGTCCCCACACCGACACGGCAGGGGTGCCGGCGAGTGCGGCCATGTGCATATTGCCCGAGTCCATGGTGAGCATAAAAGCCATTTTCCGCATGAGCTCAATCTCGTCGCCAAGGCCGCCGGGCAGGTTGAGCCGGGCCACTATGGTGTCGTCGTCATGAGCTATAGAGGCTATCTTGTCGGCTTCTGCTCCCGGGGCGCTGAACCAGAATATCCGTACATCCGGGCGCGCTTCGCGTAGCTGCTCCACCATCTTTGTCATCATATTGAAGGGATATGTCTTGGCGGGATGGGCGGCAAAGGGCGCGATGCCTATCACAGGCTCCAGCGGCTCGCGGCGTTGTGGCGACGGGAGGGGGAGTGATGCATCGGGTCCGGGGTCGAAACCGAGGGCGGTGAACACGGCGGCGTAGCGCAGGGTGACGTGGGGGAGGGGCTCTTTGGAGATGCCCTTGACAAGACGACGGCGCATGGCCCTGCACTTGTCGATCACCGCCACATCTGATGCGCCTTTATGGTGCAGCAACATGCGGAGCAGCCGGGTGCGGATCACGTCGTGGAGGTCGGCCACTGCCACGGGGCTGTAGGCCCTCTGCAGGTCGCCGGCCAGACGTATGATGCCGGCCACTCCTTTATGGCGCCCTTTCAGGTCGGGAGCGTAGACCTCGACCGATGGGAAAAACGGGGCAAACTGCTTGCGCGTGACCATGACAAAGCGCACTTCGGGATGGCGCTGGGCTGCCCGTTCGACTACGCCTGCCGACAGGGCTACGTCGCCGAGAGCTGATAGGCGGATCACAAGCACCACGGGGCGCTGATCGGTATTGACAACAGGGGTCATGACTTAAGGGGGGTGTCGGGCGGCGCGCTTACTTGCCCGATGAGTAGAGCACCGGATTGGTGGCCGGATCGTTGTACATTTTCATCTGACGGTAAACCTTCATGTATTTGCGGCCGGCGGCAAAATCGTCGAGGAGGGTGTCGATGGCTGCGATGAGGTCGGCACGCTGCTCCTCAAGCACGGCGAGCTTGGCGGCGCAGCGGGCCCTGTGCTCTTCGGAAGCGTCGGTGCGCGCAGCCTCGATGGCCATGTGGTAGATCTTGAGCGCGAGGATGCTGAGGCGGTCGAGGGCCCAGGCGGGGCTTTCGGTGTTGATGGTTGCGTCGGGGGCGGTGGTCACTGTGGCATAGCGGTCGCGGAAATATGAGTCGAGGTCTTCAACCATGTCGGTGCGCACCTGATTTGACCGGTCGATGCGGCGCTTCAGGGCGAGGGCTTCGACGGGGTCAATAGCAGGGTCGCGGATAATATCTTCAAGATGCCACTGCACAGCATCGACCCAATTTTTTTCGGCAAGGAGATGCTCTACCGATCCTGCCGGATGAGGATTGGCAAAGGGGGAGTCGACATTGTCGGTGGTGTGGTATGCGGCCGTGGTGTCGGCAAAAATGTTGAAGGCGTTGAGAGCGAAGCTCATATATGAGGGATGTGGTTGAGTGTGATATGATAAATCGGAGGCCGCTGCGGCCTATCCGCATCACAAAAATACAAAAACTCACCGACCCAACCAAACATGGCATAGTGAAAGCTCGCCCTCCGGCGCTAAAAACAGCTCCCTCTGCCTCATCCATCCACCCTACATGTCGCTAATCGCCTTAGCATACTATTGAAGTCTCAATTGATTGTTTTGCCAACTACTTAAAGATACACAACTGATCCTTGAGTATTTTCAACATGTGTCGACCTCTATGTTCGATTGTCTTATTCGCAAAATCAATATAGCGATCTGCTTCCTCCAAATAAGCCTCGGACGTCACATCTTTGATCCAATAGTAGAAAGCTTTGGATGAAACAACTGGATTCAAGTCGCTATCAAGGTAATCTTCAAAAAATAGCTTCGACGACAACACTTTGAATCCCGACTGATTCAAGAATGGATAGAGATACAGAGCATTTGCTTTCACCAGATTGTGGAGCGTAATATCGCAATCGGGTGCTTTAATTAATGCTGACTTCAAATCATATAGGAATCGGTCAAAGAAATCATGAGTATGATTGCACCCCCGATATCGATTGATTGTTTTGCCCTCAAACTCTATATTAGGAAGAACTACCATATTGCCAATGAGATTGTATCCTTTTAAGTGGAAATCCACAACTTTCTTTTTCAGACTATCTGATGGATGGAACTTATTGAGTCCCGGATGCCATATACCATTGTGATAGTTAGGTTTTCCGAACAATGTGTTGTAGGTATTCATCGTGTCGCCTCTATAAGTATAGTTTCCAAGAGTTTCAAACGAGAGGCAAGGCCATACATCTGAAAATATAAGGACATAAATACAGCGCATCAACTCTGTATCGTCGCAGTCGAATGATCTATTAGAAGGGCAGCCGAATTCTTTGTCGTGGAGTAGTTTTGACAATGGAAAAGTTGTAATCTTGTCAATATCGCCTTCAAGATATTTATCGACAAATTTCAAAATCTTTTCTGCTGCCAGTTTCTTATCGTCGGAGATATCCATGTCGTGATTATGAGCGTTGAGGCAGATCCCACTTTTCCTCTTTAGAGAGCCGCATTGCGGCTTCGATAAGCTCCGGTCGCATTATCCAACGGAATAGGCCATCTTCCTGACGTCCTTTCAATATTGGAGTAGACCAGTAGCACCTTTTGGTGTTATCGTCGGTGTCGTAAACCTCTATGTCAAGCATCATCTGTGCTCTTTTGCCTAAAGAGGTATTGCGGGCGTTGATACAGTCGGGGAGCAAATTAAACATTTGCTCGACTTCCTTTGGACTTGCGATCAAATCCGGGATCTGTATATAGGCTGCGAGATACTCTTTTATAAGAGGAGAGGTATCTCGAATTATGGCATACCATTCATCTGCAGTGATATTCAGAGGTGTGGTAGTGTATCCTTCGCTATCAACGAGATTATAAAATATCTCTGCGGTAGAAGAATTGCGGAGGCGTCTGGTCGGACCATTAAGGTTTACACGAGTATAGCTGTTTTTGCCATAAGTCTCGAGGTCAGGATGTTCCTTTTCTGTAAGACGGTTGACAATATCTTCATTACAAATGATATATCCATCTGCATCAACGCCGGGTGTCATCTTAAAATCAGATAGCATCTGACGTTTTTCCTCAAAATCAAGATTAGGCAACCAGTCTTTACGCAGACCTTCTTCAACAGCTTGTTTAGTAAACTGCGTATAACGAGGGTTTCGTCTAAAGAAATACCGCATAGCTCTGGCGATATATTTCAGTTTTCGGTCGGGGACATTGGCAAAGTCGACTAATACGCAAGGCGTGCCGGCGATTATAAGTGCATCATCTATGTGTAATCTACCGTTGGCCGCTTTGATAGCAGCTGCAACATCGAATTGGATACGTGAGAAAACGAATATCGGATCAATCATGTTAAGTGAGTTAATGATTATGGATAATGTAGTTGGCTTGTTTGAGATGGATTAAGCCAGGATCAGCGGCGGGCGGAGAGGGTTCGTTCGCCGAGGTAGCGGGCGAGTTGCTTGCGCACTTCGCTTAGCTCCTGGATGGCTTTGAGGATGGAGGTCTGGGCCTCGAAGTCGCTGCCTGAGAGGGCGAGTCGTCGCGACATGTCGCGCAGCTGGAGCTCAAGGAGAGCATATTTGAGCTCATATACGGCTCTCGGGACAAGTATGGAGAGGCGCTCGCGCTCGGTTTCCACGTGGGCATATTTTGTGTGGATCTTGCTCAGGCGGTGGCGGTCGGCCACGAGGTCGTTGGCAAGGGTGCGTATGGCGTCGTCGGGGCTCGATATGAGGATGTGCTCGGCATATCGGGAGTCGAACAGATCGAGCTCGGCATTTTTCTCAGCTGCGAGGCGCTCTCGAAGGGCGGTCTCGGCACGTTCGATACCTGCTATGCCCTCGGCGGCGTGGTCGCGTCCTATGACCTCGATGCCTTGGGCAAGAGAAGTGGCTTCATGCTCGGCGGCGTGGATCTCGGCTTGCGATCTGGCCTCGCGGTAGGCTGGCAGGAGTCCCAAGGCCGAGTCGAAGAGAGCTCTTATGTCGGGGTTGGCAAATGTGATCTCGTCGTAGCGCAGCTCGGCATCGATATATTCCACTACGGTCATGGGGGCTGTGTTGCCTTGATCGTCGAGTTCGGCGAGGAAGCATGGCACCATTGCGTAGCGGGTGATATAGCGTGCGAGCTCTCGCTCCACGGCGCGCAGCTCTGCGGCATGAGGTGCGGCGATGGCGGCCGGGGCGGGGGCGGCAGATCCGCCCGCCACATCGCCCGGAGGTGGTGTAGTGGCGGCTGGGGCAGGAGCAGGAGCATCCTGTTCAGGGGCGATCGAGGCGCGTGCTCTCTCGCGGGCCTCCTCTTCGGCTTGTTTGCCGGCATTTTCGGCCCTCAGCCGCGCCACCTGAAGAGCAAGCACCTTCTCGTCAAATGCCAGAGACCTGGCACAGTCGGATATATAGTTGGTGCGCAGAATCTCGTCGGGTATCACCGAGATAGACCTTGCTATGTCGGATATCACCTTGCTCCGGGCAATGGGATCGTCGCCGGCGTCGGCCAGAAGAATCCGGGTCTTGAAGCGTATGAAGTCGGTCTCATGGTCGGCGATATATTGCTCTACTTCGGCCGAGGAGTGTGTCTGGGCAAAAGAGTCGGGATCGTCGCCATCGGGTAGTAGCAGAATCTTGATCTTCATCCCTTCTGACAGGAGCATATCGACCGAGCGTAGAGCGGCCTTGATGCCGGCGGGGTCGGAGTCGTAGATCACCGTCACATTTTCGGTGAACCGGTGGATGAGGCGGATCTGTCCGTAGGTGAGCGAGGTGCCTGACGAGGCCACCACATTGTCGATGCCGCTCTGGTGCATCGAAATGACATCCATGTAGCCCTCGACGAGAATGCACTTGTCGCGGGCCACGATGCCACGCTTGGCTTGATATAGACCGTATAGCTCGCGGCTCTTGGAGTAGGCGGCGTTTTCGGGAGAGTTGACATATTTTGCGATCTTCTTGTCAGACCGCAAGGTGCGTCCGCCGAAAGCCACCGGTTTGCCTGATATGGTAAAGACTGGATAGATCACACGGCCACGGAATCGGTCGCGCAGCGGGCCACCTCCCTCTGGTGCGTAGGCAATTCCTGCAGCCACAATCTGGTCGGTGAAGAACCCGGCAGCGATTGCCTCGGAGGCCATAGCGTCGCGGGCTTCGAGGGCGTAGCCGAGGTGGAATCGGCGTATCATCTCGTCGTTGATGCCTCTCTCGCGGAAATAGGCCAGGCCAACGCTCTGCCCCTCGGGGGTAGAGGTCATCCACTCCTCGAAGCGCGAGAGGGCCCATTCGTTGACCGCAAGCACCGACTCGCGCTCCGATGCAGCCCGGCGCTCGTCGTCGGTCATCTCCTCCTCCTTTATCTCGATATTGTATTTCCGGGCGAGATAGCGCAGAGCCTCATTGTAGCTCATCTGCTCATGGAGCATGATGAAGTTGACAGGACTGCCACCCTGCCCGCAGGAGAAGCACTTGCATATGTTTCGGGTCTTGCTGACAGAAAACGACGGGGTGCGCTCGTTGTGGAAAGGGCATAGGCCTATATAGCCCGAGCCTCTTCGCTTGAGCTTGACGAAGTCGCTCACCACGTCGACAATGTCGGCGGTGTCGAGGATGCGTTGCACAGTTGCGCGGTCGATTCTTTTCATATCGGGTGCAAAGGTAATGAAAAAAACGTATAAAAATAACAAAGGAGACCCTCACGGGCATCCTTTGCTACTTACACATAGTACTTAACGTCAGTGGATTGTTATCAAAAAAGTCTAATCTTATTACACTATTCTGTCATGCCGTTTTCTGTTTAGAAGATAGTATGGCGCCCATCATCAGGGGGCCATCTACGTTTCCGTATGAGATTTCACTGCAAAGGTACATCATTTATTTCAAACAATGCAAGTCGCCCCTCGGCGCGCACTCTGACTCTTTGCAAGTGAGGCGGCGTCCGAAGGGCGGCTTAAAATGGCGTCTGAGGCTATTGAGGTGGCATTTTGTAAAGCCAAAACGGTCAAAAAAACGACAAAAGCCAATAAAATTAAAAAATGTTAAAGAGTATTTAGGCCCCGCATCAGAGGAAGAGGGTGACGAGGACGTAGAGGCCGTGGGCCACGAGAGCTGCGAAGAGGCCGCCGATGGTGTGGGCGAGGATGGCCTTGGGGGTGAGTTCGCGGTAGCCGAGCGAGTCGAGCATGGCGGTGTGGGTGGAGAGGTAGCCGCTCCAGCACATACCTATGGCGGTGAACACTGCGATGGCGTTTCCGTCGGCCCAGCCCTGGGCTATGAAGTTGGGCACGAGGCTGAGGGCCGCGCCCACGGCACCGAGGGCAGTGATGGGGAATGCCACGAGGTGGGGGTCATGGAATCCGAAGAGCCACTCAAACACAAAATTGATCTTGGATGCGAGCCAGGGGAGGATCTCGATGCCTTCATAGGCTGCTCCGGTGTAGGCACCCGACGACGACGGGCCAAAAGTGAGGATCATGACAAGCGTGGAGATGATGAGCACGCCGGGGATGATGGCGATGCCTACGTCGACGCCTGTGCGGCCACCGTCGAGGAGAGAGTTGAGGATGCGGATGAAGAGCGACTTCTCGGGAGCTTTCTCGGGAGCCAGATCCTGCTCTGGATTGCCAAGCGGGTTGCCGGGGGTCTTCTCAGCCACGATGGCGCTCTCGTGGAGGTATTCGGGATAGTTGCGGATCACGAAATGCTGCATGATGCGGGTCGACACCACACACCCGAAGAATGCTCCCACGAAACCGATGAGGGGGGCGAGGAAGAAGCCCTGCCCCATCATAAACACCATCACCAGAAGGCCCATGCCGAAGGCGGTGCCGAAGTTGGTGAGCGAGATGTACTGGAATTTCTTGAAGTAGGAGCCGAAGCGTTTGTCCTGAGCCAAGGAGATGATGGCAGGATTGTCGGAAAGGAAGGTCATGACTGCGCCGAGGGCTGCAACACCGGGGAGCCGGAAGAGCGGGCCCATGAGGGGACGGAGGAGCTTCTCGATGAGGCTCACTACGCCAAACTCGACGAAGAGGCGTCCGAGGGCGCCGGTGACCACGCAGATGCCCATGAGATAGAACACTGTGTTGAGGAGCAGGTCGTGGGCGGTGTGCATGATGGTGTTGAGCATATTGGCCACACCCATCTTCACTCCAATGAAGTAGAATAGGCCAAACACTACTGCGAGGCATATTATGCCGCTGGGCACGTAGGAGGTGATGGAGCGGCGACGTGGGGTTGCCCCAGCCTGCGGCTCGGTGATATTTTCCTGTATTTCCATGATAGGTAGACTTTATTACAGATGATGGATCACTTGCGCTTGAACGAGAGGAGGTTCATATCCCACTTCACGCCGAGGTCGAAGATGCAGGTCTTGTTTTGCATCACATCGGCCGAGTTGGCGTTGCGGCCCCATGAGTAGTAGGCGTTGGCATGGAAGCGGAGGGTGCCGAGGCTTTTGGAGAAGGGGTAGAACTCAGCTCCGCCGCCCACCATCTTGAGCTCGGTGCCGGGGAGCACGAGGAGGTCGGCATCGCTGTCGGTATGGTTCACATCGTAGGTCATCTTGGCGTGGAGGCGCCAGCGGGGTGCGGGCTTCCATGAGAGTTCGCCCATTACGGAGCAATCTTTGAAGAAGAATACCTGATGGGAGGAGGCACGGTTGAGGATGTCGAGCTCAAGAGCCACCTTGCCGAAGGTAAACTTATTGCCAAGGGCTATATAGTTGATGAAGTGTCCGGGAGCGTATTCGAGGAGGTTGGCCGACCAGAGGGGAGAGAAGCAGCCGTGGGTGCCTGACCAGTAGAGGTTGTAGGCATACATGTTGCGGTTGGCGGGGGTGAAGAAGGGGCTCTCGCAGAACTGGAACATGATCTTGTCGGAAGCGGAGGGAGAATAGGCCACCGAGCCACCTATCTGATAGCAGGGGATGTTGTTCCAGAACACGGAGCAGCCATAGAGGTCGATGGGGGCGCGGTCGTATTCCCATCCGCCTATGGCCACAACCTGCTTGCCGCCCGCGAGGGTCCAGCGTCCGGTGTTCCACTGGAGATATACCCAGTCGGTGGCGTCGAAGAAGTTGCCGTCCTTTATAGTCTTGGTGAAGCGCTGGCGCCAGGAGTAGGAGAGGTTGTCGGTGATGTTGCCGTCGAGGCGAAGGTTGAGAAACTTGCCCTCGAAGCCGCTGTTGCCATCAACGGTGTTGCCGTCGAGCCAGTCGCGCTGGTAGTCGAGGCGTGCTTCGATGCGGAGAGTTGCGAGACTCTGCTTGTCGGCGGTTGCCGATTCGGTCTCGGCTGCTACAGCACCGGTCGCTGTTGCAGCAAGCAGACATGATGTGATGAGATGATTGAAGATGTTCATTGGTAGATATATTCTTTAATAAAGCAATAGATTTGTCAATAAACGTGGTGATGACGGATGAGTAGAGGAGTCAGAGACCGTGGGCTATGCCTATCGACAGCACGCTTAGCCGGGCGTCAGGTATGGCAGAGGAGAGGGCTCTGAGGCAGTCGCGCATGGTCGAGCCGGTGGTGATGATGTCGTCGACCAGCAGGATATGTGGAGAGGAGGATGCGAGGCGCCGTGCTGCGGTTGTAGCCCGGAATGTGTCGGCCACATTGGTGGCTCGGGCGGCGGCGCTGCGGCGTGTCTGGGTGGAGTGGCGGCGCGGCAGGGTGAGGAGCGATGTGTTGGTGGCAATCCTTGTGGCGCGGCTCAGTCCGCGGGCTATATATTCCGACTGATTGTATCCACGGGAGATGCGGCGGGTCCAGTGGAGCGGCACGGGGACTATCATGTCGATGCCGTCGAAAAATCCCGAAGGGCTTATCTCGGCGGCATAGATGCGGGCCAAGTGAGAGAGGATGGAGGGTCGGCCGCGGTATTTGGCCGACAGGATGAGTTCAGTGGAGGGGGTGGAGCGATAATAATGAAACATCGATGCGGCACGATCCACTATCCAATGGTTGTCGGCCAGCCGGTAGTGGATGTCGTTGTTGTCGGGCGATAGATGGAATCCGGTACGTGGCAGCGCGGTGAGGCAAGTGAGACACACATGGCGCTCGCCATCGGTGAGCGGTCTGCCGCACACCTCGCACACTGCCGGCATGGCCACGGAGATCAGGGCTTCGGCCCAGCTGTTCAGTCGTCGGACGATGGATCGGGCCATACTGGATTGTCGGTTGATCGGATTACTGCGGTGATAAGGGAGCTCTCGAAGCCGCGTCCGGCGGCAAAAGCAAAGAGCTTGGCTCGCCCCTCGTATGTGTTGTGGAGTTCGCGGGGCATTGTGCGGGCTTTTGCACGCACCACCGCTGTGAGTTTGGCGAGATATTCGTCGCTGTCCACGGCTTCGTCGAGAGCCTCGGCGGCAATGTCGCGGGCAATGCGCTTGGCGGCGAGCCCCAATGCTATCTTCCGGCGCCCCCATCCTGCAAAGCGGTATTTGTCGCGCACATAGGCCCGGGCATAGCGGGAGTCGGATATGTAGCTCTCGTCGGTAAGCCGCCCGATGATGGCACTGGCAGCCGACGGGGTTATGCCCCAACGCTTGAGGCGTGCCATAGCGTCGGCTGTGCATGTCTCGGTGCGCGCGCAGGAGGCGGCAAGTCTCGACATGGCCATTTCGGGTGTTAATATACGCATGGGCCTGCGGGGTTGGGGATATGGATTATTCGGGTCTTGATGCCGAGAGGAACCGATAGGTGCCGTGGATGTCGCGTGTGAGGGTCACGTCGCGCCACCCAGCATCGGTCATATGGGCTGCAAGCCGCTCGGCATAGATGGGATTTATCTCGAAGTATAAGCGTCCGGAGGCCGATAGGTGGGTCCGGGCATACCCGGCTATGGCTCGGTAGAAGAGCAGAGGATCGTCGTCGGGCACAAAGAGAGCCGAGTGGGGTTCATAGAGCAGCACATTCCTGTCCATCGAGCCGCGCTCGTCGTCGGCGATATAGGGCGGATTGGCCACAATGATGTCAAACTCGCCGCCCGGGAGCTCCGAGGGGTCGGTAGCGTCGGCTTTGAGAAGTGTGACCGACGACACCTTGAGGTCTTTGATGTTTTCGGCGGCTATCTCGAGGGCCGGGGCCGAGATGTCGATGGCAGTGATGACGGGAAATGTGAGATTGCGGGCGAGTGCCACGGCTATACATCCGGAACCGGTGCATATGTCGGCCACACGTAGGTCGGCTGTCGATCCGGCTTCCTTCACTATCATATCGACAAGCTCGGCCGTCTCGGGCCGGGGTATGAGCACAGCAGGTGACACCCGTAGTTTGAGGCCGTACCAAAGTGTCTCGCCAAGGATATACTGCACAGGCTCGTGGGCGAGCATACGGTTGACAATGTCGTCGACCTTGCCTGCGACAAACGGGCTTATCGGCTCGGCGCCTTTCACGGCAATATCGACCGGGCTCCATCCTTTGACGGTCTCGAAGATGAGGCGTAGGGAGGCGCGGGCCTCGCGTTCGCCTATGGCTGGCTTGAGGCGCGCTATGGTGGCGGCCACGAATTGGTTGAGGGTGGGGGAGCTCATTGGCGAGGGAATATATGTCGGGCAATGGTTTCGGTGGCGCCTACATTGTCGGCGATATACTTTCCGGCAGCTGCTCCGGCTTCGGAACGACGGTCGACCGACTGGAGAAACCGTGAGGCAGTCAGGGCAAAATCTTTGGGGGAGGCTACAGACGATGCGCCGCCACAAGCTATCAGATCAATTGCCTCGCGGAAGCGGCTGTGGTTGGGGCCAAACACAACCGGTACGGAAAATACGGCGGCTTCAGTGACGGAGTGGATGCCTACGCCAAATCCGCCGCCCACATAGGCCATGGAGGCGAATCGGTAGAGCGAGGCGAGGAGGCCGAAGCAGTCGATGATGATATACCGGGCTGCGGCTATCCGGGCGGGGGATGCCGAGCTGAGCTCGCTGTGGAGGAGAGTCAGATCCCGGCCCAGACGGCCGCGCATAGCTTCGAGGCGAGAGGGGTCGAATTCATGCGGGGCTATTATGGCTCTCACCTCAGGATGGGAGGCGAGCCAAGGGAAGTAGACATCCTCATCGGGTCCCCAACTGCTTCCGGCCACGAGGGTAAACCGGTCGCGGCCTCCCGAGGCATCGATCCATGCTTCGATCTCGGGCACGGGACGGGCGGAGCGGAGTGTGTCGGTGACACGGTCGAAGCGGGTGTCGCCACACACGGTGATATCTCGGGCCTCCACTCCGGCGCCGCGCAGCAGTCGCTCCGATGCATCGTCCTGCACGAAGAGGTGGGTGAAGCACCGCAGCATGCGGCGGAACATGGCTCCGTAGGGGCGGAAGAAAATCTGTCCGGGACGGAATATGGCCGATATGAGATATACCGGTATTTCGCGACGGCGCAGGGCGTCGAGATAATTGCCCCAGAACTCATACTTCACGAATATGGCCATCGTGGGGCGGGCTATATCGACAAAGGTGTCGGCGGCACGGGGGGTGTCGAAGGGTAGGTAGACCACCGTGTCGGCGCCGGGGAAGTTTTTTCGCACCTCGTAGCCGCTCGGTGAGAAAAAGCTGAGGAGGATGCGGGCCTGTGGCATCTCACGGCGGATCCACTCAATGACAGGGCGCCCTTGCTCAAACTCGCCGAGCGATGCGGCATGGATCCAAATGCGCGGCGCGCCCTCGGGCGCTGCGGCGGCAAAGCGCCGCAGCGCGTCGGAGGTGTCGCGCTGGCCGCGTGTCATCAGAGCCGCCTTGCGGTGGCCGAGGCGTCCGAGGGTGCGGGCAGTGGCGGCATAAAGGCGTATGCCGGCATTATAGATGGTGTTCACTCAGCAGCAGGCTTTATTTCGGCAATGGCGCGGCGTATGCGGCGCTCGGTGGCATCGAGGCCCATGAGGGCTGTGATGGCAAACATATGCGGGCCCTTGCACTCGCCCACCACAGCAAGTCGGAAGGCATTCATGACATTGCCCAGATGATAACCCTTGTCGGCGATCCAGCCGAGGATTGCGGGCTCGGCCTGATCGGCGGGGAGGGTGGCGGGGAGCTTGTGGAGTTGCTCTATAAGCTCCTCCATTATGGCAGGGGTGTCGGCGCTCCAACGCTTCTTCACGGCTTTGGGATCGTAGGTCTCGGGCTCTACGAAGAAGAATCGGGCATGGTCCCAGAGCTCGGCAGGGAAGTTGACGCGCTCCTTGACCAGCTCTATTGCTGCGGCGATATACTCATCGGAGAAGGCGGCTGGATCAACCCCCTTGGCAGCCATAACCGGCTTGAATAGCTCAACGAGCTTTTCGGCGGGGAGGGCCTGGAGATACTTGTGGTTGAACCATCGGCCCTTTTCGTAGTCGAATTTGGCACCCGACTTGGAGCAGCGGTCGAATGAAAATTTTTCGGTGAGCTGGTCGATATCCATTATTTCGGAGTCGTCGCCGGGGTTCCAGCCGAGGAGTGCGAGGAAATTGACCACAGCTTCGGGTAGATAGCCCTTCTCACGGTATCCCGAGGATATGTCGCCGCTCTTGGGGTCGTGCCATTCGAGTGGGAATACGGGGAATCCGAGGCGGTCGCCGTCGCGCTTGGAGAGCTTGCCTTTGCCGTCGGGCTTGAGAAGGAGGGGAAGGTGGACAAAGCGGGGCATGGTGTCGGTCCATCCGAATGCTTCGTAGAGGAGCACATGGAGTGGTGCGGAGGGGAGCCACTCCTCGCCGCGTATCACATGGGTGATCTTCATGAGATGGTCGTCGACAATGTTGGCCAGATGGTATGTGGGGAGGTCGTCGGCGCTCTTGTAGAGAACCTTGTCGTCGAGGATCGAGGAGTTGATGGTGACGAGACCGCGCACCATGTCGTCGACGGTCACGTCGCGTCCGGGCTCCACAAGGAATCGCACCACATATTTCTCGCCGTTATCGATGAGGCGCTGAGTCTCCTCGGGGCCGAGGGTGAGGGAGTTGCGCATGCGTCCGCGGGTCGAGGCGTCGTACTGGAAATTGGGGGTGGCGGCACGGGCGGCCTCGAGCTCCTCGGGGGTGTCGAAGGCAATGTAGGCTCGACCGGCGTCGAGCAACTTGCCAACATATTCGCGGTATATGTCGCGGCGTTCGCTCTGCTTGTAGGGCCCGTAGGGGCCTCCTTCTCTCACACCTTCGTCGATGGTGATGCCGAGCCACGCAAGTGCTTCATTGATATAATCTTCGGCTCCGGGCACAAACCGCTGCGAGTCAGTGTCTTCGATTCGGAGCACCATGGTGCCGCCGTTGCGGCGGGCGAAGAGATAGTTGAACAGGGCGGTACGCACGCCGCCTATATGCAGAGGCCCCGTTGGCGACGGAGCGAATCTTACTCTCGGAGTCATTGGCTGAGTGTGAAGTAGAAAGGGGTTGATACGGTAAAATATATGCTGTCAAGGCGCATGCTGCGACAGCACACGCCGATAAGCATGCAAAATTACAAAAAAAAGCGGGGGTAAGGAGCGTGGTATGCTATTTTTCGCGCCCGACAGGTGTGGGAGAAGCCGGGAATTGGCTAAATTTGCCGAAACTAAATAAACTCTTACGTGATATGATGAAATATCGCAAGGCAGGGGAGAGCGGAGTGTTTCTCCCCGAGATCTCGCTCGGACTATGGCATAATTTCGGATCGGTCGATGATCAGCGCGTGGCCCGCGACATGATTGTGACTGCGTTTGACAATGGGGTGTGCCACTTTGACCTGGCTAATAACTACGGTCCCGAACCCGGAAGCGCGGAGATAAATTTCGGCACTATACTGAGGCGCGACCTCAGCGGCCACCGCGACGAGATGTTCATATCGTCGAAGGCGGGACATGCGATGTGGCCCGGGGTATATGGCGACGGATCATCGCGTAAGAATCTCATGGCATCGTGCGACGCGAGTCTGCGGCGCACGGGGCTCGACTATTTCGACGTGTTCTACTCCCATCGCTACGACGGAGTGACGCCGATTGAGGAGACTATACAGGCGCTCATCGACATTGTGAGGCAGGGCAAGGCTCTCTATGCGGGCCTGTCGAAATATCCTCCCCGAGAGCAGCAGCGCGCCTACGACATTTTGCGTGAGGCCAAGGTGCCGTGTCTGCTGAGCCAGTACCGCGCGTCTATCTTCGACACCAAAGCGATTGATCAGAACTTTGGCCCGGCAGCGGCCAATGGGAGCGGCATAGTGTGCTTTTCGCCACTGGCCCAGGGTCTCCTGACCGACCGCTATCTCCACGGTATACCCGAAGGGAGCCGCGCGGCGCGAGCGGAGGGCTTTCTGAAGCGCGATGAGGTGAGCGTGCCTAGAGTGGAGGCCGCCCGTCGGCTCAATGATATTGCTTCACGTTGCGGCATGTCGCTGGCGCAGATGGCCATAGCTTGGCTGCTTGCCGACCGCAGGGTGACTTCGGTGATAGTGGGGGCATCGTCGGTCGAACAACTGCTCGCCAATATCAAGGCGGTGGATTGCTGCGGGGCGCTCACAGAGGCTTACCGCCACGAGATAGCCATTATAGCATCGGCTCCGGGTGTGAGCATGTCAAAGCCGGGCTGACGCTTCGAGCGGGCCGAGATGGCGCCCTATACGGGAGTGGCGGCGGCGTCCGGTCGAATGGTCGGTGCTGTCCCACAGACGCCATGCCACACCCACTATCATAGGCTCGGGCACAATGCCCCAGTAGCGTGAGTCGGCCGAGTTTTCCACCCTGTCGCCGGCGGCAAAATAGTAGTTTTCCTTAAATATATATTCGGTGAGGGGCTGGCCGTCGATCATCACGCAGCTGTCGGCTTCGCTCCAGCGTGGCCGCTTGCCGTCGCCGCGCTCCCACTCGATGTAGCGTCCGTAGACCAAGGCTGTTGTGCGGTCGATGGGGATGCGTGTGCCACGGGCGGGAATCACCAGCGGACCATAGTCCATCACTGTCCAGCCCACTATGCTGTCGTAGGGCCACGCCTTAAGGGCCACCATCTTAGGCGCTCCCTTTTCCATAGCCCTCACGAGATAGCCCATATTGTCTTCGGCCGATATGGGGCACAGAGGCCCGTCGTAGCCGGCCACCTTATAGTGTCCGTCGACGATGCTGAGGGTATCGCCCGGGAGGCCGATGATGCGCTTGCAATAGTACCGGCGCAGGTTGAGTCCGATGCTGTCGGGTGCGGCGAGGGGATCGTTGAACACCGCTATCTCGCCATGTTCTATCCTGCCATAGCCGGGGAGCCGGTAGATGGTCACCCTTTCGCCCGCCACCGCCTTCTTTATGTCGAAGATGCGTGCTCCGAGCCGCCACTTGTTGACTATGCCGTAGTCGCCGGGCAGCACTGTGGGGGTCATCGACTGTGTGGGTACATGGAAGGAGCAGAACGAGGTGATCTGTCCGGCCCAGTAAAACATCCATATCCATACACCGATGATAGCAGTCCAGAGCAGGCTGTCGGCCACCATGGCTGCAAAGCGCAGTGCGCGGTTGCGGCGGTAGAGCCGCTTGAGACGGAGCTCGGCGAGCTTGCCTGCGCGGGAAAAACCGCGCAGGATTCGGGTTGACGTGGAGCTGGTGGACATGGATGGGGGAGAGATATACGGGGTTTTTATTTGCGGGGCAGATATTTTGCGAGGAGGCGTGAGGCCACTTCGCGTGTTGAGCCGGTGGGCTCGGTGGGGTAGCGGGTGGAGTCGTTATGTGCCCAGTCCCATTCCATCTCAAACCATCCGCCCTCGGGCTCGGTCATGCCGCGGTCAAACCATGTGGTCCATCGGCGATGGTAGAAGTCGCGCAGCATACCAGCCGCCTCGCGGTAGGAATAGTCGCGCAGGCCGCCCCTGTTGGCGGGAATCTCCGGTCCCCATGTTGTGACGAGCGTGCGTGCGTTGTCGGCTTCGAGCCAGTGGCGGTCGGCGTCGGTTGTCGTGGGTATCTCGTCGGCGATGGCGCGGGCGCCCTCGGTCCAGGTGCCGATCATGAAAGCGGGGTTGGTGGCGAGGAGCTCGTCGATGTCGAGTATCAGCTGCAGGAACTCATCGCGGCTGGCGGCAAATGTGGTAGAGTCGCCGGTCTCATGAGCTTCCTTGATGCGGGCGAGGAGAGTCTTTGAGTAGTCGGTCAGAGCCTGACGGGTCACATCGGTGAGGTCGTAGCTGAGATTGGCCGACTCGGGTAGCGGGGCGTCGAGAAGCATGTAGGCGGCATCGACCACCGTGGCCGGGTCGTAGAATATATGGGATCCGCCCCATGACGACACGGTTTTGACATCGAGCGACGGACGGGCGCAGATTATGGCCTCGTGGGGGCCCTGGAGGGCGCCGGGGCAGTTGTAGGGGCCGGATGCGAGGAGTCGCCATGCTGCTGTGGCGAGAGAGTCCGGGCGGCCGTAGCGGGCGGTGGCATAGCCTTCGATCCATGAATCGAGATCGGGGGCGGTGTCGAGCCAAGGCAATTGATAGAGTAGATCGTAGGCCACGGGGGTCTGGTGGATGCCTTCGGGGGTGGCACCGATGCCTTTGAGATTGCAGGAGTCGGAGGCTGCGGTGGCAAAATAGCTGTCGATAGTGGTGGCGAGGCGTCCCATCATGCCTGTGCGGGCTCCGAAGTTGGGGAGCGAACACCACACGGTCTCATGCCCCTGATAGCGGTTGAGGTTGCGCTGTATGCCGTCGGAAAAGAGGTCGAGCACCACCATGCGCCCTTTTGGCACGAGCAGGGCGTTGTACTGATGGGGCGCCCACGACCATTGCTGGATCACCCAGCGGGAGCTGTCGGGGGCGGCGGCGTCCATCGAGCGGTAGATGGCGAGGTAGGCGTCGGCTATCTTGTCGCGGAAAGCGCTTATGTTGGCACCCTCGTGGAAGGGATCCATTGAGTAGTAGCGTGAGGGGCCCATGACGTCGGCAAGATGGCGGTAGTAGTTGGCGGCCACCTCTTCAAACTGCGGCGAGGTGGGGTCGAGCAGGTCGGGGCGGTTGAAGCCACACCATCCGCCCTGATTAAGCGACGGGATGCCGGTGAGGCCGGTGAAGGTGGAGGGCACGGTGCCGGCAAATCCGGGAAGCACCGGCTCGATGCCGAGCTCGCGCTCGCGGGCTATGATCTTGCGGGCAAGATCGGTCTGCCGCTCATACCACCAGTCGGGGTTTGGGCCGCCCCATCCCTCCATATTATTCATGCCCCACCAAGCCTGAAAGCAAGGCCCGGCAATGAACGCGTCGGCCTGGGCGGGAGTGTAGCCGTAGTCGGAAGTGAGCATACGTCGCCACACGGCGTCGAGACCCACTATCTGCAGCGGCATGTTGATGCCGTGGAGGGCCATCCAGTCGATCTCTTTCTGCCAGCGGTCCCAGGTGTAGGTCGACATCGAGTAGGAAAAGGTGCAGTAGTTGAGATAATACCTGTAGTCGGCGCGCGAGGTGTGGGTCTCGGGCCCGGCGGGGAGGGGTAGGTGGGCCGAAGTGAGGTCGGTGGTGAGATTGTTCCAGACCAGATTGATGTGGGCGTGGTTGTTGAGATACCATCCTATGCCGGTGGTTATGGCCGAGAGCGACGAGCCGGTGATCATAGGCTTGCCCGAATCGGAGGTCGAGATGGTGAAGGTCTCGGCACCGTCGGGGCCGGCGGTCGATGGGTCGAGCAGCGTCACAAATCTGTCGGCCGCTCCGGCGCCGCCGATCCGGTTTAGAAAATCGGCTATGGCTTTTTCGTGGGCAGAGGCCATGAAGGAGGTCAGGAAGGTCGCCATGACGACCAGAAATGACTTACGGATGGTGTCAATCATTGCGGTAATGGGGTGATAGATTGGGGTTGGAGGATGTGATTGATGTGCAAAGGTAATATTTCCTGTAAGATTTTTTGAAAAAAATGGCCGAAAATTTTGGAGAGTCGGAGAAAAGCAGTAATTTTGCAGCACAAAACGCAGGAATGAGCGCCGGAGGGCGCTGCGCCGCGTAGAGTATGCTTCAGTAGCTCAGTTGGTTAGAGCACCTGACTGTTAATCAGGGGGTCGTTGGTTCAAGCCCATCCTGAAGCGCTCAAAGGGAGCCGCATCGCCTCAGATGCGGCTCCCTTTGTCACTATAAGGGAGCAGTGGCCGGCCCGACTCTACAATATTTTTAATTTTTAGCAAAAAATATTGTATTAATCAAAATAAATCCATATCTTCGCCACCGAAACACATAAACCAATCAGACTATGGGAAAATTTCTTATCTTTTTCTTTACTGCATTTTGCGCAGCCATACTTGGCAGTTGCGTCTTAGATACTCCCCCACCTCCTTCCGTGCTTCCGGATGCCTACGAGGGCTCACTCTCGGTGTTGTTTGTTGATGGCAACGGGCAAAACCTTGCTAAGGGGATGAGCGAATCTATCGTGATCCCTAATATCGGGAACAGATACTACAAGTTATGGCAGACAATCGGTAAGGATAGTAAGCCAATCCCGGTCTACAATCTGAGTTTTGTCAATCCGAGAAAAGATGATTATTATATCAGCTTTCACTTCGTGACAAAAAATAGTCCGGCCACCGATGCGTCATTTGATTTTCAGTGCGAACACATTTTTGGCGACCGTGAATTTCACCATATCATAGCCAGATATGACGTGAGCCCGAAAAATTACCGTTATTATATATGCTCCTACTTTTCTATTGACGGCAAGGAGTATCCTGTCGATAGCTCGGGCCGCGTGACCGTAAAGCTCGAATCATCAAGACCGGAATAAAGCATAACGCACGCCATATGGCTCTCTTGTGGGGCTGCCTCCCCGGAGCAGCCGCACCGCGCTGCCCCCCCATAAGGCGCGTAGCGCCCAAGCCGTGTTGCGGCTCCCTTTGTCACTATAAGGGAGCCGTGGCCTGGGAGGGCCATGAGCGTATCTGCCGCGCAATTGTATTAATGCGTCAACTGCCCGAATAATCTTGCGGCCATGCTCTCAATAAGTTTGCGATATTGTGTCTGCTGCTCAAGAGGTAGGAAAGAATCTTCGATAAGAGCGGACCACTTTGGGATCGCCTTCTCAAATTTATTGAAGAGATTTGCGATTGCCTTCCCGTCCATGCCGTTGTCAAGCATGGCTTTCTCAAAATCCTCGCGTTTTATATTTTTCTTCTTGCCATTGAGCGTGAGAGCTAATTCCTCGTCATCTTCCGGCATCACAATAGCAGTGGACAGCAAATCATATGCGGGTGTCAGCATATAAGCATCCTTGGGTTTGAAAAGCGAGAAGTTTTTCAGGTGCATATCGGCGTTTCCGGTCAACCAAGAGAAAACAATCACTTCCCAAAAGTTTATTATATCCAACAAGGGTGCGGATGAGTATTCACGTATTAGTTTGGCGATACGTTCATACGATCCTTTATATTTATCTTCTGTCAATCGCTCTGACAACTGACACATATCCTCCATTGCGATTTTACCCCCTTTCCTTGTGCGGTCAACTCTTCGGGTTATGTAGCACAGCTCTCCATCGGCGAATCTGATGAGAGAATGGGGAACGGTTTTAATTCCGGCAGCTTCGGCCAAATGCATAGTCAGGTCCTCATTTTCGGGTAGATTGGCAAATCGGTCTGTCTGGGGTTTTAGAATGAAACGGCCCCACAACCCGACGATGGTGAAACGTCGAGGCTCATTTTTTACGCCTCGGGTAATGTCGAGCGACAGCTTTGCCTGAACACCTGTCACAGCAGTGCTCGCAAAAACGATCTTGCGTGCCAACTCTTTTATGTTGTCGCGGGTATATGGAAGCGTTGGGGCAACGGATGATTCAAATATCTTGCGTGCGCAACTATTGTGATAATCGACTTCACCATCAAACAACGGTTTGTAGCAATAAAGGCACTTGTCGTAACTCATAATTCAAAATTAAGGTTTGCTGAAGGTGGATTTGGCAATAGAGGCCAGAATTTTCAATAATTCCTGGCAATCGATTATTATGAATTGCGCATTATGAATCATGAATTATTGAAACGTTGCCGATGCAATCCTTGCAGCAGGCAAGTAATAGCGCAAACCGGTCTCTTGCTGAAATCTTCCAACTTTGTTCGGCAATATCCAATAGCCAACCTTCGGGGATAAGTCCGTCAAAGAATGGAAATAAAACATTGCTTTTATATGGATGGCCCGACAATGGCAATGTCAGGCTCACTGCTACAGCTTTATCAGAAGAAAGATATTCGGGATTGTATTGAAATTCATATCCCATATCATCCTCAGTCAAAACTCCGGCAAAGAGTTCTCCTACAAATACTTTCGCCCTCTTCATGATTCAGTAGCCTTTGCAGGAGCCATTTCTGCGCCAAACAGCGCCAATACCTGATTTACCTTGTCGAGACGCAAGGATTTCTTTCCTTGCTCCATTTCACGTACAAAACGCAGACCCACCCCTGATTTTTGGGATAAGTCTACCTGCGTAAGTCCGTATTCCTTACGCTTCGCCTTAATATATTGAGCTAACCGAGTCATAATATACCCTTTTGGGTGCAAAGATAGTGAATATAATTAGATTTACACCATAAAGGGTATAAAAAGATGGTATGAGCTTGCGCAAATCGCAATGGGAATTTCGGATGGGGGGAAGCGGGAGCGCCCCCGATGCTGATGGCGGCATCGGGGGCGCTCCATATGGGTGAGGTAGGATTATCTTGATTCGGCGATATCTTGGCTACGTTTGAGCTGTGAGTAGTATTCTTCAATTGATGAGGTGGTGAGTTCGCCATCATTGACCGGCTTAGTCATGTTGGCAGCGATGGTGGTGTAGTCGCCGCAGATGGAGGTGTCGACAAATCCGGTGTCGTACACGGTCTTTATCTCCGGAAGGAGTTCGCTGAGCTGCATATCGTCGAAGAGGCCCATTATCAGCCCGGCATATTCGGCGCTGCAGGCGCGTGTGGCCGGGAGATCGGCGGCGAGGCGCTCCAGATGGGCGCGTAGCGCCTCTTTTATCTTGTCGCGCAGCTCAGGCTGATGCTTATATTTAAGCGCGAGGGCCTTGAAGGCGTAAAAGCGGTTGAAAGCATCGAGACCCGGGGAGTCGATGATACGTGTTATGCTCCCGATGTTGTCGCCTGAAGCCGTCATGAGGGCTTCAGGCACCAGTTCGGTGGCATAGTCGCCGAGATGGGCTTCGATGAAGTCAAACGACTGATGGGCGAGGTCGGTTAGGGCGTCGAGCGCCTTGTCGCTCTTTATGGCGGTGAGATGGATGAGCGAGTGCATTATGGCCGAATTGGGCGAGCTGTCGTCTGATCCATCGGCGATCTGGCGATAGGTGCGGCCTGTGGCATAGAGCATCACGGCTGCAATGTCGGCGGCGGCCTCATCGGGCGGGAGGGCAAGGATATTGGCAGTTGTGTCGGCGGGGATGCTGAAATAGTTGGCCGGGTCAAGGAATGTTTCGGCTATGAATGGGTGTTTCACCGTCGGCTCGGCCGGATATCGGGGATAATCGTAGCTGAAGGGTTCGATGGGAAATACGGGCTGTGTAGGCTTATTGCGGATCGACCACGGGGCTTTAGGATCGGTGATCTTGAATTCAAACTTGTCGCCGAGCTTCTCTTTCAAGCCCTCCACCACTCCCATTGCTTCGGGGGTGTACTGGGATATTTCGACATAGTGCTTACCGTTGCGTCCGAAGTCGAAGGTCATGAGCGGTATCGATTCGTCGCTGTCGTCGTCGAGCATATATTCGGCTATGTCGAAGGTGGATGCAGGCTCGAGTCCGGCTTCTTCGGCAAACTCTATTGCTCCGAAGATTAGGTTGTGGATCTCGGCATAAGATGCCGGCTTGAGGTGGTAGAGTGAGGTGCTTTCTTCGAGTTCGTCTTTCCAGTTGTCGGGTGTCATGTTGACGCGGCAGAATGCGTCGGTCACTCCGAAGCAGTTTTTGTCGATCATGAAATAACAGGCGGCGATATTGCCGCTGGGTCGTATGCGGGTGACTACGGCCGTTGTGCGACCCGGATTATCGGGGTCGCTTCCGAGGTAGCAATCGCCGATAGGCAGCGTGCGGGCCTTCTGCTTGATGAAGTCGGCAGGCTTGAGTCGGGCCGCATTGGCGCCTGATGATGATTTTTTGCTTCGGTCAGATGATTTGCTTTTGGCCATTTTGTGTGGGCTATGAAAATATGATGTCGGATGAGGGAGGGAGAGCGGCTGCAAAGATAATACAAAAAGAGAACGCCCCGCACGGGCCGAAGTTCAAAAAAGGGTGGTTGCGGGAGAAAAACGGGAGAAAACGGCGGGGCGATTTGCATAATCGACGGAAAATCACTAATTTTGCCGACCGATTATGCGCCCGCATATCGACAGCGGCCTGCAGTGTGGCGCCATTGGCCTGTCGCCGCATCGCGTGCCGAGACAAACAAATCATTAATAACCAAACAATTAAAGTGGATACTTTAAGCTACAAAACCACCTGCCCCAACGCTCAGAGCGTTGAAAAAGAATGGCTTGTAATCGATGCCACCGACCAGCATCTCGGTCGCCTTTGCTCAAAGGTTGCCAAGATCCTCCGCGGCAAGAACAAGCCCTGCTTCTCGCCCAACGTAGATTGCGGCGACAACGTGATCATCATCAATGCCGATAAGGTAGTCCTGACCGGCAAGAAATGGACCGACCGCGAATATCTCCGCTTCACCGGCTATCCCGGTGGCCAGCGCGTCAACTCGCCGCTCGATCTCCAGAAGAAGTCGTTTAACAAGCATCTCAAAGCCGGCTACAACCCCCTGTTTATCAAGGTTGTGAAGGGTATGCTCCCCAAGAATCGTCTTGGCCGCGCCATCATCGAGAATATGCACGTTTACAATGGCTCTGAGCATCCCCACCAGGCCCAGAACCCCCGCGTGCTCGACATCAACACCATAAAGTAAACCCCCTTCCCACCACGATCAATCATGGAAACAGTTAATGCAGTAGGCCGCCGTAAGGCCGCCGTTGCCCGCGTAATCGTCAAGGAGGGTACCGGTGTCATCACCATCAACAAGCGTCCGATCGACGTTTACTTCCCCTCCTCGATCCTTCAGTACATCGTCCGTCAGCCCCTGACCACCCTCGACTGCGCTGAAAAATATGACATTCATGTAAATCTCGACGGCGGCGGCTACAAAGGCCAGGCCGAGGCCCTTCGTCTGGCCATCGCCCGTGCCCTCGTCAAGATCAACCCCGAAGACAAGAGCGCACTTCGTCGCGAGGGCTTCATGACCCGCGACCCGCGTGCAGTAGAGCGTAAGAAGCCCGGTCAGCCCAAGGCCCGCAAGCGCTTCCAGTTCTCGAAGCGTTAATCGCCTCCCTGCGGCTCCCCTCGCGGCTGCCGCCTGACGCAGTCAGGCAGCTCCGACGAGAATGTTTAGCATCTAAATCCGGATGGATGGAAAAAACGTTCCCTACCCCCGGATTGCAACCAACAAAGAACGTAAACATCCCCTTACAACTCCCCGACACAATATGTCAACCCCCACATTTGACCAACTCCTCGAAGCAGGCTGCCATTTCGGCCACCTCAAACGTAAATGGAATCCTGCTATGGCTCCGTATATCTTTATGGAGCGCAATGGTATCCACATCATCGACCTCTACAAGACTGCCGCTAAGGTAGAAGAGGCCGCCGCAGCCCTGAAGAACATTGCCAAGAGCGGCAAGAAGGTTCTCTTCGTTGCAACCAAAAAACAGGCCAAACAGGTTGTTGCCGACAAAGCCCAGTCGATCAACATGCCTTATGTCATCGAGCGCTGGCCCGGTGGCATGCTCACCAACTTCCCCACCATCCGCAAGGCCGTCAAGAAGATGACCGCCATCGACAAGATGACCAAGGACGGCACTTTCGACAACCTGTCGAAGCGCGAGAAGCTCCAGATCACCCGTCAGCGTGCCAAGCTTGAGAAGACTCTCGGCTCGATCGCCGACCTCAACCGTCTTCCCTCGGCTCTCTTCGTAGTCGACGTGCTCAAGGAGCGCATCGCTGTTGCCGAGGCCAACCGTCTGGGCATCCCCGTGTTTGCAATGGTCGACACCAACAGCGATCCCAACAACGTTGATTTCGTGATCCCCGCCAACGACGATGCTTCCAAGAGCATCGAGCTCATCCTCGACACCGTATGCGCCGCTATGGCCGAAGGTCTCGAAGAGCGCAAGGTGGAGAAGGTCGACGCTGCCGCTGCAGGTGAGCAGGAAGAAGGCGAAGAGCGCCAGCCCCGCCGCGACCGTCGCCGTGTAAGCCGCGACCGTCGTCCCGCCGCTGCTGCTGAGGCTCCCGCTGCCGAGGCTCCCGCCGCTGAATAAGCGATAGGCAACACCTCAACCCCCCTATCAGGCTGCGCGCCCGCCGACGGTGCGCGCAGCCCTTTTTATTAAATACTATCATTTACCCGATACTTACAGCAATATATATATAGATATGGCAGTAACAATGGAACTCATCACCAAGCTGCGCAACCTTACCAGCGCCGGCTTGATGGACTGCAAGAAGGCCCTCGCCGAAACCGACGGCAACATCGAGGCCGCAGTTGAAATCCTCCGCAAGAAGGGTCAGGCCGTGGCCGCCAAGCGCGAAGACCGCGATGCCGCCGAAGGCTGCACCCTCGCCAAAAACGAAGGCAACTTCGCCGCAATCGTGGCTCTCAACTGCGAGACCGACTTCGTGGCCAAGAACGCCGGCTTTGTAGGCCTCACCCAGCAGATCCTCGACGCCGCTGTTGCAGCTCGCGTGGAGACCAAGGAAGCTCTCGAAGCTCTCACCATCGATGGCCGCACCATCCACGATCTCATCATCGAGGAGAGCGGTAAGACCGGCGAGAAGATGGAGCTCAGCGCCTACGAGTGCCTCACCGCCCCCACTACCACTTCCTACAACCACCCCGGCAACAAGCTCGCCACCATCGTGGGCTTCAATCAGGACAATGTCGACTATCAGGTGGGCCGCGACGTGGCCATGCAGGTAGCCGCCATGAACCCTGTTGCCGTTGATCGCGAGAGCGTGCCCGCATCGGTTGTCGAGAGCGAGCGTGCCGTGGCAGTGGAGAAGACTAAGGAGGAGCTTGTCAAGAAGGCTGTCAACGCAGCTCTCGGCAAGGCCGGCCTCAACGCCAACCACTTCGATTCAGAAGCCCACATCGAGAGCAACATCTCCAAGGGCTGGATCACTGAGGAAGAGGCTGCAAAGGGCCGCGAGATCATCGAGAAGGTATCGGCTGAAAAGGCTGCCAACCTCCCCGCTCAGATGATCGAAAACATCGCCAATGGCCGTGTGGGCAAGTTCTACAAGGAGAGCTGCCTCATGGAGCAGGAGTATGTCAAGGACGCTACCCTCACCATCGGTCAGTTCCTCGAAAAGGCTTCGAAGGGTCTGGTTGCCGTAAGCTTCAAGCGCGTCAACCTCAATAAGGACTGATCGTCCCATACGATAGCAAAACCATTCAGGTCCCGGAGCGCTCGCTGCAGAGCTCCGGGACCTGATTTTTGGTTCGCCCGACAGGGATGTTCAGTCGCCCCAGCGGTCGCGGTGGAGCTGCGCCATGCGCTGCTCGGAAGGATTGTCGGCGGGAGTCCAGAATCTCACACCCTGAAGCCCGTCGGGCATAAATTGTTGTCTGACGAAATGGCCCGGATAATCGTGGGCATACTTATAGTCGCGTCCGTAGCCCATCTTTTTCATGAGAGCTGTGGGGGCGTTGCGCAGGTGGAGAGGGACGGGCAGATTGCCTTCGGCCCTGACTCGGGCAATGGCTGCGTCGACAGCCAGATAGGCTGAATTGCTCTTAGGCGATGAGGCGAGGTAGACCACACACTCGGCCAGGGGTATGCGTCCCTCGGGCCAACCTATCTTGCGGAGTATGTCGAAAGTGGTGTTGGCTATCACCATGGCCTGCGGGTTGGCAAGGCCTATATCCTCGCAGGCGAGAATCACCAGTCGGCGGGCGATAAATTCGGGGTCCTCGCCACCCTCCACCATCCTTGCGAGCCAATATATGGCAGCATCGGGGTCGCTGCCGCGGATGCTTTTGATGAAGGCCGAGATGATGTCGTAGTGCATCTCGCCCCCTTTGTCGTAGGCGGCGGGATTTTCCTGAAGCCGCTCGGTGACGAGCTTGTCGTCGATCACCATCTCCTCACCCTCCGGGGTCGATTGTTCGAGCAGGTCGAGAATGTTGAGGAGCTTGCGGGCGTCGCCTCCGGCAAAGCGGAAAAGAGCAGTGGTGGAGTCGACTCTCACGTTGCGCTCCGAGAGGACAGGATCGAGGGTGAGGGCGCGGTTGAGAAGTGTGGCGAGATCATCTTCGCCGAGGGGCTGGAGGGTGTAGACCTGCGCCCGGCTCAGGAGCGGGCGTATCACCTCAAACGACGGGTTTTCGGTAGTGGCGCCTATCAGAGTCACTATCCCGCTCTCGACAGCGCCAAGCAGACTATCTTGCTGACTCTTGCTGAAACGGTGTATTTCGTCGATGAATAGGATGGGTCGCGCACCGTCGCTGAACATGCTCCTTGCATCGGCCTTGCAACGGTCGATTACCTCGCGCACCTCCTTCACTCCCGCGCTCACGGCGCTCAGAGTGTAGAATGGAGCTTTGATGGTATTGGCTATGATGCGTGCCAGAGTGGTTTTCCCCACTCCGGGGGGCCCCCAAAGTATAAACGAGGCCACGCGTCCGCTCTCAATCATGCGGCGCAATATCTCGCCGGGGCCCACGAGGTGGCGTTGTCCTACATAGTCGTCGAGCGTCTGCGGACGCATACGTTCAGCCAGAGGTTTACTGCTCATATAGATCGGTGTTGTCGGTCGTGCAATGATAAAAACTATACAAATATAACACATTTCCGGCGATCGGCAGCATCGCGGCGAGTGTAATTGGTGGCATAAAACATCGGGGGTGTGCCTGACCCGGATACGGAGTCGTGGCACACCCTCGGAGTGTGAATGCAGGGGGAGAAATCAGTTGTTTTCGGGTCGGAGTGAGCGGACGGTCACGGCGGTGCGCCACATCTCGCTCTCGCGGAGATCCTTTAGCTCCTGCTCAAGCTTCTCGCGGTAGTCGGGCTTGGAGTTGGAGTCGATCGAAATCTGGGCTTCGTTGCCGCATTTCACCGATTCGTAGAGCTTGGCCACAACAGGCTTGATGGCGTCGTGGAACGGGCCCATCCAGTCGAGTGCGCCGCGCTGGGCGGTAGTGGAGCAGTTGGCATACATCCAGTCCATGCCATTTTTGGCAAAGAGAGGCATGAGGCTCTGGGTGAGCTCCTCGACGGTCTCGTTGAATGCTTCGGAGGGGGTGTGGCCGTTTTCGCGGAGCACCTCATACTGGGCGAGGAGGAGGCCCTGGATGGCGCCCATGAGCGATCCGCGCTCGCCGGTGAGGTCGCTGGTGGCCTCGCGTTGGAAGGTGGTCTCGAAGAGGTAGCCCGAGCCGATGCCTATGCCGAGAGCTATGGTGCGGTCGAAAGCGCGTCCGGTGTAGTCCTGATAGATGGCATAGGAGGAGTTGAGGCCGCGGCCTTCGAGGAACATGGTGCGGAGCGATGTGCCGGAGCCTTTGGGGGCTACCATGATCACGTCGATATCGGCCGGGGGCACCACCCCTGTGCGGTCGCTCCAGGTTATGGCGAAGCCGTGGGAGAAATAGAGGGCCTTGCCGGGAGTGAGATATTGCTTGATGGTGGGCCAGACGCTCATCACTGCGGCATCGGAGAGCAGACACATTATGATGGTGGCACGCTGGCAGGCTTCCTCGATCGAGAAGAGGGTCTCGCCGGGCTTCCAGCCGTCGGCCACTGCTTTGTCGTAGGTTTTGCCCTGACGCTGGCCCACGATCACGTTGAAGCCGTTGTCGCGGAGGTTCATGCTCTGTCCGGGGCCCTGCACGCCATAGCCTATGACGGCGATGGTCTCGTCTTTGAGCACCTCGCGGGCGTGTTCGAGGGGAAATTCGTCGCGGATGATGACATTTTCTTCAACTCCGCCAAAATTCATTTTAGCCATAATAAATGGGGGTATGAAATAAGATTAGTTATTTGTCGGTAAGAATGATCCGGGCCAGGCAATAGACCGAGGCGGGATCGGACGGGACGGTGAGAGCGGCGGTGATCACAGTGGAGTGGCCGTCGGGCTCTCTCTCCATGCCTGATATAATGTCGACGCTGTCGGCATAGCGGGCCTCACGGTGGAATGCGAGGTCGATGCGGGCAATGCGGGAGCGGTCGTAGAGGTCGAGAGGTATGGTGTCGACCATCAGATCGACATATCGGGTGGTGGTGACGTGGCGGTTGAAGTCGAGGTCGGACAGGCTGAAGGTGTAGGGCCTTACATTACCGCAGGAGGGCACAGCGATCCTCGGGGCGCGGTCGATGGGGCAGGGCCTGCCGGGGGTGGCCACGCTGCCGAGCCCTGCGGTGACTGGCGAGAGCGAAGCGGCCTTGCGCGAGTTGAGGTCGATGGCGCTCCACACCGTGCGGACATATCCGGCGGTGGTGCCGTTGACCTGTATCTCGAAGTCGCGCTCGCTGAATAGTCGGTTGATGCCCTCCACCCAGGTGGTGAGCGAGTAGTTGTCGAACATCTCAGGCCATGGATCAGTCTGGATGCTCAGTCGTCCGAGCACCCACATTATGCCATGTGGCTCCATGGCTGCATATCCCACTCCTATTGCATCGGCGTGGGCCACTGCGAGGTCGATGATGTCGGCCACGAGAGCCGCGGGAGGCAACCGTCGGGCTGCGTCGCATCCGGCAGCGGTGATGTGGTAGGATCGTGTGAGCTCTAATGGACAGTCCATGATTGGTGCCTTTGGCATTGCGGTCAAAACAGTTCGTGGGTGAGGCGCTTGCGCCGCTCCTCCTGATCTTTGAGATAGGCGTCGACGAGCTCAACGGGGCTCTTGGTGATGGCCACGCGGCCCGACCTTACGAATTGGCTGAGGTCGTAGCGCTTGAGTTCGAGGAAAAGGGCCTCGGTCTCATCGCTGTGGCCTGTTTTCTCAAGTATGGTATAGTTGGCTGTTATGTCGAGGATGCGGGCGTTGTGGCGGCGCATGATCTCTTCGAGATTGTTTTCTTCGAGGAGCTTTGCGGTCGACACCTTGTAGAGAGCCACTTCCTGATACACCACTTCATCATCGGTGTAGAGATAAGCCTTTATCACGTCGATGCGTTTCTCGATCTGGTCGATAGCCTTTTCGAGCGAGCGGCGGTCGGAATAGCATGTGAGTGTCACCTTATGCACGCCGTCGAGCGAGCATCGGCTCGCCGAGCAGCTCTCGATGTTGAGGCATCGGCGGGTGAATATTATAGAGAGCTGGTTGAGTAGGCCTACATGGTTTTCCGTGAAGATGGAAATGGTGTAGAGTTCTTTTTCGTCCATGGATAGCATGCGGGTTTAGGGTTCGTTCATGTCGGGTGAATATACCTCATCGGTATTGAGCATGATGTAGTCGACAGCGCAGCCGTTTGGGGTCATGGGAAATACCATGTCCTGCTCATCGACCATCACATTGAGGAGGTATGGGCCGTCGGTGGCCATCATGCGCTCTATGGCGCCGTTGAGGTCGGCGCGTCGCTCCACATCCTCCGCCTCTATGCCGTAGGCACGGGCTATCATCACGAAGTCGGGGTTGACCATCGGGGTCTGCGAGTAGCGGTTGTCGTAGAAGAGGGCCTGCCACTGTCGCACGTTGCCGAGATAGTCGTTGTTGAGCACTATAATCTTTACATTGACCCCATATTGCATGATGGTGCCGAGCTCCTGGATGGTCATCTGTATGCCACCGTCGCCAGCAAACACACACACGGTCCTGGCCGGGGCGCCCATCTTGGCACCAATGGCGGCGGGGAGGCCGAAGCCCATTGTGCCGAGGCCGCCGGTGGTGATGATCGAGCGGGGGGCTGTGTAGCGGAAGTAGCGCGACGAGAGCATCTGGTTGAGGCCTACGTCGGTGACGAGTATCGGATCTATGCCTGCAGCGATGCTCACCTTGCGGGCCACTTCGCCCATGTGGCAGCGCCCTTCGGGGTCGGTGGTGTTGAGCTCGCGGTCCATCACCCGGCGCCGCTCCACGTCGTTGGCTACGTCGAATGTGCGGAGCCAGTCGGTGTGCTTGGCCTCGCGCACCAGTCCGTAGAGGCGGTGGAGCACTTCGCGGGCGTCGCCGTGGACGCGGGCGTAGGTCTTGATGTTTTTGTCAAATTCGGCTTTGTCGATATCAATATGCAGCACCTTGGCCTGCGGGGCATATTTCGACACCTCGCCAGTCACGCGGTCGTCGAAGCGCATGCCTACGGCTATGATCAGGTCGGCGCGGTTGGTGTTGAAGTTCGGGCCAATGTTGCCGTGCATGCCCACCATGCCTTTGTAGAGCGGATGGTCGGATGGCATGGTTGAGAGACCCATCAGGGTCGAAGCCACGGGGAGGTCGGCCTTCTCGGCGAGGGCGGCAAGCTCCTGCTCGGCACCGGCTATCATGACGCCCTGGCCCGAGATCACGAGCGGACGCTCGGAGGCGTTGATGAGCGATGCGGCTATGTGGAGTTCGGTGTCGCTCACTTCGGGATAGGGTATATAGGAGCGGATGAAGTTGCAGCGGCGGTAGCGGTCCCACACCACGGGACCGGTCTGGGCATCCTTTGCGATGTCGAGCACCACTGGGCCCGGGCGTCCGGTATTGGCTATATAGAAAGCGCGGGCTATGGCGGCGGGAATATCCTCGCTGCGTCTGATCTGGAGATTCCATTTAGAGATAGGCTGTGTGATGCCCACTACGTCGGTTTCCTGGAAGGCGTCGCTGCCAAGAAGCGAGGAGTTGACCTGACCTATGATGATCACCAGCGGAGTGGAGTCGATATTGGCATCGCTCAGACCGGTGATGATGTTGGCGGCTCCTGGTCCGGAGGTCACCACCACCACGCCGGTGCGGTGGCTTGCGCGCGCATATCCCTGGGCGGCGTGTATGGCGCCCTGCTCATGGCGGGTGAGGACATGGGTTATCTTGTCGGAATAGTCGTAGAGGGTGTCGTAGAACGGGATGATGGCACCTCCCGGATAGCCGAAGACGCGGTCGACACCTTCGTGGATAAGAGCGCGGACAATAGCCTCGGCGCCTGTGATGGTCTCGCTCATAGAGAGGAGTGGTATTTTGGGGTGTTATGTTATGAAATCTGTTGACGGGTGGATGGGGGATGGCGGGTGGGCCAGTGGTGTCAGAGCCTCACTCCGCCCTTGTCGGCCGATGCCACATTGGCGGCATAGGCCCGGAGGGCGCGGCTCACATTGCGGTCGCGTCCGGCGGGGGTGAAAGCCTCGGCGCCTCTCGCTTCCTCGCGGCTACGCCGGGCGGCGAGCTCCTCGTCGGTGAGCTCCACGTTGATGGAGCGTGCTGGGATGTCGATAGCAATGATGTCGCCGTCGGCCACGAGGCCTATGGCGCCTCCCGCTGCCGCTTCGGGCGATATGTGGCCTATGGAGAGGCCCGATGTGCCACCCGAGAAGCGTCCGTCGGTTATGAGGGCACACTCTTTGCCCAGATGGCGGCTCTTGATGTAGCTGGTGGGATAGAGCATCTCCTGCATTCCCGGGCCCCCCTTGGGGCCTTCGTAGATGATCACCACCACATCGCCTGCCACCACTTTGCCTCCGAGGATGCCGTCGACAGCCTCTTCCTGCGATCTGAACACCTTGGCCGGGCCTTTGAAGCGGAAAATGGAGGGATCGACGCCGGCAGTCTTGACCACGCAGCCGTCGAGGGCGATATTGCCTTTGAGCACAGCGATGCCACCATCCTTGACATAGGCATGGTCGAAGTCGCGTATGCACCCTTCGGCACGGTCGGTGTCGAGCGAGCTGTAGTAGCTCATCTGGCTGCCGAGCTCGATGGAGCGTCGGCCTGCGGGAGCCGAGCGCCATAGCTCGTCGGCGGCGTCGGTGTAGTTCTTTCCGCCAATGGCGTAGCTGTCCATTGCCTCGGCAAGAGTCAGGCGGTCGACCCTCTTGGCCGAGGTGTCGATCAGCCCATTGTCGGCAAGAATCTTCATTATGGAGAGGATGCCGCCTGCGCGGTTAACATCCTGTATGTGATAGTGGGAGTTGGGGGCTACCTTGCAGAGCACCGGGGTGTGGCGGCTCAGGGCGTCGATATCGTCGATGGTGAAGTCGGCGCCGGCCTCATGGGCTATGGCCAGCAGGTGGAGCACCGTGTTGGTCGATCCACCCATGGCAATGTCGAGGGTCATGGCGTTGAGCATTGCCTGTCGGGTGGCTATGGAGCGCGGGAGCACCGATTCGTCGCCGTCGCGGTAGTAAGCCCATGTGTTGTCAACAATCTGCCGGGCTGCTTTGCGGAAGAGTTCGCGGCGGTTGATATGAGTGGCCACCACAGTGCCGTTGCCGGGCAGAGCGAGGCCGATGGCCTCGTTGAGTGAGTTCATGGAGTTGGCCGTAAACATGCCTGAACATGAACCGCATGTCGGGCACCCGGCGCGCTCAATTGCCTCTACATCCTCGTCCGACACCGATTCGTCGGCCGAGTCGATCATCACGTCGATCAGGTCGAGGGCCCTGTCGCCGAGCTTTCCGGCCTCCATAGGGCCGCCGCTGACAAAGATGGCGGGGATATTGAGCCTCATGGCCGCAATGAGCATGCCGGGGGTCACCTTGTCGCAATTGGATATGCACACCATGGCGTCGGCCTTGTGGGCATTGACCATATACTCCACCGAGTCGGCGATCAGCTCGCGCGAGGGGAGCGAATAGAGCATCCCGTCGTGGCCCATCGCAATGCCGTCGTCGATGGCAATGGTGTTGAACTCAGCGGCAAAGCAGCCTGCTTTTTCGATCTCGGCCTTGACCTCCTGCCCGATCTCGTGGAGATGGGTGTGGCCGGGCACAAACTGAGTGAAGGAATTGACTATCGCTATGATGGGTTTTCCCATCTGGGAATCTTTCATGCCGTTGGCACGCCATAAAGCACGGGCACCGGCCATGCGGCGTCCCTGCGTGCTTGCTGCGCTCCTTAATTGATGTACCATATTGGTCCTTCTGGAATAGTGTAGGGGAATGGAGAGATTGCAAAATTATGTTTTTCGACATAAAACAGCAAATAAATGCACAAAAAAACTGCCAATGTGTCTATGAATTGCAACAAGAGATGGGCTAAATGCTGGCAAAAAGGCGCAGTGGGCGTCCTTCAAGGCGGGAAAGGACCCCGGCGACGAGGGCATGGGCGACGATGGGTTGGCGACGCGGGACGGTGGGTTGCGGATTTGTTATTTAGGTGATTTGTGGCGACTTGTAGGAATGCAACCCCGGTGCATCCGCCCGGCGACGTTGGGCGACGTTGGGCGGGCGAGGTGGGAGGCGCGTTAGCGCAAGGAGCCCCTTTGGGGGCGCTTCCTGATGGGTAGCCCGCGGCAAAGGCGCGCTTAGCCGCCGCAGCCGCGGGTCAGGCGCGGCACCCCACGCCCTCGCTCAGCGTCAGCCGAGCTCCTTGGGCGACGTTGGGCGGCCGAGGCGGGAGGCGCGTTAGCGCAAGGAGCCCCTTTAGGGGCGCTGCCTGATGGGTAGCCCGCGGCAAAGGCGCGCTTAGCCGCCGCA
>CAJTUF010000020.1 GCA_910579675.1 uncultured Muribaculaceae bacterium | reverse complement strand
AAGGCAGATAAGTTGCGGCGGCCTTGACCTTTTTATTCTGCCGGTGTAAAAATCCCAAGATTTTTATGTACTTTTGCGTGGTAAATAATTTCTGATGTGTATGGAAACCAATATAAAAACTGGAGATTTTTTTTCTCTGCACAATTCTGTAGGGAATATCAATGAGTCCGATTATGCAAAGGTCGGGTTGATAATAGAGGCTGCGAAAGCTTTTGAACGCAGTACCTACCAGTGTGTATATATCATAGACTATTTCAAGCAGGGGTTTCTGTATGTGTCTAATAATATTGCCAGATTATGTGGCGGAGATGCCGAGAAGATTAAAGACTTCGGATATCGGTTTTACATAGATTATGTACCCGAACATGATCTGAAGATGTTGCTTGAAATAAATGACAGCGGCTTTAAGCTATTCAATACTATACCTGTCGAAGATCGGAAGAACTATATCATATCATATGACTTTCACATCAAGAGAGGAAAAAAGAAGAGGCTTGTAAATCACAAACTGACGCCACTTATATTGACTAAAGACGGTAGGATATGGTTGGCTATATGTACAATTTCGCTTGCTGCAGGAAATGAGCCTGGTAATGTAATCATGAAAAAACCGGGCGCAGGAATATATTATCAGTATTCGCTCTATGACCATCGATGGGAGGAGTACAAAGAGATTGTTTTGACTGATAATGAGCGTGAGGTTCTCACCCTCTCGACACAGGGATATACAATGAACGATATCGCCGACAATATATGTAAGTCGGTCGATACCGTCAAGGCCTGCAAACGCAGTATATTTCAAAAGATGGATGTGAAGAATATAGCGGAGGCTCTTACCTATGCACAGAACCATCAGCTTATATAGACGGATTTACGCAGGATCGCAGCGCAAAGAGGAAAAATAGAATTTTGGGAAATATTTGACCTCTTTTTCGGTAATAATATCAAACATAGCATTGACGCAATGCCCGGCTACAATCCATGATGCAACTGACAGTTGGGGAGGAGGTAGTTCTCCCGGTTCATTTCGGTATGATTCTATAACATCGTCGAGCCAACGGTTCGGCATGTTCCAGAATGTGCAGTAACGGGCTACGAATTCAGCCATCTTTACCTCAAAACCTTTATAGGATGGAGCAACCTCTGTCAGTTGGTATCCACCGGGTTTTATTATGGTAAGGAATCCCCCCCATCCAAAGTTATAGGGGTGTAGCACAGGTATCTTCATCTTTGAACAAAGATCGTCGAATATAAAAGGTATGTCGCTTTTGAAGTCGAGGGCATTTATTGCGATCTTGACTCCATCGAGCAGCTCCTTCACATTCCCTTTGTCAATAAAGGTGTTGTGGAATTGAATCTTTGCTTTCGGATTTATCCTCTGTAGTCTTTTTGCGAGACATTCGGCCTTGTATTTGCCAATATCGCTTTTCACATAGTTCTGACGATTAAGGTTGCTGAGCTCTACCTTGTCGCCATCCACGATGACAATATCCTCAAAGCCGAAGCGCAGGGCACACTCGGCAATTATGCTCCCAATGCCTGCGCCACCGAGTAATATCCGCGTTTCACGGACCTTTTCCTGCTCTTCATCGCTGACATAGATTCTATTTCTGTTATATCTTACGTCCATATTGTGTATATAAATCAGTGCAAAGATAGGGGCAAGGATTTGTATGGACACGACACAAAAGTGTATTTCTTAGTTTGGGGCACGAGATTTTTTTTAGCCGCCTGTATCGGTCGATACCGGCGGCTAAACAGGATGGGATGGGGTGGGAGGGTCAGTCGCCGGCGGGATCGTCGGCGGGAGATGGTGTGGGGGCGGGGTTGAGGGCGCCATACACTATGGAGGCTTTGGCGGGCCCCACCACTTCGGCTATGGCATCGAGGTCGGCGGCGGCGATGCGCTTCACGCTCTTGAAATGGATCAGGAGGGCGTCGCGCGTCTTGGGGCCAATGCCGGGAATCTGGTCGAGAGCCGACACGGTCTGGCCCTTGGAGCGGCGGTTGCGGTGGTGGGTGATACCGAATCGGTGGGCCTCGTCGCGGAGCGCCTGCACCACCCGGAGGCTCTCGCTGTTTTTGTCGATATAGAGGGGCACCGAGTCGCCGGGGAAATATATCTCTTCCAATCGCTTCGCGATGCCCACTATGGCTATGCGCCCCCGGAGGCCCATCGAGTCGAGCGCCTCGACAGCCGCCGAGAGCTGCCCCTTGCCACCATCGACGATTATGAGCTGCGGCAGATCGTCGGGGGCCTCGGCCATTAGGCGCGAGTAGCGGCGGGTGAGCACTTCTTTCATCGAGGCAAAATCGTCGGGGCCCTCGACGGTCTTGATGTTGAAGTGGCGGTAGTCGCTCTTGGAGGGTTTACCGTCGCGGAACACCACGCATGAGGCCACGGGATTTGTGCCCTGGATGTTGGAGTTGTCGAAACACTCTATGTGGCGGGGCAGCTCGCTGAGCCTGAAGTCGGCCTTCATGCGCTCCATGAGCCGCTCGGTGCGCTGGGCGGGATCTTTGCGGGCCATCTGGTTGAGCATGTCGATGCGATACTGTCGGGCGTTGCGCTCGCTCACCTCAAGGAGCTTGGCTTTATCGCCCCGCTGGGGGATGATGAAGGTCACGCCGGGCATCTCGGTGTCGGGCTCAAGAGCTGCTATCACCTCGTCGAAGGTGATGTCGAGCTCGCGGGCAACATCGGCCATTGCGCGCGACAGGATCTCGGCCTGCGACTCGTCGAGGCGCCTCTTGTATTCGAGCGTGAGCGATTTGACCACGGCGCCGCGCCTCACGTGCATATAGTTGACAAACACCTCGCGGTCGTTGTCGTCGATGCCAAACACATCGACATCGCCAATGGTCTGGCTCACGATCACGCTCTTGGCGCAATAGCGCTCGACAAGCAGATAGCGCTCCTTGGCCACCTGGGCCTCCTCGAAGCGGAGCTGCTCGGAGAGGGTCTCCATCTCGGCCCGCAGATAGTCGAGGAGCTCGCGCATATCGCCCCGGAGGATCTGCTTGACGCGCTCCACGCTCTGATGATAATCGTCGATGCTCACGAGCCCCTTGCAGCAGCCGCCGCATCGGTGGAGATGATAGTCGAGGCATAGCCGGCCCTTCCCTTTGGCCACATATTCGGGAGTGATGGGGAGGGCGCATGAACGGAGCGGGTAGAGGTCGCGGATGAGTTCGAGCACGGTGCGGGCCGATGCCGTGTTGGTATAGGGCCCGTAATATTTCGAGCCATCCTTGATGCGCTTGCGGGTCATGAACACACGCGGGAATGTCTCCTTTGTCACCACAATCCAGGGGTAGCTCTTGTCGTCTTTGAGGAGCACATTGTAGCGCGGCTGATACTCCTTGATCATGGAGCTCTCAAGATTGAGGGCATCCTGCTCGGTGGGCACCACGATATACTTGAGGTCGGCTATGGCGCGCACGAGGAGATTGGTGCGGAGAGAGTCGTGGGTGCGGTTGAAATAGCTGCTTACGCGCCGCTTCAGATTTTTTGCTTTGCCCACATAAATCACCGTGCCCGCCGAGTCGAAGTACATATATACTCCGGGCCCGGTGGGCATGACGGCGATCTTGTCGGCAACGATGTCGGTCTTGCGATGTTTTGACATATTGTCGTGGGGAAGATTGGGGAGAGAGTGACGGGGGTAATGAGAACGTGGGGCCTGCGGCGAGACCGAGAGGTCAATCGTAGCAGATGAGCGACCTCACGTCGGCGTCGGCAGGGAGATTCTTGCGGCCTCCGAGCATCCCGAGCTCAATGATGAAGTTGATATAGATCTTGCGGGGGTTCATGCTCTTGACAAGCTCGTATACGGCAGCCATGGTGCCGCCGGTGGCGAGCACATCGTCGTGGATCACCACAACATCGTCGGGGGTGATGGCGTCGGCATGGATCTCGATGGTGTCGGTGCCATACTCCTTCTGATAAGAAGCCTTGACAGTGTCGGCGGGGAGCTTGCCCGGCTTGCGGGCGGGCACGAAGCCTGCGCCTATCTCATAGGCAAGGATAGAGCCGCCGATAAAACCTCGGCTCTCGATACCCACCACCTTGGTGACACCCTTGTCGCGATACATCTGCGAGAGATCCCAGCCTATGATGTGGAGTGCACGAGGGTCTTTAAACGCAGTGGTGAGATCCTTGAAGAGCACACCTTTTGAGGGGAAGTCGACTACGTCTCTGATTTTTGATTTGATATATTCCATGGTCGGATATAGAAATTGAAGATATTAAACGGTGCGAAAATGTTCCACGTGGAACAATGGTTTCCCGCGCCTCTGCGATCCCATCAACGACCGCAAAGCAGGAGAAGGATGTTGATATCGGCAGGACTCACCCCGGGGATGCGCGAGGCCTGGCCTATGTCGTCGGGATCTATGGCGGCGAGTTTCTGACGCGCCTCGGTAGAGAGCGAGGCTATGGATGAATAGTCGAATCGGCCACGCAACTTGACATCTTCAAGGCGCCGGATCTTCTCGGCCACCTGACGCTCGCGGTCGATATAGCCGCTATATTTAACTATCACCTCAGCCGCCTCAACAATCTCAAGACGCCGGGCCGGATCGATATTGCTGTCGATCCACGAGGCCCACTCCCCTACCCTCTCAGCGAGAATCGAGAGCGACAACTGCGGGCGCGCGGCGAGATCGTAGATGCTCGCGCTCTGACGAAGCGGCGACGTCGACCTCTCTTCGAGAAACGGATTGATGGCTGAGGGAGCCACCTTGATCGAGCGCGCGGCAGCGAGAAGAGCATCGCGCTGATCGCGCTTCGACACCATAAGATCGTAGCGCTCCTGCGATGCGAGTCCTATGGCACGGCCTATCGGGGTGAGGCGCATATCGGCATCATCCTGACGGAGCAGGATGCGGTATTCGGCCCGGGAGGTAAACATGCGGTAGGGCTCGTCGACCCCCTTGGTGACGAGGTCGTCGATCAGCACTCCGATATATGAATTGTCGCGCGACAGCACCAGCGGACTCTCCCCCCTGACATATCGCGCCGCATTGACACCCGCCACGAGGCCCTGGCCTGCGGCCTCCTCATAACCGGTGGTGCCGTTGATCTGGCCCGCGAAAAAGAGGCCTGGGATGAGCTTCGTCTCCAGCGAGTGGCGCAGCTGTGTGGGCGGGAAATAGTCGTATTCTATCGCGTAGCCGGGCCGGTAGATCTCCACCTCGGCAAGGGCCGGAATGGTGTGGAGCGCATCGACCTGAACATCCATCGGAAGCGACGACGAAAATCCGTTGAGATACATCTCGCAGGTGTCGACACCCTCGGGCTCGAGAAAGAGCTGGTGCTCGGTTTTGTCGGCAAATGTCACAATCTTGGTCTCGATGCTCGGGCAATAGCGTGGGCCGATGCTCTGGATCTGGCCGTTGAACAGAGGCGAGTCGGGCAGGCCGCGCCTCAATATCTCGTGGGTTGCCTCGGAGGTGTACATGATGTAACACGGACGCTGCGGCAGCTCGCGGCGCGACTCAGGGAGATATGAGAAGTGGTGCCAATCGTCATCGCCATGCTGGGTAGTGGTGAGCTCGTAGCGCACCGTGCGTCCATCGATGCGCACCGGCGTGCCGGTCTTCATACGTCCGGCCTCGAATCCGAGGCTCACAAGCTGCTCGGTCAATCCGTGGGCCGCGGGCTCAGCCACACGACCACCCTCGGTCATCACTCTTCCCACATGCATCAGTCCATTGAGAAATGTTCCGGCAGTGACCACCACTCCCCTGCCCCGCATCTGCGCGCCGAGGCGGGTGACCACTCCCGACAAGCGCCCGTCGGGGTCGAATGTAAGACCCGACACCTCATCCTGCCAAAGATAGAGGCCGGGGGTGCTTTCGAGTATATCGCGCCATAGCGCCGAAAAGCGCATTCGGTCGCACTGGGCGCGAGGGCTCCACATAGCCGGTCCCTTGGATCGGTTGAGCATCCTGAACTGTATCGAAGCGCGGTCGGTGACAATACCCATCTGGCCTCCGAGAGCGTCGATCTCGCGCACTATCTGCCCCTTGGCAATGCCACCTACGGCAGGATTGCAGCTCATCTGGGCCACACGGTCGAGATCGTGGGATATAAGGAGAGTGCGGGCTCCGAGACGCGCCGACGCCACAGCGGCCTCACATCCGGCGTGGCCGCCGCCAACCACTATCACATCATAGTCGCGGGTCATGACAAAGCAGATTTAGACAGGCGGGCAAGAGCCTGGTTTTCATTGTGTTCCATAATCTCGCGCTGACCCGGGCCCTTATCGTCGATGCCACACAGGTGAAGCAGCCCGTGGACTATAACACGATGAAGCTCAGCCATATATGTTGCGCCAACAAGCTCGGCATTCGACGCCACAGTGTCGAGCGAGATATACATATCGCCGGCCACTATCGAGGGGGTGGAGTAGTCGAAGGTGATTATATCGGTAAAATAATCATGACCGAGAGCCCTGCGGTTGAGATCAAGCATCGAGGGGTCGTCGGTAAAAATATAGTTGAGACGGCCGATGGATCGCTCGTGCATCCCGGCCACCTCGGCGAGCCACGCCTCGACCGCAGGATAGTCGATGGCCGGGAGCGCCACATTTTCAGAATTCCAGGTAAACTTCATTCTCATAACAAGCTACAAAGATAAGCAAAAAAAGAATATCCATAGAGCGCTCCACAACAATTAAGCCACACAAAGCCTGCACACCCCATTTCCGGCACCATGATTATCTCACGGGCGCCGGGATTGGGATATATCACAGAAAAAAAGTAATTTCGCGACATAAAAGCACCCGCACGACGCAGAGGCGGAAATGCAACACCACTCCCCTCCCCCGCCTCTTCTGAGGGGTGAACCATCGCGGTGTCTGAAAATGTTTTCCTCAATATATCCACTTAACAACAAGAATATGAAACTCCGATCCATACTTACGGCGATAGTGGCCGCTGCGGCGCTTATGTTTGGCGCAGGTGAGGCCCAGGCCCAGTTCAATGTGGGCCGACTGCTTCAGGGCATCGTGAAGGGCGTACAGGCCGTTACGCTCAGCGACGACCAGGTGGTGGGCTATGTGGCCGAGTATGTCCATTACAGCGACTCGGTCAACGAGGTGCTCCCTCCCTCCAATCCATATTCACAGCGCCTCGCGCGTATCACCAAAGGCATAACCGATGTCGACGGAGTGCCACTCAATTTCAAAGTCTACAAAAACGAGGAGGTAAATGCCTTTGCGTGTGCCGACGGCAGCGTGAGGGTATATACCGGATTGATGGATGTGATGACCGACGATGAGGTATTAGGCGTTATAGGCCACGAGATAGGCCATGTGGCCCACCACGACTCGCGCAATGCCTTCAAGCAGGCACTTATGAATGATGCAATAAAAGACGGACTCGCCTCGACGAGCAACACCGTTGCCACTCTCACCGACTCGCAACTGGCTCAGGTTGGCAATGCGCTCGTCAGCTCCAAGTTCAGCCGCAAGCAGGAGCAGAATGCCGACGACTATGGCTACTCGTTTCTGAAGGCATCGGGCCACAATCCAACATCTATGGTCTATGCTTTCCGCAAACTTCAGGCCATGGAGCAACAAGCGGGCGGAGGAGGATCAACAGCACTCAGCCAGCTCTTCTCTTCCCACCCCGACGTAGGTAGCCGCATCGACCGCATGACCAAAAAGGCACAAAAAGACGGCTTCGTGGTCAAAGCTCAGTGACGCAATTTTTCAGGCCGCTGAACACGACACACAAAATCATGCCCAAGCTCCTGACTTACCGGAGCTTGGGCCTGATTTTAGCTTCTGAGAGCACCCTTTGAAATCATAAGCGGCAGGAGGGTGCTGAAAAAATGGCTTGCTTGAGCGGCAAAAATGCCACCACTCATTCCTTGATGCCGTAGGCGAGATCGCCGGCATCGCCCAGACCGGGCACTATGTAGGAGTGGGAGTTGATCTCGCTGTCGATGGCACCCACCCAGAGAGTGGTCTTGTCGGCGGGGAAGTGGGCCGCGATATAGTCAACGGCCGCCTGCGATGCGATGACCGAAGCAACATGTATGCGCTCGGGCTCACCCTTGGTGAGGAGAGCGCGGTAGCTGAGTTCCATCGAAGCTCCGGTGGCAAGCATCGGGTCGGCAATGATCACGGTCTTGCCGTCGAGGCGCGGCGAAGCTATGTATTCAATGAACACATCAAAGTTTTCCTTCTCCTTGTACTTGCGGTAGGCCGACACGAAAGCATTCTCGGCATGATCGAAGAAATTCAGGAATCCCTGATGGAATGGCACCCCGGCGCGGAATATAGTGGCGAGCACAAGCTTCTCGGCAAGGCGAGGCGACCGGCACTCGGAGAGCGGAGTATTGATCTCCACCTCATCGTAGCGAAGGGTCTTGCTTATCTCATAGGCCATGATCTCGCCTATGCGCTCAAGGTTGCGGCGGAAGCGGAGCATATCGCCCTGCACGTTGACATCGCGGAGCTCTGTCATATATTGGCCGACCAGCGAAGGGGTGTCGGCAAAATTGATTACGTTCATGGTAGGGTGGGGTTGGTTGGATTGTGTGGTGCAAAGGTATATAAAAAGGATGATTTTTGCTAATTTTGCGCAATATGGAAAAAATAGCAAGCTTCACTATCGACCACAACCGCCTTGAGCGAGGCATATTTGTGTCGCGCCGCGATGTCACCGCATCCGGCGATACTGTCACCACTTTTGACATACGCATGACCCGCCCCAACCGCGAGGAGGCGCTGAGCCCCCGGGCGCTCCACGCCATGGAACATCTTGCAGCCACCTATCTCCGCAACCACCCCGAGTGGGGGCCGAAGATTGTCTATTGGGGGCCTATGGGGTGCTGCACCGGAAATTATCTGCTTGTGGCGGGCGACTACAGCAGCAGCGACATACTGCCTCTGGTCAAGGACACCATGGCCTTTATAGCTTCATATGAGGGGGAGATACCCGGTGCGAGCCCACGCGACTGCGGCAACTGGACCTTCATGGATCCCGACGGAGCCCGTGATGCTGCCCGCCGCTATCTCGTCGAGGTGCTGGAGCATCCGGCCTACGACAATCTCAACTATCCCTCCTGATCGGTCTCCCGCAGGAGCCTGTCGGCGGGGATCAGCTCTACCGCCTCGGGGCGATATTTCGCCCCTATGGATATATATATACCGGGGCGCGCGAGCAGCTGCTTTGCCGCCTCGGGCGATCCTCTGAAGCCATGAATGATCCAAGCCACACGCGGTTTGAGGCTCTTATGGGCCGATATGATCTCGGGGATAGTGCGCACAGCATGGATTATGAGCGGTTTCCCAACCGCGTCGGCTATGCGGGCCTGAGAAATAAAAAGAGGCATCTGCACATCGAGCCCGGGGCCACGCAACCGGTCGAGCCCGGCCTCGCCTATGGCCACAACGTCGGGCTCTCCGGCCACCGAACGCAGGCGCGCGAGCCGCTCGTCGAGATCGGAGCTGTCGGCGAGCCATGGATATATACCGGCTGAATAGAGCGCACCCGGCTCGCGTGGCGATCCGGGATCGGGGAGATTGATTATGGCGCGGCGGGCCGACTGATTGTGAGTGTGCCAGTCGTCGACTGCATCACGGAGCGATTGCGGGAGGGTGATCATCGTCATGGCACAGGATCGTAGCCCGAGCCACCCCAGGGATGGCAGCGGAGTATGCGGCGCGCAGCGAGCCATGAGCCCTTGAAAGGCCCGTGTCGCCTCAACGCCTCGATAGCATAGGCGCTACACGAGGGGTAGAAACGACACGATTGCGGCAGCATCGGCGATATGGCAGCCTGATAAAACCTGATGGGGAGTATCAGCACCATCGAAAGAGCCTTAGCCAGCATCTTCATCGGTTGAAACGGGGGGAAGAGAAGCCGCCATACGGCCCAATAGCTTACGCATTGAGGCAGCTGTACGCGCATAGGGCGTGAGCGACTGAGCCACGTAGATAAAGGCTATGTCGAGGCGGCAATCGCGCGGCAGAAGGTCGCGGCTCAGACGATAGGCCTCGCGGCAGCGCCGGCGCATTGTCACGCGATCAACGGCATGGCGCAGACGCTTCTTGGGCACCGAAATAAGAAACCGCGGGCATTGGGGCCTGCGGTCGCTGTTTACACGCCACACAGCCCTCCAAGGATAAGCTATGGCAGAGGCAAGGCTTTCGCCCGGAGCAAAGAGGAGATCAACAGCGATAGGGCTGCAGAGTTTCTCGATCTTGTAAAGACGAAGGCCTTTCATGCTTATCGGCAAGGAGGGTTGTTGTGGTGGTGTATGAATTTTGATTGAAACAGGATCGGGGAAATGTCACTCGGGAGCGCCGTTGCGCTCCACGATACACTTTTCGATGGCGTTGACAATCGACGGATTGGCTGCTGTACCGGCCTGGAAATCGAGACGCAGACCTGCGGCCTCCACCGCCTGGGCGGTGGCTTGTCCGAGACATCCTATCACAATCTCGCCCTGATTGAAGTCGGGGAAATTTTTCATGAGGGAGTCGATGCCGGAAGGAGAGAAGAAGATGAGCATATCATAGTCAAAGGGCTCATCGGGTCCGAAATTGTTGCTCACCGTGCGATACATCACAGCCTTGGTGTAGTTCAGGCCGATATTGTCAAGCACATTGGTGCCGGCATCGGAGTGAACGTCGCTAACGGCATAGAGGAATTTTTCCTTGCTGTGGCGGGACATGCTGGCCTGAAGCTGGGGATCGTCGAGCTTACCGGTAGCACCGAAAAAGATCTTGCGCTTGCGATATACTATATATTTCTGGAGATAGTTGGCTATCTGCTCGGAGGTGCAGAAATACTTCATTGTGTCGGGGATGGTGATTCTCATCTCCTCGCAGAGGCGGAAGAAATGATCTATCGCCGTCTTGGCCGTAAACACGATGGCGGTAAAATCGTTGATGTTGATTTTCTGCTGTCTGAACTCCTTGGCTGTCAGACCTTCTACCTTGATAAACGGACGGAAGACCATCTCTACGTCATAGCGACGCGAAAGCTCGTTGAAACGGTCGTCGGTAGGTTTTGGCTGTGAGATTAATATTTTTTTGATTTTCACGTCAGAGACTGTCTAAGTGTGAGGTGAAGAAAATATATCGCTCAAATCCGAGGGGGATAGAGGCTTTAAATGAAACCGTTGATTTTTGTGCTCATACGCCACATAAACAGAATCGGGGCGATTTCGACGGTGCAAAGGTACAAAATAAAGTAGAGAAGGGAGAATAAATTTGTGTAAAAAAACCTAAAGCCTTTGCTGAAGAACAGAAGCCGCGCTATGACGTAGAGGGCCACTCCAACCCATACAACTATGGCCGCCGCACCCGGATAAAAGATAAGCGACAGAGCCGGAACGGTGAGCATCAGACCCAGCAGAGCCTGCGAGGCAAAGAAGCCGCGCACCCACTGCAGGGTATCGCCTTGATGGAGAGAGAAGGCATAACCTATTAGACAATAGGCCGCAGTCTGGATGGCCAACAGCAAAAAAGCAGCGCCCGATGCAGAGGCGATAGCTCCAAATGGAGCCCCCGAAAAACCACCCAACACGGCGCCGAAATAAATGAGTATTCCTTCACACACACAGCATATGAGAAGGAGTGCGGCGGTGATGCGGGTCTCGTCGACAGTATGGTCGTCGAATGTATTGCTGCGGCGCCGTCCCGAAAGGAGCGCCGAGGCAAAGGTCTTGAGAAAGGTAGTGTGGCGGCTGACGCTTATGGATAGCAGCACGAAGATGCCTGTCACGAGAGCCGTGACGCCATCATCGTAGCCGGGAAGGAGAGGACGCTCCTCCGGACGGATTCCAGTGGTGTACTCCACCACTCCGACATGAGAACCGGAAGCCTCGGCGAGTGCCTGCGGTGCCTCATCGGCCACACACGTGCGCGACAGGAAGAGAGCACGGAGATGGGCCACAGAGTCGGGCATCATGATCAGTCGCATAGCTCGGCACTTATTATCTCTCCGGCCTCAGCTGCTGTGGCGGCGACGGTGAAAAGCGGTTGTCCTCCGTTGCCGTGGCGACGGAGGAAGTTTTGAGCCTCAGCCCTGTCAAGCATGGCGAGGATTGGATCATAATATCCATCGGTGTTGAGCATCACTATCTTGCCCGGCCAGAGACCGAGCTGCTTCCAAGTGATAATCTCGAAGAGCTCCTCGAAGGTGCCGATTCCTCCGGGCATGGCCACGGCTACCCCCGCAAGACGCGCCATGATAGCTTTACGGGTGTGCATGTCGGGAACCGGGATGGTGTGGGTGAGCAGGGGATGATTCCAACCGTTGCTTATCATAAACTGCGGCAACACCCCTACCACTGTGCCACCGGCCGAGAGAGCACCATCGGTAGCGGCGCCCATGAGGCCTGCCGATCCTCCTCCACACACCACAGCAAGCCCCATGTGGGCTATAGTCTGGCCGAGGTCGTAGGCGGCTTTTTTATATATTTGCGGTATATCGGGGGAAGATGCGCCATAGAGTGTCACAGCAGAGCCTTCGAGCTCATGCGGCACTTTGAGCGATGATGAAATGAAATCGAAATCAGTTGGAGACATAGACACACATAGGGGTGATTATCCTGCGTCGCGACAGAGACAGGAGCAGATTATTCCTTGAGGTTGCGCTTGATCCCTTTGGTTGTGGTGATAATCATGCGGGGACGGACACCCTTGAACACCGTTATCGAGGCAATGGCTGATGGTGGAATGGAAGAGTAGGCCGCGCGGTCAACCACAACTCCATCGACCACATAGTCGATCTCGCCGGGGAGCGAATCGGGCTGGAGCGGCTGCATGGCAGCTGCATGAGTCTCGACCTCGATAAGATTGGCCGGAGCCGGAGTTACCTCAAGTGTGCGGATCTGGTTGCGGTCGAGCTTGAAAAACTCCTCGCGGGACACTGTGTCGCCATCGATGGTGAATGTCATTACCGACAGATCGAGACTATCGGCGGGAAACACCACAAGCCGTCCCCCTTTCGACACGAAATGAGTGGTCCGGGGGGGCTCGGAGGAAGCAAACAGTGCTCCGGCAGCAGAGAATGCCACTATAGGGAGCAGGAAGAGTCTACGCATATATTATAATTGTTGTGAGGAGAAGTAATGGAGTAGTGGGTTGGTGTGTATATGATAAGAGTTCAACGACCGTACGGCGTCACAGGTTCACCTTGAGAGGAAATCATCGACAAACCGCCTCACTCCGTCGGCCGAAGCGGTGCGCAGACGTTGGGTGCCCGTAGAGTCGATCACCACATAAAAGGGTCGGGATGGCACAGCGAGACTCTTCCACTGGCGGTCGGCCACGAGCACCGGGTTCCACGATCGGTCGTAGGCGGCAGTGGAGTCGTCGGCAGCCTTTCGGGCCCACGAGATGGAGTCGGAGACCGACGAGAGATGGATGGCGCGCAGGCGCTTGCGGGGAAAGCGCGATGTGATGTCGCGCAGAAGCACCAAAGCCGAGTCGAGGCGGTTGGCATCATCGTCGGCAAAAGCAAAGAGAGTGAGCGAGGCATCGCGCGGAATCACCCTCATGGTCTTGCCTCCGGGCGCCGGTAGAGTACGGGCCGATATATTGGCTGTCACCTCCACGGCAAGCTGCGAAGCGAGCAGGGCGGGAAAGGTATTCAGCAATGGCCTTGAGCGGGCCTTGGGGCCCAGGAGGCGCAAGAGCGAGTCGGCAAGCACCTCATTTCCTGCCGCGCGAAACACCGAGGTGAGGAGCGCGGCACTCTCGGGGCTGTCCCGGTGGCCGATGATATATTCCACAACAGCGGCATTGATAGAGGCTGCATCCCCTTTTATAATCGATTCGGCATTGTCGTGGATAAAAGCGTCGAATGCCTCAGTGGGTTTATTGCCCGAGGCGCGCGAGTTGATCGGCTCAGCGGGGTCGAGCTTGAGCGAGATCTCATCGCCGTTTCTGACGATTGCCGATGCGAGCAGATTATTGTCTTGGTCGGCTATCGACACAAGCGAGTAGGCCGGGGCTACAGCCTCCAGCCTGAACGAGCCGTCGATAGAGGTGGTTTTCATCACCTTATAGCCGTTGCCATCGAAGAAAGAGAGAGAGATCTGGCGGTCGACACCGTCGGCCAGACGTCCCTCGACGACAAAGAGGGAGTCGTCGGAGCAGGCGGAGAGGATTGCAGCCATCGCCGCCGCGATAATAAGCAGATAGCGCTGAATCATATTCACTCGCCAAAATTACTCCATTTTTGGCAGTCGGGCAAGAAAAAAGGGGCCGGGGCCACTGCCTGTCGGGTGAAATAGTTAACTTTGCAGAGTTATGAGCCGCATAATCCGTCAAATCATTCTTATTGTCGTGGCGCTCTCCTTTGCCGGGGGGACCGCCCGGGGCCAGATAGTGCCGGCCGACGGCGCTCTGAGCTCCGACAGCGTGCGCCGCGCGTTTGACAACGGGCCTTACTTCGGCCTCTATAAGGACAATTATTTTATCTTCGGCACCACTGTGGGGCAGCGCCCCACGCGCGAGAACTCCAACGTGAAGTTTCAGATCTCGATAGCGCAGCGCCTTACCAAATCGACCCTCCCTCTGGGCACGTATCTCTATCTGTTTTATTCACAGAAATGCTTCTGGAATGTGCTTGAGGAGTCGTTTCCGATGACCGATCTCAACTTCAATCCCGGCATAGGTCTCACCAAGCCGCTCTTTGTCAAAAACCGCTATGTGGGCAAGGTGTCGCTCATCGCCGAGCATGAGAGCAACGGACGCGACGGCATCCAGAGCCGGTCGTGGAACCGTCTGTCGCTATCCGGGTCGATCATGATCGACCCCATGATGGTGGTCCACGGCAAATTCTGGATCCCATTTGTCGACGGCCAAAACAACCGCGATATCCTCGACTACTGCGGCATTTACCAGATAGGCGCCTCATTCCAGAACCCAAGCAACCGCTTCGGCCTGTCGATTATCCTCACCAAGCGCCGTGGGTGGAAACTCAACTACAACACCGTGGTCGAACTCTCCTACCGCATCTTCAAGCGCGACAACCAGAGCCTCTTTCTCCAATATTACAACGGCTACGGCGAAGGGCTCCTTGCCTACAAGGAATTTCACTCTACTCTACGTGTAGGAATAGTGATCAAACCCACCCTCTTTTCCGATTATTGAGCACCGATAAGGTGAAAAAGATGTAAAAAAGGGGGCCCGACGATATAAATTGCGATTTTTTTGCTAATTTTGAGGCTGATTAGGTATGGAAGCGTGAGAAAGATGGCTTCAAGGAGCGAACTTTCGCCGAGGCGGTATGTTAAATTAACAAAGCGGTCGGGAGCCAAACCGCTACTCCCCTCCCCTCTTCCACTCTTTCATAACCAACCTCACAACTAAACATCATTATGGGAAGCAACAGCAATCAGACCGGAACTCCTAACACCATGCGCAATATATTCGGCATCATCATGATCATCGTCTACATTGGCATGGGCATACTCTGCTTCTGCGGAGTATTCGATTGGCTCACAGGGAGCTGGGCATGGCTCCGCTGGGTAGCCGGCGGCATATTCGTAGTCTATGGCATCTGGCGTGGATACCGACAGTTTGCCGGAATCGACAACAACCCCTAACTTCCATCAGATGAGACACCTCTTTTCGACAAAGCTTTATAGCGCAGCCGTGGCCATGACTCTGGCCATGGCCGCCGCTTTTTCGTCGTGCGACAAAAAGCCTGCTTCGACCTCGACCAGCGGCATTGCCACAATAGTGTGCGACGCTTCTTTTGAAAATGTCCTCCAGCAGGAGATCGATGTCTACGAATATATCTATCCCAAGGCTTCGATCATACCCTACTATGAAGATGAACGCGCCTGCTTCGACTCGCTCCTCAACCTCTCGACCAAAATGATCGTGGCCAGCAGGGAGCTCACCGATCAGGAGCAATCCTACCTCAAGAGCAAGGACCGTCAGGTCAGACAGAGCCGCATCGCCGTCGACGCCCTCGCCCTCATCGTCAATCCTGCCAACAACATCGACCAGATGTCGACCACCGAGCTTGCCGAGATTCTCTCTGGCAAGGAGACCGAATGGAACAATGTGTGGCCCAACGACGGCCTCGGACGCATCGAGGTGGTGTTTGACCATCAGGGATCGTCGACCGTGCAGTTCATGCGCGACTCGCTCCTCAACGGTGCCGAGCTCGGAAGCAATGTCTTCGCCCAGAAGAGCAGCGAGGATGTGTTCAAGGCCGTGGCAGCCAATAAAAATGCCATCGGTGTGATAGGAGTGAGCTGGATCTCAACCGATATGGCCACCGCCAATATGTCGACCGAAGAGCGAGCCGCCGCCCTCACCGACAGCGTTGGCTCGGCTCCCGACCAGCAGTTCCGCAAGGATGTGAAGGTGCTCAAGGTATCAGCCCCCGATCAGGTAAACGCCTACGCCCCTTACCAGTATTATATCTACACCGGCGACTATCCCCTCACCCGCTCGATCTACATGATCTGCGCATCGGCCGGCGGCACCATAAGCCACGGATTCTACAGCTTCGTCACCGGATTCCAGGGCCAGAAGCTGATACAGAGCACCGGAGTACTCCCCAATCTTATTTATACCCAGAGAGTTGAAGTGACCCGCTGATACAGGCAGGTCACTCCTCTCCCCTCTCTCCAACCTTAAACCTACCGACAAAACAAAAATAATAAGCCACATATCTGCAAGATGAAATTCAAAACGCTTTTATCGCTTGGTGCCGCCCTTATCATCGGCGGCCTGGGCACCATCAACGCCCAAGGCTATCAGGACGGCGTGGACAACTTCAACGCCGGACGTCTGGACGTAGCCAAGACCATCCTCAACAACACCCTCTCGGACGCATCGACCGACAAGGCTGTCAGCTACTACTACCTCGGCCAGATTGCTTTTGACGAAAAAGACCTTCCCACCGCCGAGAAATTTTTCACCCAGGGCTCGCAGGCCAACGCTACCTATGCACCCAACTTCATCGGCCTCGGCGAGATAGCTCTTGCCAAAGGCGATAAAAAAGCAGCCGAGACCTACTTCAAGCAGGCAAGCTCCTTCAACAAGAAAGACGCTTCGATCACTGCCGAGATAGCCCGCGCATACTGGAACGTCGATCCCGTGGTATATGCCAAGGATATCCAGAAATATATCGACAAGGCCCTCAAGGACTCCAAAAACCGTGAGGCTTCCGTTTATGTGCTTCAGGGCGACATGGCCGCCAAGGAAGATCCGGGCGAAGCCGCATCGCTCTATGAGATGGCAATCTCGATGGACGACGAGAAGGGCCACGTTAACCGCGAGGCTTATGTGAAATATGCCCAGACCTACTTCCACGTTAACCCCAAGTTTGCCATCCAGCGTCTTGAGGAACTCAACGAGAAGGAGCCCAACTCGGCACTTGCACAGCGCGAGCTCGCCACAAAATATTACGACAACGACCAGTTTGGCTCGGCCTATATCACCTACAAGAAGTATCTCGCCAACCCCAACCACTTCCAGAACGACGAGCAGCGCTTTGCCGGCCTCGCATTCTCGGCCGGTGAGCATCAGGAGAGTCTCGACATGGCCAACAAAGTGCTTGCCGCCGACCCCGACAACTACTTCATGTATCGCGTGATCATGATGAACCAGAACGCCCTCAAGAACTACACCGCCGCCGAAGAGGCCGGCCGTAAGCTCTTCAGCATCCCCGACGCCCAGCTCATCCCCAACGACTACATCCTCTATGCCACCGCTCTTGCCGATCAGGAGAAATATGACGAAGCCATCGAAGTGTACAAGAAGGCCATTGCCGCCAACCCCGACAACGGTGATCTTCTGAAAAACCTCTCGTCGGCCTACGACCGCGCAGGTCAGGGCGAACTCGCCGTGGCAACCATGAAGCAGTATCTCGACGCCGGCAACGGCACCATCAGCGATATCGTCAACATGGCCAACCGCTACGACCGTTTTGCCCGTCAGCTCCCCGAAGATAGCGAAGAGCGTGTAGCTGCCGCCCGCGAAGGTCTCAAGTATATCGACCAGGCCATCGAGCGCGTGCCCAACAATGCCACCGTCTACCGTATCAAGGGCCAGCTTCTCCTCTCGGCCGAAGGCGGTCAGAGCGAAGCTCTCGCCACTGCTTTCCAGACCATGCTCGACCTCCTCGACGCCGACCCCGAGAACAAGACCAAGCAGGCCGGCTCCTATGCCACCGGCTACTATTTCCTCGGCTCCTACGCAGCCAGCACCGGCGACAAGCCCAAGGCCATCGAATACTTCACAAAGTATCTCGAACTCCGTCCTGAAGACAACACTACCCGCGCCACACTCGAAAGCCTCAGCAAGTAAGTTTGCAGGCATCAGTCAGTCGGGATTATCCCGGCAATAACCTCTCATAGCGGAGCGCTCCCCACTCAGGGGGAGCGCTCCGGCTGTTTATACCCCTCTGCCATGCTACTTGTTGGCATAATATTTCGGTATGTCGGCGGAAATGCTTATTTTTGCAGCTACGATGATACGCGCCTGCGATATAAGGAAGAGTTTCGACGGCCTGACCGTGCTCAGAGGGATCTCGCTCGAGATCCGTCGGGCGGAGGTATTGGCCATCACAGGGCCGAGCGGGGCGGGCAAGACCACCCTGCTCCAGATCCTCGGATCGCTCGACCGCCCCGACAGCGGCAAGGTGATCTATGAGAGCGATGCCGACGGCGGCAATGCCACCGATCTCTTCAGCCTCAACGACACCGGACTCGCACGCTTCCGCAACCGCAATATTGGCTTCGTGTTTCAGTTTCACCAACTCCTGCCGGAGTTTACGATGCTCGAAAATGTGGCTATGCCCGCCCTCATCGCAGGCACCGGACGCGCCGAAGCCTTTGCCCGGGCAAAGGAACTGATCGACTACCTCGGGCTCGGAGCCAGGGCCTCACACCGCCCCATGGAGCTCTCGGGAGGCGAGCGTCAGCGCGCCGCCGTAGCGCGGGCATTGGTCAACCGACCTACCGTGGTGCTGGCCGACGAACCCTCGGGATCGCTCGACTCGGCCAACCGCGCCGAGCTCCACAAGCTCTTCTTCGACCTGCGTCGCGATCTGGGCCATACCTTTGTGATAGTGACCCACGACGAGACCCTCGCCCGCCAGACCGACCGCATGGTGTGTATGGCCGACGGCCTGATCACCGGCATCATCGACAACCGTCCTTCCCGGGCGGCAAAATCCTGACATATAAAGTTTAACAATCAATATCAACCACAAACAAATCATTATCAACTCATCCAAATCTCTCCACAGATGACTCAATCCATTGTTATGAAAAACTCCAGCTGGAAGAAATTTTTCCTCCCTGCCGTGATGATTCTCGGCTTGCTCTCGTCGTCGCTCACATCCTGCAACAGCGATGTGGAAGATTCTGATCCCTTGGTGTTTAACCTCGTCACCCTCAAGAGCGTGAGCACTACCGGCGGCATGACCTTCACCTACCGCACCGGCGAGACCACTCCCCTCCTCACCCTCACCACTCCCCTCACTTTCAGCACCGAATACGGCATCAAGACCGGCGACCGCGTGGTAATCGGCTATACCGTGCCCGAAGGACGCCCCAGCGATGAAGGCGGTCCCATCAACCTGCTCAACTTCCGCCTCGTGTACAACGACACCGTGAAGACAGCCACTCAGGAAGTGATCAACTCATGGATGGCCGCCCAAGTAAACAACACCCAGGTGTGGCGCACTGGCAATTATATCAACGCCTACTCGCTCATCCCTGTAGTGACCCCCAATGTGTACATGCAGCTCTTTGCCGATCCCGCATCGATCAACAACGGCAGCATGGACCTCTATCTCACCCTGAGCAACATCTCGACCAGCCCCACCCAGCAGGGCGAGTGCTACTCATCCTATCATCTGGGCAACTTCTTCGTGAAGTATCCCGACGTACACACCCTCAAGGTACACGTGGCAGGCGCCTACGGCGGCTCCAGCGAAGTGATCTTCAAGGATGTGCATTATCTCCCCGGCGAATAATCCCGGACCAGTACAGAAACCCTATCAACCCAATAACCATGGACAATAACAAGAAACAAAACGAGCTCAAAATAGAAGTGACTCCTGAAGTGGCATCTGGCAACTATGCCAACCTCGCCGTGATCTCCCACACTCCCAACGAAGTGTTTATGGACTTCATCGCAATGGTGCCCAACATGCAGCAGGCACGTGTGCAGAGCCGTATCATCATGACTCCCGAAAACGCCAAGAACCTCCTCTTTGCCCTCAGCGACAACATCAAGAAGTATGAGGCCACCTTTGGCGAGATCAAGCACAAGACCCCCAACACCCCCGCCAACCCCAACGAGATCCGCAATCCGTTCATGAACGGGGGCCAGGCCTGATAGCATATACAAATCACTGACCTTCATTATAGTAGTGGCGCAGCATGGTCTGCACCACTACTATACTCATTTAAGCTAACCATCCCATACACCTCCCATCCCGTCACCCAATCATGCTCCTGATCTACAACTCCCTCTCCCGCCGCAAAGAAGAGTTCAAGCCCATCCATGCCGACCGTGTAGGCATGTATGTGTGTGGCCCGACAGTCTACGGCGACGGCCACCTGGGCCACGCCCGCCCGGCCATTACCTTCGACGTTGTTTACCGCTATCTCACCCACAAAGGCTATAAAGTGCGCTATGTGAGAAACATCACCGACGTGGGCCATCTGGAGCATGATGCCGACTCTGGCGAGGACAAGATTGCCAAAAAGGCCCGGCTTGAGCAACTGGAGCCTATGGAAGTGGTGCAACACTACCTCAACCGCTACCACAAGGCCATGGAGCGCCTCAATGTGCTACCTCCGTCGATCGAGCCCCACGCTTCGGGCCATATCATAGAGCAGATAGAGTATATCAAGAAGATTCTCGAAGCCGGATATGCCTACGAGAGCGAGGGATCGGTCTACTTCGACGTAAGGAAGTATAATCAGGACCATAACTACGGCAAGCTATCGGGCCGCAACATCGATGAGCTCCTCTCCACCACCCGCGAGCTCGACGGTCAGACCGAGAAGCGCTTCCCTGCCGATTTCGCCCTTTGGAAAAAGGCTTCGCCCGAGCATATCATGCACTGGCCCAGCCCGTGGAGCGAGGGTTTCCCCGGATGGCACCTCGAATGCTCGACAATGGGCGAGAAATATCTCGGAACCCCATTTGACATCCACGGTGGCGGCATGGATCTCAAATTTCCACACCACGAATGTGAGATAGCCCAGAGCGTGGCCCACAACGGTCACGACAGCGTCCACTACTGGATGCACAACAACATGATCACCATCGACGGGCAGAAGATGGGCAAGAGCCTCGGCAACTTCATCACCCTCGACGAATTTTTCACCGGCAGCCATCCGCATCTCGCGCAGGCATATGCCCCGATGGTGATACGCTTCTTTATCCTCCAGGCCCACTACCGCGGCACCGTCGACTTCTCCAACGAAGCCCTTCAGGGCGCCGAGAAAGCCCTCGGGCGCATGCTCGACGGCTACCGCCGCCTGCAGTCGCTCAAAGAGAGCGCCGACGCCGACGGAAGCCTTATGGCAACTATCGAGAGCATCGGCACCCGCTGCTACGAAGCCATGGACGATGACTTCAACACCCCCATGGTGATCGCCGCCCTCTTCGAGGCCTGCGGCATTGTCAACAACATCAACGACGGTCGCACCAAAGCCACACAGGCCGAAATAGAGGCTCTCAGAAAGATCTTCGATACATTCCTGATCGAAATACTCGGAGTGGTGGCCGACAGCGCCACTACCGACGGCAGCAGCGATATGAAGCCCTATGAGGATGCTGTGGACCTGCTCCTTGAGATGCGCAGCAAAGCCAAGGCCGATAAAGACTGGACCACCAGCGACCTTATACGCGACCGCCTCGCCGCCATCGGTTTTGACGTGAAAGACACCAAGACCGGATTTGAATGGAGCCTTAAAAAATAACCCGTTATGCGCACTGAGCAAGAACTCGAAGGGGTCAACAGCCTCGGTCAAAGCGGCACACACTATCCTACCGACTACGCGCCCGAGCTGCTGGAGACTTTTGTCAACAAGCATCCCGAAAACGACTATCTCGTGACATTCAACTGCCCTGAGTTTACTTCGTTGTGCCCCAAGACTGGACAGCCCGACTTTGCCCGCATAGTGATCAACTATATCCCTGCCGAACGCATGGTGGAGAGCAAGAGCCTCAAGCTCTACCTATTCAGCTTCCGCAATCATGGCGACTTCCATGAAGATTGTGTCAACATCATCATGAAAGACCTCGTGAAGCTTATGGAGCCACGTTATATCGAGGTGAAAGGGATATTCACCCCTCGCGGAGGCATATCTATCTATCCCTTCGCCAATTATGGCGACGCCGACCATCAGGATATGGTGAAGGCGCGCCTGCTCGCATCTTTTGCCGAAGCCTGCCATGACTGACTCTGCCCCCACCAAAGACACCCTCGTGGTGCTCTCGGGCGGGATGGACTCCACTACACTGCTCTACGACTACCGCCAGCGGGTGGCACTCGCCGTGACCTTCGACTACGGCTCCAACCACAACGCCCGAGAGGCAGAATGTGCCCGCCTCTCATGTGAGCGCCTCGGCATAGAGTGGCTCTGTATCCCCTTGGGATTCATGGGCCAATACTTCCGCAGCGCCCTCCTTGAAGGAGCCGACGCCATACCCGACGGCGACTATGCCCCGTCCAACATGGCTGCCACCGTTGTGCCGTTTCGCAACGGCATCATGCTCGCTGTGGCCGCCGGGCTCGCCGAGAGCCGCGGACTCGCCTGCGTGATGATGGCCAATCATGCCGGCGACCATGTGGTGTATCCCGACTGCCGCCCGGAATTTGCCGATGCGATGGCCGCCGCCATATCAACCGGCACCGACGCCAAGGTGAAACTGCTTACCCCCTACACTCACCTGTCAAAAAATGATATTGCCCGCCGCGGCAAGGAGCTCGGGGTTGATTATTCACTCACATATTCATGCTACCGGGGCGGAGAGCGCCACTGCGGCCGATGCGCCACCTGCCGCGAGCGTGCCGCGGCTCTCGCTGCGGCCGGCCTGCCGGTAGATTGCCTTCCTGAATAATGAAACTCGTGATTCAACGCGTGACCGAAGCCGCCGTGGCCATCGAAGGCCGCGAGGTGGCGCGGATTGGCCGCGGACTCATGGTGCTCTGCGGTGTGGCCGACGGCGACACCCCCGCCCAGGCTATTAAGCTCGCCGCCAAGACTGCCGGGCTTAGGATATTCAACGATGCCAACGGAGTGATGAACCGCTCAGTGACCGACACCGGCGGCGACATCCTCGTTGTCAGTCAGTTCACACTTCTCGCTGACGCCCGTAAAGGAAACAGGCCGAGCTATGTCCATGCCGCCGGACATGAGCTGGCCACCCGGCTCTATGAGCTCTATGTGGCCGAGCTGGAGCGCCTTACCGGGCGCAAGGTCCCGACCGGAGTGTTTGGTGCCGATATGGCCGTTAGCCTCGTCAACGACGGCCCCGTGACAATAATCCTCGACCTCTGAGAGGAAAAAAAGGGCGCTGTATGTAACAGAACGGGCCCCTTATGCGTCATTGTTATATATCGACACCAATACTGAAATCTTCTATCATGAAACTTATCCTTGTTCTGGCAGCAATGCTTATTCCACTGCTGCCGCAAGCCATGGAGCGCCATCTCGACGCTCAGTTGCCTCATCCGGGCTCACTCGACTCAATCCTCACAACCGCCGGACGCGAAGGCGTGACCTCACTCACCATCACAGGGTCAATGAACTCCGACGACGCGCAAGCCATCGCATCGATCGCCAACCTCCGCTCGCTCACGCTTCCTGCCATGACCATAGCTCTCTCTCCGAGCCAACTGCAACTCGACTCGCTCTGCCACATCACCTATGCCGGACCGGTCGACTTGGTAGGCGCCCATAGTTTCACGAATTGCCCGAGTCTGGAGACAGTAACTTTCGGCTCACTCGTAGGCCATATCGACGGTTACATGTTTTTCAACTGTCCGAAGCTCAGGAGCGTGACCTTTGCAGGTCCGCTCATTGACACCGGAGGAGAGCTCTTCATGAGCGGCTGCCCAGAAGTGGAAACAGTCAATGTGGAAGGGCTGTGGCTATCAAACGGTCTCGGTCAAAACAACAACTGCCCCAAGTTCAAGGGTTACAATGTCACCGGCAAGGTGATTGAGAGCTCCCATCCCGCCTGGATCGCTCCCGCCGGCGACAATCTGACCGATGCCGACATAGATATGATCAGGCCCCATCTCGATCAGATAATCGACTGGATGTCGCTTTATTGCGACCCCGCAAAACCCACCGACTTCAAATGGCTCACAGCCAATGTGATCCGATATACTCAAAACCAGAGATTGCTTGATCTGATAGATCGTGCCGGACTCACAGACAAGACAAAAGTATGGGAGGAAAACTCCCCTTACCTCCAAACTCTGGCACATGATTTGGAGCAGACCAAACTCGACATACTCAAGCAGTCAAAGCCATTGCAGAAGGGCGAGAATGTGGATTTTGTCTATGCACCGGCCACCGACTCGATTCTTATGTCGACCCGCCTGCGCTACAATCTCGACAGTGTTGCCGGCAACGGCAGTCAGACCGAGAGGATCAAAAATCTCCTTCACTTCGTACATGAACTCGTGCGCCACGACGGATCATCAGCATGGCCCGACACACTCCTCAACCTCCCGGCAATCCATGAAGTATGTGTTCGCGACAAGAGGGGTGTCAACTGCCGCATCATGGCCATGATGCTTACCGAAGCGCTCCTTGCCGAAGGCATCCCGGCCCGATATATCACCTGTCTTCCCAAACTCTACGATTTAGACAACGACTGCCATGTCATAACCGTTGCCTGGGATAGCGACCTGGATAAATGGATCTGGGTCGACCCCACATTCGACACATGGGTAGAAGACTCTGAGGGCAACCTGCTTCATCCCGGCGAGGTGAGAGAAGCGCTCATCGCCGGCCGCGAGCTACGCATCAATCCTGATGCCAACTGGAACCATGAGTCAAAGCAGACAGTCGACAACTATCTCGGCTACTATATGGCCAAAAATCTGTATATTCTCCACAGCAACACCCTCAATCAGAGCGAACCCGAGGGTCGTAGGCGCAGCAGTGGCTCCAAGCGGGGCTCCTATGTGGTGGTGCTTCCCGAGGGTACGGACTATCAAGGCACAGCAGTGACCAACGAAGCCTCGTTCTGGGCCAGACCGGTGATGAAATAAGGCAGCGCAGGAGCCTCCTGACGCCGCAAAAAAATTTTTGGGCAAACGGACAGAATGTAGTAACTTTGCAGGAAGCCTTACGGCCCAATAACCGGACATTCCCCACATATCAACTATAATCATGCTTAGCAAGAATCTCCATGAGGCGGTCAACGCCCAGATCAACGCCGAACTCTGGTCGGCATATCTCTATCTCTCGATGAGCCTCGACGCCGAGGCCAAGGGCCTCAAAGGCGTGGCCAACTGGTTTTACATCCAGTATCGTGAGGAGCAGGATCATGCCCGCATCTTCATGAACTTCCTCAACTCGCGCGACGCCAAGGTAGAGCTTCAGCCCATTGCCGAAGTGCCCACCGTCTGGAACAGCGCTCTCGATATGTTCAAGGACACACTTGCCCACGAGCAGAAGGTAACAGCTCTGATTCAGAATCTCGCCGCCATTGCCCACGACGATGCCGATTTCGCTTCCCAGAACAGCCTCGTATGGTTTATCAACGAGCAGGTGGAGGAAGAGGAGACTGCCCGCGAGATGATCGCTGCTTTCGACGCTGTGGAAGGCAACAAATTTGGCCTCTACATGCTCGACAAGGAGCTCGCCTCGCGCACCTACAATACTCCTGCGCCCCTCGCCGCCAAGGCATAAGGCACCGTAGAGCAGACAATAAAAACATCAATCCCGCCGCAGTAGATCGCACTACTTGCGGCGGGATTGATGTTTTTACTTATCGGTCCGGGTCAGTCGGGCAGTATGGCCGAATAGGCCTCCGGATCGGTGATGATGCGCAGAGCCTCCACATAGACCGGATCAAGACGGTTTGACACACGGTAGTAGGCGCTTTGGTCGAAGAGGTCGCGGGCAATGAGGGCCTTGACAATCTCCCTCATATATGGGCCGGAAGTGGCGATCCCCTCCTCGTCGGCTTCGATCTTCTGTTCGGTGCCGAGGGCAGTGAGGTCGGCCATCATATCGTCGGTCACCTCAAAGCGCTCTATGAAGCGCTCCACCGAGGGATATTGCTTCTTGAGTTGGCGGCGATTGGCGTCGATATACGACTGCGCGTAGCGGTTGAGTATGCCGCGGGCCACCATGTCGCGGTACCAGGGGGAATAGAAAGCGGTGTCGAGGGGCACGAAGCGGTCGGGCATGATGCCTCCGCCACCATACACCGGGCGCTTGAGGCGCAAGGTATTGACCTTGAGCGAGTCGGCAAAATGGATGGAATCGGCACTCATGAGCTCGCCCGAATTGAAGCGGTCGATTATGTCGCGCGAATAGTCGTCGTTGAAGTCGTCGCGCTTGTAAGGCTTCTGGATCGAGCGTCCTGCAGGGGTGTAGTAGTGGGCTGTGGTGAGGCGCACCATCGAGCCGTCGGGGAGGGGGAACGGACGCTGCACCAACCCCTTGCCGAAGGTGCGACGGCCAACTACCACGCCGCGGTCGTTGTCCTGAAGAGCACCGGCGAGGATCTCCGATGCCGAAGCGCTGTATTGATTGACCATCACCACTATGCGGTTGTCGGTCAGCTGCCCCTCCACCTCGTTGTCAAACTCCATGGGTGGCTGCCTCAGACCGCGGGTCGACACGATAGGAGCGCCTTTGGGCAGGAAAAGATTGGCCAGCTCTATGGCTGCGTTAAGATAGCCTCCGCCATTGTCTTCGAGATCGATGATCAGGTCGCGCATACCGTGGTGTTTGCGCATATCGTTGAGGGCATCGACCATCTCGCGGAGAGTGGTCTCGGCAAAGCGGCTTATGCGGATATATCCCACACCCGGAGCGGCCATATAGTAGGCGTCGACCGAATTGATGGGTATATCGTCGCGGGTGATGTGGAAGTCGATAAGCTGAGGCTCGCCGGCTCTCTTGACCTTCACGTCGACCGTCGAGCCCTTGGGGCCGCGGAGCATGCGTATCACATCGGCATTGGGCTTCTTGACTCCGGCTATGAGGGTGTCGTTGACCATAAGGATGCGGTCGCCGGCCAGAATGCCTACCTTTTCCGAGGGGCCGCCGGCCACTGTGGCTATCACATAGAGGGTGTCGGTGAGCATATTAAACTGTATGCCTATGCCCGAGAAATTTCCTTCGAGGGGCTCGGTGAGAGCCTTTGTGGCCTCGGGGTCGGAATATTGCGAGTGGGGGTCGAGGGTCTTGAGCATGGCCTTGATCCCTTCCTCCACCATGTGGTCGGCGTCGAGTGAATCGGCATAAAAGCGTTCGATGATCTGCTCCACGACGCGAATTTTTTGGTCGGGGGTAAATTTTGCGGTCTCCTGGGCTGCAAGTGGGATAGAAGCCCGGAGCATTATGAGGAGACAGCCGAGGAGTAGGATGCTTTTCTTTTTAAGCATATGAGAGGGTAAAAAAAAGGATTGGTGACAAAAAAATCAGAGAGGAGGGCAGGGGAGTTCAGGGGAGAAACATCGAGGCATCATGGCCGTAGCTGCGGAGCTCCCTCACCACACTCGAGCTGCACGACGCAAGCTCGGGCAGGGCGGGGATAATCACAGTCTCTATCCCCGATATGGCGCGGTTGACATCGGCCAGACGCATCTCGGCATCAAACTCAACGCCAGAGCGTGCGCCTCTGACGAGCCATCGCGCTCCGGCTTCGCGGGCGAAATCGACCGTCAGACGCCCCGAATAGAGCTCCACCCGACAGCGCTCCGACAACCCATCGGAGAGCTTGCGCAGCGCTGACTCAATGGCCCCGACGCGGTGGCCGAGCTCGTCGGGAGAGGGGGCCTTGGCCGCATTGTAGCCAACGGCGATGATAAGGGTGTCGAAGAGGGGGGCCACCCGCTCCACTATCGAGAGATGGCCGCGGGTGAAGGGGTCAAACGATCCGGCATACACCGCTATGCGGCGTCCGGACCCGGTGGTGTCAGGATATCTGGGAGTCATCTTCCACTACGAGATTGTCAATGATAAAATTTTGCCGCTCAAGAGTGTTCTTGCCCATGTAGAAGCGGAGCATCTCGCCCACACCGTCCTCCTTGTGGAGGCTCACACGGTCGAGGCGTATGTCGGGACCGATAAATCCCCTGAACTCATCGGGCGAGATTTCGCCCAAGCCCTTGAACCGGGTTATCTCGGCCTTGTCGCCCAGACGCTTTATGGCGGCTACGCGCTCCTCGTCGGAGTAGCAGTAGTAGGTCTCGTCGGGCTGGTCGCTGCTCTTTTTGCCAGCGCGGCGCGCTATGGTCTTGTTTCTCACGCGGAAGAGGGGAGTCTGGAGTATATATATGTGCCCCTTCTTGACAATCTCCGGGAAAAACTGGAGGAAAAAAGTGAGCAGCAGCATGCGTATGTGCATCCCGTCGACATCGGCATCTGTGGCTATGATCACCTTGTTGTAGCGCAGACCGTCGAGACTCTCCTCGATGTTGAGGGCCGCCTGAAGGAGGTTAAACTCCTCGTTTTCATACACCATCTTCTTGGTCTTGCCATAGGTGTTTTTAGGCTTGCCCCTGAGCGAGAACACCGCCTGGGTCTCCACATTGCGTATTTTGGTGATCGAGCCGGCAGCCGAGTCGCCCTCGGTGATGAAAATCGAGCTCTCGAGCTTGCGCGCCTCGTCGCCACGGGTGTCGTTGAGGTGCACCCGGCAGTCGAGCAGTTTGCGGTTGTGGAGGCTTATCTTCTTGGCCTGCTCTCGGGCGCGCTTGGTGACGCCCGCCATGGCCTTGCGCTCCCGCTCGCTGTCCTGCACGGTCTTGAGTATTATCTGAGCCGTGTCGGGCTCCTTGTGGAGATAGTTGTCGAGCTCTTTCTTGATAAAGTCGCCCACATACTTGGCTATCGTGGGGCCCTCGGCGCCCATGTCGCGCGAGCCGAGCTTTGTCTTGGTCTGGCTCTCAAACACCGGCTCCTCCACCTTGAGGGCAATCGCGGCCACCATGCCGTTGCGTATGTCGGAATATTCAAACTGTGCCTTGCCCAGAAACTCCTTGATGGTGCGGCTCACAGCCTCCTTGAAGGCCGAGAGGTGGGTGCCCCCCTGAGTGGTGTGCTGTCCGTTGACAAACGAATAAAACTCCTCGCCATACTGGCGGGCGTGGGTGATCACCACCTCTATATCGTCGCCCTTCAGATGTATTATGGGGTAGAGCGGCTCATTGGTCATGTTTTCCTTCAGCAGATCCTGGAGGCCGCCGCGCGAAATATATTTCTTGCCGTTGAATATCACCGAGAGGCCGGTGTTGAGGAAGGTATAATTTTTGATCAGCGGCAGGATATGCTCGTCGCGGTAGCGGTAGTCGCGGAAGATAGATGCGTCGGGGGTGAAGCATACCATTGTGCCGTCGGGCTCGGATGAGGGCACTATGTCGCTCTCGGCCACAATGCGTCCGCACGAATACTCCACACGCTTCATCTGGCCGTCGCGCACACTCTCGATCACAAACGACGTAGAGAGCGCGTTGACCGCCTTGATGCCTACGCCGTTGAGGCCCACCGACTTCTTAAACGCCTTTGAGTCATACTTGCCGCCGGTATTCATCTTCGACGACGCATCGACCAGCTTTCCCAAGGGGATGCCGCGGCCATAGTCGCGCACTGTCACCCCGGTTTCGCTCACGGCAATGTCGAGCTGGCGGCCAAACCCCATCATATACTCGTCGATCGAATTGTCGACCACCTCCTTGAGCAGCACATAGATGCCGTCGTCGGGATTGGAGCCGTCGCCCAGCTTGCCGATATACATACCCGGCCTGCGGCGCACATGCTCCTGCCATTCGAGGGTTATGATGTTGGTCTCGTCGTAGTTGGCAGCAGGGGGAGTGGATTGGTCCTGTCCATCGCCCGGGGGGGTGAGGTCTAATAGCAGCTCGTCAGTCATAGTGGTAAGGGATAGGCCGAAGCGGAGTCGTCGGCGCGACTACAAAATTACACAAAAAACACCGAGCCGCCAAATCCCGCCCCTCCACCGTTAAGCACATTTAACCGATGTCGAGTCCCACTCGACGGACAGACAACTGTTAGCCGACAACAACCCCGCCCCATGAGAGAATTTTTGCGGGAGGGATTAATTAAGGAAGCTCGGGGGGCAATGTAACGGTATTTTTTGTAATTTTGCGGTTTGAAATAGACCAATTGCTCAATCATCAAGCGTGGAACCGAAATATATATTTGTCACGGGCGGCGTAGTGTCGTCGCTGGGCAAAGGCATCATATCGTCGTCGCTCGCGTGTCTGCTCAAGGCCCGCGGGTTGCGCGTCACTATCCAGAAGTATGATCCGTATATCAATGTCGATCCGGGCACTCTCAATCCGTATGAGCACGGTGAGTGTTATGTGACCGTCGACGGCCACGAAGCTGATCTCGACCTTGGCCACTATGAGCGTTTCACGAATGTGCCCACCACACGGGCCAACAATGTAACCACCGGACGCATCTACCAGAGCGTGATCGAGAAGGAGCGCCGGGGCGACTATCTGGGCAAGACGGTGCAGATCATCCCGCATATCACCGACGAGATCAAGCGCAATATAATGCTGCTCGGCAAGACAGGGCGCTACGACTATATCATCACCGAGATAGGGGGCACGGTGGGCGACATAGAGAGCCTGCCGTTTCTGGAGGCGGTGCGCCAGCTGCAGTGGGAGCTTGATGAGCGCGCTCTGAGCATCCATCTCACTTACGTGCCCTATCTCGGGGCGGCCAAAGAGCTGAAGACCAAACCCACCCAGCACTCGGTGAAGGAGCTGCAGCAGCTTGGCATCAGGCCCGATGTGCTCATACTCCGCACCGAGCACCCCATCCCCACGGCGATGCGCCGCAAGATAGCCCAGTTCTGCAATGTCGATCCGGCGGCGGTGATCGAGAGCCTCGACTGCCCGTCGATCTACGAGGTGCCGGTGATGCTCCACAAGCAGGGCCTCGACGACATAGTGCTGCGCAAGACCGGCATTGACCCCGCCTCGCAGGGGGAGCCCCACATGCAGCCGTGGCTCGACTTCCTCGACAAGATGAACTCGGCCGAAGAAGAGGTGACGATAGGGCTCGTGGGCAAATATGTGGAGCTTCAGGATGCCTATAAGTCAATCAACGAGAGCCTCTTCCAGGCCGCGACCTACAATGGCCGCCGTCTGCGCCTCGAATATATCCACTCGGAAAAGCTCACCCCCGGCAATGCCGACAGCAAGCTGTCGGGGCTCGACGGCGTGGTGATAGCGCCCGGCTTCGGCCAGCGTGGCATCGAGGGCAAGTTTACGGCCCTGCGCTGGTGCAGGGAGCACGACGTGCCCACCTTCGGCATATGCCTCGGGATGCAGTGTATGGTGATCGAGTATGCGCGCGACGTGCTGGGCCTCGCGGAGGCCAACTCCACCGAGATGAATCCCCTGACGCCCGACAATGTGATCGACCTCATGGAGGATCAGAAGAGCGTGACCGACAAGGGTGGCACCATGCGCCTCGGCGCCTACGACTGCCGCCTGACCCCCGGGAGCCTCGCCGCCACAGCCTACGGCACCACCGAGGTGAGCGAGCGCCATCGCCACCGCTTTGAATTCAACAACGACTACCGCGCCGCCTTCGAGGCCGCCGGTATGGTGTGCTCGGGCGAAAATCCGGCCACCCATCTGGTGGAAGTGGTCGAGCTTCCCGGCAAGCGCTGGTATCTCGGCACACAGTATCATCCCGAATACTCATCGACGGTGCTCAACCCAAATCCTCTCTTCATGTCGTTTGTGAAGGCCGCCACCGAATATGCCGGACAGCGGACCGCCTCATCATCCGACACCCTCACCCCAAACGAACAAAAACAGTAACCACTAACCCCATAACAACCGACTCTTGGACAAAAACACTCTCACCGGCCTCCTACTGATGGCCGCCATCGTTTTCGGCTTCATGTGGCTCAACCAGCCCTCGGAAGAGGAGCTGGCGCGTCGCCGCGCCGAGGCCGAGCAGATCGCATCGCAAGGCGAGAAAGTGTCGGCCGACAATGACATATTGCGCATTGACACCGTATCGACCGCCGAACTCAACACAATCCGCGCCACGATCCGCCAGTATGGCCACACCGACAGCGCCGCCAACATGATCACCCTCCAGGCTCCCGGCGCCGAGCTCACCCTCTCGGGCGAGACCGACCGTCTGGGCGGATTTGTCAGCACTCCCGCCGGACAGGTGGCCGTGGCCGATATCGTCACAAGCAACTACGAAGGCATCGACCGCTCCACAGCCGCAGCTGCCGTCAAAGCGCTCCGCAACGCCCTGAGCGATGTGGCCCGCTACAAAGGATTTGCCCGCTACCTGCGAGGCGACTCCACCACCGTAAAGCTATCCAACGGCGATCTCAGCCTCGAGATCTCCAACAAGGGCGGACGCATAGCACGCGCAAGCCTCGACAAGTATCAGCGCTACGACTCCAGCGCCGTGGAGCTCATCACCCCCGCCGACAGGATGAACTTCACCCTGACCTCGGCCACCCAGCGCTTCGACACCGAGAACTTCTACTTCACCCCCACCGAGGTGACCGACTCCAGCGTGACCATGAGCCTCAACCTTGGCGACGGCGCCACCTTCGCTCTCCGCTACACCCTCCCCGCCGAGGGCTACTGCGTGAAGATGGAGATGCTCCAGAAGGGGATGCAGGCCGTGGTGCCCTCGTCGGTAACCTCAATCGACTTTGCCTGGCACCAGCAGATGCCCCGCAACGAAGCCGGCCGCATGTTTGAGGAGCGCAATTCGGGCCTCTACTATATGTACGACGGCGGCGATGTCGACAATCTGTCGGAAAACAGCGACGACGCCGAAGATATCACCAACCGCCTGAAATGGATTGGCTACAAAAACCAGTTTTTCTCGTCGGTGATAGTGGCCGCAGGCAATTTCGCATCGGCCGAACTCGACTCCAAGGTGCTCAAGGATAATCCCTCCAGCCTGAAAGACCTCACCACCCACGCCACCCTCGACTATTCGCCGTCGCTGGAGCAGCCGGTGACTTTCACCCTCTTCTTAGGCCCCAACTCCTATCCGCTGCTGAGCGACCTCCAGGAGAGCATAGCCCCCGACACCGACCTCCACCTCACCAAGCTCATCCCGCTCGGCTGGGCCCTCTTCCGCTGGATCAACACCTGGATTGTGATACCGGTATTCGACATCCTCGGACAGTGGATCAGCAACTACGGCGTGATCATCCTGCTGCTCACCATCTTCATCAAGATCATCCTCTTCCCCTTCACCTACAAGAGCTATATCTCGCAGGCCAAGATGCGCGTGCTGGCTCCTGAGATCAAGGAGATCAACGACAAGTATCCCGGCAACGAAAACGCCATGAAGCGCCAGCAGGAGACCATGGCCCTCTACTCCCGCGCCGGTGCCAGCCCCTTCTCCGGCTGCCTGCCCCTGCTGCTCCAGATGCCCATCCTGATAGCGATGTTCAACTTCTTCCCGTCGGCCATCGAGCTGCGCGGCCAGTCGTTCCTCTGGGCCAAGGATCTGTCGGCACCCGACGCCATAGTGTCGTGGACCACCAACATACCCTTCATCTCCTCCACCTTCGGCAATCATATCAGCCTCTTCTGTCTGCTCATGACCGTGGTCAACATCATCTATACCAAGATCAACATGGCCAGCCAGCCGGGCGGCGCGTCGATGCCCGGCATGAAGTGGATGACCTATCTGATGCCGGTAATGTTCCTGGTGTTCTTCAACAACTATGCCTCGGGCCTGAGCTACTACTATCTCCTGTCGCTGCTCATCACTATCGGCCAGACCTACATCTTCCGTCAGGTGATCAACGAGGAGCGTGTGCGCGCCCAGATGCGCGAAAATGCCCGCAAGCCCAAGAAAAAGAGCGGCTTCATGGCTCGCCTCGAAGAGGCCCAGCGCCAGCAGCAGGCCATGATGCGCGAACAGCAGAAGCGCAACAACAACGGCAAGGGACGCCGCTGAACCACCGGCACTCCGCGCCTGCCCATCTAACAATCACGCCACCTCGCGCGTTATTATTCCGGGGGGAGGAAAATCAAGCCTCCCCCCATCTCATAACCAATGGAAACAACCCGCCAAGCCAAAATAGCCCGCCTGCTCCAGAAGGAGCTCAGCGAAATCTTCAGGATGCAGACCGCCAAGACCCACGGCACTCTCGTGAGCGTGAGCACCGTCAGGGTGAGTCCCGACCTGTCGATAGCCCGCGCCTACCTCTCGATTTTCCCCTCGGCCAAAGCCCCCGAGATGATCGAGAGCATCAACAAATCGGCCAAGACCATACGCTATGAGCTCGCCAAGCGTGTGCGCTACCAGCTGCGCAAAACCCCCGAGCTCGCGTTTTATCTCGACGATTCGCTCGACTATATCGAGAATATCGACCATCTGCTCAATACCGACGCCGACACCGCCTCAGGCGACGCATCCGGCGACTGACCAACCGTCTTATCACCCCCAACATCCCCCGTCATCACACTCAGCCTCCGCATAGCGCTGCGATACCTCTTCTCGCGCAAGAGCCACAACGCAGTCAATATCATAAGCATCGTATCGGTAGCCGGAGTGGCCGTTGCCACTCTGGCCACCGTGTGTGTGCTCTCGGTGTTCAACGGCTTTGCGTCGCTCGCATCGGGGCGCATGAATCTCATCGACCCCGACCTGAAAGCAGTGAGGGCCGACGGGGGTGTGGCTGCCGGAGCCGACAGCATAGCGGCTGCGCTCGCATCGGCCGATGCAGGTCGCTTCATTGAGAGCCTGTCTCCCACCCTTGAGGAGCAGGCTCTGGCCATATCGGGCGATGTGCAGCTCCCGGTCACCATACGCGGAGTGGGGGAGGACTATGAGTATGTAACCAGGATCGACTCGGCGATCATCGACGGCATATTTGCGCTCGAAGATGAGTATGGCTACCCCGCCACCGCTATCAGCGTCGGCGCAGCGATAGAGCTTCAGGCCCATCCCGATCCTTTCAACCCCATAGGTTTATACGCCCCGCGTCGCATAGGGCGCCTGACAGGCGGCTCGCCGCTCAACGCTTTCCGCTCCGACTCGATGCTCGTGGCCGGAGTGTGGCAGACCGAGCAGAACGACTACGACGCCTCGATGGCGATAGTATCCATCGACCGCGCGCGCCGGTTGTTTGACTACCGGAGAGGAGAAGCATCGTCGATCGACATAAAGCTGCACCCCGGGGCCGACGCATCGCAGGCTCGCAAGACCATTGCCGACACCTTGGGTGACGGCTGGAAAGTGCTCACCCGCGAGGAGCAGCACACAGAGTCGTATCGAATGATAGCCGTCGAGAAGTGGATCTCATTTCTCATGCTCGCCTTTATCCTGATCATTGCCTCATTCAATGTGGTGTCGACCCTCTCGATGCTTATCATCGAGAAACGCGACAACCTACGCACCCTCAGAGCCTTGGGAGCCACACCACGCATGGCCGGAGCCATATTTTTCTGGGAAGGGTGGCTCATATCCATGGTGGGGGGAGTGGCCGGCACCATCGTCGGCATAGGGCTATGCATGGCCCAGCAGCATCTTGGCCTCATACGCCTCCACGGCGATCCCACCAAGCTCAATCTGGCCGCCTACCCTGTCGAGGTGGCCGGGAGCGATATTGTGGTGGTGGCGGTGCTTGTGGCCCTTACTGGGGCCATAGTGGGCTATATAGCCTCCCGTCTAGCCCGCAAATAATCCCGGTCGGCTCACAATGCGTTGAGAGTGGGGATAAATGCGTCGGGATAGTGAGTGATGGTGTGCGAGCCGTCGGGCGCCACATTGACTATTATTATGTCGAAACGCGGGAGTAGATCGATGCTCAGGCGATCAATAAAAGCATCGGCGGCACGACACATGCGCCGCTGCCTGCGGGTGTCGACCACCTCAAGAGGATCGGTCACCGGCTCAGTGCGGGTCTTGACCTCCACAAACACCACTTCATTGTCCTTGAATGCTATAATGTCGATCTCGCCGCGCCCCTGCATGCGTTCGTCCTGACGATGGATGGTATATCCGTCGGCCAGCAGATATTCGGTGGCGATCTCCTCGCCGCGGGCCCCTAAATCATTGTGGCGTGCCATTGCTGCCTCCCTGATGATTGCGGAACACGAAGAGTCGCGACGGAGCGGTGCGGGGGAGCGCCATGAGCTGAATCCGGCATGCCGAAGCCTCAAGCGATCCTGAAGCATCGCCCACAGGGCCGTAACCTGCCCCCTCGAGATGAGCCCTCACGGTCGAGAGAGCTATGGCTGGAGTGTTGTTTTCGGCGCTGAGATGGCATAGGAAAATATGGCTGAGATGTCCTGCGCCAGCAAGACGCACTGCAAAAGCTCCCGAATCCATATTGTCGAGATGGCCGCTGGGGGCGGCGATGCGGCTCTTGAGAAATGCGGTGTAGGGGCCGGTGCGCAGCATATCTGCGTCGTAGTTGGCCTCAAGCATCACATAGCGGGCCTTCGACATATAGAAATCGACCCTCTCGGTGACTGAGCCAATATCGGTAGCCACGGCAAATGTGAGCCCCGAGGGAGCTTCGAGATAGAAGCCGCAATTGTCGGTGCCGTCGTGGCTCACATCGAATGCAGTGATGGTGAGCCCGGCCACCGTAAAGGGAAACTCCTTATAGATAGGCCGGTGGTAGTCCTTCACGCGGCGCGAGATACTGTGGCGTCGCAGGAGCCCGGTAAGGGTTTTGGGCGTGCAATAAATGCCCACATCCTTGCGGAGCCTCACTATCTTGTAGACGTAGCGCACATGGTCGGAATGGTCATGGGTCAGAAGCACCCCCTTGATATTGGCCATCGAGAGCCCGTTGTCCTTGAGGTGTCGCTCCACCATGAGCGGATCAATGCCGGCGTCGATGAGCAACCCCTCGCGGCGCGTGCCGAGATAAGCGCAGTTGCCGCTCGATCCGCTGCCAAACGATATGAAAAGCAATGGGTCGTCGCGGCGCACAGTCGTCATGGGCTCTATCGGCTCGGCCTCCGCCCGGCTCTTCTGCTCCATCTCCTTACGCGCCTGGATACGTGTGCGCACCACAAAGTCCTCAATCGATGGATGTACCTTAGGAGCGGCGCTATCGGTCTTCTGCGAGATCGACGGCGTCGGGTCGGGTAGATCCATGAAGTCAAACAGACCGGGCTGCACGGCTTCTGTCGGCCCGGAAGGTTTGCGGGGATGACGTGGAGGCATCAGTAGGCGGTTAAATCATGAAAACAACAGGAATATGGCCGGAATCTTTCCGAGTGGTGCTGAGCCGTCGGCCAAAGCACGCTTCCAGCCCGAGAGAGGCATGGTGATGATGCTCTCGGAGGGACCGGTGATATCCACAGCCACGCAGAGCAGCATCTCGGGGGGCAGGGCGGCCACCAGCTCCTCTACGAGGCGGCGGTTGCGGTAGGGGGTCTCGATAAATATCTGTGTCTGGCGCTCGTGGCGGATGCGGCGCGTCATCTCCTTGAGGCGTGCCGAGCGGGCGGCAGGCTCTACGGGCAGATAGCCTGAGAAAGCAAAGCTCTGGCCGTTGAAGCCGCTCGCCATGAGCGACAGGATGATCGACGAGGGCCCCACGAGGGGCACCACCTTGTAGCCCCGGCGCTGCGCGGCTGCCACCAGATCGGCACCCGGATCAGCAATGGCGGGGCACCCGGCCTCGCTCACCACCGCCACCGCCTCACCCCCGGCGAGCGGGGCAAGCATGGGGGGGATATCGTCGGGCGCAGTGTGCTCGTCGAGCACCGTAAACGACAGGGCTGAAATGTCGATCGATGGATCGAGGCGCTTGAGGAAGCGCCTTGCAGTGCGGATATTCTCCACAACGAAGTGGCGCACCGTGCGCGCTACCTCGATGGCCCGGGCAGGAAGCACATCGGTCACCTTGCCATCGGCCATGGTCGACGGCAACAGATACAGGGCGGGCATCAAGCAGGTACGGGCTGCCTCCCCTCGGGCAGCCTGACATTCATCAAGAGCTGACATATTGCAAATTTACTCAATCTATGCCGTCGCTCCAAATAAAAATTGACACAAAAACAATCCCGCGACGGCCAACAAGCTGACCATCGCGGGAATAATCATCATTTATATAACGTTTTAACGCATTCGGAGCTATTACTCGCGGGGCTTCTTGGTCAAGTTCCAGCGCAGGGAGAGCATCACATAGCTGGGCACCGACGAGGTCCATGTCTCGGTGCGCGACAAAGCGTCGATGCTGTAGCCGATGCTCTTCACGTTGCCGAGGATATCAAATCCTTCAACCGCCACCATCAGCCGGTCGTTGAGGAGGGTCTTGGATATGCGTCCGTTCCAGAGCAGGGTGTTGATGTTCATGGCCGGATCGCGGTGGCCTCGGCGCTGATACATCTTGATGTCGGTCGAGATCTCCACATCCCACGGCAACACCACCCGACCTCTGAATCCATAATTGAACGACGGAGTGTTGAGGGTCTCGAACTCATCGCGGTCAAATACGGTGTGGTGGCTGTCGATAAGGGCGTCAAATCCCACCATATGCTTGCCTATGTTGTATTGCAGGCTGAAATTGTTCCAGAGATAGAGGTCGTTGATCGACGTTTCCTGGGTGGTGGCAAACCGGTCGTAGGATATCATGTCCACCTCGTGGTTCATCGATGCAAAGAGATAATTGGAGAGGGTAAACCGTCCGTCGGGGGTGAGGTTCAAGCCTACCGACAATGAGCCTGAGGCATACCAGCATCCGTCGACATTGACAGGGCGTGAGATGCTCACACCGGTGACCCGATCGTAGGCGCGGCTCATGGCTATGTTGCGGTCGGTCAGTTGGTAGTCGGCGCTTAGGCCGAGGAGCAGACGCCCGAAGATACGTTTGTTTGACTCATAGTTGACATTGAACGAATGTTTCACACCGGTCTTCAGGTCTGGATTACCCTGGCGCAGATTGAGAGGATCGGAGTCGAAGGTCACATCCACGAGATTCATCAGATCCATGCCGGTGCCCTTGAATGTGTATCTGAAGGTCAGACGGTGGGCCATGCTGGGCAGATTCCATTCGGTATAGAATGTGCCCTCCGGATCGATCCACTTCCTGTTGATCCGCTGGTCTATGACGCCGTCAAATTTCAGCTTGCGGTACATGAAGTTGGCGCCTCCGTAGAGCTGCATGAGCAGCGACGAATACTTCCTGCCCTCCTGCTGCTGCTCCTTGTAGTATGTAAATGCCAGCTGGCCATACTGATGGGTGTGGTGATAGCCGGTGGTGTAGCTGTTCTGGCGGTCGAGATGCATCGCAGCCTCGCGCATCATGATCTCGCTCATCATCGAGCGCAGAGGGGCGTTGGCCCGGCTGCCGGTGGGGGCGGTGTATTGGTTGCGGCTGGCGGTCTCGTCGGTATACCACATGTCGCTGTTGTAGTTGTACCAGTGACACACGGCATAGAGCGGATGGAGGTTGAAGAGCGAGCTGAGGCGTATCTGGCCTCGTGCGCCCACCCAGTAGCGGTAGCTGTGCCTGTCGACCGGGTGCTCCCTGTTGCGCAGCTGCGCATCGGCACCCGCATATTGCAGCAGATAGCTGTCGCCGCCGGTGAGGTCGGTCGAGTTGTAGTAGCCGTCGCTGCTCACCGTCACTCCATAGTTGGGGCTTCCGATCTGGAAAGTTGATTGCTGCATCCAGCTCAATCCCTTGGTAATCTCGTCAGACCTTACCATATTGATATACCGGTTGACTATATCGCTCCCGATAGGCATCCCGGCTTCGATAGAGTCTCTGAGGCTGCTGTTTTCGTCGACAAATCTGTTGAATGTGCCCTCGGTGCGTTTGTTGCGCAGCTTCTCCTTGCCGTAGCCCAGATCCACAGTCACATTGGTGTTGTATTTGTTGCCTTCCGAGGGGCGGAGCGTCAGAGTGTGTTGGGTCTGGATGGCCATCAGCCGCTTGTGGTTGTTTGTCCATGTGCGGCCATATGTGTTGCCGCCCGACAGGAAATTTTCCTGACTGACTATCTGGTCAACGGCCCTTTTCTCATAGTTGAGCTTCACAAGGCCGGTCAGCTCATTGTTGTTTTTGAAGTAGCCATAGTCAACCCCCACCTCGCGGGTCACCGTCATGCCGTCTGTCGTATTGGCAGGGCTCCATTCGCCGCTGCGGCCCGGACTGCGGGTCTCATTGACATTATTGACCATGCCATAGGCCGACAGACGGAAATTTTTATTGTAGGTCATGCCGAAGCCGCGCAGGCGGTAGCGGTCGTGGCTTCCTCCGCCCGCCTCTATATTGGCCAACCACCCGTTGTTGTAGCCCTTGCGGAGCTGCACATCCATCACATACGGATCGGGCGCGTTGGGGTCTTTGGCCGACTGTCCGAGCACTTCGGTAGCGCCCCCTGCCTTCTCATACACCTTGATGTTTTTCACCGAGTAGGCGGGAAGATTCTGGAGCACCACGAGCTGATTGCCCTTGAAAAAGTCTTTGCCGTCGAGCAGCAGCTTCTCCACAAAGCGGCCGTTGACATATATCCGGCCATCGTCGCGCAGCTCCACTCCCGGCATCTGCTCGATCAGCGCGTCGAGCATCGAGCCCTGGGCGAGATTGAACGCATCGGCATTATATTGCAGCGTGTCGCCTTTGTTGACAAAGGCGATGGTCGACGCCTTGACCGTCACCTCGCCCAGCATGATCTGCTTCTCAAACCGCGACAGGCGCCTGATCGGCAGCTTGCCGGTGTCGTAGTTCACGCCCGGCGCCTCGATGTCGTAACACACCGTGTCAAAGTCGGGATTCGACAGCCTGATGATAAAGTTATTGTCGGCCACCTTATGCTGGATACGGAAATAGTTTTCGACATTGAGCTCCGACCGACGGTTGTTTGCAGTGGTGTAAGTATAGGTGATCAGAGTGCTGTCGGGGCGCAACAGCTCCACCTTGATCGTATCGTTCTGAAATCCCAGACCGGTCACCTGATTGACAACCCGGCCCGTGATATTGATGCTGCGCTCCTTGGGTGTGTCGTGGGCCGGCGCCTGCCCGGCGCGTGCTACCGACGACGCCATACCGGCCGCCATGATCGCGACGGCCACAGTTAATATCCTGATAAGGTGGTTCATTTCTGTGAGGAACGATGGTTAAAATGTGAATAAAATAGAATTACTGCTAAAAAGCCTCAATCTGAGGCCATGCATCTACAAGACGTATGGCACCCCCTTCGTATAACAGCATCTTGGTTAATAAATGTTAACAACAGCCCTTTTATCCCCGCCGGCCCTATAAAAACATATAAGCCTCCGGGCTCCATCTCGCGGAGGCCCAAAGGCTTATATGCTTTACGATGCCACTGCGTGGCGGCGGGTAGATAATCCCTACCGGCTCATTCAACGGCTTCCGGCCGTCGACTGCTCAACCGAGCTGTCGGCATTGACGCGCTTGTTGACGCCCTGCTTCTGACGGCCCCACTGCAGATTGTAAGCCACCTTGAGCAATGGCATCGAAGACATGCTGATACGCTTATGCTTCTCGTTTGAGTAATATTGGTTGTAGAGGCAGCTCTTGCGGTCGTACTTAGTGAAGGGCGATAAAATAGCGCCCATAAACTGCCAGTTTTTCCAATTATACTGCAATGCTATCATGGAGGATTTCTCACCCCACACCTCGCTCTCACCGAAGAGTGTACCCGCACTATGGCGATACTGCACTATGAAATTGAATCCCCAATGATAGGCAATGCCGGTCACCTCTCCGCTCCAGTTATGGCGGGTGAGATTGTAGCCTGTGCCACGGGTACGGGTCACACCCCATCTCACTAATCCGTTGACCATAAACCATCCGGGTACTACATCGATCTGAGGCGAAATGTAGGCCGAAAGCCACTGATGGCCTCGGCTGTTTTCATATGAGGAGACAAGCCGGTCTTCCTCCCAGCGGTAAAACGGCGCGATAGCGTCGGGAGAGGTCTGGAGGTTGACGCCAAGGGTGCCGCTCAGACGTTTGATGGCATACTGATACTGGGCGTCGATGCGGTAGGTGGTATAGGCTTTCAATGCCGGATTGCCCACCTGCCACTGAAATCCGTCGATCTGAGTGGCTACAGGATTGGCCTCACTGAGCGAAGGGCTGTTCTGATAGGTGTAGAAACCCATATAGAATGTCGAGACACGAGTCGGGCGATAGTTGACCGACAGCGTCGGGCGGAAGCCCCATGTGTCAGTACCCTTGCCGCTCTCGCGCAGACGATAGGATGAATAGGTGGCCCCAAGGCCCCCGGTGAGCTTTACCTTGCCTATGCCCTGGGAATATTCGGCATACATCGACAGCGAGTTCTGGCTCTGATGCGACACCAGGCCGTCGAGATTCATGTAGGTCGATTTGTTGCTCGCTCCATGATAGTTGGCTCCCGCTGTAAAACGCGACTTATCCCAGCTTCGGGTGTAATCCATTTTTACGCCATAGCTCTTGTTGGAGTCCTTGATGTCGGTATTCACATCCGACAGAAAGAGATCTTCGCCTGCAATCTGCTCGGTGTAGGTGCGGTAAGACGAGCCTTTGTAGATCGAGGCCGACGCATCGACCGCTATAACATGCTTCTTGCCTATATGCTGCTCCAGATAGGCCGTAAAGCTCGGAGTCAGTCCGTCGCTGAACGATTTGTCGTGAAGGATTATATCCTTGGAGTTGTCGCTCAGCTTCATCAGTCCGGTATAATCGTCGCCCATCGGCCACGCCTTGTAAAGACTCACCGAAGCGTAGACCACAGTTGTGTCGGGCTTGATGTAGCTGTACGACACCGTAGGGGTCAGCATATGCTCCTGCATCTTTCCCTTGATAGGAATCTCTGTTCGGGTCAGACTCTTCCCGTCGGGATACGTAAACCGCTCCTGATATTCGCGGTAGCTCTTGGCGCGGTCCATCTTCTCAAATATGCTCACTCCCCATTGCGACCGTCCGTTGTTGAGCTTCAGCGTTGCATTAGCCTCATTCCACGGCATGTTGAGACCCACCATGTCCGACGCCATCAGCGAGCCGCCAAGAGTGGGGTTTGTCAATATGATGTTGAGCACCGCAGATGCGCCGCCATATTTAAGGCCGGGATTCTGGATCCACTCTATACGCTTGATGTTTTCCGGCATGATGGTCTTCAGCTCATTAGCCGACACCACGCGTCCATTGACGCGGATCTGCACCGCATTGCCCAGCGACGTCACGTTGCCAAACACCTCATTGACCGTCAGGGTAGGTATGCCCATGCTGCGTATCAGCTGCATACCGTCTTTCGACAGCTCCTTTGCGCTCTTTGAGGGGTAATATACATCGGAGTCAAATTTATGGATCACCCTCGGGGCTGCAACCACCACCTCCTGTAACACCCGGCTCTCTGCCAAGGTATCGGTGGCCGCTTCCTGAGCCACCACTGTCGCGGCAGATCCAAGCATCAGTGAATATAACAATAAGTGTCTGAGCATAATTTTAATGATGGTTTTGTTGTGGGGTTAGTGTCAGCTATCGGGGAGAAAGCATTTACGACTTGGCTCCGGATTGAGAGCCTGTCAAACGAAAGACGTCCAATCCACGATGACTATTACACTTCTTTTAGTTAATATACGTTAAAAACATCCCCAATTCGCTTGCCGGGTGGGGCAGCATGATGTCGTCGGCATCCATGCGCCGCGCCATTTTTTAATCAACTATAATTGTTAATATCAACATACAATAAAAAAGCCGGGAGCGGGCCGGCTCCAGATTAGAGTCGGCTCCGCTCCCGGTAGGGGGGGGTGGATTGAGGGGGTGGAGATCAGTTGTCGGTTTGTGAGGCAGCGGCGCGCGACTCGATGACATACGATACCATAAGACCTATTCCACCAAAGAGGAGCATGGCCGAGCCGAGTACCACTCCGTATTGATTGGGGGCCATCCACGGATTTAAAGCCACCTGGGCGTTGAGAGCCACGGCGATGAAGAAGCCGATGAGGATGCCTACGCCAACACCGATGAGGAGGAGGGCCCAGCGGAGAGTCTGAAAGCGCGAGGGGATGGAATGGCGGAAGGTGGATCCGAAGTCGGGCATGTCGACTGCCGCACCGTAGGGGGGAGGAGTGGTGGACTTTTCGATGAAGAGGATGCGCTCGCGACGGGTGGCGTAGAGCTTGATCACCTTATAGAGGTAGGAGAAGACGATGAAAACAACGAGAGGAGTGACAATAAAATCCATATGAGAGATGTTTATTTAGGGGTGATTATTCGGATGATTTTTGTAAATTTGTATCGGTTTGACGTCGGCGGCTAAGCTGAGGTTACACCCGAAGCCAAAAAAAGTCAAAAAATATTTTTTTTCGGGGGAGATGTAACCGCCGCGGGCGCCCGGACGTCAAAAGGGCATCATGACATCTTCATCAGCAACCTCATCAACCCTACCCGGACTGACAGGCGGCCCCAAAGCCACGCCCGACGATATCCTGCTGGCCTCAGTGGCCTCGACAGGATCGGTGGGAGCTTTCGAGACCCTCGTGGAGCGCTATTCGCGCCGGGTGTATGCGCTGATAGTGCGCATCGTGGGGTCGGGCGCCGATGCCGAGGAGCTGACGCAGGATGTGATGATGAGAGTGTTTGACCGCGCGGCGGCCTTTGACGGCCGATCGGCGGTGGGCACCTGGATATTCCGTATCGCCTATAATATGGCGATTGACCACACCCGCCGGGAGCAACGGCGGGCCGACCGGCCGCAAGGCAATGAGCAGAGCGACATCCTTGCCGACCGGGCTGCCGAGAGCGATGCCGACGACCCGATGGTGGATGTGCTTGAAGAGGCACTCCGCACCCTCCCGCCGTCCGACCGCGCTCTTATCACTCTTTACTACTACGACGGGCACCCGGTGGCCGAGATAGCCGAGATCACCCACATGAGCCAAAGCAATGTGAAGGTGAGACTGATGCGTCTACGCGACCGCCTGCGCACCGCCATAACCACCCTCTCAACCTCACCATCTGCCTTATGAACAAACATCACCCCACTTCACCGGCACCCGCCCCCGATGCCGACGATATGATGCTCGACCGGCTGATACGCACCTCGGTGGAGCGCCTCGACCGCTCCGAGGGTCTGCCCAGCAACTTTGCCTACCGCATGGCCATGCGGGCATCGGCCGAAAAGGCACGCCGCGCCGCCGCCAGCCGCCGCCGCGAGCAGCTGTTGGCGTGGATAGTGCCGGTGGTAATGGCCATAGCCGCCATAGTGGCGCTGTGGCTCACGATGCCCACCCTGCCGTCGACCCTCACACGCTCGGTGGCCGAGGGGGCCGAAAGCAGCATGTCGGGGTCGTCGATAATCATGTGGAGCTTCATCATAGGAGCCATTGCCATCCTTCTGGCAGCCGAGAGCATTTTCAGGCGCAAAATGGCCCACCGCGCAAGCAAGTGACTATCAGCCTATTGACCAAATCGACATAAAAAAGGCTAAAAAAACCGAAAAAAAGTGGCCTGAAAATTTGGAGGATTCGCCAAAAGGCAGTAATTTTGCATCGCTTTTGAAGCCCAATCGGGGTGTAGCTCAGCCAGGTTAGAGTACGCGTCTGGGGGGCGTGTGGTCGGAAGTTCGAATCTTCTCACCCCGACATAAGAAAGTACCGAATATCAGACATTTAAGTCTTATTCGGTACTTCTTTATTTCATCAGTGACCTTAAAAAATCCCTTGATGTTTCAAATTGTTTCGTTTCAGAGGACTCTAAACGCCAAAATGACGTTTTGGAAACACCATTGTTATTAACCGCTCACCTTTCCCTGAGGGAGACGGCTGTAATGAAGACGATTAAAGATAGTCCACCAATTTCCATAGCAGCTATTGCAACCCAAACCGGATTGAGCAAGCGGATAGTTGATCGCGCCATTGCCTCCCTCAAAGAGAAAGCTATCCTATCTCGTATTGAAGCTAAGAATAACGCTACATGGGTCATAAACAAGTCTGAATCATGAGTAAGAAGTCTATACGATTTTTCAATGACCGCGAAGTGAGAGCGGTTTGGGATGATGAGAACAACTGCTGGTGGTTCTCTGCCACGGATATAGTACGTGCCATAAATGATGAACCGGACTATACTAAAGCCGGCAACTATTGGCGATGGTTGAAAAGGAAGTTTAAGACTGAGGGCATTCAGTTCGTGAGTGGCACTCACAAAGTGAAAATCGTAGCTGCCGATGGTAAGCAATACAATAGTGATGCCTTGTCGGCCGAAGATATCATAATGCTCGCTAAGTATTACCCTAACAATAGGGCAAGCAAGTTTCTTGACTGGTTTACATATAGCGATAACACCATTGACGGTCAGAGTCGAAAGAAGGCATATACCCTATTTGAGAGCGGACTGCTCAACTCTTTTGAACCGGGCAGCATTAAAAGTCTGCAACAGATTCATGCATATCTTTTTGGAGGTCTGTATGAGTTTGCAGGACAAATACGTAACAAAAATATCTCAAAAGGGGGATTTACGTTTGCCAACTGTATTCATTTTCCTACTATTCTTCCGACCATTGAGAGCATGCCTGAAACGAATTTCGATGAGATAGCCGACAAGTATGTTGAGATGAACGTGATACACCCATTCATGGAAGGCAATGGACGTAGCACACGCATCTGGCTTGACCTTATGTTGCGCCGTGCATTGAAACGCTGCGTAGATTGGAGTCAGATTGACAAGAACGAATATCTCACAGCAATGCGGGAAAGCGTCTTAGATGCTACTCATATCAAGGCTCTACTGAAAGGTGCCTTAACCGATAAAATCAACGACCGAGAGATGTTCATGAAGGGTATCGACTATTCGTATTATTATGAAGAAGAATAACTGTCAAACTTTATTACTGCCGTAATTATTACCGTAGTAATAAAATTCAAAAACTTGCGAAAATAGGTGGCCGAAGTTTGGATATTAGACAAAATGGCCGTAACTTTGTCGGACGAGTACGCCCAGCGGCCTCATAAGCAGGCTCGAATGGTGAAATGGTAGACACGAGGGACTTAAAATCCCTTGGCCATTGCGGCTGTGCGGGTTCGAGTCCCGCTTCGAGCACCCTGCATCAACCATGGCAGGCAGTCAGATAAAAACCGACTGCCTGCCATTTTTTATTCGTTGCCGACAATTGAGCCGACACCCTAAATCTCACAAATCCGGAAGTGAAATGCTCACAAAACTGGAAGTGAAATGCTCACAAAACTGGAAGTGAAATGCTCACAAATTTGGAAGTATGATGATTTCCCCGTATCTTTGCGCTTAATATTAACAGTTTACAATCATGGAGAATTATCTTGCGAGATACATCGAATCCACCATTTCAAAAAAAATGAAGTCAAGTGGAGTCGTATTGGTGGAGGGGCCTAAATTTTGTGGTAAAACCACCACAAGCGCACTTTTTGCCAAAAGTGAAATTCGCCTTAACACAAAAGCGGCTATACAAATTGCACGTATTGAGCCTTACAATGTGCTTATTGGCGAACGGCCAAGACTCATAGATGAATGGCAGACTGTTCCGGATCTTTGGAATCAGGCAAAGGCTTGGATTGATGAAAATCCGGGATTCGGGCAATTCATATTTACCGGAAGCTCCACTCCTGTTGATAATTCCGATATATTCCATTCGGGAGCAGGACGCATAACGCGGGTGATGATGCGCCCTATGAGCCTGTTTGAATCCCGTGATTCCAAAGGGTCGGTTTCGCTTTCCTCCCTTTTCGAGGGAAACAGTCCGGCAGTTTTTGATATGAACGATGGCTACGGATTAGAGGACACCGCATTTCTCCTTTGCCGGGGTGGGTGGCCGCTGTCAATTCAGCCTGATAAAGACGTGGCACTTGAAGTTACTTCCAACTACTATGAGAGCCTTTTCAATCTGGCAAACAGCGAGAACCCTAACTTCCGCAACAAGAATCCCGAGATAATGAAGATTGTCATGAGGGCGTATGCCCGTCATGTATCCTCGCAGACCCCCACCACCAAGATATTGGCTGATATTGCAGCACGTGACAGCCGGTCGATCAGCAACAAGACTTTTGAGGAATATGCCGATGTACTTACAGAATTGTTCATCATCGAGGATATGGAGGCTTGGAATCCAAATCTTAGGTCAAAAACAGTGGTACGTTCCACTCCCACGCATCATTTTGTGGATTCATCCATAGCGGCACAGGCTCTTGGGGCATCTCCGGCCGATTTGATGTCAGACCTCAACACCTTCGGGCTCTTGTTTGAAGACATGGCGGTCCGGGATCTCAGGGTATATGCGCAGACTCTCAACGGCAATGTCCTCCACTATCGCGACAGCCGCGGATTGGAGTGCGACACGATAGTGCATCTTAAAGACGGCAGATGGGCACCGATAGAAATCAAGCTTGGAGGCGACAATCTGATTGATGAAGGTGCAAGAAATCTACTCAAACTTAAATCGGATATCTCCGAAAAAAATCAGCCCTCGTTCATGATGATACTCACAGCCACCGGGCCGGCATACCGGCGTCAAGACGGTATTTACGTCGTACCTATCAATTGTCTAAAAGCATAGTATGCAATGATTTGAAGCATATGGGAGAGAGATATGGAATCCCGCTGCCCGTCGGAGTATCGTCGGGCAGCGGGATCTGATATTTCAATAGTAGGTGGCCTGACTCACAGACCTGCGAGCGGACGCATGGCCTGAAGAATATCGGCGTGGGTCAGGCGGCGCTCGCGGCGCAGCATATCGGCAAAATCAGATGTGATCTGCCCTACGCCACGGTTGGAGAAAACCCTGTGGAGATATGAATAGGTGGAGGAGAAGATCTCATCGGCCTCATCGGGCTCGAGCTGACACTCGCGCAAGCCATCGTCGGCCACCGCTTCCCTCACCAGATCTCTTATCGACGGACTTACCGGTACCTCCTGCCCTACGAGATGGCGGGCAAGTATATTGCCGGCAGCCATGACCACCGTGGCGCGAAATGCCGAGAGAGTCTGCTTCCAGGCGGCGCTCACCGATTTGGCCCTCGATCCGGCGAGATAATAATCGTCGGTAAGTTCCATGATATCGGCCGGATCGTCAGCGTCGAGATCCACAGCCACAATGAGCTCATCGGCATTGCACACCACAACTGCCACCGTCATGCCGGCCGCACCGAAAGCTCTGTCGGCCTCATCCTTGTATTTCAGACTTAGATTAGAAGAGTTTTCCATAACAGATGCAAAATTACAAAAAAACGCGTCAACCGCCCATCAAGCAACTCAAAAAGTGGACCATCCCGAGCGGATGCAACGTGTCAGTCGCGGCGCAGATGGATCCAGCTGAACAGCGACCCTACGAAGAGAGCTCCTCCGGCAATATTGCCCAACGTGGCCGGAATAAGATTGGCAGTGATAAACTGCCCCACGCCCACCGGTGAGCCTTCAAGCATGGCAAGCGGCACAAAAAACATATTGGCTATGCTGTGTTCGTAGCCGAGAGCCACAAAGCCCATCACCGGGAGGAAGCATCCGGCCATCTTCTCAATGAGAGAATGTCCCGACAGGGCAAGCCACACAGCCAGACACACACACCAGTTGGCTCCGATGCCCTTCACAAACACCGTGAGCCACGGCATCGAGCATTTTGCCACTCCGAGATTGACAGCAGCGGTGTGCCAAGGCTCGGGGGCCGTGAGCCCTACGCCCCACACCATCACGGCAGCAAAAGCCACCGCACCGACAGCATTGCCGCAATAGACAAGAGCCCAGTTGGCAGCCACACGCGCCAAACCTACCCGCTTCTTGATGAGTGGAGGCATGAGCAGCGCATTATTGCCGGTAAAAAGCTCGCCTCCGAGCACCACGATCAGGATAAGACCGATAGGAAACATCACAGCGCTCATGAGCTTGGCTATGGCGGGATTGGCGGCTGATATGCCGGGCATGCCATTGCCCACGACAAACGACAGCGCACCACCGAGCGCTATATAAGCACCGGCTGCAATGGCAAGCGCCATAAGGCGCCCAAAGCTACGCGGCGATGTGAGCGATGCCTTGCCACACCCGGCTTCGAGAGCGGCGGCGGCGGTTTCGACGGGAGTCTTGACTTTCATCTTCAGATCAAATAATAGCAGATAGATAAATCAATTGAAACAGTAGATGAGGAGATGATAGAAAGAGAGTGGGGGGATATCAGTTGACCACAGCGATTTTGGCTACGGCACCCGACGAGGATATGTCGCTCCCACTCTGCGACGCAAGGATATAATAGATTCCCGAGCGCACCCTTGAACCCGACATATCAGTGACGGGCCACTGAGCCATGCCCCCCTCCGATCGGCCCTGCCATAGGACGCGTCCGGCGGTATCGGCTATCTTGACCAATGATCCGTCCATGAGTCCAGTGATGGTGACGGGGCCGGAGTGGTCGGGGCCCACGGGGTTGGGGTAGGCCAGAATGTCGGAAAACGACGAGGCTGCAGGCGATGCCGTGGATGCGTATTCTACCACTCCGCGGTCGGTGCCGAAAAACACGGCATTGCTCAGCGGATGGCAATAGACGGCGTTGACGCGATTGGAGGGGAGGGGAGAGTTGGAGCCGTCAAACGATTCGAGAATCTCATCGCCGCGTGGCGACACAAGAAACACACCCGAGCCTTCAGTGGCTATCCACTTGCGGTCGGCATGGTCAACAGCTATCGAATATATCAATTCCGACTCAAGGAGATAGTCGGCACTGTTGGTGCCGTCGCGCCGGGGCACCTTGAGACGTGTCACATCGAGATGGTCAGTCACCGCCTGAGCAGGGTAGGGGAGCTCGACAATGCCACCGTTGGAACCGAGCCACACACGCCCCGAGCGGTCTTCGGCGAGGGCTGTATGTCGGGTGGGGCTGAATATCCTCCCATCCTGATCGGTGAGCGACTCCCACACCTTCACACGGTCGTCGGATAGATCGTCGGCGGTTCCACGGGTGTCGATCGCCACCAGCAGGGTACCAACAGTGGCATCGGTGATGAAAATCATATCGGAATGGGCGCAATGGAGAGTCTGCACATCCTTGTTTGACGAATATCCGGGTATTTCGACCACCGTCCAGTCGGCGGCAGTGACCTCGGCAGGATCCTTGCGGCGACTCGCGGCCGGGAGCACCGATATGCCCGAGGTGCCCTTGCCAGTATGCGAAGCAACCCACATATTGCCCCCTTTGTCAAACGACACATCATAGACCCTGCATCCCCACTGGGGCACAAAGGGAGCATTGTGCTCATCGTAGCGGCCTGTGAGCTCTCCATCAGTGATGCGGAGCAGGCCGTCGTTGGAGGTACAGAGCCAGTAGGTCGACGGATCGTCGGGATCCTCGGCCAGCTTTTCGGGCGACACCGGATACTGCCCGAGCTTTTTCTGGGCCGAGATACTTATTTCATTTACCGCCGGAGCGGGAAATGCCGTGACATCTCTAAACGATCCGTCGGGCTCGAGCACCGAGGTTGTCTGCACCCTGTTGAAGCCCTCATCGCCTGTGGGATAACCGAGGCGGTAGACAGTGGCTCCGAGATTGGTGAAATAGGCTCTCTGGCCGTCGGCCGACGGTATGATGTAAGCCACCTGCTTCACGCTGAGAGGTGCGGGTATATAGCGGTCGGATAGCATTGACCATCCCGAAGCAGGATTGTAGCCATAGCGGGCGAGGCCGGTATGACCTGCCGCCCATACCGAGGCCACCGTTCCGGCACAGGCAATTGCGTCGGAAGCCAATTCGTCGGGGAGACGTGCTATGACCGATGCCACCCCATCGGGGCTAATCTCCCACAGCGCCCCAGCCGTCACATATCTCACCTTTCCATCGGGAGTAAATATAAATGGCGCTACCGACGATGAGGCGGGATCGCCCACGGCAGTGGCTCCTGAAGCGCTGTTGCCGTTGAAACTGAGGGTGTAGAGCGATTCCCTGCCCCGGGTGTCGCGCCTCAGCAGGAGCTTGTCAGGCGATAAAGCCGTCATCTGAGCCACACCTCCCCACGACGTCAGAGCGGTGAAATTGTCGAGGGTATTGATGCGCTTTCCCTTGGGAATTGAATAGAGTTTGGAGCCACACTTCATCACTATATGGGAAGGGGTGACCGCCACACCTGTCACCGACGAGGGATAAGAGCCGGATGTGAGCGTCTCGCCCTTGGCCATATCCATCTTCACCAGACCGAAAGATGTGGCCACATATACGGTGTCGGCATCAAAGGCCACATCGGCTATCGACCGGGAGTCGCCCACCGAGGTGGCCTCGGCTATATCCGGGATATTGATCACCTTCTCGGGCTCGGGAGCGCCATAGAGTATATCAATGTTTCCATCTTCGTAGGCCAGCAGCACACGGTCGGATGCGCTGTCGTAGAATATATCGGCAATATCGGAAGCCGACGACAGATAATTGTCGGCAGTGTAGCACCGGCTCTCGTCGCGCTCCTTATCGTAGCCGAAGAGCGATCCGCCGGCAAGATAAAATATGTCGGTAGAGGTCTCGACGGCGCGCGTCACCGGGGGGGCGAAAACGGGATGTACATACCAGGAACCGGCCGATGCCGCAGCCGACAGCGCTACCGAAGCAAGCAGGATACAAGTGGAGAGAGATCGCATCAAATAGATTAAATGTAGGGGGAAAGCGGTTTGAAAGGGAATCAGCGGAGGAGATAGTCGGCCAGCGCGCGTATGGCACGTCCGCGGTGGGAAATGGCGTTTTTAGACTCGGTGCTCATCTCGGCAAAAGTGAGTCCTGGCGCTTCGCGGGGCACAAACACAGGGTCATAACCGAATCCGGCCGATCCGTGTGGCGAAGCACTGATGTGGCCTTCGACCGTGCCCTCGAAAAATTTTATGCCACCATCGGCAAGAGTGAGTGCCACCACGGTGACAAACCGGGCCGAACGGTCGTGGAGCCCAACCATACGGTCGAGCAGGAGCTCCATATTGGCCTTGGAATCATGGCCGGGGCCTGCATAGCGGGCCGATCTCACACCCGGCTCGCCACCGAGACCATCTACTATCAGACCGGTATCGTCGGCAATACATTCGAGGCCATACTTATCCTTGACATAGCGGGCCTTGATCTCGGCATTGCCGGCAAGAGTGTCGGCCGTCTCGGGGATATCGTCGTGGCAACCTATATCGGCCAGCCCTTTCACATCGAAGCTATGGCCTATTATCGCCTTTATTTCGGCGAGTTTGTGCTGATTGTTGGTGGCCACTACAAGCACAGGCTTGCCATTGGCCGGACCGAAAGATGATGGTGATGACAAAGACATGGAATTATAACGTTGGAGGGTGTATATTATTGCGGCATGGAGGCGCGTGACCTCGAGAAAGATATCATGGTGGCCGGGTCGGTGTGGTGTATGCGGGTACCGGTGTTATATATATAGGTGTACACTGAATCGGAGCCGGCAGGCATCTCCCAGAGCTGCAGCAACGAGTTGCCGCCATTTTCCTGATACTGGAGATTGAACAGCATCTGCGGCACCATGCGGCCGGCATCGTTGGGAGTGAAGAGGCTTGTGACAAATCCGTTGTGGCCACACATCACTGCTATGACATTGTCGTAGGGCCTGACGAGCCTGTTCCATAATGTTTCGGGAGAGGAGGATAGAGATGCCCCAAACTGTCGTACTCCGTAGCAATTATGGTCGTCGAGGCGCTCCCCGCGCGCCGACAGCCATTCGTGGGTCACGATATATGTGTCGGTCGCAGGATAAGCAGCAATGATATGCTCGGCCCAGTCGATCACCTCGGGTCGGGGTCCGAACTCGAGAGCTATGAAATGGGCCGGGCGGCCACCGAGCTGCACACGGTAGGCCATATTGTCGCACCGTCCGTTTTCAAAATATCCTATCACCTGCATCGATCTATAAATATTGAAAGGATAGGAATTGAGCAGCGACGAACCGCGGTCTCGGATATATGCTATATCTTCCGATCCCGGTTGCCACGTGTAGTCGTGATTGCCGGTCACAGCTATAAACGGCATGGCTTCGGCCACAGGCCGGAGAGCCATCGCGGCATTGTTCCACTGCCACTCGAAATTGCCGTTGGTGATATCACCCACCTGCACAACTATGTCAATATTGTTGAAAAACGACTGCTGCACCACCAGCCAGTCCATCGATTGACGGAAATAGCTCATATATTCGTCGGGCGACTGGGTGTATTCCTGTATATCACCCACCACCACGAGATATCGTGACATAGGATTCATGCTAATCTTGGTCAAAATGAGATTATGTAATTCCAAGAGTCGCAACTGAATCATCTATCATTCTGCAAGACAAGTAATTCGTAAT
>CAJTUF010000019.1 GCA_910579675.1 uncultured Muribaculaceae bacterium | reverse complement strand
GAGCCGTATGAGGGGAAACTCTCACGTACGGTTCTTAGGGGGGAAGAGGGCAGCAATGCCCTTGACCTACCCGATCGCCCGAGTGATTTGGAGCAGCGCAATGGTCGAGGTGTCCGTGCCGGCAACGAGATTGCCAAACTCTACGCCGACAACAAAGTGGACGTAATCATCTATGCAGTAGAGAAATCTCTGGATTCCTACAAGTTCAATCTTCTACACTGCAAGGCTACTTTCATTGCCCAGTTGAAGTCCGGCGCACTCGGAGCCAGAACCATTGACGAGGGTGCTATGGATGAAAAATCAGGCATGAATTTCTCCGAATATATGGCTATCCTCTCCGGCAATACAGACCTGTTGGATAAAGCCAAGTTGGAGAAGCGTATCGCGTCACTGGAGAGTGAGCGAAAGTCATTTGGCAAGGGTCGTGCTGATGCCGAGTTCCGTCTGAGTACCATTACCCATGATATTCAGAACAACGAGGCGGCAATGGAACGGATGAAAGCAGACTATGAAAAATATTCTGCCGTAGTCCAGCGAGATAAGGACGGTAATCCGGTCAATAATCTCACCGTAGATGGCTGCAAATTCAAGGACGAGCAGAATATGGGAGTCCACTTACAGGGGCTGGCACAACGAACTGATACGCACGGCCAATACATCCGTGTCGGAGAAGTCTATGGTTTCCCAATCTCCATAATATCTGAGCATACTCTGATTGATGGCAGGGAGGGAGTGCAGAACCGATTCGTTGTCGAAGGCTCATACAAATACAAGTACAACAACGGCTTCATTGCCATGAGCGACACCCACGCCGCCTGTATGAACTTCGTCAATGCCTTAGAGAAAATCCCCGGTATAGTTGAGCAATACGAGGAACGAACTGCCAAACTCAAAGCCGATGTCCCAGTCTTGGAAGGCATTGTCGCCAAGCAATGGGGCAAAGAGGAGGAGTTGAAACAACTCAAATCCGAACTCGCCGCCCTCGACCGCAAGATAACTGCAGAGCTGAAACCCAGCGACGCTGAGGAAGCCGCCCGTGCCAAAGTAGTCACGCCGACAAAAGGCAACGGAGAGCCACTCGATGAACCGGCACCGTCTCAAAGTCAGGACTCCAAGAAATCAATGGTAGCAGAGCCGACAACCATATACAAAGAACGGGAACCGTTAAGTTCCCGCATCATAATTGGTGGTTGTGGCGTAACTCCCCCCGGAGGTTTCCGAGCCGCCGGCCCGAAATTGTAGATTTAGAGCAAGTAGTGATTCGTCATTGCTTGCTCTTTTTCTTTTTGCCGAAGCCTTTCTCAATACCATGCTTACTCATCCAGACGTATAGCGTTTTGCGTGATACCTCCAGCATATTGGCGGCTTTGGCAACATTGCCATTTGTCTGTTTAAGGGCAAGTCTTACGTTGCTTTTCTGTTCTCTCTCGTTATCGGTCAAATCGAAATGAGGAAGGATTCTGATTGCCTCCTCCGGTATTCTTTTCCCCGGAGTGATATTTATCGCATCCTTTATTGTTTTGAACAGCTCACGGATATTTCTTGTCCAGACATGATTCATTATGGCTTGTATTGCCTTATTAGAAAGGGATTTTACTTCCTTACCCTGAGACATACAGTAATGTTCGGTCAACTCTCTTGCCAATGTTGGTATATCATCATGAAACTCATGCAAGGAGGGCATTGTCAGTGTGTTCCTGCTTATGACTTGTATGAGATTCCGTGATATTGTCTCATTTTCCACACCCTCTTCAAATGACTGACGCATTGAACAAACTATCACTCCAGTAAAAACAGCCCTGCCTTTGCCGTCAGACATCGTGTATTTGCCACTCTTGAAAATATCGGCTAAAACCTCCTGTGCCTCAATATCAAGATGGTCAATCTCATGGAAATATAGCGTGCCGTGGTCGGCATTTTCCATAATCGCATTGATATTGTTGGTGAAAAATCCTTTGTCTTTCTCATCCCACAACAGTTGATGATGGCGTTCAGGCAGCTTGCAATTGACAAACACAAATGGAGCCATATTGCGGTCGCTATGTAAATGCCCGATTTGTGCTACCGTATATTTTGCAGTACCTTGTGCACCTATTATCAGTACGATATTATTTCCGGATTCCTCCCGATACCGGCGCACTCGCTGAAATTCACTTTGAAGATTGCTGAACCACTTGGCAGGAGAGCGGTCTGAGAACATAGCATGTAATGGTATGGTCAGGTCATCAACCTCTGACTTTGATTTGGTGAACAGATGATTTTTGCCTACATCCCAGACATGCGCCATCACAACAGAACTCGGATTTTGAGCGGCACAGATTGACTGAACACATCCGGGAGTATTCCGTGCGAGATCGAGTAGTGATTTTACCTCTGGATTAAGGCTGGTATAACATGCGAGGACGATTGAATATCTTCCGGTCAATATTGCCTGTTTTGCAGTTTTGAGGTCGGTGAACTCATCAACGCAATCATCTATGAGGGGCAATGACAACCTCATCTTTTCAACTTCCTCGGTAGTTGGTCCGTATATCAAGGCTCTTGACACACGTTTTTCGGAGGGCTGAACACTGATTTTTTCGGACATTTTTTCAAAAAATTAAAATTTTCCAAAATGAGAAATTTGCTCAAACCATTACAAGGTGCTTAATTACGCTGTAATCAGTAATTTCGCAAATTTTTTCCGACTGCAAAGGTAACACTTTTTCTTTAATAAGGTAACATTTTAGGTAACATAAATTCATTATGAGGTAACACTTTTTAAATGCTAAATTGGGCTATGCCAGCTATATACCGTAAACAAAATAACATACTTAAACATTTTATTCCATGTCGGGCAGCAACGCCCGCTTACAATGTTCAACCCTTAAAAATGATTTCACTATGTCTGATGAAATGACACCACCCGAGACAATTGCCCCGGACATGATGCCGGGGTTGAAAAACTTCCACATTGAGTGTGGAAGAACACCGCAAAATAAGAGAGGAGGTAGCAATGATTGATTCATACCTCAGAACCCAACTGGTTTCCATAATCATCACTGAGAACCATGAAGATTTCCCTGCGCATTTCGGAGAATTTGCTGATAAGGTAACCACAGTCTGTTCTGCTCCGGAAGACTGGGCCGTGAATAATGCTGAACTAATCAAACTTGAAAGCACGCTTGAACTGTATAAAAAGACCTATACAGGTGCTTCTGATGCTGTCTGTCATGTAATTGGCGTAGCTGTGGGATTCCTTCATCAAATACGTGATTATTTCTCACATCTTCATTCTCCATTTATCACCGGCCATAGTGCTATTCGTCGCAATGTTGATATGGATTGCACTACAGCAATCCCGATAACTCCATCATCAACAGAATGCGCAGAAATAAGCCTGATGGATTCAATTGAGTTTATTCACGGCTGTGCTTTCAAACTGTTTCCCAAACTTAGTAAGTCACGTGTACGTGAGAAGGTTAATCTCTTTCTCGGTACTAACGTGACCGACCGACAGATGCACAATAACTTCGCCAATATCAAGAATCGTCAGAATGGAGACCATGCTCAGTTTATGAAGCGTTGGTACACAAGTTTCAATGAGAATCTTGTGGCAAAATCTTGCATCTCTGATGATCGTAGATCACTGAAATCATAATCGTAAAAATACACGTCAACTATGAAAAATATTTCCAAAAACAACAGGGCACTGTGGCTGCTAATGGCATCTGTGTTCATGATGATGGCACTTGCCGCCAGAGAAATGGCCGTCGAAAAAGGCTTTGAACCACTCTATGCAAATGTGGTATTCGTTTCGACATTTTCAATTCTCATCGCGCTATATGCGATAATCATTGATATTCTGACTCCAATATTCGATTTGGTATTTAAGAAATGGGGATTCATGGCGAGTACCAAGAAAGAACTCGCTAAAGCAAAGAATAACGATAATCTCGTCATTGACTATGCTACAACCAGAGATAAGACTCTTAAAAAGCAGGAACAGCGCATTCTTGCTATAGAAAAGAAAGTGATAACTTATGTAGGAGATGTGATGTCTCCATATCTTTCAAAAGGCGACTTGTCGATTCTCATAGAGAATGTAATCAGCTTCATCCATTTGAACTTCGCTCCGAATTTCGATGCTTCCGCCTCAGTGAAAATCTCTCGTGTTCTCACAACAGCAGACCTCATGCACTTTGGTTGGAACATAGCCAAGCCATTCCGCAAACCCGGAGCACACACAGCATTATTCCTGAAACAGGTATTTGCTGATGCCTTCCGCAATACCGAGTTGCAGACCATCGAGCGCAAGTTGAGAAATAACCCAATGACAGGCACGATAAAAATCAATCCTGATATATGTGGATGCAAAAGGTCAGAAGAGATTCAGAAAGAGGGTAATAGAGCAACCTCAAAAATGCAAAAGTCCAAATCTGAATCTGTCTCTGCTAAAGAATGTGCTCTCGCTGATATGGCCGATGAAGATATTCCCAAACCATACGAATTAGGGGACAATATCGAAGATGATGAGGATGCTGCGTGATATTTACCTGAAAAGTCGGTTTGTGGTGTAATAGTGACCGCTTTCACCATCAAAGCACCTGCTATCTTTGCGGTGATTTCAACTTCGGTTGAAGTCGCCGCTTTTACCATGACTCAGGATTCATTGTCTTTCGACCAACTGCCGGGTGCAGTGATGTCGCTGACAGCCCTTGTCAAGGAGCTGTCAAGAGAGGTCTGTGAGTTGCGAGGTCAACTTGCTGCCCTCAGTGAGAATTCCAAACAGTCTGTAAATTTTATAGGAATAGACCGTGCTTGCTCAATACTGGGTAAAGCCAAGTCAACCATTTATGCTCTTGCCCGAGAGGGTAAGTTACCGGCCTATAAGGATCCCGGCGACAAGGAATGGAAATTCATAGAAGATGAACTTGTCAATGTCGTCAAAGGGAACAAGAGCGTTTCCAAAATCCAGAGCTTTGAGGATATGGAAGCCAATCTAAGGAAAGGCACACGCCCAAGAAACGGGGCAAAATGAGAAAGACCGTCACCGGATGTCATTGTCCGATGGCGGTCTTATTCATTATGATTACTGCATTTATTTCAGTGAGATTGTTTTGGCGGCGGAACGCTTGTCAGGGTCTGTCACCTCCGCATATTTTTGTGTGTTCTTCACGCTACGGTGTGTGAGCATCTTTGAGATTGTGTAGATGGGCACTCCGTTGTGTGAGAGTAGAGTCGCATAAGTATGACGGAAGCAGTGGAATGTAATTCGTCGTGTGATTCCGGCCTCCGCTATCCACGCTTTCAGCGGATAGTTTATCATCGAGCGTTTCAGTTCTTTGAATACAAATCCCTCACTGCGCTCACCACAGAGTTCCAATGCCTCCTCTGTAATAGGGAGATTGGCTTCCTCCTCGGTTTTCTCAGTGCGCAGACGCATCACATATCCGTCCTCAGCCTTGATGATGTGCTCCCACGACAGTTGCTGAATATCGCTTATACGGAGTCCTGTCAGGCAGGAGAATAACGCAGCCCGTTTAAGTACCTCATGCTTACAAGGCGTGGCGGCCAACTTCTTAACTTCATCGAGTGAGAGGAACTCAATCTTGGTATCCTTCCATTCGATTTTCGTCAGATAGTCGTTGATGTTCTCACGGAGCAGTTTCTCCTGATATGCTTCTTTCAGCAGGGCACGGAATGTTGACTAGTAGCCGGCAATCGAGTTGTGGGCGAGTGTGCCTTTACGGTCATCTCGTCGGCCCCCTTCAAGAAGATACTTCTGGAATCTCTTGCAGAAATCCTCGGTCACTTCTCCGAGGAGGCATTTACCCCGGCAGAAGTCGGAGAAGTGTTCATAAACTACTTTCCATTTCTGATGCTTCTTGTAGCATTTTTTGCGGAAGTATTCCAAGAAGTCCATGCGCATCTTCTCCTTGTCGAGAAACCCGAATTGTTCATTGAGTAGTTGCTCGAAGCGGCGGCAGCGGATAGCCTCCGCTTTTTCCTCCATTGAGGCGTTGAACTCACGCTCACGGGCGGACTGAGGGTTGGCGTACAGATAGATGCCCAGTCCCTCACGACGGCTTAGGCGGTTGGTGTGAGGGTTGCGGATGGGCGGATAGAAGTCAAGGTAGAGCGAGAGTCGTCCACCCGAGATTTCCTTACGGCGAAGGAATACTTTAGTGCAGGTATCCATTTTTGTATTTTGTTTGAGTTAATTTTCTGTTGCAAAGGTAGATGGTGTTTGAATGGTGAAAACGCTCACCATTCTGTCACAATCACCGATTTCGACTAAATCGACGGCGGAGCAAGTAATTCGTCCAGTTCTTTACGCGATATGTATGTGAATTTGCCTTTCTTTGTGCGAGGTATGTTGTGGTACTTCAGATAATGGTGAAGTTGGTCGCGAGTAAGCCCAAACTTTTCCATTGCTTCAGCATAGGTGTAGTATTTTGGCGAGTCATCGACCTCAATACCCTTTGCTTTGTCGAAATGGAGTTTGGAGTAGAAAGTCGCTCCTTTCTCTTTCTTCTTGGGAATTCCTTCTTTTGATACCACATTGTAGATTGCTGAGAGGGTCATCCCGAATTTCTCTTGAATCTCCGCGGCAGTGTACCACTCAGTGATGTCTTCCGATGGTTTCTTTTTTGTAAAGTACCGATCGACATGTTCTTTACTCCAGAGTGTCTTGCCACGACTCTGCGTCTTCGGCCATTTTTCACGGTGGGCTATCTCATAGAGAGCCGAATTAGAAATGCCATATTTATCCTGTACCTCCTTTGAGGTGTAGAATTCAGATATGGGATTTCTTTGTGTACGGCACGGAATATAGGCATCTATTGTAGGAGGTGTTTCAAAAAGTTCCTCCACATCTTTCTTTCGGATTAAGGTCTTACCACGCAATCTCAAATTTTTTATGACTCCAGAAGTAATATAGTTGTAGATAGTCGCTCGACTCATACCTAATAGGCGGGAAAGTTCAATTGGTGTCATGAACTCTACGTCCTCAACATCTTTGCGTGGTTTAGTCTGAATACGTGCATACTCATCCTTGAACTGTTGCAGTTTTGCCTGTCGTTTTCTTTCCTTGTAGGCAAGACTTGAACAGCGGTGGCTGCAATAGGCTGTTGCAGTAGTACGCGCCACAAACTGGCTGCCACACCACTCACATACCTTTTCGATTTTTAGATTACTGCTCATGTGCTTTTTTCTAATAGTTTCGCCAATAATTTCGCCAAAAGTGTCTAACCACGTCTATCAGCGTCTAACAGCGTCTAAATCGTCCGCGACCTCTCTGACGGAAAATCCCGATAGCACGGCGTGATACAATCAGGATACAAATACAAGCCAAAAAGCAGTCAGAAACCGTTAGAAACGAGCAGTACGGGCAAAAGAAAAGCGCCTCGTAAGAGACGCTTTACTAATGGTTTGTGATGATTTGTGATGGTTTGTGACTATTCTGTCATTTTCCGATGCAGAAGTGGGCGAAGATGTTGGCGAGGATGTCGGGGGTGGTGATGGTGCCGGTGATTTCGCCGAGGTGGTGGATGGCTGCGCGCAAGTCTATCGCTACTAAGTCGAGGGGTATGGGGTTGAGGTTGTCGGCTTGATTGGCATATTGCTGCAGTGCTATATCTACGTTGGCCATTGATTGCAGCGCCAACGAGGCGGCCTGATAGTGTCGGGCGTTGGTGAGAAGCGCTGTGTCGAGGGTGCTCTTGTCTATCTTTTGGCCGAGATAGTCGGTGAGACCCAAGATTCCTTGCTGTGTATTGGCTGTTATGTGCAATATTTTCTCCGCTTTTTCCTCTGCCTCCCATACTTCCGAAAGTATGTCGGTCGGCTTATAGAGATCCGACTTGTTTATGGCTACTATAAGAGAAGCGTCGTCAGGCAGGGCCCCGGAGATCACTGAGTATGTGTCGGGCAATATTTCGGGCGACGACGGATCGACCACCCATACCACTATTCTCGCTTTTTTTATCGCCTCGGTGGTGCGCTCTATTCCTATCGTTTCTATCTCGTCTCCGGGATCAGCACGGAGGCCGGCAGTGTCGATTATCCTAAACAGTGTCCCGCCGATCTCTATGGTGTCCTCAATTGTGTCGCGTGTAGTTCCTGCGATAGGGCTCACTATGGCACGGTCTTCTTTCACCAGTGTGTTCAGCAGGGTAGATTTGCCTGCGTTTGGTGCGCCGACTATCGCCATCGGCACTCCATCCTTGATGGCCCGCGCTGTGGCAAACGATTTGGTGAGTTGAGAAAGTATCCCCATCACTTCGCCGGTGATGCGACTGAGTTCCAAACGAGATGCAAACTCCACATCTTCTTCTGAGAAGTCGAGTTCAAGCTCTATCAACGATGCCAGATGGAGCAGTCGCGACCGAAGATCGTTGAGCGTGGCCGACAGATGTCCGCGCATCTGGTTCATCGCTATATGATGGGAGTTGCGCGATGTGGCTGCAATAAGGTCTGCTACGCCCTCTGCTTCGGCAAGGTCGAGGTGTCCTGCCACAAAAGCGCGGCGGGTAAATTCGCCAGGCTCGGCGAGCCTACAGCCATTGTCAATAAGCAGACGCAGGAGTTCCGATTGTACATAGCGCGACCCATGTACAGATAGCTCCACGGTGTCGTCGCCGGTATACGATCCCGGCCCTTTAAACACGGTGGCAACACATTGGTCAAGGATATCACCCGACGTAGGATCAATTATCATGCCTAAGTGGGCCGAATGGGATGTGCACTCAGCAAGGTGTCGGCCTCTCCAGATTTTGTCGACTATTGCGAATGCCTCGCTACCGGCAACCCTCACTACTGCTATTCCGCCCACTCCGGGCGCTGTCGAAATTGCTGCAATTGTGTCCTGATTCATATCTTCTTTTCTCAAGGCTTTATTCGGCTCCAAAGCGGGAAGTCAGCATCTGCTTCCACAACATTTTCTATCGAGTCGGGCAGTGCTGCAAAAAAGTCATAGCCCGTGAGTTCCTCAACCTTATCCACCGACACCGCAGCGGCTTGCATCCCCCCTTTCACCTTACTGTTGGGCATCACAAATCCGATGGCTCTAACAGGGTTGGCATATGGCGCAAGGATCACCTTAAAGAAGCTCCGGGGCACGGCAACACGGTTGTCGCCGATAAACTCGCGCGGTGCCGGATCGAGTATCGGGCCGGCTATGATCACTATCGCACTGTCGGCCTTGGCCCATTGACGGCATTTCTCCTCAAGGGTGCGCCAGGCCCCAGTGTTGAGTTCCCGAGCCTGCGGACATATGTTGGTTAGATAAAACGACTCCATCATCGCATCCTTGCTCCATTTCATATCGGCTGCCGGTGCCATATGGCCGCGATCGTAGCCTGAGTAGAGATAATCATATGTCTCGGCACACCCGGCCACATTAGCGTCGGAACTGAACTTGTCATACCTCGGCGTCTTGCCCATTGTCTCCTCCCGTGTCAGCTCCCAAGCCACCCAATTAGGGATATGCAGCCGAGGATTGAACGAAACAGTGTAACCTAAATAATCAATTTGATTGGAAGCAACTGAATCGGGCATCTCAACGCTCATCAACTCTGTTGATGCAACATTTTCCACACCCGTCGGTCCTACCGTCGGGATATTTTTCTTCAAAGCAGCAAAAAGCGCAAAGGCTATCAATACCAACAGGGTGGTAACGGGAATTCTCACTGAGGCCCCTTTATTTTTTTTCGAGCGTCGGCCCGATGCCGAACGACTTCCTTTTGTTTTAGCAGTCATATGTCTTCCAATGTTTCGTTTATGATAGCCGAAATGGCTCGTATATCGTCGGGCGAGGTTGCCGACGACACAGGCAGCGACACAACTTCATGCGACAATCGTGCGGCTATCTCACATCGGCTCGTACCGGCATAATCTCTCATAGCCTCTTGCCTGTCAATGGCTACTGGATAATGGATTGCGGTGGCCACTCCCCTATCCCCCAGACGGCTACGGAAACGATCGCGATCAATCCCTACGCATCTGACGACAAACTGATGAACGGCATCCCCATCTTCAGGCTCCGGGGGTAAAATCAGCCGCTCATCAGCATTGATCATCGACCTATACAGCAAAGCATTGCGGCGCCGGGCGCTGTTTTCCTGACCCACGCGTGGCAGTTTAACGCTCAGCGCGGCCGCCTGAATCGGATCGAGGCGACAATTAAATCCCGGCAGGGTGCAGTGATACCGTTGCGACTCTCCGTAATTAGCCAAAGCCCTTATCGTTGCCGCGAGCTCAGAGTGGCGTGTCACCACTGCTCCTCCATCGCCCAAAGCTCCGACATTTTTAGCTGGATAGAAACTGAACGCAGCCGCATCCGACCACTGACCCGGATTGACAATCGTGCCATTGTCTAAACGTCGGGATGCACCTATGGCTTGAGCGGCATCCTCAATAATCAGGAGTCCGCGACTACGACACACCTCAAGCATGCTATCAGTCGCCGCAATCCTGCCATACAGGTCTACCGGCATCACAGCCTTTACCCCTTCGCAAGCCCTACGTTCAATCTCGTCGGCGTGAAGCAGAAAATCAGTTTCCGACGGATCAGCAAAAACCGGTTTCAAACCTGCATCGACAATGGCAAGCGCCGATGCGATAAACGAATTGGCCGGCACTATCACACCGTCGCCCGCCTCAATCATTCCGCAGATCACCATCGCTCTCAGTGTGAGACGCAGGGCATCAAGTCCGGTCGACACACCTACCGCATAGTCAACCCCACAGAGGTCCGACAATTGCGATTCAAACCGCGCAACCGTAGGTCCACCGATAAAATGTCCCGATCTGATCACTGCGTTCACAGCAGCGCTTAGCCCTGGCTCAAACCCTCTGTTGATACGATCGAGCGGGAGCATCTCATATTTCATTGCGTTTTCTTGCATGATGTGAGCGTTAAAAAGTCATCATAGTCTCTTACATAATCCGACTCATCAAAAAGGGTGGAGCATAGGGCCAAAGCCACCGCCCCGGCCGAAAACGAGTGGACTGTGCGCCATAATCCCGGCGGCAGATAGAGTGCTTGCGAGGGATGGCGGAGCGTGACGGTGGTCTGCTCCACACCATCGTCGACCGTCACGTCAAAACAGCCGGCAACTGCCACCAGCAACCTATGCTCATTACGGTGAGAGTGTCCTCCCCTCTCGGCCAAAGCCGGAAGATTGTAGAGATAATACACCCGCCTCACCTCAAATGGTAGCGACGGATTACCATTATCAGCCACCGTAATCAAGCTCCTATCCACGCATATTGATGGCAGCTCTATTATGCGTAGGTCGCTAATGCGCGACTTCGAGTGTGGATCCTTAAAGATAGTCATGACCGTCGGCCTATCAAGGCATCAAATTCATCGCGCGACCGGACATATTCCGACTCCGCATACTCCCCCGACGACAACACCAACGCTACTGCATTTGCCGAAAACCGATGCAGTTCGCGCCACGTGAGCGGAGGCATAAGCAAACCATCCGAGGGCTTGTCGAGATGCCATAGCGACGGCCCTTCCACTCCATCTGATACCACGGTAAAGCTCCCCGAGAGAGCCACGAGCAACTCCCACTGGCTACGGTAGGCGTGCCCCTCACGCCATGCGCCCGAGACAACTCCCGTGAGCCAATACACCCGCTTTATCGAAAATGGCACCTGATCCATATTTTCGACAAACGACAGATCACCCCTTATGTCGGTGATTCTCGGGAGCTCGATAAGATGCGCGGTATTCATTATCATTGCAGGTGCAAAGGTACTCAAAAAAATCCAGTCGGCGAGACGTTGGGCATCATCACTTGTCGGCCTCTATAAATCTGGCTACCGACGACTCTGTGTTGCGCCCGGTTATTACTGTCGCCATAGCCTTGACATCAGCGGTGGCATTGGCCATAGCAACGGCTGTGTCGGCAACCGACATCATGGCCATGTCGTTGTGGCTATCGCCAAACACAACCAAGCGGTCGGCTCCGAGGCGCTTCTTGAGCGCAAGCACAGCCGCACCCTTGCTCACCCCGGGAGCAAAAACCTCCACAAAACCCTTATCGGGATTGAAAACATCGCCATAAACCGACACCGAGCAATCGACCTTGGCCTGTATTATGGCTGCCGCCTTATCCACCTGAGCGCGGTTCCCGATGCCAAACACCAACAAGGGCGGACACACTCCCGGATTACTCCTAAGATAAATCTTTTTGAGCGGGAGATTGCTTCGTTCGTCCACAAACGCTCTCTCAGCTTTGGTCAGCGGTTCATACTGTGGTCGGCCCTCCGGGATCCGTCCATAGGCATAAAGCATTCCATCCGGCGCATCTATAGCATATGTAAACGGAGCCAGCCCGCACAGCAGCATGGCATCCTCTGCGACGGCCACCGCATCCGGATCCATTATCTTGACATCGGTATACCGTTTAGCATCGCGCTCCCAGAGCGCCGCGCCTGTAATCACTATCGCCGGTATATGCGGCCCCACATCCGAGGGAATAATCAAATCGACCGTGGCTGGAGTTCTGGCAGTGGCTATAGTGAAGAGCTTATCATGGGGCAGGCCCGTCAGTATCTTTTCCGATTCGGCCGAAACCCGGCTATCGGCGCCAAACAGGGTGCCGTCGAGATCTGAGACATATAGAGTAGTCATAGTGTAGGTAGGAGTATGGTAAAAACCGTGCCGACCCCCGGAGTGGATGACGACACAAATATCTTGCCACAATGATACTGTTCAACAATGCGGCGTGCAAGAGTTAGGCCGAGGCCCCAGCCCCGGCTTTTGGTTGTGTAGCCGGGACGGAATATGGTGTTGAAGTCTCGGCGCGACAATCCCTTTCCCGTATCGGCCACATCTATTCTCACATAAGGCTTGTGGCGCTTGCCTGCGGCAGTTTCCGACACAGTGATGGTGATGGATCCATGACCGTCCATTGCATCCACAGCATTTTTTATCAGATTTTCCATAACCCACTCTATGAGTGGCTGCGACATTGCAACCATCAGATCATGACGGGCGTCGCAGAGCATCGTCAGGTCTACCTGCGAGGAGATTCTGGTCGCCATATACGACACTATCCTTTCAGTGACCTCACATATAGGCGCAGGCTCGAGAGCCGGACGCGACCCTATCTTGGAAAAACGCGACGCCACTGCTGCCAGACGCTTCACATCCTTGTCCATCTCACCGGCCACCTCTCCATCGACGCCAAACGAGGGCAAAAGCTCCACCCACGCCATAAGCGACGATATAGGTGTCCCGAGCTGATGGGCGGTTTCCTTTGACAGACCCACCCACACCTTATTCTGCTCCGCCCGCTTCGACGACGACACAGCGTAATACACCACTATCACAAAAATGATCATCACCGCGAGCTGCACGTAAGGAAAAAAACTGAGCAATCTGAGGGCCCTGCTCTCCTCATAATAGAGATGCTGCACCACCCCGTCGGCTATCTCAATCTCTATCATCGCCGATGAAGAGCGCAGCGATTCAAGCCGCCCACGGAGATAATCCATATTGGCCTCCGATATATACAGCGGCTGCTGCGAGTCGATCGGTTCAGGCAGATTGAAATTGCGATGATCTATGATATTACCCTCATCGTCAGTGAGAAGCACAGGAATGCTCGTATTGGCCTGCACTATCGAAAGAGGAAAATCAATATCTGCATCAGGCTTCGAGGCCACTATCTCGCGAGTGGCATCGGCCCATATCTGCATCCTCTCCCTCTCCTGCGAGGCAAGATCGCCAACTATACTGCTGGATATATACAGAAACGCACCCACCACAGCGAGTGAGAATATCAGGAATGCTATTGACGCATAGCGTCGGGGTGCGTAAGGATTCATATCCATTCTAACGTAATCCCCGCTTGTATTATTGTGTCTGCCGACCCAAAGAAGACTGCCGGACCACAGCCACGCTCTTTTTCTTCCTAAAAAATTTGGAGTTTGAGAAAAAGGATGTACCTTTGCAGCGTTGTACATCACTACAACACCGCAACATCTCACTATCAAATTCAACATCTGCTTATGAAACGTATCGCTTCTCTTATAGTTGGTATAGCCTTTACAGCCATGGCTGCTAATGCCCAGCTGCTGTGGAAAGTTGAAGGCAACGGCCTTAAGTCACCATCCTACATTTTCGGCACCCATCATGTGGCGCCCAACGATATGATAAACCGAGTGTCCGGACTTACTGATGCCCTCGAAGAGGTGCAGGCGGTATATGGCGAAGTCAATATGGTCGACATCAACCCCATGGAAATGCAGCAGATGGTGATGCCGCGCGTGATGGCGCCTGCCGACTCCACCCTCTCTGCCATGTTCACGCCCTCGCAGCTCGACAGCATCAGCGCCGTGATGACAACTTATGCGGGGCAGCCTGTAGATGTAGCCCAGATGAATATGTTCAAGCCAATCATGCTGTCTACCCAGCTTGCCATGCTGCGCTCGATGAAGGTATTCCCCGGCTTCACTCCCGATGGACAGCTCGACACCTCAATACAAAACATGGCTAAAGCAGCCGGTAAAGATGTCGATGGACTTGAGACCTTCGAATACCAGCTCGGGGTGCTTTACGGCTCGTCCATTTCGGAGCAGGCTGCTGATCTCATGACTGAAATACGCAACGACAGCATAGAGGTAGAGAAAGCATCACAGCTCGCCAATGCCTATCTTAAAGGCGACCTCGACGCTCTAAGCTCCATCATATTCGACGATCCTGAATCAACACCCGACAAGCTCGAGAAATTGCTCCTTGTACGCAACCGCAACTGGGCCTCACAACTCCCCGCCATCATGGCTGCCAAACCTGTACTTGTGGCTGTGGGGTGCGGTCATCTGCCCGGCAAGGAGGGAGTGCTGAAGCTCCTCGAAGATCAAGGTTTCACCATAACTCCAGTCACTGCGAAATGATCGAATTTTCAGACGTATCTTTCACCTATCCTTATTCCGGAGCGGCTGCGCTCCGGAATATTTCCTTGTCTATCGACGAGGGCATATATCTCCTGCTTGGCGAAAACGGCGCAGGCAAAACCACCTTCCTCCATCTCGCAGCCTCACTTCTGCTCCCCTCCTCAGGCTGTGTGACAATCAACGGAAGCGATTCCCGCGACCGCAAGCCATCGACCCTCAGAAGCGTTTTCTTTACAGCCGATGACACCGAGATGCCCGCCGACACCATCAGCACTTTGGCCCGTCTGCATGGCCGGGTTTTCTATCCCCGCTTCGACAGTGCGATGCTCGACGAAAATCTTGCCGCTTTCGGCATCAACCCGTCAATTCCGCTGTCAAGCATGTCGCTCGGACAACGCAAGAAAGCGATCGCGGCCTATGCACTGGCACTACGGGCCGACATTCTGCTCCTCGACGAGCCGGCCAACGGTCTCGACATCGGCAGCCGCGACATACTCCGCTCGCTCATGGCCCGCTGTGTGGAACCCGGTCAGACCGTGATTGTATCGACCCACACCACAGCCGATCTCCAGCCGCTTTTTGACGGTATCATCATGCTCCGGCAGAGCAATCTGCTCTTCTGCAATACCACTGCCCATATCGCATCGCGACTCGGTTTCGGCATCTACAACATCCCTCCGCGCGAAGCATTGTTCACGATGAACGACATCGGGCGGTTCCGTTCCATTGTACCTGCCGACCCCCTCTCCCCTTCGGAGATCGACATCCATCTGCTCTACAGCTCAATGTACTCACCCGAATCACGCAACATCCTCAATATCATCAATACATGACCTCATTACCTCCCGCCATAGCATCCGACCGTTTCAATTGGTCGCGCGTAGCAGCTGTGATGCACCTCATGTGGCCGAGGCTGCGCACCCCTTTCATAGTATATCTTGCAGTAGGTATCGCTTCCGCTATCCTTGTGGGATTGGTGTCGCGCCTGCCGTTTTTCGTGCAGCTGTTACCGTTTGCCCTTTTCATCCCGTGCATCCTCTTCTATATCGCTCCCATATTTGCCACATGCGCCATGTCGGGAGCGCAATTCACCTCTCTGCCTGCCACCTCCGGAGAAAAACTGGTTGCACTTTCGGCCTATGGTCTCGTGATTCTGCCCGTGGCCGTCTACGCCATAGCCCAGGTGTTGGTCTGGATAACCATGTTTGGCGACTCATGCGTTTATCCCTACGGTTCGACCGTCAGCTTTCTTTATGAGATGCATCCGTCGCTGTTTCTTTTGAATCTCCTGTCTGGCATGTTGCCCGGAGTAATATGTCTCTACACCGGAATCTGCAATCCGGGCAAAAAGTGGAAGCCCGCCCTGATGGCTATGCTTACACTCTTTGCTCTCGGTGTAGCTGGAGGCCTTTACGGCATAATATTGTCGGTTAAGCGGGGATTTGAAGCAGGATATGCCGCCGCTCAGACCGGCTCCGGACCGTCGCAAGCCGACATCGACGAACTCGCTCAGGATATTGTCACCGGCATGTTTCCATTCGTGTGGGTTGTGTGCATCTTATCCTTGATTCTCACCGGCCTGTTTCTTTATATGAGCTACAGGCGCATTGCCACCCGTCAAGACTGATCACCCGGTTGAAATATGGATATCAGCCAACAATCTTCGCGCCCCATCTACCTCCGCATTGTCGATTATGCCATGAGCAATATCCTTGCGGGATCCTGGCAGCCCGATCAGCGCATACCGTCGGTTAGAGAACTCTCAGTGGCCCTGTCGGTCAACACCCACACGGTGCTGAAAGCCTTCGACATGCTCAGCGATGCTGAGATAATAGTGAGTCGGCGGGGCATGGGATATTTTCTCACACCCGATGCCCGCCGACGTGTCGACGAGTTGCGCCGCAATGAGTTTTACACCTCGACTTTGCCCGAACTTGCATCCACCTTGCGCGAGCTCGGCATAACTATCGACGACCTGACCGAACATCTCCGGCCTCTTCTCTGACCGTTATGAATCAAACAGGAGGCGTGCGGCCCGCTGTCGATGCGGCCCGCACGCCTCCTGTTTCAAATAAGCCTGTGGAGAGCTACGATCCGGACTTCAATCAGGAAACACACTCATCAATCCTTCCATTTTCGCACGGATCCGCCCGGTGGCAAGATTGCCTATCGAGCCCAGATGTGTGTGGTTGATTTCGCGTGTGGGCTTATAGCGTTTTTCCTGCACCGCCATTCCCACCTGCTTGTAGGCATCGCGGAAAGGCACTCCCTGAAGCACCAGACGGTTCACATCCTCTACCGTGAATAGATAGTCGTATCGCTCGTCGTCGAGGATATTCTCGCGTATGCGTATATGATGGAGCATAAACTCACACATCTCCAGACAAGAGCGAAGTTCGGTGGTCGCCGGGAAGATAATATCTTTCATCAGCTGGAGGTCGCGGTTATAGCCCAATGGGAGATTGGCGGTGAGCAACGCGAGTTCGTTGGGCACCGACTGCAGCCGGTTGCACTTGCCGCGCATGATCTCAAACACGTCGGGATTTTTCTTGTGGGGCATGATCGACGATCCGGTGGTGAGCTCGTCGGGAAATGACACGAAACCGAAGTTCTGACACATCCACATGCACACATCCATGGCAAGCCTCCCTATAGTCGAGGCTACCGCCGAGATAGCGGCGGCGGCGGCGCGCTCCGTCTTTCCACGGCTCATCTGAGCAGCGACAACATTGTAGTGGAGATCGTCAAACCCGAGCAGGCGGGTGGTCATCTCGCGGTCGAGGGGAAACGATGATCCATAACCGGCTGCCGATCCGAGTGGATTCTGATTGGCTATGCGGTAGGCTGCTATGAGCATCTGCATGTCATCGGCGAGCGATTCGGCATAGGCACCAAACCACAGACCAAACGACGACGGCATGGCAACCTGAAGATGGGTATAGCCCGGCATAAGATCTTTCTTATGCTTCTCCGAAAGATCAAGAAGGAGATCAAACAGGCTTCTCACGGCATGGGCTGTCTTGGCAAGCTCATCACGCATGAAAAGTTTGAGGTCGACGAGCACCTGATCGTTGCGCGAGCGTCCTGAATGGATCTTCTTGCCGAGATCGCCCAGACGCTCAGTGAGCAGAAACTCCACCTGTGAATGGACATCCTCTATACCCTCGCCTATCTCAAACTCCCCGCGCTCTATCATTGCAGCGATATCCTTCAGGGCATCAAGGAGCACAGGAAGCTCATCGCTCCCGAGCAGCCCTATTGATTCAAGCATCCTGATGTGGGCCATAGAGCCCTCAACATCGTAGCGTGCCAGGCGCATATCGAGTTCGCGGTCGGCTCCGACCGTGAATTGTTCTATCATTTTATCAGGCTCGAAGCCTTTGCTCCAAAGTTTCATAGTCTGGATATATTATTTCAGGGGAGTGATATTGACTTTATGATTGATATATACACGGGTATGGCCGAGCGTATCTCCGATAGGAGCACAAATTCATTGGCCGAGTGTGACCGTTCCGACCGCCCGGGACCCATCTTGAGCGATGGTATGGAGTGCATTAGCGCCATATCCGACGTAGTGGGCGACACAAATGGCTCGCGACCGAGCTCCATAGCCGCCTTGACAAGCGGATGCTCCAACGGTATAACAGAAGCATGGACACGAGTGGAACGGGCCACCAACTCGCAGCCGGCCGTTGCGGCAAGCATCTCTGCTGTCGTCTCATTGGTGTAGGCATCGGTGGTGCGGACATCGACCACAAACCTGCACTCGTCGGGCACCACATTATGCTGCCTGCCGGCCTCTATCTGAGTCACACTTACTTTGATAGGACCCAACACATCGCTCACCCTCTCAGGTGAGAAACTGCGCAGACGCTCTATCGCCTCGATAGCCTTATATATGGCGTTGACACCTTCGTTGCGTGCCGCATGACCGGCCACTCCACGTGCAACGCCATCGAGCACGAGCAACCCGCGCTCAGCAATAGCCGGAGCCATGCCTGTGGGCTCTCCCACGAGTGCCATGTCTATCCTTATGCCGAGACGTTTCATCTCAGGGAGGAACGCGCGCATGCCGTCGGGAGCCATCACCTCTTCTGCCGCCGTCAAGGCAAGCAGGAGATTGAAGGGCAATTTCTCCCGTCGCAGCTCAAGAAATGCCGTGGCAAGGCTCACCACCGATGCACCCGCATCATTTGATCCGAGACCATAAAGATGATCATCCTCCACAGTGGGCTCAAAAGGATCGCGGGTATATGAAGCCGAAGGGCGCACAGTGTCGTGGTGGGAATTGAGCATCAAAGTCGGTTTTGACGGATCATACTCCCCGGCCATGGCCCATACGTTGTTTTTAAACCTCTGCGGCGACGCGCCACGCTCGCTCAGCCACTCATAGAGAATGGAGGCGGTGGCATCCTCCTCGCGCGAGAATGATGGCGTGGCAATCAGGTGCCGTAGCAGGGCTATGGCCTCTTCGGCATTATACTTCATCGGCGGGAATGGTAATGACCGTTCCCCGGTCGGTTGTGAGCAGATCGGAGCGGCAGATTCTCACATCCGACACTCCGCTTCTTATTGCAGCAAGTGCGTTGGTCACCTTTGGAATCATTCCTCCCGACACTGTGCCGTCGCTCTTAAGGCACTCGAATACCGATGGGGTGATGGAGGGTATCAGAGTATCGGGTCGGTCAACATCGGCCATCACGCCATCCTTTTCAAAGCAGAAGGTCAATGTGACAGGCGCTACCGCCGCAAGAGCTATCGCCACTGCCGATGACACGGAGTCGGCATTGCAGTTGAGCATCGAACATCCCCCCTTATCGTAGGCCAGCGCGCAAAACACAGGTGTGATACCTGCATCGAGAAGCATCGCTATCAGAGTAGTGTTGATCTCTATCGGTGATATATCGCCCACAAAGCCATAGTCGATAGGCTGTGGCAAACGCCGGGTGGCCGGAATCACACAACCATCGGCGCCGCTAAGGCCCAAGGCGTTGCAGCCATTGCTCTGAAGGGCTGCAACCACTCTTTTGTTGACCAGCCCGCCATAGACCATAGTCACTATTTCAAGGGTATCGGCTGAGGTCACACGACGCCCCTCTATCATAATGGTGGGTATGTCGAGACGCGACGACAGGCGTGTAGCCTCCTTGCCGCCACCGTGGATCAGCACTTTCTTGCCCGGCAGCGAGGCGAAGTCAGAGGCAAAGGCCGACAGTGCCGATGGGTTATCGACCACATTGCCTCCGATTTTCACTACGGTGATCTTTTCAGTCATTGCGGTTGTCCTGAATTGATTCGAGCATTCGCTTGATCACTGTCTGAGCCGAGATCTCACGGTTGGCAGCCTCGGGAATGACGAGCGACCTCGGACCTTCGATCACGTCGTCGGTCACAATCATGCCTCGGCGCACAGGCAGACAATGCATGAAGTAGGCATTATTGGTGAGAGCCATCTTCTCGGCATCTACCGTCCAGTCGCGCGACTTGCAGAGCACCTCGCCATAATGAGGATCGGCATAAGCGCTCCAATTCTTGGCATAGACGAAATCGGCACCCGCAAGCGCATGGCGCTGGTCGTAGTCGATGGTCGCACCTTCGGTAAACGCGCTGTCGAGCTCGTAGCCCTCCGGATGGGTCACAACCACTTCATATCCGGCGGCAACCATCCATTGCACAAAGGAGTTGGGCACTGCCTGAGGAAGCGCCTTGGGGTGTGGAGCCCATGTCATGACTACTTTCGGACGAGCCTTGGTCTTGTGCTCCTCGATGGTGATGAGATCGGCAAAGCTTTGGAGCGGATGGCCGGTGGCGGCCTCCATGCTGAACACGGGGCGACCCGAATATTTGATAAACTGATTTATCACGCGCTCTTCATAATCCTCTGCCTTATCCTTCAGACCGGCAAAAGATCTCACTCCGATAATATCGCAATATGATCCCATCACGGGAATGGCTTCGAGCAGATGCTCGGCCTTATCGCCATCCATTATCACACCGCGCTCGGTCTCCAGCTTCCATGCACCTTGGTTGACATCGAGCACCATGACATTCATGCCGAGATTCATGGCTGCCTTCTGGGTCGAGAGACGAGTGCGGAGGCTTGAGTTGAAAAATATCATCAGCAGGGTGTAGTTGCGCCCGAGCGATGAGTGGGCATAGCGGTTGCGCTTGATTTCGAGGGCTTCGGCTACAGCCTTGTCGAGGGGGCCGATATCGGCCACAGTTGTAAACTTATTCATCGAGGAGTATCTTGAAGCTGTTGAGGAATCGGTCGGCGTCATCGCGGGTAAGGCAGAGCGCCGGGAGCAGACGTATGGTATCGGGGCCGGCACCGCCGGTAAAGATGTGATGGCGGAAAAGGAGATCGCGGCGTTTGGCGGCTCCGTCGGCCAGATCTATGCCGATCATCAGTCCGCGGCCACGCACATCGGTCAACCCGTCCATCTCCCGGAGAGCCGACAGCAGATACTCACCTGTCCGTGCAGCATTGGCCACAAGGTTTTCGTCGGCTATCACCGACAGGGTGGCTATCGCTGCCGCGCATGCCAGATGATTGCCTCCGAATGTGGTGCCGAGCATACCCTTGCGGGCCTCGATGGTCGGGGCTATGAGCACCGCGCCCATCGGAAAACCATTGGCTATACCTTTGGCCATTGTGATTATGTCGGGACGGATGCCCGAGGGCTGATGGGCAAAGAAAGAGCCGCTGCGGCCCATACCGCTCTGGATCTCGTCGAGAATGAGGAGCGTGCCGCTATCGGTGGTGGTCTGACGGAGTCCGCGGAGGAAGTCGTCGGAGGGTACTCTGATACCGGCGACTCCCTGTATTCCCTCCACCATGGCTGCGCAATACTCCCCTGTCGAGAGTTCTTTCACTGCCGCTTCGAGATCGCCAAAGGGAACAAAAGTAACATTGTCGGTGCGGTTGAACGGGGCCTGGATTTTAGGATTGTCGGTTGCGGCTACCGCGCCTGATGTGCGCCCATGGAAGGCTTTGCCAAACACGAGCAGTCGGCTGCGGCCAGTGGCAAACGATGCCAGCTTTATGGCATTTTCATTTGCTTCCGCGCCCGAGTTGCAGAGAAACAGCTGATAATCGGGATAGCCAGACACCTCTCCCAGTATGTCGGCCAGACGCTCCTGAAGCGAGTTGACCACCGAGTTGGAGTAAAAACCCAGACGGGCCACCTGACGGCTCACCGCATCAATGTAGCGGGGATGAGCGTGACCTATGGAGATCACGGCATGACCTCCGTAGAGATCGAGATATTCTGTGCCGTCGGCGGTATAGACATAATTGCCCGCGCCGCTCACCGGCTCTATATCATATAATGAATATACGTCAAAGAGATTCATGACAGGAAGATAGGGGGTTAGAATGCCGAGGGCTTGAGCTTCAGACCGGCTTTAGGATCAAGGCCAAACATGAGGTTGAAGTTCTGAACAGCCTGACCTGATGCGCCTTTGAGTAGGTTGTCGATGACCGAAGTCACGAGCAACCGCTTCTTTTTGCTGTCGGCATGGAGACTGATCACGGCCTTGTTGGTGTTGACCGCCTGCTTGAGATCCACAGGAGAGGAGCTCACGATCGTAAACGGCTGATTGCGGTAGTAGTCGGCATAGAGCTTTTCGGCCTCCTCCTGATTCAGGTCACAGGCAAAGTGGGCCATGCAGAAAATGCCGCGGGCAAAGTCACCTCTTACCGGCACAAAATTAATAGCGTCGGAGGTAAATTCAGGTTCAAGGCTTGCTATCGACCGCGAGATCTCGGCCAGATGCTGGTGGTTGAAAGGCTTGTAAACCGACATATTGTCGTTGCGCCAGCTGAAATGGGTTGTCGCGCCCGGCTTTACTCCGGCACCGGTCGAGCCTGTCACAGCCGTGACATTGACATCACCATGCAGGATACCTGCAGCCGCAGCCGGGAGAAGTGCCAGCTGAATGGCAGTGGCAAAACATCCGGGATTGGCCACAAGCGATGCCTCTCTGATGCGCGCCTCATTGAGCTCGGGAAGTCCGTAGACATATCCGCAACTCTCGTCGCGGAAATCCTGGGCGAGGTCAATCACTTTGAGGCCTTCCGGACGCTCATTTTCATTCCAGAAATCACGGCTCTTGCCATGGGCGGAGCAGAGAAACAGACAGTCGATCGATTCGAGCGGATGTGTGTCGGAAAACACCAGGTCGGTCTCGCCCAGAAGTCCCCCGTGGACAGATGTCACGGGGGCTCCTGCATTGCTTGTCGAGTGTATGAATGATATCTCTGCTTCGGGATGATTGATGAGAAGGCGGATAAGCTCGCCGGCAGTATAGCCGGCGCCGCCTATTATTCCTACTTTGATCACAGGCACTCGGTATTATTTCCGTTTGCTACCTGCTTGTTGTGGTAGATCTTCATCTGGTTGGCGAGGATCTTGGTGAAGCCCTTCACATCGTCGGCACTCCAAGCCTTGTTGATCTCGCCATATTCGCCGAAGTCGGTCTTCATGAGGTCATAAGGCGAATCCACACCCACGAGTGTGAATGTGCGGGGATAGAGAGTGATCTCCACGGTACCGGTCACATTGCGCTGGCTCGACTCGAGCATGGCTTCCATGTCGCGCATCACTGGCTCCAGATACTGGGCTTCATGGAGGAACATCCCATACCATGTACCGATCTGGTCTTTCCAATACTGCTGCCACTTGGTGAGGGTGTGCTTTTCGAGCATCTTGTGGGCAGCTATGATGAGGATCGGGCCTGCGGCTTCGAAGCCCACGCGGCCCTTGATGCCTATAATGGTGTCGCCGATGTGCATGTCGCGGCCTATGCCGTAGCGGGCGCCGATAGCCTCTACTGTCTGGATAGCTTTTACGGGATCGTCAATACGCTCGCCGTTGACAGCCTTTAGCTCGCCTTTCTCAAATGTAAGGGTAAGTTTCTCGGGACCCTCCTCTGTGATCTGCGAGGGATAGGCGGAGTCGGGAAGAGTCTGCTCCGACTTGAGTGTTTCCTTGCCTCCGATCGACGTGCCCCAGAGGCCTTTGTTAATCGAATACTCCATCTTCTTGAAGTCGGCCACATAGCCGCGCTCCTTGAGATAGTTTATCTCATATTCGCGGGTGAGGGTAAGGTCGCGGGTGGGGGTGATGATCTCGATATCGGGAGCCAGAATCTGGAAAGTGAGGTCAAATCTCACCTGATCGTTACCGGCGCCGGTCGAGCCGTGGGCCACGGCATGGGCTCCGATCTTCTTGGCATACTCGATAGTGGCTATGGCCTGGAAGATACGCTCCGACGATACCGATATGGGGTAAGTGCCGTTGCGGAGCACATTACCAGCTATCATGTAGCGGATCGACTTATCGTAATATTCGCGGGTGATGTCGAGCGAGGTATGGGAAGCAGCGCCGAGGGCAAGAGCTTTCTTCTCTATCACCTCGAGGTCTTCGGGTGTGAAACCGCCGGTGTTGGCGATTGCGGTGTGGACTTCGTAGCCCAGTTCGTCGGAGAGATATTTAACGGCAAATGATGTGTCCAATCCGCCGCTGAATGCGAGGACTACCTTTTTCTTTTGCATGATGGGAGTTGTTGTTTTAGTGGTTTTGAAATAGCAGGAGAGGATGATAGATAAGGCCGCCGACGATAGGCGGCTCTGAGGCTTGGTCGCCCCGGCTCACAGTCGGTGAGTCATCGGAGATGAAACAGCTTCTTGACCGTGTTGCGCAGATGGAGCATGTAGGCGTTGGGCTGCTCCGCTGGTTCAAGGGGCTGCTCGGGATCATAGAGCATGCCGGTGCAGAGACACATGCGCCTGTTGTTGCGCTGCAAGATGTCGTAGTTGCGGCATCCTTCACATCCTCGCCAGAACTCCTCATCGTCGGTGAGCTCCGAGAAGGTGACCGGCTTGTATCCCATGCGGGAATTAAGCTTCATCACCGGGAGACTGGTGGTGATTGAAAACAGTTTTGCGAAAGGAAAACGTAGTCGAGCCAGCTCAAAAGTTTTCGCCTTGATGGCGCCGGCAAGGCCAAGATGGCGATACTCTGGATCGACAATCAGGCCCGATGTGGCCACAAAGTTGCCGTGGCTCCAGCTCTCGATGTAGCTGAACCCTACGAGACGGTCGCCGTGGAGGGCTACAACACTCTTGCCGCCGTTGATCTTTGCTGCGATATACTCGGGCGTACGTCGGGCGATACCGGTGCCCCTTTGGAGCGCCGATTCGTAGATCAGATTGACTATATGCTCGGCATATTTGGCGTGTTCGGGCTGGGCAAAAGTGACGTTGATGTCGGTAATGTCCATTAGTGGATGATGGTTGAGTAAAGTTGGATTGTTAGGTTTTGGTAGGTATTTGTTATTGCTTAATAGTAATAATCGGGCAAAGTTACACATTAATCACGACATGGAGCCCTTTTTCAGTTTTTTTTTGAATAGGAAACCCATCCTTTCCTTCCGATGGGGCTCGCGAGGTTTGGCTGTCTCGCAAAAAAGATGTAATTTAGCGCCTACTATGACTCAGGAATCTCAATACAATCCCGCCGGTGAGTGGTGGACCGCTCCCGCCGAAGGCGACTCCGGACGCCTTATTATGGTGACTGGCCGACGCGACATCGCTCGCTTCCGGTCCAACCCCAAGTTTTCCACCCGCGTGGAGGTCACATGGCCCTACGAGGGCGATAAGTCGGGTATGCCTTTGCCCGACACTTCCGAGTTGATGCAGCAGGCAACCGAGCTCCTCCAGAAATGTTTCGACAAGGATCCCGTGGCCGTAATGACCGGCATATATACCGGTGATGGTGAGCGAAACTGGATTTTCTACACTCTCTCGCTGCCTATCTTCGGCCGTAAGCTCAACGAGGCGCTTGCTCCCCTACCCCTCCTTCCAATCCGCATTGCGGCCGAGAACGACCCCGGATGGGAAGAATACGACGAAATGAGTCAGGCCGAAATAAAACTTGACTGACCCCTTCCACATTCCCCTTCAATAAATCTCATGATTATGATCACACCCGAAGAAAAACTCAAGATAGAGGAGCGCGCCGTAGAGCTCCTCCGCACCGTCTACGACCCCGAGATCCCGGTCGACATATACAGTCTCGGTCTGATATATAAAATAGACCTCGACGACGAGCGTTGTCTTCATATCGACATGACCCTCACAGCGCCTTCATGTCCCGCTGCCGAGTTTCTTGTCGAAGACACCCGCATAAAGCTCGAATCTATCGAAGGGGTTAAATCGGTAGATATTCAGATTGTGTTTGAGCCGGAATGGAACAAGGATATGATGAGCGAAGAAGCTAAACTCGATCTCGGATTCCTCTGATCGCTCTTGCCTGTCCTCACTTCTCTTAATTAATAATATGGTGTACTTTCTGAGCGACTGCCATCTCGGTGCCGGATATATCGTCGACCCGAGAGCGCAGGAAAAAGCGCTTGCGGCATGGCTCGACTCAATTGCCGCCGATGCCTCGGCTCTTTACCTGCTCGGCGACATAATCGACTACTGGTTTGAATACCGCAATGTGGTGCCGCGCGGATATACACGATTTCTTGGTGCGCTTGCCCGTCTCGCCGACAAAGGCGTGGAGATAGTATGGCTCAAAGGTAATCATGACATATGGATGACCGACTATCTCACCTCTGAGATAGGTTGCCGCATTGTCGACGGCCTGCTCGATACTCATATAGCGGGCCGACGCTTCGTGATGGAGCATGGCGACGGCGTTGGGCGACGCCCGCTTGCATTCCGAGCGCTCAGGCGAATCTTCCGAAGCTCTACCGCGCGTGTGCTATATGCCGCCATTCATCCCAGATGGACTGTAGGATTTGCCCACAGCTGGAGCCGTCATTCACGTAAAAAAGGGGGCTACTCCGGAGGAGCTGCCGCAACAGACAATCTTCAGGAGTGGGCTGTCGATTTCATCTCCGCCCACGGACATGTCGACTATTTCATCTTCGGTCACCTGCATCATCCCGAGCAGCGACGCCTACCCGACGGAGCCCTCCTCACCATTCTTGGCGACTCTTTCCGTCAGATGTGCTACGCCGCTTTCGACGGCGAAAACCTCACTCTGAGCTCCATAAAAGCCCAATAAATGAGATTCCACGCATCCGTTAACACTATTTAACAATAGTAAGCCGCAATGGAGCAATTCTGTAGTATCACCGTATTTACTTGCAGCTCAGCCGTTTGGCATTTTGCAAGTGAAACCCACGTTCAAGTATGGATTAAGAATCATGTTGCATAACATATTGTAAAATTGCTTTTGTGTGCAAATAAGGGGCTACCTTTGCATCACGAACATAAAGCAATCTTTTTTACCTTAGAAATTGTACCTATTGGAAACTCATAAAAAGGGATGCCGTGAAGGCATCCCTTTTTATCTATTGATCATGGCTCCCGGACTTGCATTTACGAAAGATTCTTGCCATCTTTGCACTGCTTATCATCTCCCCCTACAACATCAACCCTTACTCATAAGCGATGAACATAATAAAGAACATCATAGCTTTTGCCGCTTCCACCTTTGTGTCGGTCGGCGCCATAGGATGCAACTCTCATCGGGAGGGTATATCCACTGTCGATGCCACTGAATTTGCCAAGGAGGTTGCATCAGAAGATACCCCTCAGTTGGTCGACGTGCGCACTCCGGCCGAGTTTGCCGACGGGCATCTGCCGGGCGCAATCAATATCGACATCCAGTCCGACTCTTTCGACAAGGTTTCCACTTCGACCCTCAGCAAGGACAAGCCCGTATATGTGTATTGCCGCAGCGGGAAACGCTCACTTACCGCAGCCGACCATCTCGTTGATAATGGATACAAGGTGGTCAACCTCAAAGGTGGAATCCTGGAGTGGAATGCCCAAGGGATGCCGTTAGCAACATCCGCGACCGACAACGACTCCCAACAAGATTAAAGACATGGCAGAATCCCTAATTATCGACAGTGGCTCGAAGGAGGACAAATACCGCACCCTTCTGCCGCAGATTGCAGCAGTGACGCAACATGAACCCGACCCCATAGCCAACATGGCCAATGTAGCGGCTATGATCCACTCCACTTTCCGCTTCTGGTGGACTGGCTTCTACCGTGTGTCCAACGATGGTGCCACATTGGTGCTCGGCCCATTTCAGGGTCCGCTGGCATGCACAAGAATACCAAAAGGGCGCGGAGTGTGTGGCACCGCATGGCTCGAACAATCCACTCAAGTGGTGGGCAACGTAGAGCTCTTTCCGGGCCATATCGCCTGCTCTTCATCATCAAAAAGCGAGATAGTGGTGCCTGTAAAGGCAGGCGACCGCATAGTGGCTGTACTTGACATTGATTCCGAGCACCTCGACACATTCGACGACACCGACCGCGCATGGCTCGAACAGATTGCAGAGCTGATCGCACCTGCCATAAGTTGAGCCATCGTCAAATTTCAATCATCTATCATGAATGTAGTTCTCAATCTGATATGGGTATTGTTTGGCGGCATTATGATTGCCATAGAATATGCCATATCGAGCATCCTGATGATGCTGACTATAGTGGGTATCCCCTTTGGTCTTCAAACCCTCAAGCTCGCAGCTCTTGCCTTATGGCCATTCGGAGCGGAAATACGCAATGAAAGCTGGCCTTCAGGATGTCTGGCCGGTGTGATGAATATCGTGTGGTGGTTTTTAGGCGGATTTGCAATAGCCCTAACCCACCTCGGATGGGGCCTGCTCTTCTGCATCACCATCGTCGGCATTCCGTTCGGGCTCCAGCACTTCAAACTTATGAAACTGGCGCTCCTCCCCTTCGGCAAGAGCGTCGACTGAGCGACACTCTTGCTTCTCGGCCTATCAGATCTTGATACCAGCTTTGATTATCTCCTCCTTATATATATTGGAGAAGGTCTCGGCGCTCTCTTTGGGATAACGCACTTCAGTGAACACGTGGGCCAGAGAAGGCTTGCCGTTTTCTTCGACAAACCGGCGTGCTTCGGGCGACTCCTCCGTTGCCCGATAAATAGCCGCGAGCTCATCATCGGTAGGATCCGCATAACGGCCGAAATGAAGCACCGCGCCAAGCGGAAGACGCTGCTTGCGGTCACCCTCTTCGGCTGGCCAGCCCAACGATACCGTGATCAAAGGAAGCACCCCCTGCGGCAGATCGAGCCGACGTCCGATTGCCTCGGCATTATAGGTAGTGGTGCCGAGATAGCAGGTGCCAAGCCCTCGCAGCTCGGCAAGTGTCACAAATTGCTGGGCAAAGATGGTGGTGTCCATCACAGACCATACAAAGCCCTGCAGATTGCCTAAGCCCGAGGCAGTGCCGTTGAGCCCACACCACCGGGCGAAACGCCGCATATCGACACAAAAGGTGAGGAGAGCCTGGGCTCCAGCCGACGCCGGCTGATTGAAATGCCCCTCGCGGGCAAGCGCCGCAATCTCATCGGCTCCGGTGGTGACCACAACACTGTAAAGCTGCATGTTGCCAGTGTTGGGAGCCATGCGTGCAGCATTGACAAGCTCGGCAATCAATGCTGGCTCGATACTCTTGCTATGATCATATTTGCGTACAGTCTTGCGACTGATGAAAAAGTCTTCGATAGGATTCATTGGTTGAAGCTGATTTTTTGTTGCAAAGGTAGCTATTTTCGACGACCCAGCCATGACATGACTCGGCTTATAACGGGAAGTCAACCTCGGGCATTGGCCACTGCAACACGGTAGTCGGTGGGGCTTTGACCGGTGGCACGCTTGAACATTCTTGAGAAATGAGCCGGATACTCAAATCCGAGACGATAGGCAATCATGCTCACATCGGCATCGCTCATCGTAAGAAGATGCTTGGCTTCATTGACCAGATGGAGGGTGATAAGATCTTTGGGCGACGATCCGGTTTCTTTTCTTACCAGATCGCCGAAGTAGCCCGGAGTGAGGTTGGCCCTCGACGCGAAATAAGCAACACTTGGAAGCGATTGGCGGGGCTCATGGAAACACTCTTTCAGGTCCCGCTCAAACTGAGCCACTATACCTGAGTTGACCTTATGACGCGTGATGAACTGTCGGTCGTAAAAGCGATGCAGGTATTCAAGGAGCAGCTGGATATTAGCTGCGATCAATGCTGCCGAATGATTGTCGACAGGATGCTGCGTCTCCTCCTTGATCATGGCAAGACAGTGCAGAAATTGAGCCCTTTCATCCTCCGACAGATGAAGCGACTCCATTTGTGAGTAATCAAAAAAACTGAACTCATGGATCTTGTCGGCAAGTGGCGTACCAAAGATGAGATCGGGATGAAATAGCAGTCCCAGCACATCATGTACCGGATTACCAGGTATCATATCGACTTCAACAGTCTGACCGGGCGAAAAGCTCACAACCGTTCCTTCCTGATAATCATACTGCTTCCTGCCATATTTGATGGAGCAGCTTATGCCATTTTTCAAAAACAGTGCGTACAGTCCATATTTCATCCGCCCACGCTCGAAAGTCCGGGTGGCTTCTTTCAAGTCAACAACTGTAACCAGTGGATGAAATGTCGGCAGCCCAAACAGCTTGTTGTAGGTGTCGACAGAGTCAAGGATGATTTCTTTTGATTCCATGTCGCGAAGATAGCTCATATTTTGCAACTGCGGATAGCACTGCGCATGCAATCGTCGTTTAAGGTAACGATTCCCTCCAAAATGGCAACCTCCACTTATCTACTCCAGCCTCAATTTGCCGGGATGGAACCAATGCTCCATAAAGTTTGTTCCCTAAGTAGTGATTTCGTTGAGTCGGCATGAACAAGCCCACGCACTTTATGCCACAACCCATGGCGATTTAGTGGGAAATTGTTCCTCAATTCAATCGAAATAGTTAATTTTGCAATTACAACCGGGGCGTGGCGCCGCTCTCCGCGCGCCGCTGCTATCCACTCATTTCACCCCATTCTCCCAATATGCCAAGCGTATCCAACCGCGGTGAGCGAATGCCCGCATCCCCCATACGAAAGCTCGTGCCTTTGGCCAACGATGCCAAGGCCCGCGGCATTCATGTCTACCATCTCAACATAGGCCAGCCCGACCTGCCTACTCCACAGGAGGGGCTGGACGCACTGAAAAAGATCGACCGCGAGATTCTGGAGTACAGTCCCTCGGAAGGTCTGCTGTCGCTGCGGAGCAAGCTTGCCGACTATTACCATCGCTTTAACATCAATGTGGATGTCGACGATATAATAGTCACCGCAGGGGGCTCCGAAGCGGTGCTGTTCGCATTTATGGCATGCCTCGACCCGGGCGATGAGATCATTGTGCCCGAGCCTGCCTATGCCAATTATATGGCCTTCGCCATTTCGGCCGGAGCTAAGATTGTGACCGTCCCTTCGTCGATCGACGAAGGTTTTGCCCTGCCACCTGTCGAGAAGTTTGAGGAGCTCATCACGCCCCGCACCAAAGGCATCCTCATATGTAATCCTAACAATCCTACCGGCTATCTCTACACCCAGCGGGAAATGGAGCTCATACGGGATATAGTGAAACGCCACGACCTCTTCCTGTTTTCCGACGAGGTGTACCGGGAGTTTACCTATACAGGAGCCCCCTACATATCTGCTTTCCACCTCAAAGGCATAGAGGAGCAAGTGGTGCTCATCGACTCGGTGTCGAAGCGCTACAGCGAGTGCGGCATACGCATCGGAGCCCTTATCACCAAGCACAAGGAGCTCAAGGCTAATGTCATGAAATTCTGTCAGGCACGTCTGAGCCCCCCACTGCTGGGCCAGCTTGTGGCCGAAGCTTCGATCGATGCCTCGCGCGACTATATGCTCATGACATATAACGAATATGTTGAGCGCCGCAAATTCCTCATCGACGGTCTCAACAAAATCCCCGGATGCTATTCGCCCATCCCTATGGGAGCATTCTACACCGTTGCATCCTTGCCTGTCGACGATGCCGAGAAGTTTTGCGCATGGTGCCTTGAAGAGTTCTCATATGAGGGTGCCACTGTGATGATGGCTCCGGCTTCAGGATTCTACACCACCGAAGGTATGGGCCGTAATGAGGTGCGACTGGCCTATGTTCTGAAAAAAGATGATCTGGCCAAAGCTCTCAAGGTTCTCGCCGAGGCCCTTAAAGCTTATCCCGGTCGCACCCTGTGAACATATCCGTCTTCATAGGCCGCCGGCTCAGCTTCAGCGAATCATCTACCGCGGCCGATAAATCATCGCGCCGCAGTGGAGCTTCGGCGGGTGTTCCCATAGCCATCGGCGGCATTGCCATTGCCGTGGTCATCATGATGATCAGCCTCAGCGTGGTGCTCGGATTCAAGGAGGAAATACGCCGCAAGATAGTGGGTTTCACCTCAGAGATGACAGTTTTTCCACAGAGCCGCACATTAGCTTCAGCTCCTTGCATGAAGCTGTCGGAGCAACTGATATCCACCATCACGACTACCCTACCTGAGGCCGTGTGCGACGGCGTGATCGAGATCCCGGGTATCATCAAGACCGACAGTGCATTTGTGGGAGTGATGGTCAAGGCATATGCCGACACCGCAAGAGGATTCGGTTTCATCAGTTCCCACCTTGTCGAGGGAGCGATGCCCTCGCCTCCGGCTGAAAGCGAAGACCCCTCCCTGCCTGCCCGACCCGAAATAGTGCTCTCTGCCGCCAATGCCACAAAGCTTCGGCTCGCTGTGGGCGATAATGTCGACATGCACTTTGTCACCAATGAAGCCATGCGCACCCGCAGGGTGACTGTGAGCGGCATCTACGACACTCATCTCGGCGAATACGACAGCCGATTTGTCTACTCAACCCCCGACATGGCTCGAAGCGTGGCCAAGATGCCCGGCGATTGCGTCACCGCTCTTGAGATCAACGGCATCGCTGCCGAAAGACTTCCCGACGCCATTGCCAGCCTTTCGGCATCTCTGCTCAATCTCTCCTCCCAGACGACCGGGAGCGACTACTATGGCCTCGACAATGTGCTCCACAGCGGCCAAGCCTACTTCAGCTGGCTCGATCTGCTCGACACCAATGTGGTAGTGATTCTCGTGCTGATGGCTCTTGTGAGCGGGTTTACTCTGATTTCGAGCATGTTTATCCTTATCCTCGAGCGTGTGCGCACCATAGGCATACTCAAATCGCTTGGAGCCACCAACTCCCAGATCAGAGGAGTATTCATCTATATGGCCGAGCGCCTCGTGGTGCGCGGTCTGATCATTGGCAACCTAATTGGCTTAGGGTTCATACTGCTCCAGCACTTCCTCCACATCATCCCTCTCGACGCCGAAGCATACTTCCTCAGCTATGTGCCGGTAGATCTGGCGTGGGGGCCATTTATCATCCTCAACGCCGGTGTGATAGTAATATCCGCTGCGGTGCTCGTGCTCCCCTCCCACATGATAGCCACCCTCGCCCCATCAGAATCGATGCGCTACGAGTAATCATTTCACTCTTTTTAATTGTTAGTAAGGAGGACTACCCCTCGGCGATTGACGAAATTTGATTACCTTTGCACTCCGCGAAGGCTCAGGTTATGGCGTTAGTAACAACGCCTCGCCCGGTCTCCATTCCATCACCCAAACCTCATACCAGCAAATGACAAGACCCAACGACCTTACTCCTCTCATTATCGAAGGCATACGCCAGCGCAAAGGTCGCAACATAACCCTTATCGACATGAGCGGCATCGAGACTGCCGCAACTCCCCACTTCATTATCTGCGAGGGAACTTCCTCTCAGCAAGTTGGAGCTATTGCCGACAGTGTGCGCGACTATCTCCTCGAGACTGCCGGGGTAAAACCCTACAACTACGATGGCTACGGCAACTCCACATGGGTGGTAGTTGACTACGGCGACACTCTTGTACACGTGTTCCATCCCGAGACCCGACGCCTCTACAATCTCGAAGAGCTTTGGGCCGACGGTGAGATCACCGAGCTCCCCGACGAAGACTGACTTTTATCCTCTTTCCCATTTTCCTCCTATTGCATTCCTTCTCCATATTTCTCAATACTCTGAATGGACAATAAGACAAAGAAGCCGGGATTCCGGCTCAATATGTATTGGATGTATGCCATTGTAGCCGTGTTTCTCATTGGCATACTCTATCTCGACGACGAGTCGCTCGCTCGCGAGAATATATCCTCCACCAAGTTCACGCAACTGGTGGAGAGCGGCGGTGTGACCAAAATAGTCGTTTTCACCAACACCGGTGAGGCTCAGGCATTTCTCAACGACTCGCTTGCTGCCAAGGAATTTCCACGCGAATTCAAGAAAGGCGTGGGCATGAAAGCCTACGTATCTGCCAATTTCTCGAGCGCCGACAAGCTGCAGGACATGATCGACGGTTGGACCCAGTCGGGTGTGTTCAAGGGCGATGTCAAGTTCGAGAAAAAGAGCGACATTTCATCCATGATCTGGACTCTCGCTCCCGTAGCCTTGATGATCATCTTCTGGTTCGTGATTATGAAGCGGATGAGCAATGGCGGAGCTGGAGGTTCAGGCGGGGTGTTTAGTGTAGGCAAATCCAAAGCCAAGATTTTCGACAAGGATGGCCCTGTACAGGTAACCTTCAAGGATTTCGCTGGACTGTCGGAAGCCAAGACCGAAATTGAGGAGATTGTGGAATTTCTAAAAAATCCTGCCCGCTACACCAACCTCGGAGGCAAAATACCCAAAGGAGCGCTCCTCGTAGGCCCTCCCGGCACTGGTAAAACCCTTTTGGCCAAGGCTGTTGCCGGCGAGGCCAATGTGCCCTTCTTCTCCATGTCGGGTTCCGACTTTGTGGAGATGTTTGTAGGCGTGGGTGCATCGCGTGTCCGCGACCTCTTCCGTCAGGCCAAGGAAAAGGCTCCTTGCATCGTGTTTATCGACGAAATCGACGCCGTGGGCCGCGCCCGTGGCAAGAATCCCAATATGGGAGCAAACGACGAACGAGAGAACACCCTCAATCAGCTCCTCACCGAGATGGATGGCTTCGGCACCAACAGCGGCGTCATTATCCTTGCCGCCACCAACCGAGTAGACATCCTTGACAAAGCCCTCCTCCGCGCCGGACGTTTCGACCGACAGATTTTTGTAGATCTCCCCGACCTCCCCGACCGCGTGGCCATATTCAATGTCCACCTGCGCAAGATCAAGACCGACGACACCGTCGACGTCGATCTCCTCGCCCGCCAGACCCCCGGATTTTCCGGTGCCGATATTGCCAATGTGTGCAATGAAGCTGCCCTGATAGCGGCCCGTCACAACAAGCAGTCGGTAGGGCGTCAGGACTTCATCGACGCCGTCGACCGCATCATAGGCGGCCTCGAAAAGCGCTCAAAGATCACCACCGACGAAGAAAAGCGCTCCATCGCCGTCCACGAGGCTGGCCATGCCACCATTTCGTGGCATCTGCGCTATGCCAATCCTCTTATAAAGGTCACAATTGTGCCCCGAGGCAAAGCCCTCGGCGCTGCATGGTATCTGCCCGAAGAACGCCAGATCACCCCTACCCAGGCCCTCCTCGACGAGATATGCTCTACCCTCGGTGGCCGTGCGGCCGAAGAGCTTTTCCTCGGCCGAATCTCCACCGGTGCCGCCAACGACCTTGAGCGTGTCACCAAGCAGGCCTATGCAATGGTAGTATATTATGGCATGAGCCAGAAGCTCCCCAACCTCAGCTACTACGATTCCACCGGTCAGGACTATGGTTTCAGCAAGCCATATAGCGGCGAGCGCGCCCGCATCATCGACGAAGAGGTGAGCCGTATCATCTCCGAACAGTATGAGCGCGCCAAGGATATTCTGCGCAAACATGCCGAAGGCCATGCCAAGCTCGCCGACACTCTTATCACCCGTGAGGTGATATTCACCGAGGATGTGGAGAAGATTTTCGGCCCGCGGCCATGGACCTCACGTACCGACGAGATTCTTGCCGCCCGTGAAAACCAGGGTCTGCTAACTCCTCCCTCCGACCCCGGCGATGAGTCGCCCAAATCATCACCCGATGAACCTCAAAGCCACAAAGAGGATCCGGAGCCGGCGGCTCCACGCGACCCCAACGAGCCCCCACCTCCCCCTGTCGGCCCGCTGGCATGACAACGACGGCACAATTATGCCGCCCATGCTTCCTACAATATAGGCTCCAACAGACCCGGATCCGCGCTCAATCCATCCAACGGAAAGGCCGGCTCCGGGTCGTTGCCTTATCATTACCCCCCTCATTATGATAATCCGACTCCTCTTTTCTTGTTCTTTACTACTCGGCATTGTGGCATCAGCTTCATCCTCATGCAGCAACCGCCACACAGCATCTCCAAATCCATCATCCTCAACAACCGTTATGAAAGATACCGAAACCATCTACTTTGCAGGAGGTTGCTTCTGGGGCACCGAACACTTCATGAAGCAGATCCCGGGTGTGATATCCACCACTACCGGCTATGCCAACAGCACCGTCGACAATCCCTCCTACCGTCAGGTATGTACCGGCGACACTCATGCTGCCGAGACAGTCGAGGTGACATTCAAGCCCGATTCCGTATCGCTGCCCTTCCTGATCGACCTCTACTTCAAGACCATCGACCCAACTTCAGTAAACCGTCATGGTGGCGACAGCGGCACCCAATACCGCACCGGCATTTACTACACCGAGCCATCACAACGCGACATCATAGAGCGTGAGATAGCCGCTTTGGCCCGGGGATATCAGAAGCCGCTGGCTGTTGAGGTAAAACCTCTCGAAAATTTCTGGCCTGCCGAAGACTATCATCAGGACTATCTCGAAAAAAATCCCGGCGGCTACTGCCATATCGATCCTTCGCTCTTTGCCATGGCCCGCAACGCCCGCGAGAAAGCCTCCGCGCAATGGCAGCGGCCTTCCGACGCTGAGCTTCGCTCCATCCTCACCCCGCTGCAATATGAGGTGACTCAAAACGCCGCTACCGAGCCCCCGTTCGACAATCTCTACAACGCCAATCACCGAAAGGGCATCTATGTCGACATAACCACCGGCGAACCACTCTTCAGCTCCTCCGACAAGTTTGACTCCGGTTGCGGATGGCCGGCTTTTGCCCGTCCCCTCCCCTCCGCTGCCATAAACGAGCTCACCGACACCTCCCACGGCATGGTGCGCACCGAAGTGCGAAGCGCCAACGGCAACGCCCACCTCGGACATCTCTTCAACGACGGCCCTGCGGCCACGGGCGGGATGCGCTACTGCATCAACAGCGCATCCCTCCGCTTCATTCCTCTGGAGGATATGAGGCAGGAGGGATACTCCGATTATATCAAATATGTGAAGTAAAAAGATCTGCTCCGCGACACACCACGCGTGTGAGTGCGCTCTCAGCGTCGCTTCCTGAGCGACGGAAAGAGACGCCTCATGCGCGTGAGTTGCATTGATAGATGGCCAACGGCCGACGAGCCGCCCACTATCACCGACACAGCTCCGATGATGAGAATGATGCCCACGACATCTGTAATCGTCAGCACCTCGCCAAACACGCATATGCCTATCGCCACTGCCGTGACAGGCTCAAGCGCTCCAAGGATTGCTGTGGGAGTGGAACCGATATATTGTATCGAGCCGGTGGTGCACAGAAACGACACTGCAGTAGGGAAAATAGCCAATCCCGCCACACAGCCCCACAGTAGCACCTGATTGCCACCACCTCCTCCTGGAAGCGTCAGCTCCACCGGCCCTGCAAGCAACCGGCCTACAAACAGGAACACACCGAACACCAGCACCCAGAAGGTGACAGTAAGAGTGGGGAGTGAATCGAGACTCGACTTGTTGATTCCCACTATGTATATGGCGTAGGAGAGAGATGAGGCCATCACTATGCCCACTCCCACAAGACTCAGAGCCTCGCCATCACCGGCATTACCGAGCATAGCAATACCAGTCAGCGCCACCGCTATGCAAAATATGGTGAGCTTAGAGATGCGCTCCTTATACACTCCGGCCATGATCACCGCTACCATGATGGGATAGACAAAAAGCAGAGTCGAGGCAATGCCCGCATCCATATAGGTATAGGAGAGGAAGAGGGTGAGCGACGAAAGGGCCATAAGGATACCAAACACGGCAAGAGTGACGAGCTGACGCCGGTTGACCCTGAACGAGCGACCACGCATCACCATGATGAGCGCCACCACGGGTATTGCCGCCAGATAGCGGAGAAGAAGCACCGAGTCGGGATTCATCCCGTCGGCATAGAGCGGTAGCGCAAAGAGCGGATTGGTGCCGTAGGAGGCCGCCGCTATTATGCCCAATATATAACCTTTTACCTTAGTACTTGCAAGCATGCTTTGTTAATTGCTTTTGCTGGGTCTGTTTAATAAAGTCGGCCGGGATTGTCCCGGCCGACTTATTTGATTCCTGTTATTTCGATGAGAAATATTTGACTTACAGATGTCTTATCGCACGAGCACTTTGACAGACTTGTTGCCCTGACGGCGGACATAGATGCCGGGGGTGAGAGCGTCGGCATTGACGCGGATGCCCTGGAGGTTGTAGTAAACAGCCTCGCCGTTGTTGGTCTCAATCTCTACGGCGCTGATACCGCCGGTAGCTTCCTTGACATAGAGAGCGGGGAGATTGAATGTCTCAGGTGCTTTGGCAGGTGCCATATTGGTGTAGAATGTGCCTTCATTGCCGGCGCTCTGACACACGAAGCAGGTGGGGTTGAGGACGTTGCTTATCTTAACCTTGCCTTCTGTAAACTCTGCGTTCCAGTAGCAACCGTCGTTAATCTCGGTAAAGATCTGGAATGTGGTGAGATGGGATTCATCCATGGCGAGATAGCGGCCGTAGGTGTCGACGAGTGTATAGCCCTTGTCGTCAACCTTGGTGATAGTGATGGCAGCGGTCTCGGGAGCGGTCATCTTGCCGTCGGCCACAGTGCCTTCGGTGAGAGCGAGTCGGCCGTATGTGCTGCTCTCGGCAATTGCTGCACCATACAGATTGTCGATAACGAGGATATACTGCTCGCCCGAAACAATCTCAGTGGCGGGAGCATAAGTCACACCGGCGGGAACTTCGGGAACTTCGGGAGTCTCCTCACCCTCAATGTAGACTGTAAGAGTCGACACTCGGATGTTCGACGATGTGCTGATAGTGATTTCATTCGACTTGCCCGACCATACAGCTGCGCTATTGGAGGTGGCCTCAAACTTGCCTTCGGAAACAGTGGCGTTCAATTTACTGAACTGACCGGCAAAATCTATCTGAGTCATTGTGGTGCCTTCGGGAGCGGTGATAGTCATGGAGCTACCGTTGTAAACGCGGAATGTCCAGTCACCTTCCTTGCCGCTCATCACCTTGTAGAGCGCGGGTGCATTCTTGGCTTCTCCCTGTACAAAGGTAAAGGAATAGCCGCTGATGGTGGCCGATTCGAGGGGCTGATACTTCTCAGCTTCGCCGTTGCTATTCCCTTCGGCGGGCTTTTCAGCCACAAGTGTGCCCTTGATGTCGGTGGCGTCGTTGACCTTGAGGGTCACCTCAGCGCGGGCCATACCGGCAATGGCGATGATTGAAAAGATAGAGAGTAAAAGTTTCTTCATACTCAATAAATAAAAGTGAAACAATTGTTGTGAGACACCCCAGCGGCATGGTCTATTGCCTGTGTCCCGGGGCTTGGTACGGCAAAGTTAACTCATTAGCCGCAACCTACCAAATATTTTTCCGTCGGTTGCAGCTTTCAGTTTGCCTACCTATACAACGCTCATCATTGCCGCCCCGCTCCCCACCACAAACGTAAATCAGGGCCCAAAACAAAAGTTGGTCAGCTTTTGTTATTGTAATTGAGGAAAAAACGTTAATTTTGCGTTATCGTTTCCACTCCGTAACCAATTTCTAAGTTTTCACACAATGTCAACACCCGTTTCGCGCGAAGCTGCCCTCGAATATCATCGCGAGGGGAAGCCCGGCAAAATTGAGATAGTACCCACAGTACCCTACTCCACCCAACACGATCTCGCGCTGGCCTACTCCCCCGGCGTGGCCTATCCCTGCAAGGAGATCGAGAAAAATCCCGACGACGTTTACGAATACACCAACAAGGGCAATCTGGTGGCCGTGATCAGCAACGGCACCGCAGTGCTCGGGCTTGGCGACATAGGTCCCGAAGCCGGAAAGCCGGTAATGGAGGGCAAGGCGCTCCTCTTCAAGATTTTTGCCGGCCTTGACTGTTTCGACATCGAAGTGGCCGAAAAAGATCCCGAAAAGTTTATCCAGACTGTTAAAGCCATTGCCCCCACCTTTGGCGGAATCAATCTTGAAGACATCAAGGCGCCCGAGTGTTTTGAGATCGAGCGCAGGCTCAAAGAGGAGTGCGACATCCCGGTGATGCACGACGACCAGCACGGCACTGCCATCATCTCGGCTGCCGGACTGCTCAATGCTCTGGAGATCCAGGGCAAGAAGATCGACGAGATACGCCTCGTGGTCAATGGCGCAGGTGCGGCTGCCGTGAGCTGCACCCGACTTTATGTGGCCCTTGGAGTGAAAAAGGAAAATGTGGTGATGTGCGACTCCAAGGGTGTGCTCAATGCCTCACGCGGCAACCTCAACGAGCAGAAGCGTGAGTTCATGACCAACCGCCCCATCAACACCCTCGCAGAGGCTATGGTTGATGCCGATGTGTTTCTGGGCCTCTCGGTAAAGGATGTTGTCACGCCCGAGATGCTATGCAGCATGGCCCCCAAGCCGATCGTGTTTGCGCTTGCCAATCCCGATCCGGAGATCGCCTACGATCTTGCTGTCGCCACCCGTCCCGACATGATATTTGCCACCGGCCGCAGCGACTATCCCAACCAGATCAACAATGTGCTCGGCTTCCCCTACATCTTCCGCGGAGCACTTGACTGCGGCGCCACCGGCATCAACGAAGAGATGAAGCTGGCCGCTGTCCATGCCATAGCCGATCTGGCCAAGCAGCCGGTGCCTCCGGTTGTGAGCGCCGCCTACTCCGAAGGCGAGACCCTCAGCTTCGGTCCCAAATATATCCTGCCAAAACCGCTTGACCCCCGTCTGCTCATCACGGTAGCTCCCGCTGTGGCCCGTGGCGCTATGGAGAGCGGTGTCGCCCGCAGGCCGATAACCGACTGGGAAGCCTACACCGACCGCCTGCGCCGCATCATGGGCTACGACAACCGCATCATGCGCCGCATATCAGACGAAGCAAAGAAGCACCCCAAGAAGGTGGTGTTTGGCGAAGCCAATACCGACAATATGCTTCAGGCCGCCGTGCAGGGAGCTCGCCAGAAACTCTTCATCCCCATACTTCTCGGCAACGACGAGATGATAGCCAAACGCGCCGAGCGTCTCCACCTCGACCTTACCGGGATCGAGATCATCAATCTGCGTCACGACCGCGAGGCCGACCGCCGTCAGCGCTACGCCGAGCGTCTGGCAGGACGCCTCGGCCGCCGAGGCATGACCCTAATGGATGCGCAGGAAAAGATGTTTGACCGCAATTACTTCGGCATGATGATGGTCGATGCGGGCGATGCCGACGCATTCCTCGGGGGAACATATTCGGCTGCGCAGCAAACCGGACGCATTGCCCGCGAGGTGATCGGCATACGCCCCGGCTACCGCCACTTTGCAGCCCTGCATATCGTACAGACCAAAAAGGGTGCTTTCTTCCTCGCCGACACTCAGGTCAACCGCAATCCCGACGCCGAAGCGCTGCTCGACATTGCCCGTCTGGCCCGCAACTCGGTAGAGTATTTCGCACACACACCCGTAATGGCTCTCGTGAGCTACTCCAACTTCGGCAGCTCGGCCGGTGAGTCTGAGCCCGACATGGTGGCTTCTGTTGCAGGCAAGATGCGCGAGATGTATCCCGATCTGGCCATCGACGGCGAGATGAACCTCCTCTTTGCCCTCGACCGCCGTCTGCGCGACGAGACCTACCCCTTCACCCGTCTCTACGGCAAGGATGTCAACACCCTCGTGTTTCCCAATCTCTCGGCCAGCTCGTCGGCCTACCGCATGATCCTCGAGATGGGCGTAGGCGAAGCCATTGGCCCTATCCAGATGGGTCTGAACAAGCCTGTCCACTTCACCCATGTCGGAGCCAAGGTGCGCGATATTGTCAATCTTGCCACCATCGCAGCCCTCGATGCCGCAACAGCCTCCGGCCATCAGCCTGAGAAATAAACCCACACACTCACCAATAGCATCGGCGGCGCCCGGAAGTATCAATCCTGGCGCCGCCGATGCTATTATTATACGGTGACCTCTCAGCCGCGGGTAGAATGCTCGCGTATGTAGCTGCGGGCGTCGCGGAAAAGCTGAGTGGCAAACACAAAATCGTTGAGAGCCTTATTGTCGCAGTGGAAAAGCTCCTTTGAATTGCCTATCCATTCGGCCCGGCCCTCCTTGATAAACACTATATTCTCGCCTATACCCATCACCGAGTTCATGTCGTGGGTGTTGATGATGGTGGTGATCCCATATTCATGTGTGATGTCGCTGAGAAGCTCATCGATCACCAGCGAGGTGCGCGGGTCAAGACCCGAATTAGGCTCATCGCAAAACAGATATTTGGGATTGAGAGCTATTGCGCGGGCTATAGCCACACGTTTCTGCATGCCGCCGGAGATCTCGGCGGGATATTTATGACCCGCGCCGTGGAGATTGACGCGCTCAAGGCAAAACTCAGCGCGCTCCCGCTGCTCGGCAGGGCTCATGTCGCCAAACATCATCAGCGGAAACATCACATTGCCGAGCACCGTCTCGCTGTCAAAAAGTGCCGAGCCCTGAAAGAGCATTCCGATCTCTTTGCGAAGTTTTTTTATCTGGTCGCTGTCCATGGTCAGGAAATTGCGCCCGTCGTAGAGTATTTCGCCACCGTCGGGGTGGACCAGCCCGACAATCGACTTTACCATCACTGTCTTGCCCGAGCCGCTCTGGCCTATGATCAGATTGGTCTTACCTGAATAAAATGTGGCCGACACATCGTGGAGCACAGTGCGTCCGTCGTCGAAGGTCTTGGTGAGATTCTTTACTTCAATCATTGCAGGAGGAGTTTGGTGAGCACCACATCCATGAGCAGGATGAGGATCGATGATGACACTACGGCGTTGGTTGAGGCTTTGCCCACCTCAAGGGCGCCACCCTTGACATAGAATCCGCAGTAGGCCGACACGCTTGCGATAATATAGGCAAACACTATCGACTTGATGATGCCATACCATACATACCACTCTATAAACATGGCCTGAATGCCGTAGATATATCTGTTGACCGGGATAAGATCGGTGACCACCGCCACCAGAAAGCCGCCGAACAGGGCTGTGGCGATGCAAAGCGCCACAAGCACAGGCATGAAAAGCACAAAGCCAACCACTTTGGGGAGCACAAGATAATTGGCCGAGTTGACACCCATGATATCAAGTGCGTCGATCTGCTCGGTCACACGCATGGTGCCTATCTCCGATGCTATATTAGAGCCGACCTTACCCGCAAGGATCAGGCAAAGTATCGAATTGGAAAATTCCAGAAGCACAATGTCGCGGGTGGCCAGTCCTACCGAGTAGGCCGGGAGCAGCGGAGAGCTGGTGTTGAGCTCCATCTGGATGCAGCACACCGCGCCGATGAATACCGATATGATCATCACGAGCGGGATCGAGTCTACTCCAAGTTTGGTTATCTCCACAATGGTGCGCGAGAAAAACACGCGCCACCGGTCGGGCACGCTGAACACTCGCTTCATAAACAGCCAGTAGCGGCCGAAGGAAGTCAGGGACGAAGATATTATCATAGTCTGGTGCTGAAGTGTTGTCTCCCGCTGCAGCAGGAGCAGAGGGAACGCAAAGTTAGTGATTTTTCAACAAACCTGCCCCCTCACTACCCGTTCTCATTAGGCCAAATGGCCACGATTGGCGCTTTTTTAACCAAACCACACCCCCGAGCTGCAAAAAAATAACTATCTTCGCGCTATCTTTACCTCTTCACTCCATTAACAACCACTATCCCACCCCTCGGATGCTTATAATAGGTATAGCAGGTGGCACCGGCTCAGGAAAGACCACCGTTGTCAACAAGATTATATCCTCTCTCCCTCAGGGAGAGGTCACTGTCATTCCACAGGACTCTTATTACAAAGACTCCAGCCACATCCCGCCCGAAGAGCGCAGCAAGATCAACTTCGACGAACCTGCCTCGATCGAGTGGACTCTGCTGGCCGAGCATCTGCGCCAACTTAAGGCGGGCCATGCCATCGAAATGCCCACCTACAGCTACCTCACCTGCACCCGGCAGGAAGAAACGGTTAAGGTCGAGCCCCGCGATGTGGTGATTGTCGAGGGCATCCTTGTGCTCAACGATCCCACCCTCCGCAAGATGATGGACGTTAAGGTATTTGTCGACGCCGATGCCGACGACCGACTCATCCGGGTAATCGCACGCGACTGCGTGGAGCGCGGACGCACCCCACAGATAGTGATCGACCGCTATCAAGATGTGCTCAAACCCATGCACGAGATGTATATCGAGCCCACCAAGCGCTATGCCGACCTGATTGTGCCCCAAGGAGGATCCAATGCCGTGGCCATAGGTCTTCTCACCGATTATATCGACGCACGCCTCCGCAGGGCCAAACAATCTTTCTGACATGGCTGCTGAAGAATTAAATACCGGCGGCACTCCCGATGGCCGCATGGTGCTCCGCACCGACAATCTTGTCAAGAAATATGGCAAGCGCACTGTGGCCAACCACGTGTCGATAGATGTGAAGCAGGGAGAGATAGTAGGCCTTCTCGGACCAAACGGCGCCGGAAAGACCACCACTTTCTACATGACCGTAGGGCTCATCACCCCCAATGAAGGACGCATTTTCCTCAACGATGTCGACATAACCAAATATCCGGTCTACAAGCGTGCGCGCTACGGCATAGGCTACCTTGCCCAGGAGCCGTCGGTGTTCCGCAAGATGACGGTCGAAAACAACATCCGCTCCGTCCTGGAGATGACACCCACCTCCAAGGAATATCAGCGCGATAAACTCGAAAGCCTTATTGCCGAATTCCGCCTTGAAAAGGTGCGCAAAAACCTCGGCGACCAGCTGTCGGGCGGCGAACGCCGACGCACCGAGATAGCCCGCTGTCTGGCAATCGACCCCAAGTTTATAATGCTCGACGAGCCCTTTGCCGGCGTCGACCCCATCGCAGTGGAAGATATCCAGTATATCGTCTACAAGCTCAAGGAAAAAAACATAGGTATCCTCATCACCGACCACAACGCACCCGAGACCCTCTCGATCACCGACCGGGCCTATCTCCTCTTCGACGGCCGGATACTATTTCAGGGCACGTCTGAAGAGCTGGCCGTCAACCCCGTGGTGAGAGAGAAATATCTCGGCCGCAACTTCATCTTCAACCGCAAGAAATTCGACTGACCCACCCCCTACTGCCTGTCAGCAATCAGCCTACGGTGGCGATACGCCACAAACGCAAGACCCGATGCTACAACCACGCTCAGAGCCACGAGCCCAAGGCTTGTTGAGCCGAAGGTCTGGAGCTCGGTGCCGGCTGCGCTGCCCCACATCTCAAGCCACATGGCCGTGACGGCGAGGCAATTGTTGATGGAATGGCATGCAACGGCGGTCCACAGCGAGCCGCTCCACAGCATGGCATAGCCGAATATCACTCCCAGCACCATACGTGGCACAAAGCCTGTGAGATCGAAGTGCATGAATGAAAACACTGCCGCGGCGATCCACACCGCTCCGCTCCGCCCTGCGATGCTCTGGAGCAGACGCTGGAGGCATCCGCGAAACAGCATCTCCTCCGTCAGCGGCGCCATCACTCCGATTATGAGCAGGGCCGCCACAAGCGACCCTATACCCGTACCGCCAAATAGCATCTCTATCATGGCGTGCTGAGCCTCGGCATCGGCGCGGAAGCTCTCAGGCTGGGGGAGAGAGGCGTTCCACTCCACAAGCAGATTGAGAGCAGGCATGGCTACCAGCAATGCCATCACCATGGCCATGGCCGCCACAGGCTCCGGCTTATGGATCATGAGCAGATCGGCCGGTCGGCGCGTCACCATCACCGCCACAGCCACCGCCGGGACTGCGAAAGCTATAACATCCTGCAACACTGCGCCTATACGCGCTTTGGGGGTGGTGTCGGTGCCAATGATATAAACAAGCACAGCAGTGACCAGCAGACACAAAGTGGCCACACATACAAATAGCAGAAGCCGCTGGCCGCGGCCCACATTGAATCTTATATTTTCCATTATCTCGCAAAGGTATGCAAAAAAATGAAGTGCTGATAAATCACCCTTCAAAAAAAATCGCTATCTTTGCACCTGACTAAGGCGCCGCCGTGCGGCCCGACGTTGATTCCACGACACATATAAACCCGTTTTTCCAAATATGGTAAGCTTTAAGGAACTCGGCCTCGTCAACACCCGCGAGATGTTTGCCAAGGCCATCAAGGGAGGTTACGCTATCCCTGCCTTCAACTTCAACAACATGGAGCAGCTCCAGGCCATCATCAAGGCCGCTGCCGAAGAAAAGAGCCCCGTCATCCTCCAGGTATCCAAGGGTGCCCGCAACTATGCCAACGCTACCCTCCTGCGCTACATGGCCCAGGGTGCTGTGGCTTATGCCAAGGAGCTCGGCTGGGAGAATCCCCAGATCGTTCTTCACCTCGACCATGGCGACAGCTTCGAGCTTTGCAAGAGCTGCATCGACAATGGCTTCTCGTCTGTGATGATCGACGGCTCACACCTCCCCTACGAGGAAAATGTTGCCCTCACAAAGAAGGTTGTCGACTACGCTCATCAGTATGATGTGACCGTAGAAGGCGAGCTCGGCGTTCTCGCCGGCGTTGAAGACGAGGTATCGTCTGACCACCACACCTACACCGATCCCGAGGAAGTGATCGACTTCGCCACCCGCACCGGCTGCGACTCGCTCGCCATCTCGATCGGCACCAGCCACGGCGCCTACAAGTTCACCCCCGAGCAGTGCACCCGCAACGCCGAGGGCCGTCTTGTTCCCCCTCCTCTGGCTTTCGAGGTTCTCGATGCCGTTATGGAGAAGCTCCCCGGATTCCCCATCGTGCTCCATGGCTCCAGCTCTGTACCTCAGGAGTATGTCGACACCATCAACAAATATGGCGGCAAGCTCCCCGATGCCATCGGTATCCCCGAAGAAGAGCTCCGCAAGGCTGCCAAGAGCGCCGTTTGCAAGATCAACATCGACTCCGACAGCCGTCTGGCCATGACCGCCGCCGTCCGCGAGGTATTCGCTACCAAGCCCGGTGAGTTTGATCCCCGCAAGTATCTCGGCCCGGCCCGCGACGAGATGGAGAAGCTCTACAAGCACAAGATCGTCAACGTGCTCGGTTCAAACGGCAAGGCTTGATAGCCACCATTCAACCGACCGACCATAGGCGTCGGCCTCCGGCATCCGGAGGCCGACGCTCTGTTTTTACCCGCCACCGCTGAGCGCCATCTTCTTTATTTTTATTACCTTTGCATGTCCGTTGACAAAACAATTCGCAAATCAACCAAAAGACATGAAAAAGACCGTCATCAAGATATCATCACTCATGGCTGCGCTTGCTCTCGCAGGCTGCTCATCCGCACCCGAGAGCCGGAAAGTACCGGTTGTCAATATTGCCGGAAATTTTTCAAAAACCGATTTTGACAATCTCTCAGGCTCAGTAGTGGTAGAGGCCGTGTGTCGCCCGGAATTTACCGACAGCACCATGCTTGACACTCCTGATCTGCTCTATGTAGCCAACGGTATCGCTTACATCAACGAGGATATGTGGCTGAGCCGCTTTGACTTTACAACGGGCCAATCTATAGGAGCATTCAACCATACAGGTCAGGGGCCTGAGGAATATTCATCTCTCTGGCAAGCTGCATATAATCCTGCCATAGATAAATGGGGTGTGATCGACTCCAACCGCATCATCCACAGCATCCTGGAATACACCTCTGAAGGCGATTTCGTAATGAGGGCAGCTCTCGACAGCGTTGGTGATATCGCCGCCCTATCCGATGGAGGGTGGCTCGCCATAAACAACGATGCATCAATGGAGGGTGGCTTTCACAAGGTGAAGAAACGCAAAATCTACCGCTTTACACCCGACTGGAAACAGATTTCGACTTACACCCTTGCCGAAGAGCGCTGGGATGTTCTTGCCCAATCCCGGCTGGAAGAGTTGCTCCCTATCAACGGAGAGCTCTATATCACCGACGGCGACACTATATGCCGCTACGATGAGGCCACATCAACTCTCGTCAAGAGCATTGTCCTCGACCTTGGCGATTACTCCTATCCCTGGGGGACAATTAAGGATCTGGAAGAGCTCCGCGAAGTGGAGAAGAACCATTTCAACATCAACAACCCGGTGTTCAACTCCCGCTATATTTTTGCAACCTACTATCTGCATGACGACAGCGAACTCATACGCTTTGATGTATACCGCCTGACCGACGGTGAGCTCGTTTACCGCCATACCTCAACATACGACGAGCATGGTGGATTTGAACAGTTTGTCACCGGATTTCCTGTAAAAATCGAGGGAACTGATGTATATGGATGGCCGATGCGTTTTGTCAGCGATGACTCTTTTTATATGCTCATTCCCTCGGATGAGATGTGCCGCATCTCTGACGATGAAGAGGTCAATCCCGCCATCGTAAAATGTAAATTCAAAATCAACTGACTCCCCCGACCCTATGACTCCCACTCTAAGGATAGAGGAACTCCGCCGTGAGCTCAACCGCCACAACCGACTCTACTACATAGACAACGCGCCTGAGATATCCGACCGCGACTTCGACATGATGATGCATGAGCTCGAACAGCTTGAGCAGCAACATCCCGACCTCGACGATCCTCTTTCTCCAACCCACCGGGTGGGCAGCGACCTTGCCGGAAAGGGCTTCAGTCAGGCCGCCCATATCAATCCCATGCTCTCGCTATCCAACACCTACTCGGTGGAGGAGGTCGACGACTTCGTGCGCCGCTGCCGCGAGGGGCTGATGGGCGAAGACTTCGACATTGTAGGCGAGCTTAAATACGACGGAACCTCAATATCGCTCATCTATGAGCACGGAAGGCTGGTGAGAGCAGTGACACGTGGCGACGGCACCCGTGGCGATGTGGTCACCGACAATATTCTCACCATCCGCTCCATCCCCGCAGTGGTAGAAGGCGACGGAATCCCCGACTCCTTTGAGATACGCGGTGAGATCCTGCTTCCATGGACTGCTTTCGACCGGCTCAACGCAGAGCGCGAGGCCAATGGCGAACCTCTTTTCGCCAATCCGCGCAATGCCGCAGCCGGCACTTTGAAGACTCTCAACTCGGCCGAGGTGGCCCGTCGTGGCCTCGATGCCGTGTTCTACTACCTTATTGGCGACAATCTCCCGTCCGACAACCACTACGACAATCTCATGGCCGCCCGAAGCTGGGGCTTCAAGGTTGCCCCCCACATGAAGCTTCTCCACTCCATCGACGAAGTGGATGAGTTCATCACTTATTGGGACACCGAGAGACGCACCCTGCCTGTGGCCACCGACGGCCTCGTGATGAAGGTAAACTCACTGCGCCAGCAGCTCAATCTCGGCTTCACAGCCAAGAGTCCGCGATGGGCCATTGCCTATAAGTTTCCGGCCGAAAGAGCGCTAACACGCCTGCGCTACGTATCGTTTGAAGTAGGGCGCATGGGTGTCATAACCCCCGTCGCCAACCTTGAGCCTGTGCTTCTATCCGGCACAATAGTCAAGCGCGCCTCGCTCCACAACGCCGACATCGTGGCCTCGCTCGGCATCCACGAGGAGGATATGCTCTATGTGGAAAAAGGCGGCGAGATCATCCCCAAAATCACAGGAGTCGACACGTCGGCACGCCGTCAGGGTGCAGCACCGGTGGAGTTTGTCGATCGCTGCCCGGCATGCTCTACCCCGCTCATCCGGGTTGAAGGCGAGGCGTCATGGATCTGCCCCAACAAGTATGGTTGCCCGCCCCAGATCGTGGGACGCATCCAGCACTTCGTAGGCCGTCACATGATGGATATCGACGGCATTGGCGAGGAAGCGGTGCAGCAGCTCTACGACCGAGGGCTCGTGGCCGACATCGCCGATCTCTACTCCCTCACCACCGACCAACTTCTGACCCTCGAAGGATTCGGCCCACGCTCGGCCGAGCGCGTAGTAGAAGGGGTACGGGCTTCTCTTGAAGTGCCGTTCGAGAGGGTGATCTACGCCCTTTCAATACCATATGTAGGCGAGACCGTGAGCAAAAAACTCGCCCGTGCCACCACCGATATCGACTCGCTCATGGCCGCATCGGAAGAGGCCCTCACTGACATACCCGATATCGGACCTCGTATTGCCCGCGCAATAGTCGACTTCTTTGCCGTGGAGGGCAACAGGGCCATAGTCGAACGCCTGCGGCAAGCGGGGGTGAAGATGGCGGTCGACCACACGGAACAAGCATCAGGATCCGACCGCCTCGCAGGCAAAACCTTTGTCATTTCAGGCGTCTTTGCCCGCCACTCGCGCGACCAGTACAAGGATATGATCGAGGCTCACGGCGGACGCAATTCCGGCTCGATATCCAAGAAAACCGACTTCATTCTCGCCGGCGACAATATGGGCCCGGCAAAATATGAGAAAGCATCCAAGCTCGGCATCCCCATCATCAACGAGGATACCTTTCTCGAAATGATCAATCAACCCGACGAATAACCGTACAAATATACGACTACTATCCTTCCATCACTGTCTCTCACATACTTTTTTAATCTTTCCCGATGAACCGTATTATTATCGCAGCTTCTGCCGCGCTCTCTGTAATGGGCGCATCGGCGGCCCAGCCCACCGACACCATCAAGGTGGAGAGGCTCAATGCAAGCGCTCCGATAGCCCTCTCATCCCCTCTGATGATCGACTCTCTCGACGCCCAGGGCAAATCGTTTGACCACTTGGGCGTTCTTGAAATGAACCGTCGCGCCGCTCTCCCGGCTGTGGCGGTTGTAGAGCGCGGTGCTTCACTTGCATCAGCTCCCGACTCCTACTCCATGGGGCGCCTATCATTCCGCATTGACGTGAAAAGTTTTGTCAAAGATGCCGGATTCATTGTGCCCGAAGGAGCCAAGGTATATATAGGCGGCAACGCCGTGAACGGCCCGGTAAACCTCAAACCAGGTTCATACAATGTGGAGATCGATTGGCTCAACACCCCCTCCACCCATCCTGTGGCCGATGTAGCCATGACTGTTCCGGCAGGGAGCGCCTCAAAAATCATCATTGCGGATATTTCGGCAAAGGCCGGACGTATGCCCTCGCTCAATGATTTCAGCGACGGCACCCACTCGGGCTATATCGCGCTCTCTCCCGACGGCCGCTATCTGCAGACATTCTATTCTGTAGTCACTCCCGGTGGAAAAAAGACCGACAGCTACTCTCGCATCACCCGCACCGCCGACGGCTCGCCCGTAGGGCCGCTGCGCCGCGACATCATGCGATGGATGCCCTCCTCCCCGCGCCTCTATGGTACCCGTTACGCCGACGACGGCACCACAACCCTCTATGCTGTCGATCCTGAAAGCGGAGCCGAGACCATTCTGGCTTCAGGAGTGCCCGAAGGCAACCTCGCCATAGCGCCCACTGAAGATTTTGCCATACTCACCACCTATGTCGATGGGCCCACCGAGGGAGATGTGTATCAAGTGCTCGAACCAGAAGACCGCCAGCCCGGGTGGCGCAAACGTGCCCGCCTGTGGCGAGTTGACTTCGCATCAGGTATCACCACCCCGGTGACATTCGGATTCCGTCAGCTCTATCTCAATGATATCGCCGACGACGGTAGCAAAATCCTCGTCACAACAGCCCGCTCACGCTACGAGCAGCGCCCCACTACCCTCCGCGACATCCTCAGCATCGACCTCTCCACCCTCAAGGCCGACACTGTTGTCAGAAACGACGGATTTGTATCCTCGGCCCTTTTCTCGCCCGACGGATCATCGGTGCTCGTAAGCGGCACCCCCGAGAGCCTCGACGGCGTGGGTCTCGATCTGCCCGAAGGGCGCACAGCCTCTATGACCGAAGGCGAGCTCTTCATCGTCAACACCGCCGACGACAGCATCAATCCCATCACCCGCAAGTTTGATCCATCGGTGACAGGCGCAGAATGGAGTCGCGCCGACGGTCGGGTTTACTTCACCGCCGAAGACCGCGACTGCGTCCACATATTTGTCTACGATCCTGCCAAGGGCACCATATCGCGGGCCGATACAGGCGAAGAGGATATGGCCACATCATTCTCTCTCCCGCGCAAGGGCAACCTCATGGCATGGCGCGGTGCGTCGGCTTCCAATTCCGATCGCGTGTATCTCGCCGATCTCAAGCGCAAGAGCTCACGTCTGGCCGATGATCCTTCGGCTGAGCGACTCTCCTCGCTTGCTCTCGGCCCGTGCACACCCTTCAACTATGTCACCTCACGCGGCGATTCAATCTTTGCCCGCTACTATCTTCCCGCCGACTTCGATCCGGCCAAGAAATATCCCGTGATCGTCAACTACTACGGCGGATGCTCCCCCACCGGACGCAACTTCGAGAGCCGATATCCCCACCACCTCTATGCCGCACAGGGATATGCCGTGCTTGTGATCAACCCGAGCGGATGCACAGGCCGCGGTCAGGAATGGGCCTCCCGCCATGTCAACACTGCCGGCGAGGGTGTCGCTGCAGATATCATCGAGGGCACCCAGGCTTTCTGCCGCGCCAACGAGTGGGCCGACTCCACTGCCATAGGTTGCATTGGCGCCAGCTACGGTGGATTCATGACCCAGTATCTCCAAACCCAGACCCCAATGTTTGCCGCCGCCATAAGCCATGCCGGCATAAGCGACCACACATCCTACTGGGGCGAAGGCTACTGGGGCTACAGCTACAGCGAGGTGTCGATGGCCAACAGCTATCCCTGGAGCCACTCCGACTTATATGTAGGCCAGAGCCCGCTCTTCCTTGCCGACAAGATCACAACTCCCCTCCTCTTCCTCCATGGCGACAGCGACAATAATGTGCCCTACGGCGAGAGCATACAGATGTTTACAGCACTGAAGCTGCTCGGACGCCCCACCGCCCTCGTAGCCGTAGCCGATCAAGACCATCACATCCTCGACTACGACAAGCGCATCAAGTGGCAGGACACCATCTTCGCCTGGTTTGAAAAATACCTCAAACACGACTCCACATGGTGGGACACCCTCTATCCTCCCAAATCGCTCTGATGGAAAAGAAAGCAAACACCGATACCGACAGCCAGTTCGGCGCCGCGCTCGCCGCTTGCCGCTCAATATTCGCGGCCAAGCTCAACGACTACGGCGCGAGCTGGCGCATCATGCGTCCGGCCTCGATCACCGATCAGATCTTTATCAAGGCCAAACGCATACGCTCGCTTGAGACAAAGGGAGTGGCAATGATCGACGATGATGCCCTGAGCGAGTTCAAGGCTATTGTAAACTACGGCATCACCGGGCTGATACAGCTTCAGCTCGGTGCTGCCGACAATACCGATCTTTCCCCCTCACAGGCTCTCGACCTCTACGATGCCGAGGCCACCAAAGCTTTCGACCTGATGGTGCGTAAAAACCACGATTACGATGAGGCTTGGCGAGGCATGAGAGTCAACTCCTATACCGATTTCATACTTACCAAGCTCCAGCGCATAAAAGAGATAGAAGACCATGCAGGGCATACCTCCGTGAGTGAAGGCATCGACTCCAACTATCTCGACATTATCAACTATGCCACCTTCGGCATCATAAAACTGAGCGAACCCCAATGACCGAGACTACCAGAGAGCGCCTGCTGAAATGGGGTGTTGTGATGGCCCGCATAGTCATTGGAGCTCTATTCGTCATATCGGGTATCACTAAAGATATTGATCTTTGGGGCACCGTCTACAAAATCGAGGAATATCTCAACATCTGGGATATGCAGCAGCCGCGCACCATAGTGTTTATGGCCGCAATAATGCTCAGCGGTGCCGAATTCACCCTCGGAGCCCTACTCATGCTCGGGTGTTGCCGGCGAGCTGTGCCGATGCTGCTCACAGCCATCATGGCCGTGATGCTTCCGCTCACTCTTTACATCTATATCTCCAATCCGGTGAGCGACTGCGGATGCTTTGGCGATTTCTTAGTCATTAGCAACGGCGCCACTTTCTGGAAAAATGTGGTGATCACGGCTGTGTTGATATTCCTTATCAAGAACAACCGCAAGGCGGCTCCGCTCTTCACTCCATATATCCAATGGCTCGTCATCACCCTTCTGGTGGCTTTCCTGCTATCGGTCGGGCTCTACGGCTACAATATCCAGCCTATGATCGACTTCCGGTCCTTCCCGGTAGGATCGGCGCTTCTCCACGACGACGATACCGACGGAGAGAGTTCCGACGAAGGCGATGTGACTTTTCTGTATGAGAAAAATGGCGACAAAAAAGAGTTTGCACTCGACGCCCTCCCCGACTCCACCTGGACTTTCATAGACAGAGTTGACCACTCTCAGCCCACCACTTCACTCACCGAACTGGTAGCCTATGATCTTGACGGCAACGACGCCACCTCCGATGCGGTCGGCGGCGAAGGAGAAGAGATACTCCTGATCATACCCCAGCTGCAGCGCGCAGAAATGTCGTGGACATATTTCCTCAACGAGCTCAGCGACTACATGGTGAGCCACAACGGACGCATGGCCGCACTAATAGCAGGCGACGATGCCTCTGTGGAAGCATGGGCCGACATATCCATGGCCTCTTATCCGATCTACACCGCCGAAGCCACAACCCTCAAGGAGCTCGCCAGAGGCAACATGGCTCTTGTCTACCTCCGCGACGGAAACATAGTGTGGAAGCGGTCAATGGCCCTGATGGACACCTCGCTCACCGACGCCATGCTATTCAGCTCTGTTGGCCCGGAGATCATCAGCGACAAAGGTGGAGCACTGTTCCGCGCACTCTCATTTGCGCTTCTGCTCGCCCTGATGGCCCTATATATCCTCGATTCTACCGGACGCCTTGTGAAATGGCGGCTTCGCCACCGGCGCTCAAAGCGCAACGACTCAGCCGAGCCCTGAATCATTTTCTATTCCGCGCTCGGTTTTATCAATGATTTTGATTAATTTTGCACTCCAAGACAATCAATAAAAGTCGACAACAAACAATTTCAACTAAAATACACCAATGAGAAAGAAAATTGTAGCAGGCAACTGGAAGATGAACACCACCCTGCCCGAAGGCATCGCACTCGCCAAGGAAGTCAACACCGCTCTCGCATCCAAGCAGGCCAACTGCGACGTAGTGATCTGCGTGCCCTTCACCCACCTCGCCTCCATCGCCGCCGAAATAGACCAGACAAAGCTCGGCCTCGGCGCTGAAAACTGTGCCGATCACCGCAGCGGTGCCTACACCGGTGAAGTATCGGCTCCCATGGTTGCATCGACCGGCGCTACATATGTCATTCTCGGCCACTCCGAGCGTCGTCAGTATTATGGTGAGACCTCCGAAACCCTCCGCGAGAAAGTAGCTCTCGCCCTCGAAAACGGCCTTACCCCCATATTCTGCATCGGCGAAGTGCTCGAAGAGCGCGAAGCCGGCAAGCACTTTGAAGTTGTAAAGGCTCAGATCGAAGAAGGCCTCTTCAACCTCTCGGCCGACGACTTCGGCAAGATCATCCTCGCCTACGAGCCCGTATGGGCCATCGGCACCGGCAAGTCCGCTACCGACGACCAGGCCGAAGAGATCCACGCCTACATCCGCAGCGTGATCGCCGACAAGTATGGCAAGGAAGTAGCCGACAACACATCGATCCTCTATGGCGGCAGCTGCAAGCCCTCCAACGCCAAGGCCCTCTTCTCCAAGCCCGACGTCGACGGTGGCCTCATCGGCGGCGCCTCGCTGAAGTGTGCCGACTTCATGGGCATTGTTGAAGCCTGGGATTGATACAGTCGCCTCATCATAAACCCATCTATACCGTCAGCCCCGGTCTATCCTTGCGATAGACCGGGGCTGACTCTTTTTTCTCCCTTTTTACAGGGCTGGCGCATGAATCCCGGGAGTATTACACAAGACTGAATGCCCAAAAATTTACCCATTAGTTACTTTTTGAAAGTGTAAAAGATCCGAAATCCAAGATCTCTACATATTCATTGACCTTACCCCTCCCCCGACACCGGCAACTCACACAAAAGAATTGATAAATGAGTAAACCCACCCCCGGCACGAAAGCGGATCATGAAAAAGAATAAAGCACAACCGACCAAACAGCCATGTTTGCGAAGAAAGCAGCCCCGAAGAGGCCAAAATCGGCCAATTTCGACCGATTTTGGCCAAAAAGTTCATTTTTCTCAAAAAAAATCAAGAAAAATTTGCAGGGATGAAAAAAAGTGCCTAACTTTGCATCGCAAAAGCAAAGGAGATAGGCCGAAAGCCAAAACAAAACCTCCCGATCCAAGCAAAAGGTGCCATAGCTCAGTTGGTAGAGCAAAGGACTGAAAATCCTTGTGTCCCCGGTTCGATTCCTGGTGGCACCACCAAAGGCCGCTAATTCTCAATGAGTTAGCGGTCTTTTGTTTAACAGCGTCCCTCCGGGTCACCACAAAAGTCACCACACCCCACTCAATATCCTGAAATGCAGCTTATTAAGCGCGTCGTGGTGTATGCGCATCTATATGTGCTGACCTCTAACCTGCTGATATTCAACTATTGACTTGCTGCTATTCATCATCGTTCACCACCGTTCAACTCCACCAAGCCGCCTCAATATAACGAGCAATATGCGTGTCGTGGTGTATGCGTATCTATATGCTTCGACTTATAACTCTCTGATATTCAGCGAATAATTTATTGCTATTCGTCATCGTTCACCACCGTTCAACTCCACCAAGCCGCCTCAATACCCCAAACTTTAACAGACTTTAACTATATTGGAGCCTCAAAAATGTGGTGAC
>CAJTUF010000018.1 GCA_910579675.1 uncultured Muribaculaceae bacterium | reverse complement strand
CGCTGAGCGATTCTCTTATGAGCGCATTAAACCCCGGGCTGCGGCGGCTACGCACGCTCTTGCCCGGGGCCACCCATCAGGAGCGCCGCTAACGCGGCTTTGGGCGCTACGCGCGCTCCCAGTCGCTGGAAACTCTTTTGTGGGCGGATGTGCGACGCGGTGTGTAGCTCGGCTACGCTGAGCCATTCTTTTATTAGCGCTTTTAACCCCGGGCTGCGGCGGCTACGCACGCTCTTGCCCGGGGCCACCATCAGGAGCGCCGCTAACGCGGCTTGGCGGCTACGCGCCGGGGCATCGTCGCGGTTCGGATGCTCCATGGCGCATCCCTACGGGGTGCGTGGAGCGCTTTAGCGGGCGCTGGGGTTCGCTGATCGGATGCTTCGTGTAATAACCCACCTTGTTGCGCTATTGGCTGACTGGCGGATGCAATCCATTGCATCTCTACAGATTGATAAAACCTCCCATAGCAGGAGCTAAGGGAGGTTTTAGAGGAGCGGTAGACGAGGCTCGAACTCGCGACCCTCAGCTTGGGAAGCTGATGCTCTACCAACTGAGCTACTACCGCATCTGTTTATAAAATTGCAGCGCAAGAGGTGCTCTTGCGCTGCAAAGATACGTAAAATTTCCGGATTGGGAAAATTTATTTTTTCTTGGCTACTGTGAGGCCGAGTTCTTTGAGGATGGAGGCGGGGACTGCTTCGCGGTTTACGTAGATGTCGAGGGTCTTGGCCTTGAAGTAGGGGATAGATACGTAGAAGTAGCCGCCGTAGATCTGCTTGTCGGTCCAGGAGTTTTTAACCTTAAACCATTTGTTGCCTTCCTGATCTTTGGCGATGCCTACGATGACCATGCCGTGGTCGTCGGTTGTTTCCTGACGGTCAAACATTTCCTGACGGGACTCCTGAGTAACATCCTGCTCGGCAACGGGTCCACGCTGCTTGTAAGTCTCTTTCTCACGGTCGGCAGCAGAGAGGGTGACCCAGCGGGCGAGCTCGGTGCCTTCGAGGTCGGCTTCGGTCTTGGCCTTCGGGAGGTTGGCGTAGCCTTTGCCCCAGTTGAACCCCTTTTCGGAGACGTCGGCAGCCCATGCAACGGAGTAGCCGTTGTTGATGGCGTTTTCGGTCACTTCAACGAGCTGGTCGATGGGTATGTTGTAGTAGAGGTAGTTGATCCAGTTGTCGGATACCTCGAGGTTGAAGGGCTTGTAGAAGGGGTGATGAGTGAAGGATGTGAGGCCGATATAGTCGTCGGTGTTGATGGGGAAAGATTCGGCAAACGACTTGGGGGTATATGTCTTGCCTTCATATTGGAATGATTCGGGCACTTCGCCGAAGTAAGCGTCGAGGATGCCTTTCTTGGCAACGGGCCAAGCTGTGGAGAGTCGACGGTTGGGTTTTCTTACAATGACGTCGAGGTAGGCTTTGAGACCAGACTCGAGCTCGCCATGCACATGGTTGTCCTCGCCGTAGTTAAGCCCGCGATATGCTTCTTCGGGCATTGCGCCGTAGCGTTCCCATACATAGGCGATATCGGGGCAAGATCCACCTTGTGAGAACTGTGCTACCCCGTAGCGGCGCACATAGTTGTCGGCTTTGTCGTTGTAACATTCGCGGACGGTAAACATCTCCGAGAGATCGACGCTCTTTCCTGTCTTGCGGAGGATTTCGTCTTCAAAGAAGGAGGTTGCGGAGAACGACCAGCATGTGCCGCTCTTGTTCTGATCCTTGACGGAGTTGGTAGGCACTACCTTGATGTCGGTAAACACGAAGCCTGCGCTATCGGGCTTTTCCTGAGCGAAAGCGGGAGCCGATACGGAGGCAATCGCCAAAGCTGAAAGCAGTAATTTTTTCATTGGTATGATGAAGTGATGTTGATAGGATTCATATCATGCGATTGGCAAAGATACGCATTTTTTATCAAGCATCAAATCGTTTTGCTGACTCAGAGGGCTGATGAGCCGCAAAAAAGCTCTATCAGTCAGTCGAGCATAAGGGCTATGTCGAGGCGTTGGGCAGGCAGACCTGTTATGTTGCCTATTGATGGCGACGAAAACACGAGTTCGCAGAGGGTGGTGATGTCGATATCAAAGTCGAGTGTCCGACCTTTGATGTTGTCAGCTAGTGCCTCCCTACATTCTCCACGCTGAAGGTGGTAAGTGGCATTGTTTGACTCGATAAGCTGATCCGTCACTCTGACGAGGAGGTCGATATCGGGATTTGTGCTTGCTATGAGGGCGAGTGTCTTTGCGGCATCGACAATGCGTGCCATTCCACGCGGAGTTGCGTGGCGGCCGTTGTCGTCGACGGGAGCCATTACGGCAAACGGACGTCCCGGCCAGCGCATGCGGAGCTGCCTGAGGGCTGCGAGTCGGGCTGTTGGCGATGAGTAGAGCATCTGGTCAACTCTTATGGTGTCGGAGCCATCGGTGGCGGGACGCCCCCACGCTATTGCAGCTATTTGCCTCTCAGAGTCGGATATGGCCACGCATGTGCCGCCGTCGAGGGTTATGTCGTCGAGAATGTTGAGAAAGTCGCGGTGGGAGTGGAGCACGACTGTTCTGTCGATGCGATGTTCCATTCGTGCCATAGCGTCGTAGACCCGGCGGTCGAATATGTCGTCGACCGGCGTAAACTCTTCAAAGGGGGAATCCTCCGGGTGGGCAAATGAGTGTAGTGCTGTGTAGCGCATTATATCGGTGAAAGCCACTGTGGCAAATCCCATTCGGGCATAGAAGCCGTAGAGATAGCTCGATGCGGGTATGAGGATGGTGATAATGTCGCCGCGTCGGCGCGATTCCATCAGGGTGTCGGCCATCAAGGCTGTCATCAGTCCTTTGCCCCGCATATTTCGCTTGGTGGCAGCTCCGGCCACATACGAAGCTGAAGCCCTCAGACCGTGGAACGATAGTCCATAGGGCTGAAGCAGGAGCGCGCTTGCCACATGGCCATCGTCTGTCATGAGGGTCATAGCGTCGGCATCGCGGTATACTCTGTCGAAATACATCTCGACAAATTCGCGCGAGTCGCCAAACGATTCGGCCCAGAGGCGTTTGATTTCATCTTTTTTGCTCATATAAAAAGAAAACGCCCGGACGACATACAATGTTTGTGCGTCCGGGCGCATATTATGGCTTGTGGATCTGAATTATTTCAGCGGAGTGAGAAGGAGAGTCATCGACATGGGTCCGAAGGGGATGCGGTGCTGAGGCAGCGGTATTGCACCCCAGGAGTCGATGCCACCCAGACCGGTGTGGAAGGCGTCGACGCGTAGGATGGTATAGTCGACCGGCTCCACCTCCTGCGAGTGGCGCTGGTGCTTGGTGTCGCCATCGTCGAGCGATGCAGTGGTGTAATTAGTGGCCGACGCATAGAAGAGCTCGGGCGAGGTGATGCGGATGCCTTTGCCTCCGATGGTTGTCTGGTTCCACCAGCGCATATCGCTCTTGGTGCCTGTTTCCTGCGGTCGGATATACATATAGGGTTGCTGGGCGGCTGTCTGGGTGTACTGACCTACGAAGGCCGACGATTTGCGGTCGATATAGTTTTCTATCGGTCCGCGGCCATAGTAGGTTGAGTAGTCGATAGCAGCTACGAGAGGCACTTCGACACCGAAACGCATTAGCTCGGGAGCCTCGGCGTTATCGGCGGGGGTCAGCTCCTGGGTGAGAAGAATCTGACCGGCGTTGTTGACCTTGTAAGTCATAACAAGCTCCGACTTGACTGCGGGGATCTCGTAGCGGGCTGTGATTGCGGCGAGACCGTCGGTATCGATGGCTGAGCCAAGAGCTTTCAGCACGAGCTGCGGGTCGCGCCACACCTTGCGGCGTTCGGGGAGCGATGCGCCGTAGTCGTTGTCGGTTCCGGCGCGCCAGAATGAGGGGCGTATTTCCTGACCGGGCTCGATCATCTCAAGCTGACCATTGGTCCAGCGTGAGATCATGCCGGTGGTCTTGTCCCACTCGATATTGAATCCGTAGCCGCTTACGATGAGGCGCTCGGAATTGGAGTCGTTGACAGTGGGGAGCGATGCCGGGAGATTGTTGATCTCGATATTGGCTATATCGGAGAAGGAGGAGGCACCTGCTGCCACCGGGAGCTGCTGACGGGCAGCCACATGACCGGCAGGGAGCATGCCGTCGGCTTTCTTAGTGAGATATTCGACGTTGAGAAACACTTCTGAGCCTTCCGCAACGGCGCTGAGATCGAAGGGGATCTCTACGGGAGCGGTGGCCTGGGGGGCAACATCGAGGTTGTCGATTATTCCGCTCTCAACAGGTAAGCCGTCGGCCATAAGGGTCCACTTCATGCGGTAGTTGGAGAGCGGGATGAAGAAGTTTTCGTTTTTCACCATCACCTTGCGGGCAGCCGGATCGGGCAGCTCGGTCCAGATATTCTGATAGAAGTAGGCAGTCTCGTCCATGTGGGGATTGGGCACACGGTCGGGCGATATGAGGCCATTGTCGCAGAAATTGTTGTCGGTGGCATCGTAGGGGTTCCAGTCGCCACCGTAGCCATAGACCATCACGCCATCTTTGCCCTTCTTGCGGAGGCTTTGGTCGACGAAGTCCCAAATGAATCCGCCCTGATAGCTGGGATATGCGCGTATGGTGTCCCAATACTCCTTGAATCCGCCGCCCGAATTGCCCATGGCGTGAGCATACTCACACTGTATGAGGGGCTTGGTGATGTCGGGGCGCTTGGCATATTCGGCAGATGCGGCCTGCGACACATACATGGGGCAGAAGATGTCGGTATTGTCGCCCAGACCTGCACGTTCATACTGCACCGGGCGGGAGGGGTCGAGGCTCTTCACGAGTCTGTAGGCTGCGGTGAAGTTGACGCCGTCGCCCGCTTCATTGCCAAGGCTCCAAATGATGACAGAGGGATGGTTGAAGTTGCGGGCCACATTGCGCTCATTGCGTTCAAGATGGGTCTGCTCAAACTCAGGAAATTTAGCGAGCGACTTTTCGCCATAGCCCATGCCGTGGCTCTCAAGGTTGGCCTCAGCCACAATGTATAGTCCATACTTGTCGGCGAGATCGTAGAGATAAGGATCGTCGGGATAGTGGGAGGTGCGGATGGCGTTGATATTGTTTTCTTTCATTATGCGGATATCCTGCTCCATACGCTCGGGCGACACAACGTAGCCACCGTCGGGATCAAGCTCGTGGCGGTCGACACCCTTGATGAGCACAGGCTGACCGTTGACAAGCAGCTGTGCGCCTTTGATCTCCACCTTGCGGAAGCCGACATTGACAGTTGTGGCTTCGATCTCCTTACCCCCTTTTTTCACGGAAGCCACGAGGCGGTACAGATCGGGAGTCTCGGCGGTCCATTTAAGCGGGTTGGCCACATCGAGAGTCACCAGCTTGTTGCCCGAGCCCGACACCTTGGCCGAGGCCACCTCCTTGCCGTCGGGAGCGAGGAGGGAGAGGTCGACAGTGGGATTGCCCTGCAGCTTGAGATCAACGTTGAGGATGCCGTCGGTGTAGTTATTGACCAGATCGGGGGTTACGCGTATGTCGCGCAGTCCGGTGCCCTTCTCGCGGGCAAACAGATAGCTGTCGCGGGCCACACCGCTCAGACGGAAAAAGTCCTGATCCTCGAAATAAGATCCGTCGCACCAGCGGAACACCTGCATGGCTATTTCATTCTCGCCCGGACGGAGATAGGGGGTGATGTTGAATTCGGGTTCGAGCTTTGAGTCCTCGCTGTAGCCTACAAACTTGCCATTGACCCACAGATACACATTGGAGGTCACGGAGCCGAGGTGGGCAATGACCTCCTTGCCGCGCCAGTTGTCGGGGATGGTCACAGTCTTGCGGTAGGATCCGACATGATTCTTTTTGACGGGCACGGTGGGCGGATTGTTAGGGAAGTCGTTGCGCCAGGCATAGCCTATGTTGACATAGAGCGGGTCGCCGTAGCCGTGGAGCTCCCAGTTGCCGGGCACGGGAATCGAATCCCATCCGGCATCGTTGAATCCGGGACGGAAGAAATCGGTGGGGCGCTGGTCGGCGTCGGCCACCCAGTTAAACCGCCACATACCGTTGAGGGTCATATAGTTTGAAGCGTCGGCGGGGTTCCCATTAAGCGCGTCGGCAGTGGAGGGATATGCAAAGTGGCTCGTGCGCATGGGCAGACGGTTGATCTGGTTGACATGCTGGTCTTGCCACTCCTTGAAAGTCTGGGCGCTCATGGCTGCGGAGCCTGCCATGGCTGCCAGCGCGATCACAGCGAGGTGTCGGATCATGGTAGAAATAGATAGATTGGGATGAAGAATTGGATATAACAGGGAGAGGAGGGAGAGATTGCGAAATTAGCCAAAAAATCCGAAAAAACCCGGGAGCCGGCCCTGAAAAGCGACATCAGAATGGCTTGCGGTATTTGCCTGCGTCGCGGGTCTCGTCGAGTATGGAGAGATAGGATGCGTAGCGGCTTTGGGATATGAGCGCATCGTCGACAGCCTTGACCACGGCACACCCGGGCTCGTGGGTATGGGAGCAGTCGCCGTAGCGGCATTCTTTGGCATAGCGGAATATTTCGGGGAAGAAGTGTCCTACTTCCGATGGCTCGAAGTCGATGGTACCGAATCCCTTCACTCCGGGAGTGTCGATAATGGCGCCACCGCCGGGCAGCGGAAACATCTCGGAAAAGGTGGTGGTGTGCATGCCGGTGTGGTGGGTGGAGGATATGGCCGAGGTGCGCAGGTCGAGGCCCGGGATAAGCCGATTGATGAGGCTTGTCTTGCCCACGCCCGAGTTGCCGCTCAGGAGCGACACCTTGTCGGCGAGTATGGCCCGCAGAGCATCGAGGCCTTGTCCTGTAGCAGCTGAACATTCCACCACCGTGTAGCCGATCGAGCGGTAGAGGTGGGCCACGGCATCGATCAGTTCGCGTCCGTCGGTTTCGGCCTCAAGTATGTCGGTTTTGTTGATCACTATCACAGCCGGAATGCGGTAAGCCTCGGCCGTAGCGAGAAAGCGGTCGATGAAAGTGGTCGAAGTGGCGGGCTCGGCGAGGCTTACAATCAAGCATGCCTGGTCAATGTTTGAGGCGATGATATGGGCTTCTTTGGATAGATTGCTGGCGCGGCGGATGATGTAGTTGCGGCGAGGCTCTATTGCGGTGATGAATGCCACGCCGTCGGGGCCCGGGGTGGTGATCTCCACATTGTCTCCCACGGCCACCGGGTTGGTGGTGCGGATACCTTTTATACGGAAGTTGCCTTTGATTCGCGCAGTTACCGCGCGATCGGCTTCGGCAATTGATGGAGCCACAAGATAGGCGCTGCCGGTGTTTTTGACTACTATCATCAGAAGGAATTGGTAGGAGTGGGGGAAAAGTAAGAGGAGGCGGGAGAGGAATATGCCCGACCCGCAGGATAGTTGAGCCTGCGGGTCGGTTTATTCAGGTATGCCGGCAATATATGGCACACTGGAAAATAGTCAGGTTGACGTGGTAGGCTGTTCAGTCCTGAACGAGCGAGACGAGAAGCTCCTTGTCGTCGTCGGTCTCTTCAAAGTCAACCTTGCCTTCACGGGCAAGCCATCCGAGGCCATATGCGAGTTCTTTCTGTTTGAGCTTGGTCATTTTCTGAAGTTGCTTAGTGCCGAGTTTGTCGGCTTCGTTAAGGGCTGTCCAGATCAGGCCTGCCCAATAACCGATGGTGTCTGCATTCATTGTAGAATAGGTGTTGGTTAGACAGAGTTGTTGTTAATAATGTTGAATTGCTGGTTATGCTTCCTGCGGAAGTTTATATGCAAATGTACAAATTATTTCAAAAAAAATAACAATTTGCTGTCGAAAAATGTTGACGCAGCTTCCGCCAAAAGGGATTTACTTGGCTGCGGGCATGTTTGCGAGGCGTCTGAGGGTATCGCTGTGTGGCACACGGTCGCTTACAAATTCAGGTACATTAAACGACTGCAGGAGGTCGTCGTAGAAGGACGGGGAGGCCTGCGGAAGCACGAATGGAGCCGAAAAACGACCGGTGGCGGCATCAAACCGGGCTATGAACGGGCGGGCGAAGAGACCGTCGAGCCTCTTTGAGCTGAACACCATCCAGCGTCCGTCGCTCGACCATGAGTGGTAGCTGTCGATCTGCCCCGGAGCATTGATCTCATCGAGGGGGCGGGGAGCGATGGTATCGGCCTGAAGGTCGATCAGACACAGGTCGGCTGCTTCGTGCCATATCATGAAATTGCCGTAGTCGGAGCGGGTGAGCAAGAGCCACCGTCCGTCAGGACTTATGCGCGGCACTGTGATGCTTTTCTCCTCAGCCGATGCCTCATAAACCATTTCGGGCACTCCTGTGAAGCGACCGGTGGAGGCATCGAAGGGGCGGCGTATAAGGTCGTAGCGGGCGCTGTCGATTCCGGCTGGGGTGTAGAGCGGATTCGACCGGCAGTAGTAGAGCATTGAGCCGTCGGGGCTCCATGTGGGGAAGGTCTCGATATATTCAATACCGCTCATGAGGCTGTCGGTAAAACCCTTGCCGGTGTCGAGATCATACACCATCATGTCGCCGGCCATATTGACCACTTCGGTAGTTTTCGAGCCCGAGGGGTGGAAAAATTGCTGGATCTCATCGGCGGCAAAGGCTATGTAGCGCCCCGAAGGGTGCCAGGCTGGGTAGGCGGCGCCATGAGGAGTGCCGTCGGCAGCGGGCTTGATCTTCACCGGCTCCTTGCCGGGACGCATGACTGCAGTGCCTCCCTTGGGCCCGCGCACATGGAGCATCATGACAGACGGGTCGGCAACTGCGAAGCTGTGGCAGTTCATGCACTGCCGCTCGGCATCTTTGTTTTCAAGGAGGGCCTGCTGCTCAAAGGTGGCGGGGCATCGCTGGTAGATGCCCATATCGCTCCACAGCTCGTAGCCGGGGTAGATTAGACGGTACACGAGCCAGTCGTCGAGGCGGGCGGTGTCGATATCGACAGTCATGGCCGGATAGGCGGTCCAGCGGCCATCGGTGCGGGTTGCTGTGGTGATTTCCACCGACGACCCTGCGGCACGGTCGAGCAGGGAGGACCACTCTTTTTCCGGGATCAGGATCTCGCCGTCGGAGCTGTTGACGACAATCTCGGGGGCGCCGCTGCCTGAGAGGGCAATGGAGGCCTGATAAGCGTCGGCGGGGGTGTCGATGCGGAAGCGCAGCGGCGCGATGTTGCGTGGCACTGCCGGGCGCCCCGAATAGTCGGGGGTCATGTGAGGGAGAGTGTCCGACATCATGTCGGGCGTAGCGGCTCCATGACCGGAGCATCCGGCGAGATGGAGGGAAGCTAAGATAAGTATGGGGATCAGATATCGACTGCGGATCATAGATACTGTCGGTGATAGGTGAGGATTGGGTGAGAGAACGGATATGGGGGATGGATCAGCGGGCTGTCTTGCCGTAAGGGCTCACATGGTTGAGATAAAACCAGTAGGAATGGCCAAACTCCGCCTGGAGAGCGGTGGCATTGCCCTTCGACGATAGCGACAGATAGCGGTTGAAATCGGCCTTGACTCTATCGCTCACACGCTCGATCATCGGAGGCTCCACGCCGGGCTTGAGCGAAGCGAGGATGAGCGCTTCCTGATAGAGGCGCGGGAGCTCGCCCTGTGGGTTTATGCTCTCAAGGATCTCAGTGAAGCGGCTTACATTGTTGCGCAGCAGCAACTCGCATAGCAGATACTGCAATGCTACCTTATTGCCGGGGTCGGCGGCGCATATGGCCTCCAGCTCGGGAGTCAGGTCGGACACATTGGCCCATATTCCGGGGGTGGGAGTGGCACAGCCGAGGGAGTTGCGCAGGCCGGTCGATTGCTCACCGGCAGCTGCGCGGCGCAGAGCGGCGGCCTCCTCGCTGCGGAAAGGAGCGCGCTCCAGCAGTCTGATAAATTTCAGAGCAGCTCCGGTGCGTCCCATCTCGATGTTGTAGCGGGCGAGGGCAGCGAGACGGCGCGGTGTGGCGCCCCACACCACAAGAGCCTCGCTCTCCCACCGGTGAGCTTCGTTGATGTGGCCCACGGCTTCGTAGGGTATGGCTCCATATTCGCTCTGGCGCGAGTCGCTGCGCCAGGCAAAGCTCAGCCCTTCGGCGCCATAGGGCATAGGATAGTCGAGCAGATGGTCGGGAAGCACCCCATTTTCGGCGAGTGCCAGATTGCGGAACATGCTTATGAGCACATTGTTTTTGCCTTGTCCCAGATAGTTGTCGGCACGTGCTATTACCTCATCGTAGCGCTTGGCTCGGACAGCCTTGTCGGTGAGCACCATGGCGCGTTCGCTCAGATTGATGCCGTTGAGGGTGTGGATATATCCCCATGCGCCCCATGCTGTCACGGCGGCTATCCATATCCAGTCGGCCTTACCCTTGAGGAAGTTGAAAGGCTTGACAGGGGTCCGGTGGAGCAATCGTCCGGCCACTCCGGCCACTCCGAGGAGTATGGTCAGACACAGAGGCACGGCCCATATCCATGTGAGCGGTTTGTCGATGCCGGCAGCCGAACCGAAGGTCAGTATCGACGCGCCAACCGAGAGTGCGAGCAGGTCGGGGCGGCGGGTGATGGAGCGGATCAGCGCGTCGGCAAGATAATAGACCGAGCCGCAGAGGAGCGCAAGAAGGAGCGGCCCCACCACGTCGCTGGTCATCATGGCTCCCAGCCATGAATTGATATAGGCAATCACGCCCTCGCGGGCTATGAAGCTGTCGCGGAAAGCATCGCCATAGAGAAAAGTGGAGTGCTCGCCGTTGTAGTACACGATGTGGGCCAGCCACGACCGTGAGGCAAAGAAGTAGGCCCCCATAAGGATAAGGCCAATTATATATCGCAGAAATCGCATGATGATTGAGGTCGGGGGAGTGATAGATGAGTGGAGCCTGAGCTGACACACTGCGAAGTTACGCATAAATATGCGTTTCAGCAAATCCGGATCATGGAAGAGGTATCGCGGGGCCGGATTTGAGGGTCTCCATGACAAAAGTACTCTCAATGGCCGAGATATTGCCTATGGTGCCGAGTACATTGAGCACAAAGTCTCGATAGTAGGCCATATCGGGAGCCATGACCTTGAGCATATAGTCGAATTGGCCCGATATGTTGTAACATTCGGTCACTTCGTCGATGGCCAGTATGCGCTCTACGAATGCTTCGGCATTTTCGCGGCACAGCTCGCGGAGCTTGACATTGCAAAACACCACAAAGCCGCGCCTGAGCTTGTCGGGGTCGAGCAGAGCCACGTAGCCCTTGATGTAGCCCTCCTGCTCCAGGCGCTTCACCCGCTCGTAGACCGGGGTGGCCGAGCGCGACACCCGCGCCGCGAGCTCCTTGATGGTGAGCCGTCCGTCGGATTGCAGGATGCGCAGTATGCTTATGTCGGTGGCGTCGAGGCGCTCGACAGAAAAATTTTCCATGCTGGTGTATCTGAATGGATGCGGATGGTAGGTTTTAACTTCAATTCGGTGCAAAATTAGAATAAATATCCAAAAAATGGAAAACATTTGGTCGAAGTGTCGATAACATGCTACCTTTGCAGCATAAATAAACCCATATGGTCCGGCCCGGAGGCCGGACTGTCAATTATCCCTCACAATGCGTTTCGAGACCATCCAACTCCATGCAGGTCAGGAAAAGTCCGACCCTGCCACCGGCGCCCGCGCCGTGCCCATCTATCAGACATCAAGCTATGTGTTTGACAATTGCGCCCAGGCCAGCGCCCGATTTGACCTCTCGGAGCCGGGCAATATCTACAGTCGGCTCACCAACCCTACCTCGGAGGTGCTTGAGCAAAGAGTTGCGGCCCTCGAAGGGGGCGTGGGCGCTCTTGCCGTTGCGTCGGGCGCAGCGGCTGTGACTTATTCCATACTCAACATAGCAGCCAAGGGCGATCATATCGTTGCGGCAAACAATATCTATGGCGGCTCGTATAATCTGCTCTGCAACACACTCCCCACCCTCGGCATCGGCACCACCTTTGTCAATCCGTCGGATCTGTCGAATTTCGAGCAGGCCCTGCAACCCAATACAAAGGCAATCTTTATCGAGACCCTCGGCAACCCCAATTCGTCGGTGATCGACATACGCGCTGTAGCCGACATAGCCCACAGCCATGGTGTGCCGCTGATCATCGACAATACCTTCGGCACCCCCTACATAATACGCCCCATCGAGCATGGAGCCGACATAGTGGTACATTCGGCCACAAAGTTTCTCGGAGGCCACGGCACCTCGCTCGGCGGCATAATCATCGACGGCGGCAACTTTGACTGGAAAGCGTGGCCTGACCGCTTCCCCACCCTTGCCAAGCCCGATCCGTCGTACCACGGAGCTGTGTTTGCCGATGTGGCAGGCCGCTCCGCTTTTGTCGACCGAGTGCGTGCGGTGATTCTGCGCGACACCGGCGCCGCCCTCTCCCCCTTCAATGCGTTTATCATCCTTCAGGGGGTGGAAACCCTCTCGCTGCGTGTGGAGCGCCACGTGGAGAATGCAGTGAAGATAGCCGCATGGCTGGCTGCCCATCCCAAAGTGGAGAGGGTCAATCACCCGTCGCTTCCCGATCATCCCGACCATGAGCTCTACACCCGTCTTTATCCCTCAGGAGCCGGCTCCATATTCACCATCGAGCTCCGCGGCGGTCAGGAAGAGGCGCGGAGGTTTATCGACTCGCTCAGGATATTCTCGCTCTTAGCCAATGTGGCCGATGTGAAGAGCCTCGTGATCCATCCTGCCTCGACCACCCACTCGCAGCTCACCGACGACGAAAAGGCCGAGCAGAAGATCTATCCGTCGACCGTAAGGCTCAGTATAGGCACCGAGCATGTCGACGATCTGATAGAAGATCTCGCTCAGGCCCTCGATAAGGTCTGAGCCCCCACAGTCTACTTGCTTAATTATTAAGGTTGACGCCGTCGGCGCGGCCATGAATCTCAATGGAGCTTTTCCAGACGGCGGTAGAGCGCCTGTCGGCTTATGCCGAGCAGCGCCGCCGCTTTGGAGATATTGCCTCCGGCGCGGGCCATGGCCTCGTCGACGGCGGCGCGTTCGGTGGCGGCCAGTGTCGAGTCGGGCATATTCACCCGGCTCGGCAGATTAAGGTCGGTGGCGGTGATGCGCTCGCCGCATCCGGTGAGGATGGCGCGCTCCACTATGTTGCGGAGCTGACGGATGTTGCCCGGGAATGGGAAGCGGCATAGCGCCTCCATGGCCTCGGGCTCAAACTCCTTGGGCCGCGAGGCGGTGATGTCGGCATATTTGGCGGCGAAGTGGCGCGCAAGAAGTGGTATGTCGTCTGCGCGGTCGCGCAGCGGAGGGAGCTCCACAGTGATGAGATTGATGCGGTAAAAGAGATCCTCCCGGAAGGTGCCGTCGGCGATGCGGCTCTGGAGGTCGGCATTGGTTGCCGCCACAAGCCTGAAATCGGAGCGGCGTGTGAGGCTTGAGCCCACTGGCTCGTAGGTGTGTTCCTGAAGCACACGGAGCATCTTGACCTGCGATGCGGCATCGAGCTCGCCTATCTCGTCGAGAAAAATCGTGCCCCCGTCGGCGGCATCGAAGCGCCCCTCGCGGTCGGCGGCGGCACCGGTAAAGGCCCCTTTCACATGACCGAACATCTCGCTCTCGAAGAGCTCGCGTGGTATGCCTCCCAGATTGACGGCCACGAAGCGGCGGCTCCGTCTCATCGAATTGTCGTGGATGGCCCGGGCTATCATCTCCTTGCCGGTGCCGTTTTCGCCGAGTATCAGCACCGGCGCGTCGGTGGGGGCCACGCGGGCCAAGGTGTCGAGCACCCGGCTCAGCCCCCGGCTCTCGCCTATTATGGCGGAGCGGTCGAATGGAGCAGGGGAGCCGGACTCCACGGCGTCGGGCGACAGCTTTATGGTGCCGGCTATCAGTCGCAGCAGTCGCTCGTTGTCGCCCCAAGGCTTGGAAATGAAATCGGCGGCGCCGAGCTTCATTCCCTCCACCGCCAGAGGTATGGATCCCCAGGCCGTCATCAGTATCACAGGCATCTGAGGCCTGAGCACCTTGACGCGCCTGAGCAGCTCAAGCCCTTCAGTGCCGTCGGTGGCGCGGCTGAAATTCATATCCATCAGCGTGAGAGCGGGCGACTCCTGCCTCACGGCATCGACAGCCTCGGCCATGCCGGCGGCCACCACGGGGCGATAGCCGGCACGGCGCAGGAGAGTCTTGAGCGAGATCCGTATCGCGGGATCATCGTCCACTACAAGTATGGTGCCTTTCTGTTGCGTATCCTCTGCCATAGATTGTGATATTGTGGGTTGCAGCCAACAAAATTAGTTATTTTCCGTGAGATGGTGTGTCACAACGGGCGCGAATCATCCGTGACTGTTTTGGGCGGTAGATGGAAATGTATTATCTTTGTGGCAGTAATGACGCCTGTCGCATATCGCCGCGCCACGCCTGTAACCTCATATCCATAATTTCAGCACACATCTATGTCTGAGAGCCTGAAAGCAAAAACTTTGAAAGCGTTGGCCTGGAATGCCGTTCAGCGTTATGGCACCCTCTTTGTCAATTTTTTTGCCAATCTATATATAGCCCGGCAACTCACGCCCGATGATTACGGTGTGGTGGGGATTATGATGGTGTTTGTGGCCGTGGCCGCCACTATATCCGATTCCGGCTTCCCGTCGGCTCTCGTGCAGAAAAAAGACACGACTCAGACCGATTATTGCACCGCTTTTTTCTGGAACATAGCGATAGGTCTTTTGCTCTATGCCGCTATTTTTCTCGCAGCGCCGTTGGTGGCCGATTATTTCGACAATCCGCTGTTTATACCGGTGCTCAGGCTTCAGGGTGTGATCATCATAGTCAACGCTTTCGGCTCTGTACAGATAAGCCGGCTGTCGAAAACGCTGCAATTCAAGGTGCTTGCCATACGGTCGCTGATCGCAGCTATTGTCGGAACGGCCATAGGAGTTGGGCTTGTAGCCTGTGGTTATGGCATATGGGGTCTCGTGTGGCAGGCCATCGTGACGTCGGGGGTAAGCGTGGTTCTATTATGGAGCATAGCCCGGTGGCGTCCGCAGATGCTGTTCAGCTGGAGCGCTTTCAGGCAGATGTTTGGCTTCGGGTCATACATCTTTGTGTCGAATATATGCAATACGCTCTATACCAATGTGCAATCGTTTATCATAGGCAAGGCGTTTTCGGTGAGGGATCTCGGCTACTACTCTCAGGCTCAGAAACTGGAGCAGGTGCCAGCCGAGGGCACTTCATCGGTGCTCGCCCAGGTGCTCTTTCCGGTCTATGCTTCTATAGCCGATGATCGTGGACGGCATATTGATGCAGTGCGCAAAAATATGAAGGTGATATCATTTGTCACCTTCCCGCTCATGATGCTGCTTATCATCGTGGCTTTTCCTCTTATAAGGCTCATGCTCACCGACAAGTGGATTCAGTCGATCCCGATGTTTCAGATACTCTGCATAGTGGGTATGTTCACTCCGGTCAATGTGGCCAATACCGAAATATTCCGCTCCATAGGAGCCGGCAAGATCTACTTTATCCTCCAGACCCTCAAGAGAGTCGTAGGGCTTGTGTTTATTTTCGCTTCAGTGCCCTTTGGTCTCTATCCATTCTTATGGGCCATCGCCACAATGAGCATAGTGACATATGCCATGAATCTCTATTGCACGAGCCGCTACTTCGGCTATAAATGCTCCGACCAGTTGCGTGATATACTGCCTAATCTGCTGCTTACATTGTCGGTCGGCGGCATCACAGCCCTTGCGATGCAATTATTTGAGGGCTGGCCTGATATTGTGCAGGTCCTTGTTGCAACAACCCTCTACGGAGCCTTGTTCTTATTAACAGCAGTAGCGCTGAGGATGAAGACTATAGGTATAGTAAGGTCGTTGCTCTCACGCCACAACTAATATAAATAACGCTAATTATGGGTGTGATATCAAAAGACAAGATAAAAGAAGCGGCATTGGCCCGTTATCGTAAGGTCAAGGCCGCGCGTATGTCGCTGCGTGCAGCCGACGACGACAAAGCCCTCTCGCGACATGCGCAGCCGCTCACCTCCCATGAGCGCCATCTCATCTCCGAGCGTTGGAGAGGAATAATCCCCCACATCGACTATGGCTATGCGGGTTTTGAGGTGTTCAAGGGGCTCAGGGGCTTTTCCGAAGATTATGTGCCGAGCTCTTTTTACTATCCCTACATAGTGCGTTCTCTCAATCCCGGACGTTACTACCGTGGGTTTGACAACAAGTGTCTGGCCCCTATGCTTTTTCCTGCGGCTCGCCAGCCGCGGACACTCGGCATGCGTATCAGGGGCTCGTATCAGATAGATGGCACCGGGGTTGATACCGACACATTTGCCTCTATGCTCCGGCAGACAAAGGTGCCTTTTATCATCAAGCAGGCGGCGCAGTCGTGTTGCGGAATGAATATCCATCTTATTGACCCTGCCGGGCCCATGCCTGATATCAGGCAAATCCTGCTGTCGACCGATGCCGACATAATCGTGCAGGAGGTTGTGGAGCAGAGCCCTTCTACCGCCCGCTTCAATCCATCGTCGCTCAACACATTCCGCATCACCTCGCTAAACATCAACGGTCGTACCTCCATTTGTTCGCGGACACTCAAGATGGGTGCGCCAGGAAACATTGTCGACAATATCGGCGGAGCCGGCGGAGGCTTGATGGCAGGCGTTTCGGCCGAGGGGGTTATCGATTCTCTCGGATCAACCGCCACCGGCACTCTTGCCGACACCCATAATGGTATCAGATTTGGCGGAATGACCATCCCTGCCTTTGATCGAGTGGAGAAGATGGTGACCGAAACACACAGCGCATTCCCGTATTGCGGCATAGTGGGGTGGGATATCGCTCTCGACAAGCTCGACAGAGCTGTGTTGATTGAAGCCAACATCTGGTGGCCCGGAACCCTTATCGAACAGATATGCACCGACCCTATGTTTGGCAACCGCACTGAGGAGATGATTGACTATGTGGCCTCTCACCCGATGGAATTATGAGAATCACCAAAACGATAAAACGGTATCTGAAGAAGTCGCTCCACGGATTGTGGCTTAATCTGTATTATAAGCCGTGGTGGATGACCCGGATGGTGGCACATCCGGGCCGGTATGCTGTCCACGATTCCTACTATCCGGAGCTGAAGCGCAAGAGCATATTGCGCATATGGCTCGAACAGATGGAGCAGATTGTCCGTTACGGCACACCCAATGAGTTTTATTTTCCCTACGGATTCGACGTAAAGGGGCGTGCCGAGATGGAAACCTATCTCCATTACGACCCATTCATGCAGCAGCGCGATGCGCTGAATATCCGACCCCATTCGGCCACAGCTGTCCTGCGCGACAAAATGCTCTTCGGCATGTTTGCCGGTTATCTCGGAGTGGCGACCCCCGACAATGTTGGGGTTACCTCGGGGCGTGATGTGTTTGTGCCGTCGACGCAGTCGGTTGTTGCGACTGACGATTTTCTGGCTGCGTTGTCCGACGGGGACTATTTTGTCAAGCCGGCCGATGGAGAGTGTGGCGCCGGAATATTCCGCATTCGCAAATCAGGCGTGGATTTTGAAATGGATGATACTCCGGCCTCTGTCGACGAGATCTCAGCGCGGTTGAGAGCCGAACGCTATCTGATACAGCGTACCGTGGAGCAGCACAATGTGCTCTCGGCTATTCATCCGCAGTCGCTCAATACAATGCGCCTGGTGACAGTGCGCGACCTATCGGGCGATGCCGGGATTGTGGTCTTTCCGTCGATACTGCGGGTAGGCACCGGCGGAAGCTCTGTCGACAATACTTCCCGCGGCGGATTGGCCATAGGTATTGATCTGGCAACAGGAAGGCTTCGCCCCCACGGATACTACAAGCCTACCTACGGTACCCGCACCGAGCTCCATCCCGACTCGGGTGTGAGATTTGCCGATGTCACTATTCCGTTCTTTGAGGAGGCCAAGGCTCAGGCTATCCGGCTCCACTCCATGCTCCCGGGCATACACTCCATCGGGTGGGATATTGCTGTGGGGCCCGATGGTCCGGTATTTGTCGAAGGAAATGATAATTGGGAGATCAACGGCCCGCAGATATGCAACGGAGGCCTCCGTGATCTGTTTAACCATTATGCAGGTAAGCAATGATAGATGTGAGGATTGAGCCGGTGATAACGGAGGCGGCTCCCGCCCTTGCGGTGCTGACAATCGAGGCTGAGGTGACCAACCGCCCGACACCCGAAGCGCTGAGCGCGTTGCTCGACGAGGAGGCGCGCCTGATTGCCGATACGTATGAGATGGCTATGATCAACAAGCGCCCGGCCATAGCTGCCACAAGGGCCGCATATAAGGCACTCGGCAAGGAGCCTAACCGCTACAGGCCGTCGTCGGAGGCTCTATGCCGCCGCGTGGTCAAGGGTATGGGGCTTTACCGCATTGATGCTCTTGTCGATATGATCAATCTGCTGAGTATGCGGTCGGGCCACTCGATAGGCGGATTTGACGCCGATAAGATCGATGGCCCGGTGATCACTCTCGGCCGGGGCGAGGCGGGAGAACCATATGAGGGTATAGGGCGGGGGATGCTCAATATCGAGGGTATGCCGGTGTATCGCGATGCTACGGGTGGTATAGGCACTCCTACAAGCGACAATGAGCGCACCAAAATCGACCTCTCTACCCGGCGCCTGCTCATGGTGGTCAATGCCTATGGCAGCTCCGAGGTGACTATGGCGGAGTTTGTGGAGCAGGCCCGGGGGCTTCTTGAGGAGTTCTGCGATGCGCGGATCACCCGGATAGCGCTTTGGAATCACCGCGAAGATGGCCCTCAGGCGGTGACAAACGCTATCACCCCTTCCGGGGATTGAGTGGCTGTGGAGCCGTAGAGGCATGCCGGGGCGAAGTCGGGGCCTTCGAGGTCGCGCAGCTCTGCGGCAGTCATGGCTCCGCGCGCCACGGCGAGATCGAGGAGCTGGCCGCGAAGCCGCTTCAGGCGCCCGGCATCGGGGGTGCGGAGAGTGCCCTCGGGAGTGACCACCTTGAAATCGACGCGCCACACCCGCGCACGCTTTTCCACCCGCTTCCAGTCGACACACCGCGCGGCATCGGCAGGCATGAGGTCGATGATCTCATCGCATCCCGATTCATCCAGATCGGCTATCAGCAGATCGGTCACTTGGCTTTTCCAGTGGCTCATCATGTTTGGAGCGCCGGGTGCGGGGCGGCTCTTGAAGTCGAGCCGATAAGTCTTGACAATGTCGGAGGGGCGGAGGAGCCCGTAGACCGACGATATGATCCTCACCTCAGTGTCGAGCCGTTGCTTGGCTGCGGAATCGTATCGCCCGGGATGGAGCTGCTTGAACACCACGCCGGTAAACGCCTCGATGGCTTTCAGGCCCCGGCTCTTGTCGGGAAACTCAAATATCATTGACCGTAGCGAGGCAAGGAGCCCGGGGGTGAGTCCTGTGGCTTTGGCAAGATCGGCGTCGGAGAGGCTTCCGAGCGTCGCCATGATGCGGTCGGCCCCGGCGTTGAGGCGGGGCTGATGGCACAGGTAGTCGGCTGAAGCCACCGGGGCTTCGGGCGCCATGGTCTTTGATTCGGCTATTAGTATCATGATAGGGCTTGGAGGTGGACAGGCAGTAATGGCCCGGAGGCCTGCGACTGCAAAGTTAGTCATTGCCGCGCGTTTTACGGAGTATTTTGACTAATTTTGCCGAAGATATGGCAATAGAACTCGAACTCCTCGCTCCGGCGCGCGACAAAGCCACGGCTCTCGCCGCCATAGCCCATGGCGCCGACGCAGTGTATATCGGCGCTCCAACTCATGGCGCCCGTGCCGCCGCATCCTGTTCGGTGGCCGACATAGCCGAGGTGGCTGCTGCGGCCCACCGCTTCAGGGCGCGCGTGTATGTGGCCCTCAACACTCTCATCTACGACTCTGAGACCGCCGATGTGGAGCGCATGATATGGGCGCTCCATCATGCCGGGGCCGATGCGCTGATAATCCAGGATATGGGTATCACGGCAATGAATCTGCCTCCCATTGCCCTTCATGCCAGCACTCAGACCGACATACGCGACCCGCGCCGCGCCGCCGAGCTGGCCGCGCTTGGAATGATGCGCATCGTGGTGGCCCGCGAGCTCTCGCTCGGCGAGGTGGCTGATATCCACCGTGAGCTGCCTGAAATGGAGATAGAGGCATTTGTCCACGGCGCCCTGTGTGTGAGCTACAGCGGCGACTGCCGCGCGAGCTTCGCTGCCACAGGCCGAAGCGCCAACCGAGGTGAATGCAGCCAGATGTGCCGCCACTCCTACACCCTTCGCGATGCGTCGGGGCGGGTGCTGGTGGCCGACAGCCGCCTCCTCTCGCTCCGCGATCTCAACCGCTCGTCGCGTCTGGGCGAGATGGCTGCTGCGGGTGTCACCTCGTTCAAGATCGAGGGTAGGCTGAAAGATGTGTCGTATGTCAAGGAGACGGTGGGCTACTACTCGCGTCTGCTCGACAAGCTCGTGGCCGGCTCGGGCGGACGCTACCGCCGCGCATCGGCCGGACGGGTGGAGCTGACTTTCGATCCGGATCCGGCCAAGGCGTTCAACCGCGGCTTCACCCAGTATTTCACCACAGGAGTGCCCCCGAAGGGGATGCCGCTGCGCATGGCTTCGCTCGATGCAGCAGGTTCGACCGGCGAGTATATTGGCACGGTGGCCGCCGTGCTTCCCAAAGGGGGCCTGCGCCTCAATCTTGCCGACGGCATAACACTCGCGGCAGGCGATGGACTGAGCTACACAGCTCCCGACGGGAGTGTGGCCGGTTTCAGGGTCAACCGCGTGGAGGGACGCACCATCTATCTCGCTCCGGGAGTGGAGGCTCCTGAACGGGGCACCCGTCTGTCGCGCTCGCTCGACGCCGCGCGTGAGAAGATTCTTGCACGCGAGGATACCGCCACGCGCTCCATACTTATTGACATAAGTCTGCGGCCCACTCCCGATGGCCGCTTAGTGGCCGAAGCCGCCGACCGCGCCCGCGGCATTGAGGTGAGCGTGGCTTCGGCCGACAGCTTCACCGACAAGGCCTCCACACCGCAGGAGGGGCGCCGCAAGGGGGTGTTTGACAAGTTGGGCAACACCATCTATCGCCTCGGTCGGTTTTCCGACAGTATAGCCGCCGATATATTTGTGCCCGCTTCGGCCCTTACGGCACTGAGGCGCAGCCTCACCGAGGCGCTCGACGCCACAGCCGCCGCCACTTATAGCTATCCCAAGCCGGGACAACGACGCGATGGGGCTACCGACAGCGGCGCCAACATTGCCAACCGCCTTGCCCGAAGTCTTGCGCCGGAAGGGTGTGAGGCTGCCGAGACCCGCCATCCCGGCGGTAAAGGGATGGAAGGGGAGCGGGTGATGACCACCCGCTACTGTCTTCGACGCGAACTGGGGCACTGCCTTGCCACGCCGAAGGGGCGTGAATGGCGGGGACCGCTTACTCTCACCGATGCTGCCGGCAACAGCTTCCGCGCCGATTTTGACTGCGCCGACTGCCGGATGCACATCGTGTGGCTCGGCAGAAGCTGACCCTCCTCGCCTCAACTTTTCATCGCCCCGAGCATTTATATTTACATGAAAGAATTGCTCACAGGTATCGGCGTGCCATTTGCCGGCACGCTGCTCGGCGCTGCTACGGTGTTTTTCATGCGAGGCGCCATGCGTCCGCTCCTTCAGAAGTCGCTCATGGGTTTTGCCGCCGGAGTGATGGTGGCGGCCTCGGTGTGGTCGCTGCTTATTCCGGCCATAGATATGTCGGATTCCGAGGGGTTTATGAAGGTGTTTCCGGCGGTGGCCGGATTTGTGGCCGGCATAGCCTTTCTGCTGCTCCTCGATGTGGTGGTGCCCCACGAGCATATCGACGGCTCGATGAGCGAGGGGCCGAAAAGCGGATTGTCGCGCACAGCCAAGCTGGCTCTTGCCGTGACGATCCACAATATCCCCGAGGGTATGGCGGTGGGTGTGGCTCTGGCGGCGGCGATGGAACACAGCGGATATATCCCCATGGCAGGAGCCATAGCGCTATCGGCCGGTATGGCCATCCAGAATTTTCCCGAAGGAGCTATAGTGTCGATGCCGCTGCGCGCCGACGGCAACAGCCGCCTCCGATCCTTTGTGGTGGGCGCTTTGAGTGGCGCCGTAGAGCCGATAGCGGCCATCATCACCATTCTGCTCGCGTCGATGATTGTTCCGGCGCTCCCATATCTGCTCGCTTTTGCGGCGGGCGCCATGATGTATGTGGTGGTGGAGGAGCTGATTCCCGAGACTCAGGAGGGCACTCACTCAAATATGGGCACGATAGGTTTTGCGGCCGGCTTTGTGCTGATGATGATACTCGATGTGGTGCTCGGCTGAGCCTCGGGCACCGGTAAAGACAAATAAAGCGCTCCCGCCTCCGGCATTGAAGCCACGGGGCGGGAGCGCTCATATCATTTCATTCCAGACCGCAAGGGCCGGAGCGGGGGATTACCAGTCACATTCGATAAACTCAAACTTGGCGGGGCCTGCCACACGATACTTGATGGTGTAGGCCGAAGTGGTGCCTGTGTAGACCGAGAAGTTGATGGTGTAGATCACATCCACGCCGTCGATGGGAGCAGCATCGGGATGGAGGATTCCGAGGGCTGCTGGGAACACCTCCTCGGCAAAACGCTTCTTCATCGTGGCAACCACTTCCTCGTCGGTCATGCCTTCATAGCCGGCGGCATACTGGGCGCGGGCGCTGGCAGGACGCAGATCGACATTGCCCTGATAGGCCGAGGTGCCGCAATAATACTCGTTGTTGCCGTAGGAGGTAACGTATGTGGCGCCGGTGGGCTTATCGATATTGGCCGATACCCAGTCAACACAAGTCTGGTAGTAGAGGGTGGAGATCTCCACGCCGCGGCCGGCAGGGAGGGTGATGGTGACATTGGGATCATAGATCCACTTGCCGCCGGTCATGACAAACTGCGAGGTCTCGGTGACGATACCGTTGTCGATGGCCCAGGCAGAGCCGTCGAAGGTCAGGTAGTCGCAGCGGCGCGTTGTGGCCGACGAAGCGTAGTAGTTGTAGACCACATACTTGACGTCGCCTTCGAGGGCATAGGGGAAGTTGATGTCGCAGAATTTCGGGATGAGGAGCGCGGGGGTGTCGTTCGACAGATTGTCGTAGCGCTGGCCCATGGTCTGATAGTCGTCGTGGGCGAGAACGGCAAACTCAGTGGCGGCAGTCCAGCGGCCACCCGAGTAGCGGTACATGGCATTGACCTCCGACGAAGCGATCTGCACTGCTGCGGCGCGGCTGCTGAGCGCGGCGGCGGCAGCCGCAGGGCTTATCTCGGTGGCAACGAAGTTGCAGTAGCGGCTTCCGGCGATGGCGATGAAGTAGCCGTTGACGGTCACCTTGGAGCCGTCGGTCAGGAGTGCTTTCTGCTCATCGGTGGCATAGTAGATGCCGCCCTGAGCGGTCTCGGCACCCTCCACGAGGATGTTGATATTGTTGCCCGACACTTTCACGGTGCCGGTCATGGTGCCGTAGATGGCGCCTTCATTGTCGGTGCGGGCGAGGGCGGCGTCGAGTGCAGCGCCGGTGTAGGCCACGGGAGCGGGATACTCATATGTGCCTTTGCCGGTGATCTCGATGTCGGCCGACGAGCCGGTGACCTGCAGGCCGCGGTTGTAGGCTCCGATGGTGCCCGAGATGGTCACCTGATCGCCTATGGCATAGGATGAGGAGTCGAAAGAGCTTCCCATGTAGACGAATATCGAGCCGGTGGCGTCGGTGACGATAAATCCGGCGCCGCAGATGCCGGTGACGTAGGCGGTGATGTCGGCCTGGTCGCCGGTGGCGAGCGATCCGATCACCTCGGAGGGCTGCCACGAAGGCTCATCGGGACCGGGCACTGCGTTGAACACCGGATCGGTGTCGGCCTCCTGATAGTTGGCCACCACGAGATCGCCTTCGGCAGCGTCGGGATAGGCGGCGGCGAGGAGAGCGGGGATGAATCGCGAGGCGGGCTTGGAGGGAGCGAATGCGTTGACATAGTCATTGTCGCTCTCCCATGCGGCCTGATAGTTTTCCTCGGTCACCACATAGGTCTGCGAGGCGGCAGCGAGAGCCACATCGGCGGGGAGGCCGGTGGCGGTGCGGTATGTGAGGCGGATCGACGAGCCGTCGGTCAGGGTGAAGTAGGGGAATGAGGGGTCGGCCAGAAGGGCGGGCACATAGTCGCGCGCCGGGATCTGGTCGGTAAAGTAGGCCTGCGATCCTACGGCCTTGAGCTGAGCGGCGAGAGCATCGCCTGCGAGCTTCTTGTTGGTGGCGTTGGAGGCCAGGGTGGAGTAATCGGCGGCGGTGAGGGTGTAGTCGACCGTCTGCACGTCGGTCAGCTCGGGCACCTTGAAGTCGTCGAGCTCATGATCGTTCCAGTAGTTTTCGCTACAGGATGTCATGGCGAGGCAGGCAGCCGCGCCAAGGATAAATATGTTGGATTTCATGAGTTGCATGGTGTGTGATTAGAAGTTGACGCGGAGACGCAGGGAGTAAGTGCGGCCGAATGAGTAGAACACCTGATAGGCGTTTTCCCAAGTGCCGATGGCCGACACGGGGCAGTAGGCCTGGGTCACATAGTTGTAGTCGTAAAGATTGTTTACGTTGCCGAACACTGTAGCGTCGAGACCGCCGATGTTGAAGCGGTAGCTTGCCGAGATGTCGAGGCTGTGGCCCCAGGGTATGCGCCAGGGCTCGCCGGCCACGATGGTGCCGCCGTTCTGAAGGGTCGAGGCGGTGATGTTGAGGTCGGAGTAGTTGCGTGCGGCGCATGTCCAGTCAAATCCGAGCTTCATGCCCTGGAAGGGCTTCACCACGAGGCCGAGGGCAGCGGTGGTCTGGGCCGATCCACCCACCTTCACGCCTTTCTGCTCAAGAGTGGCCCAGAGGTGGTCGGGGGCCATGATGCCGGAAGCGATCGAGCCGGTGGTGGAGGAGAGGGGCTCGCCATCCTGATTGTAGAAGTAGCCGGTGGCGTTGGAGTCCCATTCCCAGTCGCCGAGCGAGAGCATACCGTTGATTTCGAGCCATGAGGTCGGGAGATAAGTGGCGTTGAGCTCAAGACCCATGTGACGCGAGCCTACGCCCTCCATGTTGAACACATAGCGGTCGCCTGCGTGCTCGCCGGTCTCGATATAACCGCCTTTGGCCATGGTGCGGTCCATCCAGCGGGTGTAGTAGCCGTTGAGGGTGAGGGCGAAGTAGCGCGAGCGGAATCCGTAGCCGGCTTCAAACGACACAACCTTCTCGTTGACGGCGTCTGGATTGGTGATGTTGGAGTTTTGCGAGTTGAGGAACACACCACCCGAGAAGAACGGAGCGCGCGAGATATATCCGGCGTTGAAGAACACATTGTTGTGGCGGTCGATGTTGTAGTTGGCGCCGCCCTTGATGGTTCCGCCGATGAAGTTCATGGTCTCTGAGCGCTCGTTGGCCTTGTCGTAGAAGAAGTAGTCGCGGCGCCAGTAGGTGTTGTTGTTGAGAGCGCCTGAGAGCACGAGGTTGAGCTTCTTGTTGAGCATCGAATACTCGGCCTGGGCATAAGCACCCTCCTGGGCGGTGTAGCCGTCGTAGTTTCGGGCCACCACGTCGCCCACTCCGAGCTTCTGGTAGATATAGTTGTAGTTGCCGGCGAGCGACGAGTTGTAGGCTTTGATCTGCTTTCGGTTGGCGTCGTCGATATAGTATTCGCCGTCCATGAGGTTTTCGATGGTGTTCTTGTGGTGGCCGATGTAATAGCGCACGTCAAGACCGGCGGTGATATTGAGCTTGTTGCCGTTGTTCTGGCCTATCTCCTTCTTGTAGGAAGATACGAGTCCATACCATTCGTGGTTGTTGTTTTTGCGGGCGAGGATCATGTTGGAGCCGGTGGTCGAGGCGGCGTTCATCTCCTGTATGGCAGCGTAGTCGAATGTGCCGTCGGGGCAGCGGAATTTGGTGTTGAGCACACCGTTTGACGATCCATACCAGTCAGACGACGAGTAGCCGTTGCGTCCGTAGCCGCCAAGGCCATAGCCTGAAGCCACCGACACATATACAGCTGTTGAGAGCGATGAGGTCTCGTTGATCTGCCATGTATGGTTGAGCGAGATCTGGGGCTTGTGGTACACATTGTAGTAGCTCGACATCTGCTTGCCGTGGCGGTCGAAGCCGTAGGTGGCGTTGTAGCGATACATGCTCTTGCCGTCCATCCAGTCTTTGACATTCTGCCATCCCTCGATCGAGAGGCCGTCGTAGGAGGAGCGCTGGAAGTGGCTCTGCGGTGCGCCAAACACGGTGAAAGCGAGCTGATGGGCGTCGTTGATGCGCTTCGACACATTGACGAAGTAGTTGTAGGAGTTGAAGTTGGTGCCCTGGATATATCCGTCGCCCCACTTGCGCGAGCTGAGGATGGTCACGGCCCAGCCGTTGCTCATCAGTCCGGTCGACACCTTGAATCCGATCTGGTTCATGGCATCGTTGCCCATGCCATACCAGAGCGAGCCGCCCTTTTCAACGTCGATGGTGCGGGTGGTGATGTTGATGGTGCCGCCGATTGAGGGGGTCGACACGATGGTGGCGCCAAGACCGCGCTGGGTCTGGATGTTGGAAGCCACGTCGGAGAGGCCGGCCCAGTTGCTCTGGTACACACCGCCCCACTCCATGTCGTTGATGGGAATACCATTGACCATCATAGCCACGTTGGCGCTCTTGAAGCCGCGCATACGGGTCTCGGCATCGCCGAAGCCGCCGCCCTGGCGGATGGTGTAGACGCCCGGAGTGGTCTTGAGCAGCTCCATGAACTCCTGTCCGCCGAGCTTGAACTCAATATCGCCTGATCCGATGGTCGACATGGCCACGGGGGTCTCACGTGTTTTGCCTATCGACTGGGTGATCACCACGTCGCTGAGCATCTTGCTCTCGGGCGACATCTTGATCACACCCATGTCGGCTGCAGGAGCCATCTCAAGAGTCTTGTAGCCGATAAATGAAATCTTGATTACCTTGGTGGAAGCAGCGACGCGGAGCTTGTACTTGCCGTCGTAGTCGGTAGAGGTAGCCGTAGCGGTGCCGGGCACTGAGATAGTGACGCCGGGCATCGGTTCGTCGAGCTCATCCACCACCTGCCCGACACACACAATGTCGGGGGCCGCCAAAGCAGCCATTGTAGCCAGCAGCATGGCTGTGGCTATCAGAAGGAGTCTCTTCATGTAGATAGTGATTTATAAAAATGTGATAGATATCAAACGATTATCCGCTTCGATATGGGCGAGGGGCGGATGGAGAGGTGTTAACTGCCGCAAAATTAGTAATAATCCCTCAATTGTGAAAATTTTTAACACTGGCCGGGTGGCGTTGAAGATTGAGCCGCCTGCAACAACGGAGCGGCACCTCCCCTGCTGGAGGAGAGATGCCGCTTACGGTCTTGCCGGAGAGCCGGGATATGGGGTCAGGCTACCGTCAGAAGGTGACTGACACGCCCAGCTCGAGACGATGCAACCCTGCGTCGATGATCCAGTCGCCACCACCTAAGCGGCAGTGGGAGTAATATCGCACAAAATTATGTTCGGCGTTGTTGAATCCGATGAAGAGGTATCGCAGAAGGATATCGACAGGGATTACCGGAATCCGGAACGCTACTCCGGGTGTAAAACCAACCTCACAATTGTCCGGTCTTGGATCAAGTAGGGGTGGGCCATCAATGCTGTCGCTATCATAGGAGTCATGCTCTTTTGAATAGGCCACATGTAGATCCGTAAACAGCCTGAATCCCTTTTCAGGTCTTCCGAGGATGGTATATTGCCCGAATATGCCATAGTCCATGATATTTGCACCACTTAATATTTTCTTATACTTGTACAGAGCTCCGACCGCCCAGTTGTTGTTTATGCGATAGCCTATGCGTGGCGCGACAATCAGACCTGTATATGTGGGATTTCCGTCAGAATAAGAGTGAAAAACGCCGAATGAGGCGCTGACCATAATGCCCTTCTCATCCTGTGGCAACTCGGCTCTGACGCTGATAATGGAGAGGATAAGGCTGCAGGTGAAAAGAATAAATCTAAGTATTTTCATTTGCCTGGGGTTATGATAAGATCTTTACGTTCATATTTATAATCGCGAAATTCGCCACTTGTAGTTGTAAAACCGATGTTGGTATCAGAGAAATATGCGTCATACTTACCGGAATATCCCCAGTTCATATGGAAGCGGGGAGTGCTGTAATCATCAACCCAAGTTCTTTTTGCGCCTTCAACCATCAAAGGTGGTTCGTAGGTGGTGGTAGGCCGATATTCGATAGTCATAAAACGAACCTCGTAAATATTGTAGCTTTCATAAGCTCCATCACATACCCATGCATGTGCAGCTTTATTTCCATTATCGGTCTTTCGCTTGCCTCTCATAAACACAGGATTGCCTTTTAGTAAGCTGGTTATGATTTTCTGGGCATAAGCGACGGTGGTATTATGGGTAAACTTAGAAACAGTGTATCCATATTTTTCTAATGCCGATCTGACATCGCCGATCTCTGTTTGAGTATCGCCCTCAGAGCCTTTTTGAGATTTGGTGGCTTTGCTTAGATCATACAGGAATTGTGCTGTGACATCAGTGTATTCGTGGTCACTCATCCCACTCCAGTTGAAAGTAGAGGGATAGCGGTGGTAATACATAATCTGTCCTAACGCAACATTTGCACAACCGGCGGCGTAAGGTTGGCCGGGTAAATATATGTCGAAATACTTATTGAAGCCTGATTGCTGCGCCCAAGTAGACTGCATCCAATGATGTTGCCAGGAAACATGAGTGCGTGTACGGAGAACAAGAGTGGAACTTTCAACAGATCCGTAGTTTGAATTACCTACAGACCAAATTCCTTGTAAAATTTGGTGTTTTTCTTCTGCTGTTAGGTTTTGGTACTCTGCGGTCTGAATATAGTCTTCATACTTGTAGACTTCTACGTTTGGATCAATGGTCCAGCGACGCAAACTATCATAATAGACCTGAGGTTTATCAAGAACATTGTCGTCGGCGGCTACAGCCACATGGTCGAAGTTGAAGGACATCCATTCAGAGTCGGCTCTTTTTTTGATGCTGTCAGGAAGAGCATCAGCATGTTTTATGAGATACTTTTGTTCGTCAAGCCAGAGATTGACAGGATGAGATGAGTCGAGGTTGGCAAGATCGAAACGTCCCTCATCGCTTTGTGCGAGTATGGGGAGATAGGAGGTCAACGCTGAGAGTATTACAAAACCCTGATCGTTGGTGTAGTTAACCACATACATGAGCGGATTTCCATCTTCGTCAGTAACGGCGTCAACACTTTCGGCGACATGGGATGTTGCCCGGGAGGCGAGATTTGTTTGACTGAGGTAAGCGGCAATCGACATTGCTCGTGTCGGAGTGATTACCGAGGATGTGTCTGGCGCAACTGTAGTTAGTTGTGCATGGCTTCGGCTTGCAGGCGCCGGGTCAATGACTGCATCGTCAATCTGACTGCAGGATGATATGACACCTACTATCGCAGTAAAAACCAAAGTAAAAAAGAGGACTTTTTTCATTGATGTTGATAATTGTTGGTGATAAAGGATTGGTAAGTTTAAGTTGATTGTTGATTTCGGGACATATGAATGATTCCTGAGTATGTTTTGTCTGACGTGATAAGACGAATGGTATATTGCCCGTCCGGAATCGCATTAATTTGATCAATCAAAATTGAAGGGACTGGGGTTGAGATAAGAGTTATTTCATCTGCGCCTATAAGTTCATACCAAACAATATCCTCAATTGATGAGCATATGGAAGAGTTTTCGAGGTCTATTGAACACCAATGTTGAATAGGGCGTGACCTATGGCGATTGTTATATGACGTGCCATTATCGTCAGGAGATATAGGAATTTCAATAGAAGCCAGACATGTTCCGACACCTATAAACACTAAACTTAGAAAAAAGATAATCCTATTCTTCATGGATAATGTGAGGTTTGGTTTTGGGCAAAGTTATGGTGAGAAGCTGTAACCGGAGCAATGATCCGGTGCGCTTTTAGTGCGCTTTTGGTGTGTGCGATAGTTTTCCGCATAATTTTATGAAGATGGAAAAGAGAACGGGATAGGGTCATATGGAGCGTATGATATTGTCAAACAAGGTGTTGTTGATTTTCCGCTTGAAGATGCGCTCGCACATGCGCTGCCGGTTGCTGGATATGGTTCCTTTGCTTCGGCAAAGAAGCGTGGCGATCTCAGTAGGAGTAAAACCTGCCTTGATGAGCAGGGCTGTGTGGTAGTCGTTGACCGATGGATTGCCGAGCAGCAGAACTATTGACGGCTTGAAATCGGGAGCGACACTGACAATCGCCTCCTCGAGATCATTCCAGAGTGTAGATGTCGATGCAAGCGGTTGATTGGCGGCAATCATGTCTTTGAGGTGTCTAACAACCGGAGACTCGCGGAGAGAGGCGGGGAGCATGTATGGGCGTTGGGCGAGTTCCTCCATTCGCAGGAGTAGAGAGTCAACGAGTGTATCGCGTGGATCACCGGAGTCGGACGATGATAATTTGGACACGATCTGAGCCGGCTCATGAGTCAATATCACCTGTTGGATCTGACTCACGGCTTCGCCGTCTTTCTGCTTGCGGTAGGAACGGCGATAAAGAATGGCCAGAATGACAATGACGCATACTGCGGCGCCAAGTGAAAGGATCAGTACCGAAAAGGTCAGCCGGTCATTGCGGCGCTTAAGACGGGAGTTGTCAACCTCTGATGTCATCAGCCGATAAAACATATAGCCGGGCAGATTTAGGTTGGAGGTGTGCCGGTCGATCATCCTTACAGCAAATTGAGCGAGACTGTCGTGATATGCGGCAATAGTGTCGATATTGCCTGACGCGAGTGAGTGATTGGCAAGAATGATGTGGGCGGCAAGCTGATTGTCAGGTTTTGTCTTTAGAATCCGGGCGTAGTGAGCGGCGCTGTCGGGCTGTCCGGACTTATCATAAATCTGAGCGATTACCGATAGTGTGGGCGAATTGTCGGAGGGGTTGATGTGGGGATTGATGCTGTCGAGATATTTGGCTGCGAGGTCGTATTGCTTGTCTCTGAGGTAGCTCGACGCCATTAGGGCGTAAGTCTCGGTGGCTGATGATGGAGTCAGGCCGTGGCAGATTGGCAATATCTGATTCAGTATGATCCTTGCCGAATCGCCGCGTTGCATTTGCATGAGTACAAATGCAAGATCGCTCATGTCATAAAAAAGATTAAGGGTGTCGGCAAGGATTGAGTCGTAGCGGATAGCTTCGCGGTAGAATGGCACCGCCTCGCGATGCAGCTGTATGCGAGACAAAAGCTGGGCCTGCTGCGAGACGATTGCCGATTTGAGCCGTATGGCAGCGATGGAGTTGGTGCCTGTCTCCTCGAGGGTGCGTAGTGCTTCATGAAACCCTTTCAGAGCCCGGGTATAGTGGCGGGTGTCGTAGTTTACGCGGCCCACATAGTAGTGGGCTTCAGCAGCCCGGAGGCTCGGCTTGCCATTTCCGTAATAATCCAGAGCAACCATTGCCGCACTGTCGTTGGTGTGGGGAATATATAATCTGTCGGTCGCTTTGACCGAAAGCAAAGCATGGAGAGCACGGTGATTGTCGGAAAGATCTGAGACGGGAATGTCACTGAGCAGAGCAAGAGCAGAGTCGGGGCGTGTGTCGATCACAGACTCTGCCGCGTCAAGCCGGTCCTCGACCGATTCATTCGTACACCCGGAGGCGAGAATGTTGAGCAGCATGGCAAGCGATACGAATATAATACTATCGGAAATCTGATTCACGGTGTTATAGCGTTGTAGTGGGTGTTTTGCGCAAAGGTAGTCATTTTTTGCGGAGTACACAAGACGTGAATCAATCCTACCGTTGTGTATATCAGGACTTTTCGCTAATTTTGCGTTATGGCAGACGAAATTATGAGAAATATTGATATGTTGCCTGACGAGGTGGAGTTTGTATCTGACCTCAAGGCGATCATATATACGGCTAAGGCTAAAGCCTATCAAGCGGCTGACCTCTACAACGTGGCCAGTAATTGGCTTGTAGGCAGACGCATCGTTGAGCAGGAGCAGCATGGAAAGGCACGTGCACAATATGGTACACACGTGATTGATATAGCGTCCCTTCCACTTACCGCAGAGTTCGGTAAAGGTTATAGCATAGCCAATTTGAAAAGTTTCAGAAAATTCTATCTGATTTTAAAATACTTACAGATTGGAGAGACAGCGTCTGCCCAATCTGTCGATAGACAAGTCTAAAAAGGACAGACACCGTCTGCCCTTTATGAGTCTGACATTCAGCGGATGCCGTCCGATGAATTGGAGGGTTATTCCACTCTCCGTGATCAAACGGTGATAATCAGCGGCTAAAAAGAGATGGGAAAAGCAATGCCGGAGCAGACGCTTATTGGCAGCGCCTGCTCCGGAGCAATAAAGATAGTAAGGTTTCAGAAATATTGGTTCATGGTGCGGGGATACACCATCATGGCTTCGCCTATCTCATGGGCGTGGGCCTGGCCGGTGGATATGGCGGCTATTGTGAGGCCGAAGAGCATGGAGGCTCCGGGGCCGTGGGCGGTGATCACGCGGTTGGTCGACACTACGGGCTCATCTTCTTTCCAGCCTATGAGCTTGGAGTTGGTGGCCATGCCGGGATAGCACGTAGCGTCGATGCCGTTGAGGATGCCCAGCGGAGCGAGCACCAGTGCGGGCGACGCGCATATGGCGGCGATCTTGCCACCACGGGCAGCCTGAGCCACCAAGAGATCGGTGAGAGGCTTGCAGGCGGCAAGGTTTGAAGCGCCCGGCATGCCACCGGGGAGGATGAGCCATTCGGCGGCGCTCATATCATTGTCGGTAAACAGGGCGTCGGCCTCCACGCGGGCGCCATGAGCTCCTGTTACGGTAAGACTATCGGAAATTGACACGGTGATGACAGGCATGCCTGCGCGGCGCAGGATGTCGAGCGGTGCGAGGGCCTCTATTTCTTCGAAGCCGTCGGCAAGAAAGATATAGGATTTTTGCATGGTTAAGGTAAAGCCTGTGTAGGGGGGATGTTGTTGGTTTGTTTAGTAGAGTTGTTGATTTAGGTGTAGGGTTATGATTCAACAAATATAATTTCAGAGTTGCCGAAAAGGTTCACCGGGTGTTGGCGATTTAACACATATTAACTTTAGGGCCGGTGTGGCGTCGCTTCTACAAGCTGTATCTTTGCGGCGATCAATCATCGATATCCCCCCACCAGATTCAGCAACCCTTCAATCATGCAATCACGGCCAATAATTTCGGTTGTAATGCCGGCCTACAATGCCGGCCCATTCATAGCCACGGCTATAGAGGCTGTGCAGGCCCAGACCATAGATGGGTGGGAGCTGGTGATTGTCGATGATTGCTCGACCGACTCCACTCTGGCGATAGCGCGGAGCTATGCCGCCAGCGATACGCGCATAAGGGTGTTCGGGCGGACGGCTCCGTCGGGGGGAGCTTATGTGCCGCGCACGGAGGCGATAGGATATGCCCGCGGCGAGATTATAGCGCCGCTCGATGCCGACGACAGCATAGGGCCGGATTATCTTGAGAGGATGCTTGGCCACAAGAGGAGAGGAGATCTTCAGGCTGTCTATCCGATATGCTATGACTGGGACGGGGCGGGGGAGCCAGTGCTGCATCATTTGCCCGACTTTGCTCTGACCGGGCGGGCGCTACGTGGGCGCGATGCGGTGAAATACACTCTCGACGGATGGCGGATTCATTGTGCCGGCGGCCTGATCGACAAGGACTTGATGCTGCGCTCCATTGCCATGACCGACGAGGTGGCGGGGGGGATCATGTCGTTTTTCGACGAGTATCTCACCCGTATATTGCTCTACAATGCGGGGCGGGTGGCAATGGTGGATGAGAGGTATCTCTATCGGGTGAATACCGGCTCGGTGACCCACAGCCGCGACATAAGGCGGCTTGGCACGCTCGGCAACAACAGGCGGCTCATTGACTTTGTGGAGAGCCGCTATCCGACCGGGTCGGAGGAGCGGCTGCTTGTCCATCGCCAGAATTTTCACGGAGTGGTCGACGCCATGCGTATGCTCCGCAGGCTTGAATTGGACCGGAATGAGAGCGCTGACGCAAGGCGTCAGATTGCCGCCAACCGAGCCCTGATCGACCGTAAGATATTGAAGGGTAGGGTGAGCCCGCGCTACAGCCTGTTGCTCCGGATGCCGCTGATCCTCTCGATGCCTTTGCTCCGGATTGCCGACGTCATTATGGGATGTCGGCAAGCCGCTTCAGGAGCGCAACGGCCGAGATAGCGCCCGACAGGGCCGCTATGCCCCCCATGAGCCAATAAGCCCATGCTCCCGGCGCAAATGACCCGGCAAATCCGACGATACCCAATACCGACGATACCCCCACCACTTTTGCAGCGGCGCGCGAGAGTGTGAAGCCGTATCTACGGCGGCACACGATGTAATTGACCACAATGTCGATCACTCCTCTTACCGCAAAGCCGATGCCAAGGCCGATGAGCCCGAGGAGATGATAAAACACCACGCTGCACGCGAGCCAAAGCAGATTGCCCCACACACATTCTATCCATAGGTAGGCTTTGCGGTCGCCCTTGGCCACATAGATGTAGCCCAACGGAAATGTGAGCACCTGAATGAGCGATCCAATACCCATCCATCGCATGAGGGGGCTGATGACCAAAAAGTGGTCGGTGAGCAACAGGCGGATTATAAGGGGGGCGGTGAGGATGAGCAGCAGCACGAGCGGAGTGGCAATGAGCATCACTATCTCCATCTGCCGGTTGACCACCTCGCGCAGCCCGGCTCTGTCGGAGCAGCAGGCCGACAGGCGCGGGAAGTAGTCGAGAGCGAGTACGCTGAACAGCATCCCCATATACTGGTTGGTAATAGAGTTGGCACCTTGAAAGAGGCCTACATCGTCGATCGACCCCGCGCTCCTGATAAACAGATTGATGAGGAAGCCCACGAGCTGACCAGACAGTGCGCCGATAAGCAGTATGAATCCCAGAGAGATAAGGCGCCGGGCCATCTGCCACCACTCATGCCACCCGATGGGAAGAGGGGTGATGCCGGATCGGTCGGCACCTATCCGCCGACGATAAGATATGAAGTAGAAAAGAAAAGTGGAGAGCGAAAATATGATCAGGGCAGGGACGATGCCGCCGTAGCCGAAATAGTAGTAGAGTGGCACACCAAACAGCAGTCCTGATAAACCGCCGGCAAGAGAGGCACGCGAGAGGGTCCTGACCTCGCCAAGCCCTTGCAACAGGGCCAGAAAACCGGCTCCGGCTATTGATAAGGCGATGAAGAGCGACAGCCAGAGATAGGAAGAGGTATGGGAAAAGTCGCCAAAGGTGAGGTGGCTCCAGAGCGGAGCCCCGGCAGCGCAGACCAAAGCTCCAAGCAGCGATGTTGCTGCAAAGAGCTTTATGGTGGTGGAAAGGATGCGGGGGAGAGCGGTGGGATTGTCTTTGTTGGCAGCCACCTCTTTTACCACAGCCAGATTGAGGCCAAGGCTGCACAGTTGCTGCAGGGGAGCAATGGAAGAGGTGTAGAGCGCCGAGATGCCCATGCCCGACGGGCCGAGGAGCAGCGCCACAAACTTGCCTCTCAGCAGCCCGATAAGGATGTTGAAGATCTGGACGCCGCCAAAAGCCGACAGGCGCCTCAAGATTGATGAATAGCTATTCTCTTCCTTTACCCCGGTCATTGATAAAAGCCATTGGCTACAGTCATTTCACCCACTCTTCGATGATCCACTCATCCAGTCCGCGGGCAGCCGACGAGAAGTTGGCTCCGATCAGAAACACCCTCTTGCCGCTCATGGCGTGGCGCCCGGCGTAATCGCGCTGACGGATCTGAGCCAGGGCCTCGCGGGCCGACCGGTTGTATTTAAACTCAAAGATGTATATGTAGCTCCCGGTTGTGACCTCAAGATCAGTGCGCCCGATATTGGTGTGATCCTCAACCTTGGCGTGTGCGCCGGCGAGTGTGAATACGAGATATACCGCGTTTTGATAAAATTTCTCGTCGTGTTGCTCATATGGCACATCCTTTATCAAGGCCTGCAGGCGCAGCATGAATGTTTCCGGTCGCCCATAGGCAATGTCGTCTTCAAATTTCCACATGGAGAAGTCACCGTTGAGATCGCCGAGGCCTGGCACATAGAGCGGCAGTAGATGCTCGGCAAATCCGGTCTCGACCTCTCGGTTGGGAAATTGCAGCTCATAGCGGTTGCCCCGGGCGCTCTTGATGGTGAGATATCCGGTCTGAAACAGTAGAGGAATGGGGTTGAGGTCGTCGATGCCCACCGCTTCGAGGCTCGGCAGGGATGCCTGACATCCGTTGAGCGACGGCAGTATGATCCGTGTTTCCTTAACCCGGCGGGCGAGGAATGTCGGGGTGCCGGTCTGGAACCAATAGCGCCCGAACTCGCGGTTGGTCAGAGCGAGAAGCACGCTGTATGGGTTGTAGAGCCGTTGTCCTTTTGGCGCGAAAAGGTATCCGTCGTAGTGGTCTTTCATCTTGGCAAAGGCTTCGTCGGGCGTTATTTCCTGCTCGTCGGCGAGCACGTTTATGCCCGGGGTGAAGTAGTCTTCGAGCTCCTGCTGGGTCCAGCCGCAGATGTTTGCGAAGCTATTGTTGAAAGATATGTCGAGAAGATTGTTGAGGTCGCTGAATATTGACACCTTGTTGAATCGCGCCACTCCTGTGAGCATGGCGAAATGGATATAGCGGTCCATCGACTTCAACACTCCGAAAAAGGCTTTGAGAGTGGCCTGGTTGCGGTTGAATATCGCAGGGCCGTGCTCTATAGCCAGAAGAGGCTTGTCGTATTCATCTACCAGGATGGCAGGCCGTTTGCCGGTGGTTTCGTAGGCCGACATTATGATGCGGCTCAATCGCCCTGCGGGCGACGGTACACGGTCAGTAATGTCATATTGACGCTCATAGTCGCCGAGGATGCGGTCGAGGAGTATGTCGAGGCCATTGGCGAGGGTGAAATTTTCGGCATTCAAGTCGATATGTATCACCGGCCGGGTATCCCAATCAACATCCGACGAGTCAATTTCCAACCCTTTGAAGAGATGCCGCTCTCCTGCAAAAAAAGAATGGAGCATCGATAGGAGCAGACTCTTGCCGAAACGCCTCGGGCGGCTGAGAAAAATATATTTTCCGGCATTGAACAGCCGGGGGATAAACGCCGATTTGTCAACGTAGACATACCCTTTTCCGATGATCTCGGAAAAGGTCTGGATGCCTACGGGGTAGCGTTGAGGGTTCATGCGGTGCAGGATTGGGGCCGCCTTCAGGCCTACTTGCCGGTTGACGGATGTGCAAAAGTAGTAAAAAATCCGATATCAAGCCTGAATCATACCGTTATCGGGTCATTTCACCCACTCGAGCGGGTTGAGCTTGGCGCGCTCGCGGCGGAGCTCGAAGTGGAATGTGGTGGCTCCGCCATCGTCGTCGCTGCCGGTGAGGATTCGGCCGAGGGCTTGTCCGGCCTTCACGTCCTGCCCTTTGGCCACATATACCGACGAGAGGTTGGCATAGAGCGATATATACTCGCCGTGGCGCACCATGACTATATTGGCATAACCCGGGAGGCGGAATATGGCGCTCACATGTCCCGCAAAGATGGCTCGGGCGTCGGTGCCGGGGGCCACTTCGATGTCGATGCCGCTATTGTTGGTCTTGACATGTTTCAGCTCGGGATGGTTCTGGAGGCCGAATCCACGCACTATGCGGTAGCGCCCTGCTACGGGAAAGAGCAGGCGCCCCTTGTTGGCGGCAAACGATCCGGAGAGCTTGCGGTCGGCCTCGGCTTCCGAGTCGAGGGGGGCGGCTTTCTTTTCCGGAGCCGCAGGTTTGGGAGCGGGAGTGGCGGCCGATTGCTTGCTCTCGCTTTCGGCAGCAGCGCTCTTGCGTGCTTCGGCAGCCTTGCGTGCTTCGGCCTCCTTGCGTGCGGCAGCTTCGCGCTCGGCTTTCTTGCGTCGGCGCTCGGCTTCGGCCCGTGCCTGTTCTTCGGCTATGAGGCGGTCAAGCTCACGGTCGAGAGCATCGGCGCGGCGCTGCTTCTCGGCGAGCACAGCTTTGAGGCTCGATCCCTCCTTGCGGAGTGCTTTGACTATAGAGTCGGTGGTCTCCTGCTCGCGTGCCAGTTGGTCGCGCTGCGACTTGAGGGTGGCAAGGGCCTCTGTGTGCTTGCTGCGGGTGGCTTCGAGCGCTTTGCGGGCTGCCTCGACCTTGCGGGCTGCCTCGGTGAGCTCGGCTGTGCGGCGGGAGCGCCACCGGTCATACTGGCGGAGGTAGCGCATGCGGCGGTAGGCGTCGTTGACGCTCGATGCCGAGAATATGAAAGCTATGGGCGAATCGACGTCGGGATAGCGCTGTTGGTTGCGCAGGATGGATGCGTAGGATGACCTGAGCGCTTCCATGCGTTGTGTGAGCCGGTTGAGGGAGTCGGTGCGGGTGGTTATGGCTGAGGTGAGCGAGTCGATGCCGCTTTGCGAGCGGGCTATCGCATCGCGGCTTTCGGCCACGCGCCGCTGGAGGGTGTTGAGGCGGTTGAGATTGCGCTCGGTGGCGCGGTTGTTGTCGGTTATGGCGCGGTCGGTCTTTTTCACTTCGGCGGCCACAGCTTGCTTTTCACGCCTCACGCTCTTGATGTCGCGGTGCGACTGCGCGAAGCCCATCCCCGAGGGGATGATCAAGGCAATGAAAAAGATGAGGAGGATTCGCGACACGATTGGTTGCAAGAGGAGGATTAATGGTGAAGACTGGTGGAGAGGAGACCTGACGCAGGAATCAGTTGGTCGGTGCAGGGAGATTTTTGAGGAGTTTGTCGATGCTGAGCTGCTTGTAACCACGGCCTATAGTTATGCTCTTTGGCTCCACATCATCGTCCCAACGGGCGCGTGAGAAGTCCCATTCGATCATGAGCTGCAGATCTTTGTCCTTGACGCGGGTGGTGACGAGCATCGACGACGCAAAGGCACCGTGGCCGGGGATGGAGGGGATAGAAGTGTAGGTGGCATTGGCCTGCTGGTTGCTGCGGGTGTCGACGCGGAGTGCCGACAGCGCGCCGGTCGATGATATGGCAAAGCTGTAGGATGCCTCGGCGGGTTGCTTGCGCGGGGTGAGCAGCCAGGAGGTTGCACCTGATGGATCGGCTATGGTGAACAGACGGGCCATCGAGGTGGTGAGCGAGTCGGCGCCGAGGATGAATGCACGTCCGGTGAGCAGATCCTGAATGTTGTCGACCGAGGCGTCGAGGCCGCCAAGGGCCGAAGCCACCGGTATGGTGAGATACTGCTTGTTCATCTTCTCGACAACGGTCAACGAATCGGCATCGACTTGCAACACGGCCACTTCCATGCCAAACATTTTCATCGACATATGTATGCCTTTGGAACGCTCGAAGGTGGCGGTACCGCCGATCGACACCTTCTGCGGGGCGAGAAGCTTGAGGGTGAATGGTACTCTCAGACGCTGCCACGGCAGATAAGCCTCAACCATCGAGCGGTAGCCATCGACTGCGGCAGTGGTTTCGGTGGGGGCAGGCGATGAAGTCTGGCGCTGGGTGTGGCAGGCGGGGAGGATAGCGAGCAGCAGAGTGGCTGTAAGGGCTGCCATCAGGCGCGTCCTCGGTAGCTTGGCTATAGGATTATTCATAGAAATAGGTCTTGTGGGTGACTTTGCGCTTGAGCAGATCCGACGATGGGTCGAGCTCGAGTGCCCGTTTCCAGAAGGCAAGGGCGGTGTCGGGCTCGCGAAGCATGAAGTATATGTCGCCTGCATGTTCGAGCAACTCTGGGCTCAGCTCTTCACCTGCTTCCTCTGTCAGGGCGAGGGTGCGGTCGATGAGCTCGCGGGCTTTCTCATAGTCGCGGCGCTTGAAGAGCACCCACGCATAGGTGTCGAGGGTGGTGGGATCGTCGGGGCGTCCGGCCGATGCTTTCTCGATGAGCTCAAGGGCCCGGTCAAGGTCGCGGTCGGTGCAGGCCAGGAAGTAGGCACAATTGTTCATGGCCAGGAAATTGGCCGGATTGAGGCGTATAGCCTCATCGTAGTACACAAAGGCCGAGTCGGTCTGTCCGTTGCGGTAGAGGGCGTCGCCCATCGAGGTGACAAGGTCGCTGCGAGTCTCGCTGTCAAACGCGGGATTGCCGGCAGCTTTGCGCAGGAGGTCGATTGCTTCGTCGGATTTTCCACTCTCGGTAAGAGCGGCGGCAGCCATGAGCGGCAGCTGAGTGTCGTCGGGGAAAAACTCCATGGCTTTTATGGCGGTGGCGGCGGCTGCCGGATAGTCGTGGAGCGACAGGTGGAGTGATCCCAGAAGCCTCCAGCGGTTTGGATCGGAGGGATCAAGGGCAATCTGGTAATCGACCTGCTCGGCGGCTCGCCCATATTCACCCACGGCAGCAAGATAGTCGGCATAGAGACCGTGGACAGCGCTTTCGTGGGGATGCTGGTCGAGAAGATGGCCGAAGAGTGTCTCTATGCGCTCCCGCTGGGCGGGGTCGCGGTAGAGCTTGCTCACATAATCGCGCATAAGGTCGGCTTTGGTCTCTACATCGAGGTCGGGCTGGCTCAGCGCCATGAATATCTCGCGGTCGTAGGCGGCCGAGTCGCCTCGGTTGAGGTATAGGTTGGCCCGGGAGAAGTAGGCTATGCCACTTGCCGGATCCACCTCTATGGCTTTGTCGTAGAAAGCGAGTGCCGAGTCGGAGAGCCCCATCTGGCTGTAGACATCGCCTGCCATCACCGCATAGTCGGCAGTGGCGGGTGATGACTCAAACAGGCGTCTGGCCTCGCCAAGGAGCGCCGTGGTGTCGCCCATCATCATGAATGTGCGCATACGGAGTCCGGAGAGGGGTATCGACATGCCTTCGCGGGCCTCGATGGTGTCGTAGACAGCCAGAGCCTCCCTGAGGTCGTCGGCTTTACCCGATAGCGATAGCCTCTGGGCGTAGTTGGCGGCTACTTCCGGGCGGGTGGGATTGGATTCATACAGGCGCTTGAGCATGAGCCGCGCATCGCTGTCGCGGCCGAGGCGGTCGGCGGTCTGCGAGGTCACTGACACGGTGTAGAAATCCCGGGCGCCGTCGCCATCGACAGCATAGTCGCGCATCAAGGCGTAGGCCTCTGATGCTGTGGCTGAATCTTCGGGGGTGGTGGTGGCCATGACAAACCTGCCGTATTCCCATCCGAGGTAAGGATCGGAGGGATTGGTTTGATAGGCTCTCACCACCAGATCGGCATAGGCGTCGAGATCGCCCTGCTCCTTGTGGCGCAGCGCTTCCAGAAATATCATGTCGGCCTTGCGTTCGGCGCGCCGGGCTTCGGCCTGCTGTCGGTCGGTGCGGGCCTGGGCGGGTGTGAGCGCCGACATCATTATGGCGGTCAATGCCAGAAATAGAATCAGTTTCCTCACAGGTGTATAAAGTAGTGGTGGTTGGAGAGAGTTGATTAAATGGACTACGCGCGGATGGAATGATCATTCGAGGCCGGTGTGGCCGAATGCTCCCTCGCCTCGACGGGTCTCGTCGAGGCGCTCCACCGGTTCCCATTCCACATGGGTGTAGTTGGTGATCACCATCTGGGCTATTCTTTCGCCGGGATTGATGGTAAAGGGTGTGTCGCTGAGGTTGATCACAATCACGCCTATCTCGCCCCGGTAGTCGGCATCGACGGTGCCGGGAGTGTTGACAAGCGATATGCCGCTGCGCAGGGCGAGGCCGCTGCGCGGGCGTATCTGGCACTCATGCCCCTGAGGGAGCTGGATGCGCAGTCCGGTGGGCACGAGAGCCCTCTGGAGAGGCTTGAGCACTATTGGCTCCTCTATGGCGGCGTGGATGTCCATTCCGGCGGCAGAGGGGGTTTCGTAGGCCGGGAGCTCATATCCGGAGCGGTTGATTATCTTTACTTTGATGCGTTCCATCGTTGGGAGGTGGAGAGGATTAGGAGATGAACAATTATTTCTCGCGCATGAACACGTTGACCGGAGTGCCGGTAAAATCCCAGTTTTCGCGGATCTTGTTTTCGAGATAGCGGCGGTAGGGTTCCTTGACCCACTGGGGCAGGTTGCAGAAGAATATAAACGTGGGCACCTGGGCTCCTTTGAGCATCGTGACATATTTGATCTTGATGATCTTGCCCTTGTTGGCTGGGGGCGGATATGCGGCGATGGCATCGAGCATGACGGTGTTGAGCTGCGATGTGGGTATCACGCGCTGGCGGTTTTTGTAGACCTCGACAGCTGTTTCGATCACCTTGTAGATACGCTGTTTGGTAAGGGCCGATGTGAAGATGATGGGGAAGTCGGTGAAGGGGGCGAAGCGGGCACGGATCGACTCCTCGAAGTGCTTGATGGCGGCAGTCGATTTGTCTTCAACCAGATCCCACTTGTTGACACACACCACCAGACCCTTCTTGTTTTTCTGGATGAGCGAGAAGATATTGACGTCCTGAGCTTCGATGCCTCTGGTGGCGTCGATCATGAGGATGCACACGTCGGAAGCCTCGATGGCTCTGATGGAGCGGATCACCGAGTAGTATTCGATATCTTCGTTTACCTTGGTCTTCTTGCGTATGCCGGCGGTGTCGACAAGGTAGAAGTCAAAACCAAATTTGTTGTAGCGGGTGTAGATGCTGTCGCGGGTAGTGCCGGCAATGTTGGTCACAATGTGGCGATCCTCGCCGATAAATGCGTTGATGATCGACGACTTGCCTGCGTTTGGACGTCCGACGATGGCAAATTTGGGTATATCGTCGAGCGATGTGTCTGGCTCGGCTTCGGGGAGTTTGTCGACAACAGCGTCGAGGAGGTCGCCGGTGCCGAAGCCGTTGGATGCCGACACGGGGTATGGATCGCCCAGGCCGAGGGAGTAAAATTCGGCGGTGTTGTAGAGCCAGTCGGAAGAGTCGACCTTGTTGGCAACCAGTAGCACGGGCTTGCGGCTCTTGCGTAGGATTTCGGCCACATGGTCGTCGAGGTCGGTGACGCCGTTCATGGCATCTACCACAAAGAGGATCTCGTCGGCCTGCTCGATAGCAAGCTCCACCTGCTTGTTGATCTCTCCCTCGAAGATATCTTCGGAGTTGACCACCCATCCGCCGGTGTCGACGATAGAGAAGTCTTTGCCATTCCAGTCGACGCGGCCATACTGCCTGTCGCGTGTAGTGCCGGCGGTTGGGTCGACGATGGCGGTGCGGGTCTGGGTGAGGCGGTTAAAGAGAGTGGACTTTCCCACGTTGGGGCGCCCTACTATGGCTATCATTTGTCCCATATCGGTAGTTGAATCGGTTAAGCAGCAAAGTTACGAAAAAAAAATGACACACGCCGAATAAGCGCCGCCAAGAGCGGCGGCGCGGGAGAGGTGACTCGGTGGTGGGAGCGGACGGTGCCGGTCTTGATTGTCTGGCTCACTCTATGTAGCCGAATGAGCGGAGCTTGTTTTCGCGGTTGCGCCAGTTGGGCTCCACCTTGACAAAGAGCTCGAGATAGACGCTCTTGCCAAAGAATGTCTCGATGTCTTTGCGCGCTTCGGTGCCTACGCGCTTGATCATTGTTCCACCCTTGCCTATGAGGATGCCCTTCTGCGAGTCGCGCTCCACATAGATGACTGCCATGATGTGGATGGCGCCCTCCTTTTCGTCAAACTTCTCCACTATCACCTCGGCCGAGTAGGGGATTTCCTTGTCGTAGTTGAGGAGAATCTTCTCGCGGATGATCTCGGTGACGAAGAATCGGGCCGGCTTGTCGGTCAGGGCGTCTTTGCCGAAGTAGGGGGCGTGTTCGGGCAGGAGCTCCACGATGCGGGCCATGAGGTTGGTGACATTGAAGTGTTCCTTGGCCGAAGTGGGGAATACCTCGGCGTTTGGCAGGATCTCTTTCCATCGGTCGACGATGGCTTCGAGGTCGGCCTGCTCCTTGACAAGGTCGATCTTGTTGATGACCAGCAGCACAGGCACTGTTTCCTTGGCCACCTTGGCGAGATAGTCGGCGTTTTTGGTGGGATCTTCCACCACGTCGGTGACATAGAGCAGGATGTCGGCATCGGTGAGGGCGCCTTCGGAGAAGTTGAGCATCGACTCCTGGAGTTTATATTTGGGGGTGAGCACGCCGGGGGTATCCGAAAACACTATCTGGTATTCGGGAGTGTTGACTATGCCCATGATGCGGTGGCGGGTGGTCTGGGCTTTTGAGGTGATGATGCTCACGCGCTCACCCACGAGGTCGTTCATAAGAGTTGACTTGCCCACATTGGGGTTGCCTACTATATTGACAAATCCTGATTTATGCATAGGAAAAAAGATGTTTGGAAAAATGGTTATGAGTATGGGCCGGGTATATGGAGAGGGGCCCGTCTGTGTATATAAACAAAAATAGCACCGCTAAGGATGCTATTTCCGTCAATATTTTTTCCCGGACAGGAATCAGAGGTCCCAGATGAGATACATAGCGCCCCATGTGAAACCGGCACCGAAGGCGGTGAGCACGATCTTGTCGCCGGGCTTGAGCTTGTCTTTGAACTCGTCGAGGCATATGGGTATTGAGGCGGCCGATGTGTTGCCGGTGTGCTCGATGTTGACAAGCACTTTGGCGGGGTCGATTCCGGCGCGGCTGCTCACAGCCTCGATGATGCGGAGATTGGCCTGATGGGGCACGAGCCAGTCGACACTCTCCATGGTCAGGCCGTTGCGACGGCAGATGTCGAGGGTCGAGGTGTACATGTCGGTAACGGCGTGCTTGTAGACAAACTTACCGTCCTGGAAGAGGTAGTTTTCACCGGCGTCGACAGTGGCGTGGGTTGTGGGCTTGAACGAGCCTCCGGCCTTCATCACGAGGTGGTCGCGGCCAATGCCGTCGATGTGGAGCACGGTGTCGATCACGCCGGTCTCCTTCTCGGTGGGCTCCACAAGCACTGCGGCGGCACCGTCGCCGAATAGGGGGCAGGTGGTGCGGTCGCTGTAGTTGACCATGGAGCTCATCATCTCGGCACATACCACAATGACCTTCTTGTTGTAGCCGGCGCGGATGTAGGCCGAAGCGTCCTGAAGGGCGACGATAAATCCGGCGCAAGCAGCCTGGATGTCGTAGCCATAGCAGTTTTTGAGGCCGCTCTTGTAGGCTATGACGGAGGCGGTGGAGGGGAATCGGTAGTCGGGGTTGGAGGTGGCGCAGATGATCAGGTCGATCTCTTCGGGCTTTGTGCCGGTCGATTCAAGGAGCTTGTCGACGGCTTTGGAGCCGAGAAATGACGAACCGGCCTCCTCCTGACGGAGGATGTGGCGTGTCTTGATGCCTACGCGGGTGGTGATCCACTCGTCGTTGGTGTCTACCATCTTCGAGAGCATCTCATTGTCGAGTATGTCGTCGGGGAGGTAGGAGGCAATGCCTGAGATGCGGGCGTGGAGCATGATGGCTTGCGGTAGTTTGATTATATGGGGGTGAGGATTGAATAAACAGTAAAACGGGATGCCGCCTGCTGTCGGGAACCGGCCTGCCGGAGAGGCAGCCGGGCCCGGGAGCGGATATGAAGCGGCCTCCCGCCCGCGCTCCTGCGGGGCGCGGGTGAGGAGGAGAGCTGCTGCTGTTTAGCGATCGTTGGGGTAATGGGCCGTGACGGTGAATGGGATCACTGGGCGGCTTCGTCGCTCATCACGATGGCCTGCTTGCCGCGGTAGTAGCCACATTCGCCACACACGGTGTGGTAGATGTGCCATGCGCCGCAGTTGGGGCAAAGGGCGATGGTGGGGGCTACAGCCTTATCGTGGGTGCGGCGCTTCGCGGTGCGGGTCTTGGATTGTTTGCGTTTGGGATGTGCCATTGCGGTATTTAGTTGTTGATATTGTTTTTATGATTGTTTCTTAGGGGAGATCAGTCGGGGCTGCCAGAGCCGAGGCCTCTGAGGGCGTCCCATCGCGAGTCGATGGGTCCTGAAGAGTCGGCTCCGCTGTCGGCGTCGTCGATGCCGTCCATGAGCTCGTCTTCGAGGTCGGCATCCTCGCCGTCGCCGTGGCGTCCGCGGTGCTTGCGGAGCAGGGCGCTCATCTGCCTGTTGCATTTGCCCAGCGGGTGGACATGCTTCATCGGGATCGAGAGCACGATGGTGTCGTAGATCATGAAGGCCACGTTGAGGGTGGCGTCGCTGTCGGGGATGATGAGCAGGTCGTCGCTCTCGTCGCGGTAGGAGTCGCCATATTCCACCGTCATGTGATAGGTGGTGTCGACCGGAAATACCAGATCGTCGAGACAACGGGTGCAGAGGAGGGTGAGGGTGCCCGTAAAGTGAAAATTGAGCTCGAAGGGGTCGCCACGACGGGTGGCGATGAGCTTCACGTCGATGTCGGCGTCGTGGATCTCATCGTTTTCCATGTTGACAAAAAACTCCTTGCCGAGATGGTAGGCATATTCATGCTCTCCTTCCGGCATGCTCTTGAGCTGGAGCTTGAATTCTGTGAATTTTCCCATTATAGGCGGGGTAAGTAGCTGATAGTGCTATGAAAAGGTGTTGCGTGGTTTGTCGCGTCAAGGTCGATGTGGCATCGGGCCGGAGCCGTGTTCCGGCAGGCCGGGCCGCTATGGGCCTCATCGCCCGCGTGAAAAAACTCTGCAAAGTTATGCAATTGTTTCGATATTAGCAAATATTTCGCTAAATCACGCTCGGAATTGCTGGGGATAAAAGGGGCAGCGGCCGGCATCGCAGTTGCTGATGCCGGCCGCCGCCGAGGGGTGTGAGGAGTGAGTCGGATATCCGGCTCACTCTGAGGATCAGAATTCGGATGTAGCAATCAGTCTTTGGTTCCGATAAACTGGAACACGCGACTTTGGCTGGTTTCGTAGGTCAGTTGCAGATGGCCATTGATAATCTGTCCGGATATGGCTTTTGATGTCTCGCTTCTGAGGATCACAGTCTCGCCGCTGAAAGTAACGGATAGATTGACAGGATCCATGTCGACCTTCCAGCCTTCAGATTCGATTTTGCAACTTACAGACGAGGAGGATTTGCGAGTTAACTCCACATAGGCGCGCTCGGCATTATCGTCTGTGAGTCCGATCATATTGAAATCGCCGATGTAAGTGCCGGATATGGCTTCGGTAGAGTTGTTGGCGGGTTCATCTTCATCATCACCGCAAGCGCTCAATGAAACCGACATTATCAAGGCCATCACGACGAGTAGCCATGTATGTAATAACTTGTTGTTCATTTGATTGGGGCTTATCCAGTCCAAAATAAGCTTTTACATAAAGAAAGCGTGGACTGCTATGCCACGCCTTAGTTGGAGGTTCTGGAATACCCAATATACAGATGTGGTAAAGTAGACCACGCTATATAGCGTGGAAACTACCATGCCAATCCTTGTATATTTTTGAAATTTTCCAGATTTCCAACTACAAGATAAGCATAGACGCTTCTATCGTTAACATGTCTTGTAAAAGGTGGCCACCAATTACGCTGCAAAGATATGATTTTTTTCTCAAATGCTCAAATTTTTCAGCGATTTGCGGCGGAATTGCGGGGCGGAATTGCGGGGGATAAAAGGGGCAGCGGCCGGCATCGCAGTTGCTGATGCCGGCCGCCGCCGAGGGGTGTGATGAGGGTCTGAGCCCTATGGGATTGGTTTACCAACCGGGATTCTGTGTCCAGAGTCCTTCGGTGAGTGAGATCATGCGTTCCTGAAGCGGGAGGAGATAGTCGCGCTGGGGATTAAACTGCCATCCGGTCTCGTAGCCCGAGGGGTTGGTGGGGATAATGTAGCGGTAGGGATCTCCGGGGTTGCCCGAGAGGAAGATGGTGTTGCCCGAAGGCTGGTCGTACTTGAGGGTGGCATATGCGGGCTCGTTTTCGAGCGAGCTGCCGGTGAAGAGTGCTCCCTGATGCCATTTGCCCACGAAGATCTCTTCGGCGGCTGCCCAGCGGAGGATATCCTCGAATCGACGGCCCTCGCAAGCTTTTTCGATGCGGCGCTCGCGTCGCACAGCCTGGATATACTTGTCGAGGTGGGCGAAGGGATAGGCGGGGTCGGAGTTGAACTCGCGGTCGAAGTCGACGTCGGGCATTCCCACACGGGCTCGCAGGGGATGGAGGGCTTCGACAATGGTCTGAGCATTTGCGGCTCCGTTGAGCTCGGCGAGTGCTTCGGCATAGTTGAGGAGCACGTCGGCATATCGGAACTGGATGGCGGGGGTGGCGCCCTTATATTCGGCGTCGAGGCTTCCGGTGTAGTCGATCTGCACATGCTTGAGCAGCGAGTAGCCGGAGATGTTGTTGTTGTAGGCCGAGGTTCCGATCAGCGGCGGGATGGTGTAGGGATCGGTGTCGGGGCGCATCACCTGTCCGGGAGTGGCTACGGTCTGAGCCAGCCGGGGGTCGCGGACGGTGGGGAGGAGCTCCTGACCCCACACCTTCTTGGCTTCGAGCTTCTCGGCGCCGGTAAACGGACGGCCGTCGATGGTGAGATAGTCGTCGACAAGCGAGGCGGTCACGCCAAGGCTACCACCGCCCTGGTTGAGATAGCGGTCAACATTGTTGCCTATCTCGTCGCCATCATATTTCTTATACCAGAGCACCTCGGGGTTGCTGCCCAGATCGGTGGTCTGGAAAATCACGCGGTAGTCGTTGTTGGTGTTGCCGGTGGAGTAGATGCGCCACACACCGCGATCCATGACCTGCTTTGCAGCGGCAGCGGCCTGAGTGAAGTAGTCGTTGATCTTGGCGTCGGTGACGGTGGGGTCGAAGAAGGGGTCGTTTTTGGCTTTGTGGTATTTCTCCCAAGTGCCTTCAAAGAGGGCCACTTCGCTCTTGAGGGCGCGGGCCACATCGCGGTGCACTCTCATCGACGAGCTGTTGTTGCGCTCGCCAAGGAGCGAGATGGCCATGTCGAGATCGGCCAGGATATGGTCGGCGATCACGGTGCGGTTTTCGCGGGGCAGCTTCATCTGCTCCATGTCGGGGTCGAGGGGGGTCTCCACCCAAGCCACGGGGCCGTAGTTGATGAGGAGGCTGTAGTAGTACCAGGCGCGGAAGTAGTAGCCCTCGCCTACGGCCTGATTATAGTCGGCGGTGCCCTTCTGGGTACAGTTGTCGAGATTCTGAAGGAAGAAGTTGACGCGGCGTATGTAGGAGTAGTTGCCGAGCGACGAAGCGCTCGACACTGACGAGCGTCCGGCGATGCGCTGGTTGACCGACGGTGAGGCCATGTTGTCGCTGTTGCAGTCGCCTCCGGCTATTCCGGAGCCGCCTCCGGCCTGGAGGTCCTGGGTGCGCACCGCGCTCTGGTAAAACTGGTCGAGATAGCTGCTCATCTCGCCGGTGGTGGTGAAGGGACTCGATGAAGAGAGGACTCCTTCAGGTTCGCGGTCGAGGTCGTAGCACGAAGTGAGAGCCATTCCGAGCGCGAGGCAGATTATATATTTCTTCATTGGTAGAAAAGTCTGGTAATGGAGTGGGAGGAAAAGAGATCAGAGGGTGACATTGAGGCCGAGAGAGATGACCTTGTTCATGGGGTAGTTTTTGCCGGCTTCGCCGCCATAGGAGGCACCGGTGAACACGCCTTCGGGATCATACATCTTGGCGAGCTTGGTCCAGGTGAGCAGGTTTTCGCCGGTGGCAAATACCTGAATCTTCTGGAGGCCGATGCGGCTTATGATGTTTTTGGGAAGCTCGTAGCTGATGGTGATGTTTTTCAGACGGAGATATGCTGCATTCTGGATGTAGCGGGACGAGGTCTGCATGTTGCGGTTCTGATAGGTGCCGATACCGCCTGCGGTGTGGAGGTAGGGTTTGGGATAGTAGGCGTCGCGGTTGTCTTCGGTCCAGTAGTCGAGGTGGTCGGTGAAGAGGGTAGCCTGGGCATACGATCCCCATCCCCAGAAGTAGGGCTGGGTGCCGGGCGCCCAGTCGCGCTTGCCTACGCCCTGGAACATCATGCTGAGCGACAGGCCTTTCCAGCTGATCAAACCGTTGATGCTGTACTGGTAGCGGGGAGTGGTGTTGCCGATCACGGTGTAGTCGCCCATATCGCCGAGGACGTTAGAGCCGCGGTCGATCTTGCCGTCGCCGTTGAGGTCTTCATACATCACGTCGCCGGGGGTCCACACACCGCCGTTGAGATATTTGAGATTGAGCTTGTTGTACTCGTCGGCCTGCTCCTGAGTCTGGATGATGCCGCTCGATTTGAGGCCCCAGATCTGACCCACGTCGCGACCCTCATACCAGTTGCCGATGGGGTTGGTGAATGTGGGGTTTTCATATTTTGTCACCTTGGCGGTAGCGTCGGCCACCTGGCCTCCGATGCTGTAGGTGATGTCGCGGCCTATGCGTCCGTTCCAGTTGATGGTGAGCTCCCAACCGCGGTTGCGCATGTTGGCATTGTTTGACTGGGGAGCAGATGCACCGAAGAAGTCGGGGAAGTCGTAGCCGGGGCCGAGCATATCCTTGGTGTCGCGCTGGAATATCTCGAAGGTACCGGTGAGGGCATTGTTGAAGAGACCGAAGTCGACGCCTATGTTTTTGCTTTCAACCTTTTCCCATGTCACAGAGGGGTCGATCACGCCGGGAGCGTTGATGTAGCCGTGGCGGCCGTCGGCAAAGATGTAGTTGCCCTTGGCTGTCACGCCCATTGTGGAGGCGAAGGTGTAGAGACCGGCTCCTGCCTGGTTGCCGAGCTTACCGTAGGATAGACGTAGCTTGAGCAGGTTGAGGGTGGGTTGGAGCGACTCCATGAATTTCTCGCGTGCGATGTTCCAGCCTACCGACACCGATGGGAAGAAGCCCCAGCGGTTGTTTTTGGCAAAGCGCGATGTGCCGTCGTAGCGCATGTTGACTTCGAGAAGGTAGCGGGCATCGAAGTCGTAGTTGATACGTCCGTAGAAGCCGCGGGTGCTCCAGCTGTTGCGGGTGTCGACGGCTGTCACGTCGCTCGAACCGAGGTTGAGGCCGGGGTTGGTCGACGAGTAGAGGCCTGTGACATAGTTGGAGAGATATGAGTAGCGGTTCTCTTCCGACTGATAGCCTGCCATGACGGCAAAGTTGTGCACGTCGGCGAGGGTTATCATGTAGTTGGTGTAGGCGTTGAAGTTCTGGTAGCGGGTAGTGGCTTCCTGCCGGGTGTAGCGTCCGTCGCGCTGGATGCCGAGCTCAGAGCGCACGCCCTTGGTGGTTGTCTCACCGTCGGCGCCGTAGATGTCGGGGGCCACCATGGTAGCCGAATACTGGCGCTGGAGATGACGGTAGGTGTAGTCGGCAAAAATCTTCCAGTTCTTTACCGGCTCCACCTCTACTCCGAAGGTCACATTGGAGCGGTCGAGCTTGGTCTCGGTCTTGGTGCCGCTCTGGAGATAGGGAATCATGGTGAGCTCGGTGAAGTGACCGTTGGGGTCGAGATAGTGGACCGTGGGGCGGAAACGTGCGAGCGAGTGATAGAAACCTTCGCTGAGGCCGCCGTCGCCGAAGGGGGTGCGGTTGTCGGAGTGCATCAGCTTGGCGTTGGCGTGGATGCGGAGCCATGAGGTGAGCTGCGACGATATGGTCGATGCAAAGTTGTAGCGGTCATATTTCATGTCGGCATAGCGCAGGATGCCATCTTCGCCATAGTATCCGAGCGACACGTAGTACTGTGCTCTCTTGCCGCCGCCGCTCGCGCTGACGTTGTGGTTTTGCTTAAACGCCCAATCCTTGTAGTGGAGGTCGAAATAGTCGGTGTTGCCTATGCCCGACTCGGAGTTTTCAAAGGCGGGGTTCATGTTGGCGTTGGGGGAGAGTTCCTGCCAGGGATCCACGCTCGAAGGGTTGTCGCGGAACTGGCGGAGCAGCTCGAGCTTCTCGTCGGAGTAGAAGCGGGTCACACCGGCATTGGAGCAGGCGTGGTTCCAATATTTGGCAAATTCATAGCCGTCGAGCATATCGGGGAGCTTGGTGGGGGAGTTCCAGCCCACAGAGCCGTTGTAGCTGATGCGCATGTTGCCCTCCTGACCGCGCTTGGTGGTGACGAGTATCACACCATAGGCGGCGCGGGCGCCGTAGATGGCCGAAGCACCGGCATCTTTAAGCACTGAGATGCTCTCGATATCGGTGGGGTTGACTTCGGAAAGGCTCATCTCGATACCGTCGACGAGCACGTAGGGGGTGCCTGTGCCCGAGAGGTTGCCCTGACCGCGGAGCTGGAGAGTGGCGCTACCGCCGGGACGGCCTGCATTGTTGTTGCTCACGGTGAGGCCGGGAATCACGCCTTGGAGCATCTGGGCGGCGTCGCCCACGGGACGCTTGGCGATATCCTCGCCCTTGACCTGCGACACGGCGCCGGTGAGATTGACTTTCTTCTGGACGCCGTAGCCCACCACCACCACTTCGTCGAGGGCGTTGGAGTTGGCCGACATCACGATCTCGATGGCACCGCCGTTCCACACCACTGTGGTCTGGTCATAACCTACATACGACACGATGAGCTTTGCGCCCTGTTTCACGCCCTTGAGGTTGAACTGGCCGTCGATATTGGTCGAAGCGGCGATTGAAGTGCCCTCGACTCTGACAGTGGCACCGGGGAGCGGCTCGCCGTCGTTGTCGGTAACGGTACCGGTACATGTACCGGCATTTGTCTGCTGGGCCTGTGGAGCTGCGGCAGCGTAGCTCCCACCTCCCTCAGCGGCTTGGGCTGCCGTCGGTGCCGCCATTGCTAAGACGGCCGATGCAGCTAAAGCTGTGATGTACTTTTTTCTCATGGAGATATTTAAGGTAATAGATAGTTATTGTTCAAGGTAATGGCGCCGGCTACAAGTAATTCGGCCGACCTATTTTTAGAAATATTTACAAAGCTAAGACTTTTTTAAACAAAAACAAAGTCCAACCGCCTAAAAACTGCAAAATGATACCTAAAATAGTGTTTACCCTCTCTGCATTCACCCTTCGTCCAATCAAAAACACACCATAGTGGTGGCGGGGCAACTTTCGGGGGTGGATGAGCATTATATATATACATGTATCGGCGGTTGTCTGCCCGGATGCACTCTCACTCACATCATACATACACACACACTTACCATATATTATTATGAAACAGATTATGGACGGCTGCACGGCGGCCACCCATGTAGCATATGCGCTGAGCGATATTGCCACCATCTATCCCATTACTCCTGTGGCTTCAATGGGCGAGACTGCCGACAAGTGGGCTCTCGCCGGGCGCCGCAACGTGTTTGGCTCGGCTATGGAGATCAAGGAGATGGAAAGCGAGCTCGGAGCGGCTGGCGCCACCCACGGCGCTTTGGCGGCGGGTGCCCTTGCCACTACTTTCACGGCGTCGCAGGGGCTGCTGCTCATGATCCCCAATATGTATAAGATAGCGGGTGAGCTGCTTCCGGGGGTGTTTCATGTGGGGTCGCGCTCTATCGCCACCCATGCGCTTAGTATTTTTGGCGACCATCAGGATGTGATGGCTTGCCGCGCCACCGGTTTTGCTATTCTGGCTTCGGCCTCGGTGCAGGAGGCGATGGATATGGCTCTTGTGGCTCATCTGGCGGCTATCGACGGCTCGGTGCCGGTGCTCCATTTCATGGATGGTTGGCGCACGAGTAACGAGATGAGCACTATCGACGTGATATCCTACGACGATATAGCATCGCTCGTCGACCGCGACAAGGTAGAGGCGTTCCGACGCCGGGGCATGAATCCGTGCCACCCCGATCTGCGCGGCTCGGCCCAGAACGGCGATGTGTATTTTCAGGCGCGTGAGGCTGCCAACCGCTACTATGATGCCTTTCCGGCTATTGTGGCCAGGCAGATGGAGCGCGTCGGTCAGCTCACGGGCAGGAGTTATCATCTCTTCGATTATTATGGCGACAGCTCGGCCGAAGAGGTGATAGTGACTATGGGCTCGTCGGCCAAGGTGGTCGAGGCGGCTGTCGACTCACTGGCCCGCGGCGGCCGCAAGGTGGGAGTGGTGTCGGTACATCTGTTCAACCCCTTCAGCGCTGCCGATCTGCTGGCGGCGATACCGCAGTCGGTCAAGGCTATAGCGGTGCTCGACCGCACCAAGGAGCCGGGCTCGCTGGGGGAGCCTCTGCTACTCAATGTGCTCGGAGCGGTGCAGGAGTCGGGGCGGGCCATACGTGTGATCGGAGGCCGCTACGGCTTGTCGAGCAAAGAGTTTGACCCGGCTATGGCGATAGCTGTGTTTGACGAGGCGGCACGCGCCGACGGCAAGCGACGCTTCTCTGTGGGCATCGACGACGATGTGACCCATCTGTCGCTCAGCGTAGGCGCGGCTCCGCAGTCGGTAGTGCCGGGCGACGTGTATCAGGCGGTATTCTACGGCATGGGATCGGACGGCACTGTCGGCGCTACGCGTCAGGCCGCCAAGGTGCTCACCGCTGAGGCTCCGCTGTGGGCCCAGGCTTATTTCGAGTATTCGGCCAAGAAGAGCGATGGCTACACCGTGTCGCAGCTCCGGGTGGCTCCCCATCCCGTTGAGGCGGCATACTCCATCGAGGAAGCCGACTATGTGGGGTGTAACAAAGATATTTATGTGAAGCGGTTTGATCTGGTCGATAATCTGAAGGAGGGGGGAGTGTTTGTGCTCAACACCCCTCTGAAGCCCGATGAAGCCGCCCGCTCACTTCCATCGCGACTCAAGCGGGCTTTGGCGTCGCGCAAAGCGCGCATGTATGTGGTTGATGCCGGTGCGATAGCCCGCGCCAACAATCTCGGGGTAAGGATCAATATGGTGATGGAGGCTGTGTTTTTCAAGCTCTCGGGCATCATACCTTACGACAAAGCGATAGCCGCTCTCAAAGAGCAGGTGAGTGCCGCCTATCTCCATGAAGGCGGTCGGGTTGTGGCCGACAACAACGCCGCCATCGATGCCGCAGCCGGAGCCGTGGTTGAGGTGGCGGTGGATCCCGCATGGGCTTCGGCTGCCGATGGCGCCTGCGGGATTGATGCTGTGGGCTCCGATCTGCCCGAATTTGTGCGGAAGGTGGCGCGGCCATGTCTGCGTCGTGAGGGCAACCGCCTGCCAGTGAGCGCACTCTCGCCCGACGGCATCATGCCCCCCGGCACCACAGCCTACGAGAAAAGGGGGATAGCGGTGATGGTGCCGCAGTGGGATCCCGACAAGTGTGTGGAGTGTACGGAGTGTTCGCTTTCATGCTCCCACGCCGCCATACGCCCATATCTGCTCACTCAGTCCGAGGTGGCCGGCGCCCCGGCAGAGCTTGCCACTCGGGCTGCCCATGTGGGTGCGGATCTACGCTTCCGCATCCAGGTCTATCCGCTCGATTGCGTCGGGTGTGGGTCGTGTGCCACCGTCTGTCCGGGCCATGCCCTGACCATGGTGCCTCTTTCCGGAGAGATCCCGCTGCAGGAGGAGCTGATGGAGTATTGCGCCACCAAGGTGACGGAAAAGCAGGGACTCCCGGCGGCAACCACCGTGGTAGGCTCACAGTTCCGCACACCGTTGCTCCAGTTTTCGGGAGCTTGTGGCGGCTGCGGCGAGACACCCTATGTCAAACTGCTCACCCAGCTCTTCGGCCCCCGCCTGATCATAGCCAATGCCACCGGCTGCTCGTCGATATGGGGCGCCGACTTCCCCTCCAACGCCTATTGCACCGACAGCAGCGGCCACGGCCCCGCGTGGGGCAACTCCCTCTTTGAGGATAATGCCGAATATGGCTTCGGCATAGCGTCGGCCATCGATCATCGCCGCGAGGCTCTGCTTGACGATGCCAAAGCTCTCCTTGCCGCTCCCGACACCCCCCAGTCGCTCCGGTCTGCCCTCTCGGGGTGGATCGACGCCTTTGCCTCGGCCGACGGATCGGCCGCAGCCGGCGCGGCTCTCCTGAGGGCGCTCAAGGCATCGCCGCTGGCCGCAGCCGACTCCATAGCCGCCCGCGCCGACCTTTTGGGCAAGAAGAGCGTGTGGGCCATCGGAGGCGACGGATGGGCCTACGACATAGGTTTTGCGGGGCTCGACCATGTGCTGGCACAGAACATCGACATCAATATCCTCGTGATGGACACCGAATGTTACTCCAACACCGGTGGCCAGACCTCCAAAGCCACACCCATGGGGGCCGTGATGAAGTATGCGGCGGCGGGCAAGCGCACCTTCCGCAAGGATCTCGGACGCATGATGATGACCTACGGCAATGTGTATGTGGCCCAGATATCGCTCGGCGGCAACCCGCAGCAGGCCATCGACGCCCTCGCCGAGGCCGAATCTTATCCCGGCCCCTCGATAGTGATAGCCTACTGCCCTTGCATCAACCACGGCATCCGCGCCGGCATGAGCCATTCAATAGTCGAGGAGCGCGAGGCCACCCTGTCGGGCTACTGGCCCATCTACCGCTACGATCCGCGTCGTCGCGCAAAGGGACTCGACCCGCTCACCCTCGACTCGCCCCAGCCCGACGGCAAGATAATACCCTTTATCAACGGCGAAGACCGCTATGCCGACCTTCGCATGGTGGCTCCCGCCGAGGCCCCGGTGCTCCAGCACAAGCTCGCCACCCGCGCCTCGTCGATCTACAACATCCTGCGCAGAGGCGCCTCAGGTCCCGGCCCCTCGGCACGCTGATATATATATTATGCCGCCACTCGCACTGCGAAAAAAAATCACAGGTCGGGTGGCGGGCATTTGCCAAAGATGTATTATATTTGCAGATTATAATATCTTTGAATCAAAACCTCATTGTAATGAAGAAATTTACTATGATGGCAGCCGCCGCGGCTTCTCTGCTTGCCGTGGCGCTGGTACCTGCCGCCTGCGGCACCAAGAGCGCCGACAATGCCGCCGCCGTTGAGAGCGCCGACTCAGTTGCATCACCCCGTTATGTGATAGCCTATGTCACAGCCGGAAGCGATGTGATGCCCGATCCGCACGCCATGACCCATATCAACTATGCCTTCGGCCATGTCAACAACACCTTCAACGGCATCCGCGTTGACAATCCCGACCGCCTCCACAAGATCTCGGCCCTCAAGGAGCAGAATCCCGACCTCAAGGTGATCCTCTCGGTGGGAGGATGGGGCAGCGGACGCTTCAGCGAGATGGCAGCCGACTCGCTCAACCGCGCCGCTTTTGCCGCCGACTGCAAGAGGGTGATCGACGAGTTTAATCTCGACGGCGTTGACATCGACTGGGAATACCCTACCAGCTCAAGCGCCGGAATCTCATCGTCGCCCGACGACACCAACAACTATACCAAGCTGATGCGCGACATCCGCGGCCAGATAGGCCCCGACAAGTCGCTCACCCTCGCCACTCCGGGCAGCGCCGAATATTACGATTTCCCCGCCATCCTGCCTTATGTCGACTTTATCAACATCATGTCGTATGACATAGGCACCGTGCCCTTCCATCAGTCGCCCCTCTATGAGTCGGAGCACACCAAGCTCACCGCCGACCAGGCCCTCAAAGCCCATCTTGCCGCCGGTATCCCCAAGGAAAAGCTCACCCTCGGCCTCCCGTTCTATGGCCGCGGCTTCAAGGAGTATCCCGACTATATGGACTACAAGGATCTTGAAGTGCGCGAGGGCTGCAAGGTGGTATGGGACTCGCTCGCCCAGGCTCCCTATATAGAGAATGCAGCCGGCGAACTCGTGCTTGGCTACAACGACTCCACCGCCATCGACATCAAGTGCCGCTATATCCTCGACAATGATATCCTCGGCGCAATGTACTGGGAATATACCTGCGACGACGAGCAGGGCACCCTCCGTAAGATCGTGACCGACTACATGATGGGAGCCGCAGGCCGCGACTACCTCGACGCCAGAAAGTAATCCCGCCAGTCATGGGCTGTCATGCCCGTGATATACCTGCAAGCGATTCTCCCCTTCTCCATTAGAGCATCATACAGGCTTGAATGGAAGTGGAGAATCGCCTTTTTGGAGGTGTGGGGGGCGCTGTAAGCTCATCATTCCAACTGCCGATAATCAATGTAAATAACACAATGCTACTATGGAACTGCGGACACAGGAGGCCCTCCGGTATATAGCTCCTCTGCGCGAGGGGGGATCGCTCCCGGGCCTGATGGAAGCCGACGACGGCTTCAGATATGTAGTGAAGTACCGTGGCGCAGGCCATGGCACCAAGGCGCTCATTGCCGAGCTGATAGGGGGCGAGGTGGCCCGCGCTCTCGGTCTGAGGGTGCCTGAGCTGGTGATGCTCGATCTGAGCGACGATTTCGGGCGCACCGAGGCCGACGAGGAGATCCAGGATCTTCTGCGGTGGAGCCGTGGCCTCAACCTCGGCCTCCACTTCCTGCGGGGCGCCATGACTTATGATGCCTATGCCAACACGATCGGGGCCCGCGAAGCGTCGGACATAGTGTGGCTCGACGCATTTCTCACCAATATCGACCGCACGGCCCGCAATACGAATATGCTGGTGTGGAACCACGAGACATGGCTCATAGACCACGGAGCATCGCTCTATTTCCACCACGCTTGGAGCGATCCCGACAAGGCGGCGCTGTCGCCGTTTCCATATGTCAAGGATCATGTGCTCATAGGGCGGGCCACTGATCTGGAGGGTGCCGATGAGAGGGCCCATGCACGTCTCACTCCCGGAGTGCTCGCGTCGATAGTCGACCTTATTCCCGACGACTGGCTGCAGTGGGAGGGAGCTCCCGACACTCCCGGGGGGCTCCGCGCCGCCTATCTGCGATTTCTCACCACCCGGCTCGAAAATTCCCGAATATTCCTAAACCATGCCATCGATGTCAGGAAGCAATCTGTATGAATACGCGCTCGTGCGCTATCTCCCCGACAGGGAGAGAGGGGAGTTTGTCAACATAGGGCTGGTGATGATGTGCAAGCGTCGCCGCTGGATCCGCATGGCCACATCGATTGTCCCCTCGCGCCTGCTTGCAGTCAAGGCCATCCACACCCCCGACGAGATAGAGCTTCAGCTCGACGGCCTGCGGCGCGTGGCGTCGCAGCGGGTGTCGTCGGGCCCCTTTGCCGACCTCCCGGCCGAGGAACGTTTCCGCTGGATCACAGCGGCCAAGAGCGCTTGCATATGCACCTCGAGCCCTCATCCCGGCCTCACCACCGACGATCTCGACTCGACCTTCGACCGCCTGTTTGCCTCACTCGTGGAGTGAGCTCCCCGCCGCCGCACATCCCCACAGATGATGATTATAGATATTGGGTCATATAGGCCGGAATATAAATCATAGTGCCATCTTTTCTCAAATCTTTGGTATAGATCATGTATGATTGTCCGATGCGGGCTGGATACCGCTCGCCGAACACATCTATTGACCTATGGACTTTGTAGCCGGAAGATTTTACTTCGATAGGATTGATCTTATTTCCGGAAACCGTAAGGAAGTCTATTTCGTAATACTTTTTACGCTCCTTATCGGCCGGAAATGTGTAGTAGTAAAGCTTATGGCCGGCCGCCCGCAGCATCTGAGCCACTACATTTTCATACACATACCCGAGGTCGGCTGAAAGCTTGTCGGACAATAGCTTCTGATACAATGTGTTTTCGGCCACCTCCTTATCCCAGAATGCCAGGGTGACGAATAGTCCCGTGTCGCACATATAAATTCTAAAGCTATTATTGTCGCGATGCAAGCCGAGCCCCACATTGGGGTCGGTGGTGCGATATGCAAAGTTGACTGTCAAAGAGTCTTCAAGATCAGTCCATATGTCATCAAGTTTTTCAGCGGTTACGTTTTGTAGCACACTCCACGGTTCAAACCTCAATTTACTTGTGGCCAGTTGTCCGGGAATCGATTCAAACAGGCGCGAAGCTTTGCCGGTAGAATCTATCTTGCGTAGATCGTCGAGATATAATTCGATTATCTCACGTTTAACAGCATCAGTGGTAGCCAGATTATTGGTGTCGAGATAGGTGTTGACAGCTTGTGGCATCCCCCCTACAAGCATATATAGCCTGAACAGACGCATCATCTCCCGATTGACCGCATCGCCCAAAGGCTTGAGATTGTCGTAGGAGTATTTGATGAGATTGATGGTGTTTGTCTCTCCTATCGCCATCAGAAATTCTTCATAGTCCAGAGGATACATGGTAATGCGGGTCTCCTCGCTCGGAATCAGGATCCCCTCGTTATTTTTGCGTATGGAGAGCAACGAGCCTGTCTCTATATAATCGTATCGGCCATCTTCGACAAGATATTTTATGGCTTGGCGAGCTTTAGGGCATAATTGAATTTCATCAAATATCAGCACCGAATTACGTTCATGGAGGGTGACATGGTAGAGAGCCTGCAACTGCAGAAACAGGTAATCCATGTTGTCAATATTGTCAAACAGACCTTTGACTGCATCAGAGGCTTTGGCAAAATCAATTGATATGAACGATTTGTATTCGTTTTTTGCAAACTCTTTGGCAATAGTGGATTTGCCAACTCGTCGGGCGCCTTTTATCAGCAATGCCGTCGAGCCGTTTCTCTCTTGTTTCCACCTGAGGATTGAGTCGTAGATCTTGCGTTTGTAGATTTTTTGTGGCATAAAGGGATAGCTTGTGGTCAACGCCCACAAAGATAGGCGATTATTGTGACCCCACCAAATTTAAAACGGCAAAATTACAGTTCTCCACCAAATTTAAACTATAACTTTCATTGAATTTACGTCATACATTGGGCGGTTGGCAGATTCCTTCTGTCAACCGCTTGATTTTTTTACCAATATATTTGGTAGTATTGATTATTTGTTATATCTTTGTATTACGTTATCACGTAATATATATAGTTATGGCAAAGAGTCTATCACCACACCCTGAATGGGCAACAAAATACCGCCGTCCCGGCACCGAGCTCCGTTGCATCAATGGAAGATACTGCCTGTATGAGTGTCATTGTATTTATGACAAGGAGAGAAAACGCAATCGCAAGATTACGGGAAAGTATCTTGGTTCGATTACCGAGGAAGGAGGCTTCAGGCCGTCAAAGAAAAGACAGCTTGAACAGGAAATGGAGCAACTTAAGAATGGTGAAAAGGCTACTGTGGCCGAACCCAAGATAGGACAAGTCAAGGAATATGGGTTGTCGTGGCTGATTTCCAACAAGATGGGCACTATTACCGAACGCCTGAAAAAGGATTTTCCAAACGATTACAATCGTATCATATCCCTTGCTTATTGCAGGTTGCGTTATCAGTCTCCCATGAGAGACGTGCAGTCAGACTTCCGCGACAGCTATCTTTCTACCGAACTCGGCACTGTGGGATTGGCGGCAAGCCAATTGAGTGGCTTCCTGTTTGACCTGGGGAACAGGCGTGAGGAGATCGTCAAGTATATGGATTATTTCTGCAGTGGCTCATCAAATA